>CAZTSX010000011.1:0-99147 GCA_964616825.1 uncultured Prolixibacteraceae bacterium
ATCCAGCATCTCTGCGCCAACACTTAGCTCCTCTTTGATGATCCTTCCCTGGGTTACGACGGCTGTTATGATCGGATATGCCACAATGCCTGCCATAACTAAAATTGCCACGATCATAGAGGTAATCATATACTTCTTATACTTCTTCCGAAGCATGTATGCTCCATAGGTCTTGTTCCGGTTCTTAAAGACCATCTCCTCGAGTGATTCAACGCTTTGATGTTTTGCTGTCATAGTCCTTCTTGGTTTTTAATAATGAAACTCGACCTATTTTTCTTTAACCTGAATCTTAGGATATTCTGTAAGCGGAGTCCCGGCTTTTACTGCCTGGATCATCATCACCTCCACTTCCCCAATATCAACGACAGCGTAGCTGGCAATGTTGGTAATTGCCATTTCATCAATGATATTGACAATATCCTTATATCTAGCTGCAGTATCCGCTTTGATCAGAACGATCGGTCCCTTCTTGTCATCCAGCTTCATCTGCTTGATCGTCTTGTTAAACGTCGAATCGGCAACGATAATCTCACCGGTCAGTCGTTTTTCCCTGTATTCTGTGATCTGAGTAAAGAGGTCACGGTTCCAGTCCAGTAACAGCCTTCGGATTCCATCTTTGCTGAAATCACTTTTCACCAGTTGGGGCATGGGTTTTTCCGGAGTCGGCTGGCCTTTGTAGTAAAAGACTTCGTCATTCCCGGCAAGTAAAATATTCAGGGTACGCTCAGCTGAGATCTGAGGCTTGTCTTTTTCTTCTTCAGTTTTATCTTTTTCAGGCATCGTAATCACCATCACCTTTGGCTTGGCAAAGGCAGTGGTCAGCATGAAGAAAGTGATGAGCAAACACATGAGGTCGACCATGGGGGTCATATCGATCTCGGTCGAGTACCTCTTCGCCTTCTTTTTGCCTCCTTTTCCCTGGTCTTTGGATTGTATCTGAGCCATATATCAGTTTTGTTTAATCAATGAGATCTCATCTTCCTATTTAACGCTCCGGTGGCAGGTCATCCAAACTGACCTCCTCTGGTTGCATATTGGTAATGAGATTAAACTTGTTCACTTTATTGTCCTGTAGCAGGTCCATGACCTCCTTCACTACCATGTAGTTGGCATCGGCATCGCCTTTGATGGCCACTTCCGCCTGGGGATTCACGATACGGGAATAGAGTACCCAATATCCAAGTTGGTTGTCGGCTGAGTCCATCGGCATACCAATCTGGAGGAGATCCCTCTCTTGCGAGTTCTCGCCATGTATCCATTTCTTCAGATCTTTTATCGGCATACCGAAAGATGACAGACGTCCGAAGAGATCATACTCCTCATCAGTGAATGTCATCTCATAGCGGTCTGCCATCTTCCTCAGGATCTGTTCACGATATTTGGTTGTTGAATCTCTTCCGTTATCGATATCGAAAAACAACTTTCCTTCCTTGTTCACATAGATCGTCATGAGGTTGAAATCGGGAGCCTGTTTCTGCGAAATAGAAACAGGACTATCGATCATGGAAGCTTCCTGTGGGCGGAACGAGGTGGTCAGCATGAAGAATGTCAGGAGCAGTGCAAACAGGTCCACCATAGGCGTCATGTCTATGCGTGGTGTACTGACTGGGGGTTTTATTTTAGGCATTTACTTCAATTTTAATTGATGAATAACAGATCAAAACGTACAAACGTCTGAGGTCAACCAGGAAAATTACTTGGTTGTGGCAGCAAAGGTCTGTATGAGGCTGAATCCGGCTTCATCAATCTTATAGGTGAAGTTGTCGATCTTCGTCGAGAAATAGTTATAGAAGATCACAGCCAGCAGTGAACCAATGATACCGAATGCTGTATTGATCAACGCCTCGGAGATACCTGTAGCGAGTGCCAGTGCATCGGGAGCGCCAGCAACAGCCAGTGCGGCAAAAGCCCGGATCATCCCGAGCACAGTACCAAACAAACCGAGTAATACGGAGGCAGTGGCGATGGTTGAGAGAATGACGAGGTTGCGGGAAAGAATTGGTAACTCAAGTGCTGTTGCCTCTTCAAACTCTTTCTGCAGGGCCACAATCTTCTGATCTTTTTCCAGAGTCTGGTCTTCCTTCAGTGCTTTATATCGCAACAGACCGGCTCGCATGACATTAGCAAGAGAACCTCTTTGTTTGTCACAAGCTGCAACCGCATCATCAATCTGGTTAGCATCCAGGAAGTCCTGCAATTTTTTCACAAATACATTGATTCTTCCTCTTCCTTTGGCGCGAGTTAGAGTAATCCAGCGTTCAACGGAGAAGATCAATAGTACCAGGTTGATGGAAATCAGGAATGGGACAACCCATCCACCTTTATACACCATTCCCAGGTAATTTCCTGGCAACGGGTGACCTGCCGGGTTTCCGCCTTCAAAGTTGATGGGATTCCCCATGACTAACAGGTAAATCAACACTGCAACAATAAATGCAACGATGATGGCACCTGTAGTAAAAACAGACCTTACGGTGTCACCTAAACCCTGTCCGCCTTTTTTAGTCTTCTTGCTCATTTTTGTAACTTTTTAGTTGATAAATTATTGATTACTTGATATCTTTCATTAATTTGAAACGGCAAATTTATAAAAAAAATATAAATAAAAAAGATTATTTGATCACTCGCTTCAATGCTTCTACCATTTGCTTGGCTTTTTCGTTTTCCGGATCAATGGCAAGAACATCTTTGTTGTATTTCAGCGATTCCCTGGCTAGATCCAGATCTTTCTTGTTCAGCACATACTGATGGTAGTAAAAGTAGGCGAGGTAGTAGTAAGCTTCCAGTCGTTGTTTATGGTATTTGACTGTGTCTTCTTTGGTGATCTCAAGGATCTGTTCATACACCGGTTTGGCCATCCCTATATCACTCTCGGGGTCCAGGTTAAATAGTGTTCGGGCCCACCAGACAAATCCTGGCACATAGGTCGTTTGTTCTTTGGTGAACCGCTCAAACATCTCCGCTGATTTCTCGTAGTCTTTGATATTATAATAGGCTTTCGCCCAATTATAAACATCCAACACATTCGCCTCACCAACAGAATCTTTCAGCGAATAAATCCGGATCGTATTATCGTAATCTTTGATCTTGATATAGCTCATAGCTACTTCAGAGAGGAGGTCGATTTTTGAGGTATCCCGTTCAAATGCATCATACAGCGCAATAGCGGCGAGTGAATCCATTTTATTCTTTGAAAGCAACCGCCCGTAATAAGTGATATCGGCAGTCCGGATTTTATCTTCAGGAGATCTGTTAAAAAATTTCTCCATCGCTACCAGGCCATTCTGATACTCCTTGTTTTCAAAGAGTGCATAAGCCCGGGCCCTGTAAACATCGATGATGGTTGTATCCATTGTCAATACCTTGTCTATCTCTGCGATCGCTTCCGGGTAATCCCGCAGTTCCATCAAGGTATTGATGAACTGGAGACGGGCCTGGATATTGCCATGTGACAGTTCCAGAAATTTCCGGAACATCTTCTTGGCTTCCGAATATCTGCCCGCTTTAAAAAGCAGGAAACCCAATTCCCGGTATGCAGGAGCAAATGCGGAGTCAATCTTGACCCCTTCTTCGTAATAGTTCAGTGCCATCTGGTACTGTTTCGCTTTCATCCATAACTGACCGATCCTTAACTTAGCCATCGAATTGTTGGGATTTAACGACTGTGCAATGTTGTAATTGGCAATGGCATTGGAGCCGTCATTCAACAAAAATATATAGGCATCTCCCCAAACAATATATAGTTCTTCATTGCTTGGATTCTTTTCCTTAGCCCTTCTCAGGAAAGCAAATATTTGTGTGGTATCTTTTATGTTCGCCTTTACAAAGGCATCCGCCATCTTTACCAACGTGTGAGCTTCTTGCTCAGGTGTCATCTCGATCTTATTCTTTCTGGTCGGGAAAAGTGAAAAGGCTTTGTCGATATATGACTGAGCTTCCTGGGTGTTCTTTTTCATCAAAGCAATCTCCGCTAAACCAGCAAAGTTGACCGGGTTGGAAGGTTCCGCCTGAATCCCTTTGATGAAGAGTGCCTTCGCGGCATCTGACATCTCATTAAAGGAGATGTTCAGCGTATCCTGAAAATATTGCCTCAGGTAATTGTCCCCATAATAAAAATAGATATCCCCGTCACTGGGATGTTCTTGTACAAGGGTACTGAACAATTTATCAGCAGCAGCGAATTGTTCACTTCGAGTAAGTTTTATGGCATCCTGAAGATCCTGTGCCAGAATTGGCGAAACAAAAAAAGCGAGCAAGAATGTAACAACCAGGATACCATGTTTCTTAGCAACATGTAGCATAATTATATCTCCTAATATTTAATGTTTAATTTCCACAATTCTGATTGGCTGTGTAGCTGGAACCAGCCCTGAATGAAGGATGATCAACTGACCTTTATCACTGGCAATATATGCAGAGAGGCCGAAGGCAAGGCCACTGTATGTTTGACGGTTGATGCAATAGACCTCCCGTAAAAACGGATAGAGGCCTTCGGCAATGTATGCCTGGTAGGGTTGATAGAAATTGGCAGAAGGGTCATTGTCCCCGGGGCGACTGACGCCGACGACTTTGATCCGGTTCAGGAAGTCGTTTGACACCGAGTCGCGTTTATCGCTGATCCAGTTGACACTGATCACACCTATCGTATTCAATGATTTCTCCACATAGCTGATCACCTCACGGTTGGATTGCACAGCATAGCATGTGGGAGGCAAGCTGTCGAGTTCAAATTTTTCTTTGAAGTACCTTGGATTAGCTGATTTATAGTTGTCAAATACAACTTTGATGTCGCCAAGGTTCGACGAGGGATTGATCTGGCTCCATGAAGAAATTTTTCCGGTTAAGATATCCTTTATCTGATCGTAATGGATGTCGGAATCGGGATTGTCGCTGTTGACAATAAGGGCTATAGCATCATAAGCGATACGTGTGGTTTTGGGAACGATCTGCTGGGCGGTAAGGATCTCATTTTCCCGATTGGTGAGTTTCCTGTTCACAACGATCAGTGGTACGCTATCGTTCATGAAATCCTGAAACACTTCAACCTCAGTGCCGTATATCGTGTCCAGCTGGGCATATTTATAGGTCGCCTCAAAGGTATAAATCTCTGACTCCATGAACAAACGGTAGGAGTCATCAATTGCCACTTTCATCACGCCTCTGGTGGGAGTATCAAGTTGTTTGGCCGGATCACCTCCACAAACAGTTAAAAATAAAACAGAAACAACTCCCAAGACTGGAAGCCATCTCCATCTTCTAAGAATATCTTTCATAATTGATTTTTGCTTTAACGAACCACTATCTTTTGGAAAGGAACGCAAAGATATGAAATTTCTGATACTCTCAGCCAAATTTTTCCGGGAGAAATTTCGATAAACAGCTGATTTCAGGCATCTTCATCATCACGTCGCTTGCGTTTTGTTATCACGCGAACAACACGGAAAACTCCATAGAGGTACAGGAACACCGAAAATATGACTCTGATTTCTTTGCTAAGATATGAAAATGAGGGACTTACAAGCAGAAACGTAGCCAGGACAAAGAACCCCAGCACGATCAGTATGGTGAAATAAAGATTGAATTTTTCCATGATTGGTACTGCTAGACCTGCCAGTAAGGAATCTCCGTATCGGCCGGTTTCTGCTCCCAGTATGCTGCTGTAACTTCATGCCCGTCTTCCCGAAACAATTTCTTCTGATATAGTGAGATAACAGGATTGAACAGAATATCCGTAACACCAATCACAAACGTATCCAGCATGGTTCCTTCTTTATCTTTCTCCTGCTCTGTTTTCACTTCGTAGCCATTGTGGCTGAGCAACGCCTTCAGGAATTCAAGGCGCTCCTTTGTTGCACCAGTCTCAACAACTGTACACCTGACTCCATCAATCTCTGCAACGTTATGTTTCCCTTTTAATGTCATAATATGTGTTGTTTCCAGGAGATTAGTTAATACCGAAGGTGAGTTGATTGATGAATTCATATACCGGGCTATATATGCCTATGATCACGATACCGGCTACACAGAGTGCTAATCCAAGTCGGGAATACCCATCGCTTTTAAAATGCTCTATTGGCATGTCACTTCGGTTAAGGAACATGGCCTTGACTACAAGCAAATAATAGTAGAGGGCGATGATCGTATTCAGCACTGCGATCAGTACCAGGATATAGAGCCCTTTTTCAGCAGCGGCAGTAAAGAGGAAGAACTTTCCGAAAAATCCTGCAACCGGCGGAATGCCCGCCAGTGAGAAGAGAGCGAGCATCATAGTCAGACTCAGGAGTGGATTGGTGCGGTATAATCCATCATAATCATCAATATTCTCCTTGCCGGTCCGGTTTGCGATTACGGATACCACTCCGAAAGCTCCGAGGTTGGAGAACACATAGACCAACACAAAGTAGATCACCGTTGTCATCCCAAGCTGGCTCTGCCCGATGATCCCCAGGAAGATAAATCCTGCCTGGGCAATCGAGGAGAAAGCCAAAAACCGTTTCAGGTTTTGCTGTCGAAGTGCGAAGAGGTTACCGATGGTCATAGTGAGAATAGCGGTGATATAAACAACATCTTCCCAGAGAGCAGTGATCTTTGAAAAAACAGTAAATAACAGGATCGTAAAGATCATCACCGCCGCTCCTTTGGAGATTACCGAAAGATATGAAGTGATGTTCACCGGAGCTCCTTCATAAACATCGGCTGTCCAGAGATGAAATGGAACAATTGAGATTTTGAAAGCCATCCCCGCAAAGAAAAAGATAAACGCCAGAATCTGAAGAGGAGATCCGTCAATACCGTTTACTACTCCATCAAAATAAAGTGTTCCGGTCGTACCATAAATCATCGAGATACCATAGAGGAGAATTCCCGAAGAGAGTGCAGAGATAAAAATCAGTTTCACACCTGCTTCGGCCGACTTCTCTTTGAACCGTTCAAAGGCGGCAAGCGCTGCCATAGGTATGGTTGCCAGTTCGAGTCCCAGGTAGAACATCAGGAAGTCGCCAGAGGAGAGCATATACTCCATCCCGATCAGGGTGGAGAAGAGAAGCAGGAAATACTCACTGATTTTGTCTTTGTTCTCCTCTTTCTTCAACCAGTCAACCGATTGCAATAAAACAATAAAAGCACCTACGGTTAAGATGTTCTTCATCAGCAGCGTCAGGGATGTAGTGATGTACATTCCACCAAACAGTGTTCCGGTTGGGCCCGGCAGGAAACCCAGGATCATCACGATTCCAAAAAGGATAATAGCAGGAAGGATGATCTTCTGTTTCCTGTCGGGCGGCAGGAATATCTCAACCAACAATAAAATTACTGTGATCAGCACCAGCAGTAATTCATGTCTCATGATCAGAATCAGCATATCGTCGGAATTTTATATCGTCTAACGTTTTTTTATCTTTTCATTTAATTCATTGCCAGCAACTTTTCCATGATCGGTACCAGTCCCTTCGTGATCATGTTTGATAACCACAAGGGTGCAATCCCGATTGCTGTGATCCCGAATATCAGGGATCCTGCACTCAGTCGCTCATACCATTTGGCATCTGTAATCATCTCATATTCAGGCTTGTTAATCTTTCCTAACAGCATCATGCCAACGACCCTTAATATATAGACTGCTGTAGCCACAATGGAAGAGGCGGCGATGATAGTAGCCACTCTGTGGAAGGTATCCGCGTGTTGAAAAGCCCCAACGAAGATAGTCATCTCAGCGACGAAACCGCTGAATCCAGGAAGTCCCAGAGATGCCAGACCGCCGATTACGTAAGCGACTGCCAGGAAAGGCATCACCTTCATCAACCCACTCATCTCGTTGACATAACGAGTATGTGTTCTTCCATAGATCATCCCGATCAGGGCAAAGAAGAGGGCTGTCATGATACCATGTGAGATCATCTGCATGATAGCTCCGTTCATTGCGGTTTCGTTGAACATTAGAATCGCAAAGAGAACAAGACCGCAGTGACTCACTGAAGAGTAAGCGTTAATATATTTCAGATCTTTCTGCCAGACGGCTCCCAGCGCTCCGTATATGACACTTATCGTAGTCAGGATCAGGAAGATCCAGGCCAGCTCATGTGCAGCTTCAGGAAGCAAAAATACAGCGACCCGGTAGCAACCATATCCTCCAAGTTTCATCAGTACGCCTGCGTGAAGCATAGAAACAGCTGTAGGTGCGGAGGCATGACCGTCGGGGGACCAGGTGTGGAACGGGAAGAGCGCTCCCAACACCCCGAATCCTATAAAAAGGAAAGGGAAGAAGAAGAGCTGGACATTCATCGGGATCTGCACTTTAGCAATCTCCAGGATTTCGAAGGTAAGAGGGCCGCCATCGGGGTTGGAGTTGAAATACAAACCAAGCAATCCAACCAGGATCAGGGCAGAGCCCCCCATCAGCATCAGGGTCAGTTTCATCGCACTGTAATGCCGTGGACCACTTCCCCAGATCCCGATCAACAGGTACATCGGGATCACTGCAATTTCATAAAAGAGAAACATGGTGAAGAGATCCAGGGAAATGAAAAATCCGAACACCCCGGCCGAGAGAAGTATCAGTGTGATGAAAAATTCCCGCGGAAGGTCCTCCACTTGCCAGGAGGCAAATATCCCGGCAAAGATCACCATCGCGGTCAACCCGATCATGGCAACAGAGACTCCGTCTACTCCAATGTAAAAATGGATGTTTAGGGTTTCATACCAGACATAATTGCTGGCAAACAGGATCTCTGCTGTATTCCCTGCATTCCGTTCTGCCAGGAACCAGAGGATGATGACAGCTGCTGTAATCAGCTGAAAGGTCATCCCAATAGCAGATACTACCCGTACCTGTTTGTTGTCTCTGGTAAAGAGTATCCCTATGATGGTCAGGACCGGAATAATGATTAATAAAAAAAGTATATTCATTCGTCAACCGTTTATTATGTCCATAAATAGATGAAAATCAGGGCAAGGATAACTGCGCCGGAAACAAACACCAGGGCATATTGCTGAAGCTGGCCGGACTGGAATCCTTTGATTTTGTCAGAAGCCTGATTTGTAACAAATGAAATGCCGTTCATGGATCCATCGACAATGTGACGATCAAACCATGCAACCGGCCTTGAAATATGATTAAAGATGATCTTCTTGGTAATAAACAGGTAGAGCTCATCGACATAGAATTTATGAAATGCTACCCGATAGAAACCGTGCAGTGAATGAGCGACTTTCTGAGGTATATCGGTAGGTTTGATATACATGACCCAGGCTACCCCAATGCCCACAATTGCGATGACAATTGAGGGGATGGCGATGATCCATTCGGTGTGGATCTCAACCAGTTGCCTGTCGGATGTGACCAGGTGGGAGAAGGGGACAAACCCGGCAAACATCGCTCCGAAAGCCAGAAAAATCAGTGGGATCGTCATCGATTTAGGTGCCTCTTTAGGGGTATGATGATAATCCTGTTTCTTCCCCCAGAAGATGCCGAAGTAGAGCCGGAACATATAGAATGCCGTTATACCTGCTACAACATACTCAATGATGAATAGCGCGGTATCGTGATGATAGGCTGCCACCAGGATCTCATCTTTGCTGAAGAAACCGGCAAAGGGAGGGATCCCGGCGATAGCCAGGCAGGCTATAAGGAATGTTATATGCGTGATTGGAAGGTTTTTTCGCAGGCCTCCCATATCATACATATAATTGCTGTGAACGGCATGGATGATGGCTCCGGCACAGAGGAAGAGAAGCGCTTTGAAGAAGGCATGTGTGAAGAGATGGAACATCGAAGCCATATAACCCAGTCCTTCGTGACCTCCCATTCCTGAGACTCCCAGAGCGCACATCATATATCCGATCTGGGACATCGTGGAGTAGGCGAGCACCCGTTTAATATCGTGTTGAGTACAAGCGATGATCGCCGCAAACAGGGAGGAGAAAGCCCCTACCCAGGCAACAAGCTGCAAGGCGATCGGAACGGTTATATAGATGGGAAACAAACGGGCAACCAGGAATACGCCAGCAACGACCATGGTAGCAGCGTGGATCAATGCCGAAACCGGAGTTGGGCCCTCCATGGCATCAGGAAGCCAGATATGAAGCGGGAACATAGCCGATTTTCCGGCGCCACCCATAAAGATCAGGATCATCGCCCAGGTGAGGACCGACATGCCGATAAAGGTAGCGGCAGGAGGGGTGCCTATTGCAGGCCCTGTGGGGCTGGTCAGTTCCAAAAAGTCGAACGTCCCGGTATAGTATGAAAGGAGCAGGATCCCGATCAAAAATCCCAGGTCGGCAAAGCGTGTCACGATAAACGCTTTTTTGGAAGCAGCGACCGCAGAGGGTCTCTCGTAGTAAAATCCAATTAACAGGTAAGATGAAACACCCACAAGTTCCCAGAAGATATACATCTGGAAAATGTTTGTTGCAACCACCAGTCCCAGCATAGAGAAAGTAAACAGGGAGAGGCAGGCATAGTATCGTTGAAAGCCTTTTTCGCCTTTCAAATATCCTGTGGAGTATATGTGAGCCATCAGCGATACGGTAGTGACAACGATCAGCATCATGACCGAAATGGGATCAATCAGCACGCCCATGTCGATATGTAATGTATCTGTAAACCGCAACCACAGCACGTTATACCCGATGATTTGTTGATACACATCATCGACTTTTCCTACATCAAAGAAATATATGTATGCCGTGAAGATGGAGAGAATCCAGGCTGCGAACAGACCCGCTGATCCCACAATCCCTGAAACGACGGGCTTGAACTTATGACCCCAGAATCCGATGAGCAGGAAAACGAAGAGGGGAATCAGGACAATCCAGATTGTGTAACTAAACATATCGATTTACGATTTTAGATTTTCGATTTACGATTTAATACTTCATCTTATCCATTTTCTCTACATCAATACTTGCTATACGCCGGTAAATATTGATGATGATTGCGATCGCTACAGAGGCCTCCGCGGCTGCAACAGCGATGATAAAGATGGTGAAAAACATCCCCTCCATATGTTCCGGATAGAGGATCTTGTTAAATGCTACGAAGTTGATACAAACAGAGTTCAGGATCAACTCGATAGACATGAGTAGTGTAATCAGGTTTTTTCTCACTAAAAAGCCATACACCCCCACAAAAAACATGATGGTACTCAAAATTAAAAACCAGGATAATGGAACTCCTTCAAACATGATATTTGCTCTTTATTTCATTAATCTTTACGTTTCTTAGCCAGGATAATGGCTCCAATCATTGCTGCCAGCAGCAGGACACTGATCACCTCAAACGGCAATGCATACCCATATTTCCCGTAGTTGATCAAACTCTCTCCAATCAGTTTGACATTTGTCGGTTCGGTGGCACCCACAGTTCCAATGAAATTATACTGGAGAATGACAGATATACAGAGCGCTGCTCCCATTACTGCGATCAGGGCGGCGGGTAGCTTCTTCATCAACCCTGCAGTCGGAAGCCGTTCATTAATATGGCTCGTAAGCAGGATAGAGAAGATGATCAATACAACGATACCCCCTGCATAAAGGGCCAGCTGGATCGCAGCCAGATAATTATATTTCAGCAGAAAATAGAGGCCGGCTGTGGCCACAAGGACAAACAGCAGAAATGTTGCTGCCCTCAGAATCCGCCGGCTGGTCACAGTGAGTATGGAGAAGATCACGATGACCGCCGAAAAGAGTAGGAACATGAATTGATTGCTCGTCATTAGTCAATATCTTTAATAATGGATGATCCGGATTTATTTAAAATTTTGGTCAGCTTAGCGCGGTCGAAGACGGCATGTTCAAAGATCTGGCCCCATTCAAGCGCATCAGACGGACAGGTCTTGATGCAGAGGCTGCAAAACGAGCACATGGAGAGATGGTAAATATGCTTGTCGAGGATCCGTTTCTTCTTTCCTTCAGGTGTCTCGATCCGGTCGGAGATGACCTCGATTGATCCGTTTGGACAGTTGACCTCACAAATTCCGCAACCCGTACAACGATGCTGGTTGTTTGCATCATGAGGCATCAACACCTCCCCTTTGAAACGGTCAAACATTTTCAGTGTCTTCCGGTTTTCGGGATACTGTTGTGTAACAATCGCCCTCGGACTGAAAAAGTATCCTCCGGTCACCGACATGCCGATAAGCAGCGATTTCGCTCCCCGGAAGATATCTGCAAAGTATTTATAGATACTGTTCATAATCTTAAAAATGCCAACCCATTAATACGATTAAAGCCATGATGAGAATGTTGACCAGGTTGATCGGCAGGAGGTATTTCCATTCAAGTGTCAATAACTGGTCGATTCGTAAACGCGGGAAGGTCCACTTGAACCACATCATCATCCAGATAATGAAAGCGGTTTTTCCAGCGTACCAGACGAATGGCGGGATGAAATCCATGATGTGATTGAATCCCTCCCATCCGTAAATGTGGAACGGCATCCATCCGCCGAGAAAGACAGTAGCGGCAATCGAAGCCACAATAAACATGTTCATATATTCAGCCAGGAAGAAGAAAGCAAATTTGATCCCGGAGTATTCCGTGTGAAATCCGGCTGTCAGTTCCGATTCAGCTTCAGCCAGGTCGAATGGCCCTCTGTTTGTCTCGGCGGTACTGGCGATCAGAAAGATCACAAAGGCGATGAAGGCTGGGATGTGGCCTTTGAAAATAAACCACCCTGTCGACTGCATCTCTACGATCTGGGAGAATTGCATGGTGCCAGCCAGCACAATGATCGTCAGCAAAGAGAGGCCGACGGAAAGTTCATAACTGATGATCTGGGCGCCACTGCGCATGGCACCGATCAGGGAGTATTTGTTGTTGCTGGACCAGCCGGCAAGCAATACACCAACGACCCCTAGTGAAGTTACCGCAACCACATACATAATCCCGATATCAAAATCAATGGCATGCAACCCCTTGGCAAAAGGGATGGCAGCGATAGCCATGAAAGAGGCAATGATCACGATGAACGGGGCAATGTTGAAGAGCAGCTTGTCGGAGTTCTTGATATAAACCAGCTCTTTCATCAGTAGCTTGATGAAGTCGGCAATGGTCTGAAAAACACCATAAGGTCCTACCCGGTTCGGACCGACCCGGTTCTGCATGAACGCACAAACCTTCCGTTCGGCATAGACCAGGAACAAGCCGACAACAGCATAGAAAATCAGGAAGACCAGTCCGATGATTGTCATTTCCACAACCAGCGCCCAGAAGGGTGGCAGCCACTCGTAAAGTGCTTTGTCGATCGATTGAGTGAATGACGTGAAGTCGTATATGTTAAAAGCCATAGGAAATGATATTATCTGTCAATATCCGGAATTACTAAATCAAGTGAGGCGCCGATGGCAACCAGGTCAGCGATCTTCATCTCGCGGCTGATTGTATCCAGCACGCCCAGGTTCACAAAGCTTGGCGTTCGGAATTTCATTCGAAATGGAGTTTTATTTCCGTCGGAGATACAGTAAACACCCAACTCACCACGTGCCGATTCCACGCGTTGGTAATACTCCCCGGCCGGTAATTTAATGATCGGCTTCATCTTAACACTGAAATCTCCTTCAGGGATATTATCGATCAGCTGTTCGATGATGTTCATCGACTCACGGATCTCTTGCATCCTCACCATGTAACGTGCATAGGTGTCGCCTTCGGTACGAAGGACTTCATTGAACTCAACTTTGTCGTAAGCTGCGTAAGGGTATTTCTTTCGTATGTCACAAGCCCAACCTGAACCGCGTCCTGACGGGCCGTTCACACCGTAGTTGATGGCCAGCTCTTTTGACATGACTCCGACACCCTGGCTACGCTCCAGGAAAATGATATTTCCGCTCAGAAGCCGATCATAGTCTTTGATCTTTCTACGATTGTATTTGATAAATTCCTTAACCCGATTCTGGAAATTGGGGTGAATATCCTGCATCAGGCCTCCGGGAAGATAATAGCTGTGGAGTAAACGTGATCCGAAGGACTCTTCAAAGATGTCGAGAATTTTTTCCCGGTCACGAAGGCCATAAAAGAAACAGGTCAGGCCGCCCAGATCCATTCCGAAACTCGACCACCATAGCTGGTGAGAAGCGATCCGGTTCAATTCATCCAGGATGGTGCGGATATATACAACACGTTCAGGGACTTCCACCTGCAGGGCTCCTTCAACAAGAAGGCAAACTGCATGGTTGTTGATGTGTGCAGAGAGGTAATCCATCCGGTCGGTGAGATGAATGATCTGCTGATAGGTGTCTTTCTCGCACATCTTTTCTATACCCCTGTGGATATAGCCACAATGCGGCTGTACCTTCTTTACGATCTCACCCTGAAGGGTTACCACCAACCGTAGAACCCCATGGGTGGAGGGGTGCTGAGGCCCCATATTAATATGGTATTCCTCTCTCTCAATACTATCTACAGGTAGATTTACTACTTCTTTCATACCTTACAGTTCTATGATGTTAACATCATCT
The DNA here is from genome assembly GCA_964616825.1 of uncultured Prolixibacteraceae bacterium. Classification (GTDB taxonomy): domain Bacteria; phylum Bacteroidota; class Bacteroidia; order Bacteroidales; family FEN-979; genus QYOJ01. The sequence goes on from CAZTSX010000011.1 coordinate 14,454, forward strand.
GTATAATCTTTCCGCATGGGGTATCCCACCCAGCTCTCTTCCAGAAAGATACGGCGCATATCCGGATGGCCTTTGAAACGGATTCCGAAAAGATCCCATACTTCCCGTTCAAAAAAATCGGCACTCTTCCAGAGATCACTAACAGTGTCAAATTCAGGATTCTCCCGGTTTTCCGTTTTTACCTTGATCTCTACACTATGATTGTGCCTGGTTGATGTGAGATGATATACCACACCCAATTCCTCTCCCCAGTCGACTCCGCTCAGGCAGAAGAGGTAATCGAAATCAAGCTCTTTCTCTTCAACCATGTGGGACATAAAAACCTTCAGCTTTTCGGGAGGAACGGTCAGCGTGAGGAACTGAGGATTCTCTTCCTGCACTGCCTCCGGAACCAGGGTGACTATTTTCTCTTGCAGTTTCTCGTTATCCATAATATAACTTGTGAGTTGGTGAACTGGTGTTGCTTCGCTGCTCTCGCAATGACAAAGTAGGTGAGTTTTATTGATTGACTAGTTCTTTATCTTTTCCGGATTTCCCGATCGTCTCCAGTTTGATTTTGCGCTGCAATTGCATCACGCCATACAATAGCGCTTCGGGGCGGGGCGGGCAACCAGGTATGTAAACGTCGACCGGAATGACATGATCCACTCCCCGGACCACATGGTACGTGTTATAAAAGAAGGGGCCTCCGGAAACAGCGCAGGCACCCATTGCAATGACATATTTGGGGTCTGACATCTGGTCATAGAGGCGCTTCAGAACAGGAGCCATTTTGTTAACAATTGTTCCGGCTACAACGATTACATCAGCCTGGCGGGGAGAAGCACGATATACCTCGATCCCGAAACGGGCAAAATCATGACGTGAAGCGCCCGTTGCCATCATCTCAATACCGCAGCAACTGGTAGCGAAAGTGAGAGGCCAGATGGAGTTGGAACGTCCCCAGTCAATCACATCGTCAATGGTTGTCAGCATCACACTTCCGCCGGTTTTCTTAAACAACTCCAGGGAATCGTTGTCCAGGAAATCCGAATACTTCATGCTCTTGATCTTTACTCCCATTTCAACGCTCCTTTCTTCCAGGCATAAAGAAGACCCAGACCAAGGACGAAGAAGAAGATGATGATCTCAATGAACCCGGTAATCCCAGCCTCTTTCATTACCACAGCCCAGGGGAAGATAAATACCGTCTCCACATCGAAAATCAGAAAGATGATAGCGAAGAGATAATACCCTACATTGAACTGAAGCCAGGTGAGACCTTCTGTTGGAATACCACATTCATAGGCTTCAGCTTTTTGAGGATTTGTTGATGTGGGAGGAATGTAGCTGGAAAAGAGGATCGCTACACCGACAAGAAAAGCTCCCACAATGAAAAAGAGAATCAAACTTTCAGCGCTCATAAGGTTAATTGATTAACAAACAGGCGCAAAGATATAAATATTCTTTTTTTACAAACAGGGATACTAATAATTGGTTAAAACTTAATTTTTTCTTTTTTCTGTCGGTTTATTTAATTATCTGGTTATCTTTTAATTAGTTGAATTGTTGTATTATTGCATTGATGCATTCCTACATTGAATAGTTATGATCGATTTAGATGGTGTATTGATTTCCGACGAACTTAAAGAGGTCTTTTTCTGTTGTGATCTCTCCGCATGCAAGGGAGCTTGTTGTGTGGAAGGGGATGCAGGAGCGCCATTGGAAGATGAGGAGATCTCATTGCTGGACGACTACATTAAGGAGATCAAGCCATATATGACACAGGGAGGAATTGAGGAAATTGAGTGTACAGGGATTTTCGATTACGATGCAGACAGAAACTATGTGACTCCTTTGATTAAAGAAAAGGCGTGTGCCTATATTTGTTTTGATCAGAATATTGCCCGCTGTGCTATCGAGGTAACATTCCAACTACATAAGATTCCGTTTCCCAAACCTCTTTCCTGTCATTTGTATCCGGTCCGGATCTCAAAAATGGCAACCGGTGAAGTTGTCAACTACCACAAATGGCAAATCTGTTCAAAAGGGCTGGAGAAAGGGCATCAAGAGGGATTGCTCCTCTATCTTTTTTTAAAAGATGCGTTGATTAGAAAATATGGAAAAGGTTGGTATAATAAGCTGGTTAAGCTACTCGAATAAATTTGGCAGTAAGCACCATTATCATTTCAGCGCTTCAGCGCCTGAGACAATTTCGATAATCTCCCGGGTAATCTGATTCTGGCGAGCTTTGTTGTATGAAATCCGGAGCTCTTTCAGAATCTCCTTTGCATTTTCGGTGGCTTGCTGCATGGCAGTCATTCTGGCTCCCATCTCTGCTGCATAGGAATCCAGGATCGCTTTGAAGAGCTGAATCCGCAAAGTTTTAGGGATCAGTTCGTCCAGGATCGTCTCTTTATCGGGCTCAAAAATATAGTCGGGTTCGACCTTTTTCAGGTCTGTCTGCTCAGGTATCTCCTCCGGCTCAACCGGCAGGAACTGCTCTGTCATCAGACGCTGAACTGCTGCATTCTTGAACTGGTTGTAAATGATCTCAATTCTGTCGTAGCTCTTGTCAGTAAAAAACTGCATCAGTTTCTCAGCCAGTGTAGCTACCGTTTCAAACGTCAGCGAATCATAAATCTCATCCCACGACTCAACAACGTTATATTTTCGCTTCCTGAAATAGTCTGTCGCTTTCTTGCCAGCCGTAATCAGGTCAACTGCCTGGTTCTCAAACTGAATTTTATAGGTTTCATGGATGCGCTGTGAAGCAGCTTTGATGATATTGGAGTTAAATGCACCACACAGTCCTCTGTTGGAGGTAAGAACGACAAGAAGAATCCGTTCTGGTTTACGCACTTCGGCAAATCCGCTCTCATTCGAATCTTCAGCGCTGGCGCTCAGATTTTGCATGATCTCCCGAAGTTTAGCGGCGTAAGGTCTGAGTTTCAGGATGGAGTTTTGCGCTCTTCGAAGTTTGGATGCAGCCACCATTTTCATGGCATTGGTGATCTGTTCGGTCGACTTTACCGATGCAATTCTGATCCGTACTTCTTTTAAGCCAGCCATTTTTGCTTTTCGTTATTCGCTTTTCGCCATTCGCATTTTGTATGGACGAGACATGCCTCGTTCCTACTTGGTTACTTCGTATTTCTTTGAGATATCGGCTGCCGCTTTCTCCATCGCTTTATGGTCTTCCTCAAGCAGTTTTCCCTCTTTCAGGTGCCCCAGAACAGCTTCGTGATGAGTCTCCATATAGTGGAGGTATTCAACTTCAAAATCAATGACACTCCTTACCGGAACATCTCGGAGCAATCCCCTTGTTCCGCAAAAGATGATTGCAATCTGCAGCTCCACAGGCATTGGAGAATATTGTGCCTGTTTCAGGATCTGCACATTGCGTGCTCCTTTGTCCAGTACAGCTTTGGTTGCCGCGTCGAGGTCGGAACCAAACTTGGAGAATGCTTCCAGTTCACGGTATTCGGCCTGATCGAGTTTCAGGGTGCCGGCAACTTTCTTCATCGATTTGATCTGTGCATTTCCGCCAACACGGGAAACAGAGATACCCACATTGATCGCAGGACGAATCCCTGCGTTAAAGAGATCTGTTTCAAGGAAAATCTGGCCATCGGTAATGGATATCACATTGGTTGGGATATAGGCAGCGACATCACCCGCTTGTGTTTCGATTATCGGCAAAGCGGTTAACGATCCTCCTCCTTTCACCATATGTCGGATGGACTCGGGAAGATCGTTCATTTTTTGAGCAATGACATCCGACGAAATGATACGTGCAGCTCGTTCAAGTAAGCGCGAGTGCAGGTAGAATACATCACCCGGATAGGCTTCCCGTCCGGGAGGACGACGTAGCAACAGGGAGACCTCGCGATAAGCTACTGCTTGTTTTGAGAGGTCGTCATAGACCACAAGCGCAGGCCGTCCTGTATCCCGAAAAAATTCTCCGATTGCGGCTCCGGCAAAGGGAGCGTAAAATTGCATGGCTGCCGGATCGGAGGCGGTAGCAGTAACTATAACTGTAAAGGGCATAGCGCCTTTTTCTTCCAGTGTCTTCACAATATTGGCAACCGTAGATCCCTTTTGCCCAATCGCTACATAGATACAGTATACAGGTTCTCCTTTTTGGTAATTATCTACCTGGTTGATGATGGTATCGATGGCGATAGCGGTTTTTCCCGTTTGCCGGTCGCCAATAATCAGCTCACGCTGGCCACGTCCGATGGGGATCATGGCATCAATTGCTTTTAGTCCTGTTTGCAGGGGCTCGTTTACAGGCTGACGATAGATTACTCCGGGTGCCTTCCGCTCCAGAGGCATCTCATAACGTTTGCCCTCAATCTTTCCTTTTCCATCGACCGGTTCTCCAAGAGTGGTGACAACGCGGCCAAGTAATCCTTCGCCCACTTCGATTGAAGCAATCCGGCGGGTTCTCTTCACGGTATCACCTTCTTTGATATCGAGGGCTTCTCCGAGCAGGACAACACCTACATTGTCCTCCTCCAGGTTGAGTACAATGGCTCTGACACCATTTTTCTCAAATTCAACCAATTCGCCGGATTCAGCGTTGGTGAGACCATAGATCCGGGCTATCCCATCACCCACCTGTAATACAGTACCTACCTCTTCAAGTTCAGCAACGTTGTGGTATCCGGCTAATTCCTTTCGAAGGATTGCAGATACTTCAGCTGGTTTTATTTCTGCCATATTAAAATCCTTTTTTATATAAATTCACACTGGCGGAGCCACGCCGTAACCGTTCGATCTGGCAACTGATACTGGCATCATATTGCATATCGTTCCAGTTAAGGATAAATCCCCCAATGATATCCGTATCTATCTTCTGAACCAAGTCGATTCTCCATTTGGTATACTCTTTTATTATCTCTTTTACCTTATTCCGAATCGCTTCCGTTGCAGGAATAACCGTAGTCAGGTAAACGGTTAGGATATGCTTATACTCTTTATATAGTTCGATCAGATTCTGAGCAATCTCAGGAATGTAAACTTCCCGGTTTTTTCTGACCAGGATTAAGAGAAACTGCAGCGTGATCTGATGAAACCGTTTGCTGAAGAGATCCTTCAGGATCTTCTCTTTTTTCTCCTCACTGATGACAGGGGATCTCAGTACGAGCACAAGCATCCTGTTTTCCCGGCAAACGGAGGCCAGCATCTGTGCATCAGCATATATCGCATCGACTTGCTGTTTTTCAACAGCCAGCTCAAATAGTGCCTTTGCATACCGTTCCGCTACCAGAGATATCCTCATTCGATCCTCTTTCTAATTAAAATTGATTTTTGCAAGTTGCTGTTTGACAAAAGCCTCCTGCTGCCTGGCATCAGCTAACTCATGTTCCAGGATCTTTGTAGCAATCTCCAGCGACATCTCCGCAAGCTGGTTTTTCAGGTCAGTCATCGCTGCCATCTTCTCATTCTCAATACTCTCCTTGGCGCTGGTAATGATCCGTGCAGCCTCTTCTTTGGCTTTCTCTTTCGACTCTTCGATAATCGAATCTCTCACTTTCCGGGCATCACTCAAGATTGCATCCCGCTCATCCTTCGCTTGCCTTAGCAGCTCTTCGTTACTGAATTGCAATTGCTTCATCTCCTCTTTCGCTTTATCAGCTGCGTGCAACGCATCATGGATAGATGTTTCACGATCTTTCAAGGCATTAAGAATGGGCTTCCAGGCAAATTTTCGCAGGAGGTATAACAGAGCCAGAAAAGCCAGCGTCATCCAGAAAATCTGTCCAAGTCCGGGGGTAATCAGTTCCATATCGTTTTTTTTGATTTTCTAATAAAAGTCCTTAATGGTTCAACCAACCGTTAAACCATTAAGAACCGTTTGTTTGCTAGATAAAAAGAATCAGCAAACAAACTACAATAGCGAAAAACGCTACTCCTTCCACGAGAGCAGCAGCGATGATCATGTTGGAACGTATGTCACCAACAGCTTCAGGCTGACGGGCAATAGATTCAAGAGCGCTCTTCCCAATGTTTCCAATTCCAATGCCTGCTCCCACAACTGCAATCCCTGCTCCAATGCCTGCTCCCAGACGGGCGATGGCGGCAAAATCACCGGCCACCTCTAATAAAATTGCTAATAATTCCATAGTATTTGTTTTAATTAAAGGTTCAAATCATACAGGGCCGAGAAATGCCTCGTCTGTACCATGTTTTTTTTATTGTAAATCGTCATTCGTAAATCATTAATCATTTAATGGTGTTCAGGTTCTATCGTTGCCAGTCCGAAGTAGAGAGCTGACAATAGGGTAAATACATAAGCCTGGATGAAGGCAACCAGCAGTTCCAGCAGATCCATAAAAAGGATGAACGCAACAGAAACAACCGATACACCATATCCAAGGCCATCACTAATAGCTCCAAAGATAAAGATCAGGCTTACGAAACCTAGAACAATAATATGGCCGGCTGTGATGTTGGCAAAGAGTCGTACCATCAATACAAACGGCTTTGTGATAATCCCGATAATCTCCACAACCGGCATCAGTGGAACAGGAATTTTCAGCCACCAGGGGACTCCCGGTGTATTCACAATATCCACCCAATAATGTTTATTTCCGTTTATTGTAGTTAAAATAAATGTGAAGATTGCCAGCACCATTGTGACTGCGATACTCCCGGTCACATTGGCACCTCCCGGGAAAAAAGGGATAAGCCCAAGCAGATTATTTAAAAAGATGAAGAAAAAGATAGTGAGCAGAAAGGGCATAAACCTCTCATATTTCTTCTTTCCAATCGAATTCTTTGCAATATCGTCGCGGATGAAAATGATCAGGGGTTCCAGCAGGGATTGCATTCCTTTAGGTGCCTCTTTGGGATTGCGTTTATATCTGTTAGCGACTGAGATAAAGATCCAGAGCAACAACAGGCAGCTGAACAGAATGGCAAAAACCGTTTTGGTAATCGAGAAGTCATACACAGTTTTTCCATGATCTTCTGCTGCGATAATTTTATTATCCTTTAACGTAAATCCGTTATAGGTGTGTGATTCATTATGGAATTTCGATGACCAGAAAGAAAAAATTTTGCCATCAAATAACAGAATCACCGGCAACGGAATGGAGATGTGAGTTTTTCCGATTTTTGCGATGTGCCACTCGTGATTATCCACCACGTGTTCAATGATCATTTTTCCGGCATTGAATTCCTCCTCAAGAATAATCGCCTCATCGCGAAAGAAGGCTGTATCATGTTCCAGGCCCTGCGGTTTACCTCTGTTTTCAGAAGCTAAACTTTCTGAAAAAGAGAAAAAACAGAGCGCAAGAATCAGAAGGCTTACAAAAGAAAGGAGGTTGACGGTTTGCTTTTGCTTCATCGAGAGTCTGGCCAATAAAAATCGGGGTGCAAGTTTACGAACATTTCAAGATATATGAAAATCAAATTTCATAAATATATGAACATATGTTCTCGTGCTCAACTTTTAAGGTTGAGGGGTGTTTACCCACAAGGTAACAAGATGTTCAATGCCAGCATAAACCTGGGCGCCACCATAATCTTCCCAGTGCTCTGTGTCGTACCAATAATATATCGGTTGTAAGTCCATGAAAAACACCTCTCCCCTGAAATCAGTATATTTCGATATGAACCAGTTACCTGTTTGTAGATCCTGGTAACTGGTTGCCAGGAATACCTGCTCGTCAGTAACTATATTTCCATTCGAATCGACTACAGTTATTACAAGAATTCCCACGGTAGGTTCTTCCATGTCGCAGGAAGGGAAAAAAGCGAGACTTCCGAAAATAAGAACACCCGATAGTAAAATAAACCACTTTTTCATACGATAATGCTGTTAATTTTCGACTGCAAAGATAAGAAAAATAGGGCTTGAGGAAATAAAACTGATCTTTTCCAGTTTGTAACATTTGAGTGCTCCAGACGTCTAAGTTTTTCTACTCTTGTGATTGATTAAAAATACGTACTTTTGAATCCTTAAACTTAAGATGTCATGTTTCGATTAAAAACTCCATTATTGGGCAAATTAGTTGTCCTCGGATCCATCTTTTTTTTATTTTCTTTCTCTTCCGTCTCTCAAAATGTTTGGACTCTTGAAGATTGTGTTGATTATGCACTGGATAACAACCTCGACATCCAGAAGCAAATCAGGATGGTTGAGTCTAACAAAGCGACGTTGCTTCAGAGCGGATTAAATATGCTCCCCAACCTGAATTTCAATGCCACGAACATATGGAACACCGGTCAAACCATAGACCAGTACACAAATACGTTTGCCAATACAACTGTTCGGTCAAACAACTTCAGCCTCTCAACGAATCTAATGATTTTCAACGGGATGCAGAAATTCAACACCCTGAAACAGAACCAGATTGAATTGCTAGCCAGCAAATATGACCTGGATGTATTGAAAAATGATATTTCACTGGCTGTTGCCGGCTATTACCTTGATATCCTGTTTAACAAGGAGATCCTTGATGTGGCAGTAGGTCAGTTAGCCATCACCGAGGAACAAGTTGAGCGTGTCAGAAAGATGGTAGATGCAGGCGCTTCAGCCCAGGGTGATTTACTAAACATCCAGGCACAGGCTTCTGCTGAAAAACTTATTCTGATTGAATCCAGAAACAGGCTCAACATTTCCTATCTATCATTGCAACAGCTTATCGACCTGCAAGTATCCCGTAATTTCGATATTGAAAAGCCTCTGTTAAAAAAAGTTGCTGCCCCAGCAGAACTGGTTTCGGCAGAAGTGATCTACGGACATGCCGTAAACACACGTCCGGAGATAAAAAGTGCGGAGTTGCGCGTGGAGAGTGCCCAGAAAGGTCTTGCCATCGCCCGTGGTGGACAATCTCCCTCTCTCTCTTTTGGAGGCTCATATGCCACCGGGTATTCAGGTGCAGCCAGAGAAATAGATCCATCCATCCCTCCGGTTATAAGCATCTCTCCTATTCCATATGGGATAACTAGTACAGGCGATAGCGTATTCCCAATTCTACAAGAAAGCACCTACAAGACCAAAACGTTTGGAAATCAGTGGGATGCCAACGATAATGTCTCTCTTGGATTCAACCTGTACATTCCGATCTTCAACGGCTGGCAGGTGAGGAGCTCGATCACCCAGGCAAAAATCCAGCGCCACATTGCTGAACTGGATCTGGAACAACGGAAACGAGATCTGAATAAGTTAATCCAACAGGCTTATGCCGATGCGGTGGCTTCGCTTCAAAAGTATAATTCTTCGTTACAGCAAGTCTCTGCACAGGAAGAGTCATTCAAATATACAGAGCAAAAATTCGATGTGGGGCTAGTGACCTCTTATGATTATAACAATAGTAAAAAAGAGTTGACAAGTGCCCAATCCGAACTATTGCAAGCCAAATACGATTTTATTTTCAAAACCACTATCCTCGACTTTTATATGGGTAATCCCATCAGCATCAGCCAAAATTAAAATCCAATTCCATGTCTAAAAAGAAATCAAAGAAGAAACTCTGGATCATTATCGCAATCGTTGTCGTTGTTGCCATCATTGTCACAATAGCTGCTGTAAAAGGCAAGCAGAATGAGGGAATTAAAGTTTCTGTCGACCCAGTGACCAAACGAACCATTATTCAGACCGTCTCTGCAAACGGAAAGATCCAGCCCGAAACGGATGTGAAGATCTCCCCATATATCTCCGGTGAGGTTGTTGAACTCTATGTAAAAGAAGGAGATCAGATCCAAAAGGGTGATCTGCTGGCCAAAATTGACCCGGAGATATACATCTCTGCTTATGACCAGAGTGTCGCTTCTTTGAACACCCAGAAAGCAAATGAATCGAACGCATTTGCCAGGCTGGCACAGATGGAGGCCCAATATGAGAATGCCCGGCTGACATATGAACGCCAGGATAAGCTACACAAACAGAAGGTCATCTCTCAAGCAGAATTCGACCAGGCCAAAGCTAATTTTAAAGTCGCTGAGGCACAGGTGACCTCTGCCAAGCAGGATGTGAAGGCATCAGAATTCATGGTAAAAAGTTCCGAGGCTGCTCTCAAACGGTCGAGGGAGGACCTGACCCGGACAGCCATTTTTGCTCCCAATAATGGTACCGTTTCCAAATTGAACATATTGATAGGAGAGCGAGTCACGGGAGCTTCACAATTTTCGAGCGGAACAGAGATCATGCGGTTGGCCAACCTGAATGAGATGGAAGCCCGGGTTGAAGTAAACGAAAACGATATCATCCGGGTTAGCCTTGGAGATACCGCTTTGATCGAAGTAGATGCTTACCTCAACAGGAAATTCAAAGGGATCGTTACAGAGATCGCTACCTCTGCCAACACCACCGGTGTAAGTGTGGATCAGGTGACCAACTTCAATGTTAAGATCCACCTCGTGAAAGATTCATACGAAGATCTGCTGGATCCCGAACGGCCGCACTTCAGTCCTTTCCGCCCGGGCATGTCATGTACCGTTGATATTCAGACAGAAACAGCCTATGATGTCCTTACTGTTCCTATCCAGGCAGTGACTACACGGATCTCGAAAGATACCCTGGACAAGTTGAATGAGAAGAATACCGAAACCCGTCAGCGTGGTGATCGTAAGATTGATTACGTCACTTCCAAAAAGACCGAAGAGATCCAGGAGTGTGTATTCCTGTTCGAAGACGGCATTGCTAAAAAGCAAGATGTGAAAACCGGTATCCAGGACAATATGTATATCGAAATTGTATCTGGAGTGAAAGATAGCCTGGAGGTGATTACAGCTCCCTATTCTGTCGTATCAAAAACCCTGAAAAATGACGACAAAGTGAGGAAAGTCGAGCGTAAAGACCTTTTCGGCGCAAAGAAATAATGTCCCTGATCCTGGCCATTGAAACGGCTACTTCTGTTTGTTCCGTAGCACTTGCTCGTGACGGAACCCTTCTCTCGATCCGAGAGACAACTATACCTAATGCTCACTCCTCCGTATTGACTGTTTTGATTGACGAACTCTTTCATGCTGAGGATCTCACGTATGCTGATCTTGATGCCGTCACAGTTAGCATGGGTCCGGGATCTTACACCGGTTTGCGGATAGGGGTTGCGGCTGCCAAAGGGCTGTGCTACGGCCTGGATAAACCCCTGATTGCTATTCCAACACTCCAGGCGATGGCGGCGGGAATTCAGTCTGCAGTCCGCAGTCCGCAGTTTTCAATCTCAACTCACCAGCTCACCAGCTCACCAGTTCACCAGCCTCTGGTTTGCCCCATGATTGATGCCCGGCGAATGGAGGTTTACTGTGCCGTGTATAATGAAGAGCTGAAGGAGGTTTTTTCGACAGACGCCAGGATCATCGATGAGAACTCTTTCCGGGAACTGCTGACCGGTCATATCCTCATCTTCGCCGGAGACGGTGCTGAAAAATGCAAACCGTTCCTGGCCCTACATCACCATGCCCGGTTCATTGATGACTTCCAGGCTTCATCCCAATATATGATCTCTCTTGCAGAAAAACGGTTTCAGGCAAATCAAGTCGAAGACCTGGCTTACTTTGAACCTTACTACCTGAAAGATTTTGTAGCAGGGAAACCGAATGTAAAAGGGTTGAGTTGATTATCTCAACAGCACACAACGCCTGGTAAACGTAGCATCGTTGGCTTGCAGCCGGTAGATGTAGATCCCGCCGGGGAGTTTCTGTCCGGCATCATTGGTTCCATCCCATTGTACATGATAATTTCCGGATGGGAGTGATTCATTAACCAGGATTTTCACTTTCTTCCCATTGATATTGAATACTTCCATCACCACATTTGACATTTGTGTGAGTGAATATTCAATCATGGTGGTTTTGGCAAAGGGATTCGGAGAATTCATTGAGAGTGTACCCTGGATTCTGCCCGGATCTTCAATCGAGGTATATAATCCCTGGTTGACGGCAATCACGACAGTTTGGGTATCAATTTCACTGACCACAATCAATTCGTCATAGTAATAGTCCGTTTCCCCCTTAACAGGAAGAGGAAGAACAACATTCAGGTCAATCGATTCACCAGGAGTCATTGTATGAGGAAAGCTGGTGAAGGGCCAGGGCTCGACCGACCATGGGAAAGAACTACTACCGTCAGATTCCTGCTGAACATAGAGCAGATCCAAATCGATATCCGTACTATTGTTGATGGTGACAATCTGGCCATCCAAACATTGACCTGGATTCTCAAAAAAGAGTGTATCCGCTGTCAGCGTCACATCTGGAGTGATGTAGGTCGTATCTCCGGTAAGACATCCGATGCCGGTGATTACCTCTTCGGTGGTGTTGTCGAGCACAAAAGCCAGCAGTTCACAGTTCTCCATGATGTAATCGGTTGCTGAATAATCGTATGTAAAAATTCGGGTATAGAAGGTTCCTGCCGTGCCATCGGTAAGGATTGGATCACCCCACTGTTCGACAAAGGCCTCACGGAACGTGTGCTTGTGAGTATAGTCCCCTGAGGCTCCCGACTGCTGGGAAACCAAATCGTTTTCAGCAAGAGTCACCATCAGGTTGTGATCACCGGGGAAGTCGTCGGTATAATAGATATCCACGATCACCGTCAGGATACTGGTTCCTTCATCGTAACTGGTCGCCATCCCGACATTCATCGGAGAGGGTTCGGCCAGGATGGTATTTGTGTGTCCCGTCCAGAGTGATCGGGTTAATATTCTTTCGCCAGGTGTCCATTGGCGACGTTGGACAAAGGCACTGGGCATGAATCGGCTGCTGCCGCAATAGGGCATTGTGTAAAAGGCGTCAGCATAATGCCTCCTGAAATCCGGGTCACCGGGATAAGGTAGTGTAAAACTTGAGTTGAAAGGATGATAAGCCACACAGAAAGCCCGGCCGGGATTATCAGCCAGGATCTGGGCCATAACTTGGTGGCCGGCTGGGCAATTCGGGCAACGTACACCCGTAAACTCTTCCAGGATGGCGTTTTTATCTAAACTCTCCATCGGCACATAATGTTGTGTCATAAGGATGCCTGGAAACAAGAATAGCATCGCTGCAAGGGCAAAAAAGCGGATAACTGTTTTCATGTCTAAAAGATTTGGTTTTTGGTTTCTGAACGATAAAGATACATAATCTCAAAGAAATCCCGCCGGGTTTTCGATATGCTATTTCATTTTCGTGATGTAATTTATCCCTGAATTCATGGCAGATCCATATTCAATTACTGATTTTGCTATATTTACAGCCTAAAAGTACGTGAGACGTAAGACGTGAGACGTGAAGTTTTGAATCTTGAGTTTTGAACCTTAATCCATATACCAGATTTAACACCCGTGTCGTCGATATCGGGGATGTGCCGATGGGTGGTGATTATCCTATCCGGGTACAGTCGATGACAAACACGTTCACGCTCGACACAAAAGCAACAGTGGAGCAAGCGATCCGGATGATCGAAGCCGGCTGTGAATATGTCAGGATCTCTGTGCCGGGGATAAAAGAGGTTGAGAACCTGCAAAATATCAAGAAGGAGTTGAAAATTCGCGGTTTCAATACGCCGATTATTGCCGATGTTCATTTTAATCCGAAGATCGCTGAGATCGCTGCATCAGTTGTCGAAAAGGTGCGGATTAATCCGGGAAACTATGTTTCAGGGTCGAGGGATGAGGGACGAGGGACGAGGAATAAGACTCAAGGCTCAAGACTCAAGGTTAAAGGAAAGAATATCCAGAATCAAGCATCCAGCATCGAGCATCCAGCATCAAGTCATCCAATATCTAACATCCAGCATCCGGTTTCAGACCAGGAGTACTTCGAACAAGTTTCCAGCAACCTATCCCCTCTATTAAAGATTTGCCAAGAACATGGTACTGTGATCCGCATCGGCGTGAATCATGGATCGCTATCGGAACGGATCATGGAAAAATTTGGTGATACGCCTCTTGGTATGGTCGAGTCGGCCCTCGAGTTTGCCCGGATCTGTGATCATCAAGATTTCAACGACCTGGTGATTTCTTTAAAATCTTCCAACACGAGGGTGATGATCTTTGCTAACCAGTTGCTGGTGAAACGGATGAAGGAGGAGAAGATGGATTATCCGTTACATCTGGGTGTAACGGAAGCCGGCGCCGGCGAAGATGGACGACTGAAATCAGCTGTCGGGATCGGAAGCCTTTTGGCTGATGGTATCGGCGACACCATCCGGGTTTCCATTACCGAAGATCCGGAATTTGAGATCCCGGTAGCTTATGGAATCCTGCAAGCTACCGGTGTGCGGATCACGAAAACCGAATACATCTCCTGTCCATCCTGCGCGCGAACGTTGTTCAACATCCAGGACGCTGTTCAAAAAGTCAGGGAAAAGACCGATCACTTAACCGGACTGAAAATCGCTGTAATGGGATGTATCGTCAACGGTCCCGGTGAGATGGCTGACTCCCATTACGGGTATGTCGGTGCCGGGAATGGGAAAGTGAACCTCTATAAAGGGCAAACCCTGGTGAAGAAAAATATAGATGAGTCAGAAGCTGTAGAGGAACTTGTGGGGCTGATCAAAGAGAGCGGAGACTGGCAGGAATTGCCATAGATTGCCATGGATTGCCATACATTGCCATTTCCCCACCAGTTCACCATCCCACCATATCACTATATCACCAGTTCACCAATTCGCCAGCTCACCAGTTACTACTCTCAATGCTTTCGGTATGATCTCATAGGTGAACGGCGTATGGCCGAGTGATTCCCCATCGGCTTCGAGGTAGATTTTTCCAGTGGAACGGATGCGAATGGTTTTTCCCCGGAAGGTTTTAACCATGTCCAGCTTGATTAGTGTACCGTTGTATAGCTTACTCGTATGCCTGATCACCATCCATTTCGGTGCTTTTACAATCAGGGTCATATCCAGTAATCCATCATCGGGAATGGCGTTTGGTACTTGCATCATGCCACCTCCATTGTATTTGCAAATCCCGACGTTCATGGAGAAAATCTCTCCTTTGAATTCAGGATTTCCATCCACTTCGATCACAGCGTCTAAAAACTTATATTGAAACAAGCTTGCAAAGACAAACCAGAGGTAAGTGAGTGGGCCTCCATGTCCTTTTTCCTTGAACAGATTGGTCTTTTTTGCCACCAGGGCATCATATCCCATGCCAGTCACATTCATGAAATAGCGATCGTATGTTTGATCTTTCTTATGGTAGGATACTTTGCCTACATCCTGGACAAATGTATTTTTCTGTTTCAGCAACTTCACCGCTCCTTCATATTCAAACGGAACATTAAACATCCGGCACCAGTCATTACCGGTGCCTATCGGGATCATTCCCATGATTATATCCTGTACCGGGCAGGTCTGCTGCAGGAAAATCCCGTTAAGTACTTCGTTCAACGTACCATCTCCCCCAACAACAACGATTTTTCTATACCCCTTTTCGATTGATTTACGGGCCAGGTGAATGGCATGATCTCTATGTTCTGTAAATAAAAAGTCGTGGTCAACTCCCTCTTTCTCAATAATCCGGTGGATCTTCGGCCACTCTTTAGTTCCCTTTTGCACACCAGCATTAGGATTTACGATGATCATCCAACGGCTCTCAGGAATTGTAGCTTGCTCCATTATGAAATGTGTGAATTATACGACGGCAAGTTAACCAAAAATATTTTTGTACTTTTATCCAAACCTTATCAGTCATGAAAAAGATATTGACCCTTATTCTATCCTTTGTAGTTCTTTCATTGACGTTGAACGCCCAGGAAGAGAAGAAAGAACGAACATTTGGGTATTTCAACAGAACCGAAGCTGGTGTTGGCTTTGGTATAGGAAAATTTAAAACAGACAAATTCGACGGGATCCAGAAACGGGTGAAAAACGATGAGATCATCATTTCGTTCAATACGATCAACGGGATCACGTATAAAGGTCGTGTCGGATTGGGGATAGGCATCGGTGTGGAGAAATGGCAGCACGGACTATTTTTTCCTCTATTCGGACAACTCTATTACGATGTGAAGCCAAAGGGTAACACATTTTTCGGAAGCCTCAGTTTGGGTAGCGCTATCGGCAAACGTGATAGCACCTCGTTCTTCCACCAGGGAGATGGCGGGTTTATGATCCAGATCGGCATTGGCTATAAAATGAAGGTGTTTAAACGTCTTCGCTTTTATTACGAGGTTTTCTACAAGTACCAGGCAATCCACTCAAGCTATACCATCACGACCACTACCGACAGTATCCCGCTAATCAGCAGCCCCATAGATTACAAAGTTCCCTTACATTTTTTGGGCTTCCGTATCGGCATCAGCTTTTATTAAAAAGTTACAATGCATCCTGATCCCGTCGTCCAAAGAGAAGGAAGGCATAGAAGAAATAGAAGAAAGATACGCCGGCCTGTGATTCCAGGGTATCTTCCGTAAGGAGTGATAATGTGCCAATGATGAAAAATACAAGGAAAAAGTAATCATGGAAGCCCTGCCTGACCCAGGCAGGATAGATCAGTGAGAAGATGAACCAGATGAGTCCAAATACGCCGAATCCGATCAGAATCGACATAAACTGGTTGTGTGATCTCCATCGTTGATGGGGTGCCAGCTTTGTATTCATCTCTTCATATTGCTGCTTAAAAACTTCATTCATATCACCGGTGCCTACTCCTATGATCCAGTTATCGCATATGATCCCCCAACTTGCCTTCCAGAATTCCAATCGCTGCATCAATGAAGAACCCGTAGGATCTCCGGTCGTCATGTAGTTTTCATACCCCATGAGCAGTTCATAGATCCGGCCCCGAAGACTGAACAGATTCAGGTTGACTACATTGGCAATACCTTTTTCAACTGCTTCAACATCTTTCTCTGTGAGTTGCTTCACACCATCCGCATCTTTTCGCAATCCTTTGGAAGCCAGATACCTAATAAGCGTGAACTTGATCTGTTGACCTTTCAGGTCGGTGCTGTCAATCGGAATCTCTGATCGTTTGCTCCAGGAATCGCCCAATTCCCACCATTGAATATAGATCCAGACATAGTGACCATTTTCTGTTTGCAAGTTCTCCAGATAATGTGTATACGGGCTTCCCCGGGCATTGACAGAATCAAGTGTCGTTAAATCTACCGGCTCCACTCTGTAATAATCAGTTACAACCGATTTCAGGTAGAGTCCACCTACCATTATCACGATGAGGATAGAGAGAATGCACCCTGTTTTGAGCCAAATTCTCCTGCTTCTGAAGGTATAGATGATCAACATAATGATGAGGGTGAGGAAAAATACACCCAGACCTGTGAATGATTTGGAGAGAACCAGGTAGAGCAGGAACCATGCCATCAACAGAACAGTTCCGAATTTCATCCAGATGGATATCCCCCTCCTCCTGTATAGAAAATACCCCATGAAGAAGAGGGCCATACTGATCATCAGTGCCAGGATAATATGAGAGATATGGACGGAGATATCACGGATGTCGATGAAGTCAAAGTTGATTAGTCTCCAGGTATTCGCCAATGTTACGATCAACAAGTTGATGACAAAGATGCCTATGAACCTGTAAAAATCTGCCCGGGTGAAGGTTTTCAGTGTAGAGAAGATAAGAGGTAAAATCAGGATAGGTATTTTGGTCCGCAGGTCCTTAACCGCATAACCAAAATCGGAAGTGACAATTAGCCCCAGGATATGCAACACGTATACAGAAGCGAGGATCATGGCCGGTTTGTTCCGGAAAAAGAGTTTAAATCCTTTCCCGATACTCACAAACCACAATTGCAGGATATAGGGAAATCCAAGAAGGATTTTCTTGGCGAGCGAACCGGTACAGAAAAAAGTCAGAAACTTATTCAGGTTCATCCTCTCCAGGATCCAAGCCCCGGTCACGGTCCACATTCCAATACTCAGGATGTATTTAGAGAAGGGCAGAAAGACAATAATGATTGCGATACCAGCAATAAAAGCAGTCCGGACAAAGATCTGGTATCCTCGTTCAAATGTCATGATCAGGCAAACGTATTTTTAAACTTCTCAGGCAATGAACTCATTGGGATTCCTCCCGCATTTCAATCGATTTAGCGATTTTTTGGGAAGCGTAAAAAGCAGCTGACAGGGACCATATAAAACCGGGGTATCCGTCCAGGACTCCCGCTTTGACGAAGTAGAACTGCACAAAGCTGATCGGAAATTTCAGCATCACCCACCACTTCGGAAAGCGTTTCCCCCGACTAAGATATTCCTGGGCAGCCCGCGTACTGTAAAAATTGAGCTTCTCCAGGTGATGAGATATGTCACGGTAGGAGTAATGCAGCATCTCCTCTTTCAGTCGGCGTCTTTTCCCGGTTACTTTTACACCTTCATGCACTTTTACTTTTGTAAATCCTCCTTTTTTCCGGTCAAACAAGCGCAGATGATAGTCGTTTCCGGCTCCGCCATGTTTGAATTTCCGTCCCAGGTAGACCAGTGATATACAGATTTCAAAGCCAGCTTCCGGAATTTCAGGTTGTTGGGCCAGGGCTTGGATCTCATTGCTAAGTTCTGGTGATACCACCTCATCAGCGTCTATTGAGAATATCCAATCGTTGGCAGCCTGGTCAACGGCAAACTGTTTCTGGGTGCCAAACCCGTCAAACTCACGTTGAATCACATGGCAACCCATTGATCGACAGATCTCAGCAGTCTGATCGGTCGACATGGAGTCGATCACAATGATCTCCGATACCATCGCCCTGACTGATTTGATGCAGCGACGAATATTTTTCTCTTCATTAAATGCGATAATAATTGCAGAGATCTCAGGCATCTGTTTTCAGATTAATCTATACTAAATGTATCCCAATCCAGTCCAAAAGCGAATGATTCCCGAAAGAGCTTCAAATCCCGCCAGTTGAGAGTGACCCGCTGGATAACCTCGGTTCGTTCAGGAGCCTGGAAGAGGATATTTCCTTTTGGATCAACCACCATTGAATCGCCCGAGTGGTCCATCCCGCTTCCATCTTTCCCTATCCGGTTCACACCGGCCACGTAAGCCATGTTTTCCATGGCCCGGGCAACCATGAGAATTTTCCAGGGGTATGCCCGAACGATTGGCCAGTTGGCCAGAAAGAACAACAGGTCATACTCATAATTGCCATCCTTCAGGCTGTTTTTACTCCACACCGGAAATCTCAGGTCGTAGCAGATCATCGGAGAGAGATTCCACCCTTTCAATGAGATTATTGTTTTCTTCTCTCCTCCCCGAAAGCATTTATCCTCCCCGCTCAAACGGAAAAGATGGCGTTTATCGTATGTCTCATAGGTTCCATCCGGATAATAAAAAACCAGCCGGTTCACATAGTCATCCCCTTCCCTGATCATCAACGTGGCAGTGACAGCACTATTTTTCTCGCTGGCCATCTGGCGGATAAACTCCATCGATTCGCCCTCCATCTCCTCTGCAAGCCGCTCCGGATTCATAGAAAATCCTGTATTGAACATCTCCGGAAGCATGATCAGGTCTGTCTCCTCAGTTATTCCCTGAATCAGATTTGCAAACTGATCGATGTTCTTCTTTTTCTCTTCCCAAAACAATGCAGTTTGGATGAGTGTAATGTTGAGGTCTTCCATGTGACTCTCGTTTTTTCCGTGTAAATTTAAGAAGAGTATGCTTCATACCATGTAAAAATTTTAATTTTGCTTACGTATCAAAATATATCGGTTATGCATACGATTGATGATTTCAACTTCCAGGGCAAGCGGGCTTTGATTCGTGTCGACTTCAATGTGCCCCTTGACAGCTCCTTTCATATCACTGATACCACCCGTATTGACGCAACTATTCCTACCATCAACAAGATCCTGAATGACGGAGGATCGGTGGTATTGATGTCACATCTGGGCAGGCCCAAGAAGGGACCGGAGGAGAAGTTCTCTCTGAAACATCTTGTTCCCTATTTATCGGAAAAACTTGGCCGGCCTGTTCAATTTGCTGCTGATTGCATTGGGAAGGAAGCTCAGGAGCTTGCCAGCGGACTCAAGCCCGGTGAGGTTATGTTGCTTGAAAACCTGCGCTTTCATCCCGGGGAGACGCAAGGTGATGAAGCGTTTGCCCGCAAGCTGGCTGACCTGGGAGAAATGTATGTCAATGATGCCTTTGGCACGGCTCACCGGGCACACGCTTCCACTGCCGTAATCGCCAAATTTTTTCCTGATACCAGGATGTTCGGGTATGTGATGGCAAATGAGATCCTGAATATCAACAAGCTTTTAAAAGATACTCAGCGTCCCTTTACAGCGATCCTTGGAGGTGCAAAAGTCTCCGGTAAGATCGAGATCATCAACCACCTGATGGACAAAGTCGATAACCTGGTCATTGGCGGCGGCATGATGTTCACCTTCATCAAAGCGATGGGTGGCGAGGTTGGCGATTCGCTTGTTGAGGACGAGTTGCTGGAGCTGGCAAAAAACACGGTAGAGGGAGCCAAGATGATGGGGGTCAACCTTTACCTGCCTCCTGATGCCGTTGTTGCGGACACTTTTTCCAACGACGCCGCAACAGCTATACGCAGTGCATACGATATTCCCATCCCCTGGATGGGGCTGGATATTGGTCCTGCCGCCTGTGAGAAATTTAAACATGCCATCGATATTTCTGCTTCCATTTTATGGAATGGACCGATGGGCGTTTTTGAGATGACTAAATTCGAAAACGGGACCCGCTTTATCGCCAACGCGATTGTTGAAGCAACGGCTAACGGAACATTCTCAGTAGTTGGCGGAGGTGACTCGGTTGCTGCGATCAATAAATACGGGCTGGCCGATCAGGTCAGTTATGTCTCTACCGGCGGTGGCGCTATGCTGGAGTATATCGAAGGTAAAGAGTTGCCGGGCATCAAAGCTATCCTTGATTGAACCGGATAATCATCTGCCGAACCGATAGCATCAGGGATGTGGTTTTAACACTCCCCATGTGGGAAGGATCATTCATGTTGTTTGTTATTCTTGTTCATCTCTATTGAACCCGATTTTTCTTTTTGCCTTAAAATCAAGTTCTTCCTGTTTGGATTCTTCTAGTTGTTTCAGATATTCAAAAATCAACATGATTTGTTTTTCTTGTTCGATGTCTTTGTTACTTAACTCATCCAGTTTGTTCAGAATCTCTTTATGCGATTCTAACAAGTGTCTGAGCTTGACAAATACTCTAATGACCTGGATATTCACCTTGATAGCTCTGTCACTATTCAAAACACTCGCAAGCATCACAGCTCCATGTTCTGTAAATACATAAGGAAGATAAGGTGAAAATCGAAGTCTATCAAGGTGGTCGCAAATTGCGACCACCTCTTCTTTCTCTTGTTCAAGTAATTGAAACATAAAATCTTCAGGGAAACGTTTCCTGTTACGTTTAACCTGTTCATTCAATCTCTTTGTTGTGACTCCATATAGCTCGGCTAGATCCATATCCAGCATCACTTTACGATCACGAATAATGAAAATCTTACTCATGATAACGGCTTCTGGAATTGATCCCTCTTTTTCCATCATAGCTTTTTGGTTTAATCAGGAAAAGGCAGAAAAGGTTATACAAAAAAGATGAAATATTTTCAGTAGAATGAAAACACTAGCGTTCAATCAAAACCTTCGCATTCCCAACACCCTCTTTCCCATAAATCAGCTTCACCACATACATTCCCTCTTTCCATCCGGAAACATCCACCTCCACATTCTTCTCATCGAATGGAATCTCCTTTTGCATCATCAACTGTCCAAAGAGACCGTAGATTTCGAGATTGATAAGGTTTGCTAAAGGTGTACTTTCAGTAAGTTTTGTAGTGAAAATGATCCAAATTTCTATCTTGCAGGTGCCATGAAACAATCAATGGCATTAATGCGCAATAAACTCTGGTTATTTTAAAATCTCCGAGACCCTGACCTCTGCCCCCATCCATTTCATCATGGCAGGGACGATCCCGGCGATGTGCTTATAGAGGAGGGATTCGTTTTTCGCTTTCGGGGTGATCAGTGTTTCGTTAGGATCGGCTATGGTGATCACAAAAAAGATGACGCTCAGGATCAGGACACTCTTGATTATTCCCAGCACAGCGCCAGCCAGGTGGTTCAAAAATCCCATGCTGACCATACTAACTAGCTTCTCGAGCAGTTTGCCGAGAAGCAAAATCCCGATCAATACAATGAAAAAAGTGATCGCAAAAGAGAGCACAGGGAGATAGGTGGAGGAGACGTCGAAGTTGGCTTTGAGCAGCTCGCTGATGAAGTTGGAGAAATGGATCGCCACGTAGATGCCCAGGATCAGGGCAACCAGTGAGGCAAGACTGATGATGAATCCTTTGCGGAAACCCAGGATCAGCATGAATATAACAAATATCAGAATGATGATATCGATGATCCCCATCAGGTGCTGTGATTTTTTAGACGGGAGGTGAGCTCGGTACCGAAGACGAAGTCGTTCAGCTCTTTGTTCTCCGTCATGAGAATCTCATCTTTTGTCCCCTTCCACCATAGTTCTCCTTCGTAAATGAAGTTCACCCGGTCGCCGATACTTAGTACCGAATTCATATCGTGCGTGTTGACGATGGTTGTGATGTCATACTCCAGGGTGATCTCCTGGATCAGGTGGTCTATCACGCCGGCTGTCTGGGGATCGAGGCCGCTGTTGGGTTCATCGCAGAAAAGGTATTGCGGATTCATGGAGATGGCCCGGGCGATCGCCACCCGTTTGCGCATCCCGCCGCTGAGTTCTGAGGGCATCAGCTTGTTTGAGTCTGGCAGGTTGACTCGTTTCAAAACAAAATTTACCCGTTCCTGTTTCTCTTCAATCGACTGGTTGGTAAACATATTCAATGGAAACATCACATTCTCTTCCACAGTCATCATGTCGAACAGGGCACCCATCTGAAACAACATCCCGATCTCCTGACGGATCTCTTTGCGTTGTTTCGAATTCATCGTCGAAAAATTCCTTTCGTCGTAAAGTACCATGCCCGAATCGACTTCATAGAGCCCGACAAGGCACTTGATTAAGACTGTTTTTCCGGAGCCACTCTGCCCGATAACCAGGTTGGTCGTACCCTTTTCAAACTGGCAGGAGATATTTTTCAGAACATGATGTTCGCCAAAATATTTGTTTATGTCTATGGCCTCAATCATGTAAGTAATATTTGAGTCAGGATCAGGTTAAAGAGGATGATCAGGATGCTACTGTAAACAACCGCTTTGGTGCTGGCCTGGCCAACTTCCAGCGCACCCCCTTTGGCTACATATCCGTAAAACCCGGAGACCGTAGAGATGATATAGGCGAAGAACACTGTTTTGATCAATGCATAGAAAACAATATAGGGATCAAAATCCAGGCGGATCCCGGAGAGATAATCAGCAGTTGTAGTCATTCCGGTTGCCTCCATGGCAATCCATCCCCCCAGAACACTGATCCACATGCTGAGGATAATCAGCACCGGATTGAACAGCAAGCAAGCGGTCACCTTAGGAAAGATCAGGTAATTCGCTGAATTGACACCCATGATCTCCAGGGCATCGATCTGCTCCGTCACACGCATGGTGCCGATCTCAGAAGCGATCCTGGATCCGACTTTCCCGGCCAGGATCAGGCTGATGACCGTTGGAGAGAACTCGAGGATCATCGATTGCCTTGTGGTAAATCCGACCATGGAGAGCGGGATCAGGGGGCTCTCAATATTGAAGGCTGTTTGAATCGCTACAACAGCTCCCATAAAGACCGAGATGATGGCTACGATTCCGATCGACTCCAGTCCGAGGAATTGAAATTCTCTCATCAAATGTTGCCAGAAAACAGTTGCTTTCTGCGGCAAGGCGAAGACCCTATGCATCAGCAACACATATTGCCCAATCGTATCTAGAACTTTATTCATATTTTCGCAATGCTAATTTATAACATTTCGCGATACATGGTAGCTTAAATAATAAAACTGTCTGAAAAGAGTTTTAGTATAAACACATTATTGCCTTGAAAAAAATTATCTTTTATCGTATCATTATGATTATTGCCATGGGGATCTGGCTTTTTTCATCAAGTTGTTCAAATACTAAATATTACAACCGGTATCCCAAAGACAAAAATTGTAATGTAAAAGAAAAAGGCAAGAAAGGATGGAAAAAATGATCAGGTCCATTCTGAAATACCTCCTGGCAGGAATCCTACTGGCCGCATTTTCACTTAGTTTTATTTGCTGCACTTCACAACGTTATCCCCGACAGTACAGGAGGTCGATCAAGGACTGTAACTGTTTTCATTTCGATCAGCGCCAACCACCACCCATGCATGCCATTAATCCATGTACGAGAGCTTCCGTTTAAAACTGACCGAATATCTTCCAGAATCTTCAGTACCCCTGGTTGCTGACTGGTTTGATACGAATCGTGTAGAATTGATCTTCACCCGCAGAAGAAGGACAAAAACCGGTGACTTCAGAGCTCCCCGAAATGGATCCATGCCTGTCATTTCAGTGAATAAATCCCTAAATCAGTATGCCTGCCTGATAACAATTGTCCATGAGATGGCGCATTACCATGTGTTTGAAGCGCATCGTGCACCGATACTTTTTCGTCCACGAAAGCGAATACAACCACATGGAAGAGAGTGGAAGAGTGCATATCAACGCCTGATGATTCCTTACCTGACATCTGACATATTTCCAATAGACATTCTGGATATTCTGAGTTTCCATATGCAAAATCCACGAGCTACTACTTACAGCGATTCAAAGCTTGCCCGTGTGCTTTTCCAGTATGATCGGGACATGTCAGGAATCATGCTTGAAGAGCTTCCGGAAGGCCACCATTTCACCACGAATAGCAGGATGCTGTTCTGCAAAGGACAGAGGCTGCGTAAACGGTTTAAATGCGTGCGGTTACATGATCGTAAAGTGTATCTTTTCTCACCTTCGGCCTTAATAGCACCGGTAGAAGAAGAAAAATAATTCAGGAACATGTTGGAATTCACTTCCATTATTTTATTTTTGTAGTAAACCAAAACTCATCTACATGTCGGAACATAATTACTGCGTGATCATGGCGGGTGGCGTAGGTGCCCGCTTCTGGCCCATGAGCCGTACTTCCCATCCGAAACAGTTCATCGACATCCTAGGAACCGGCGAAACGTTGATACAACAAACTTTTAACCGGTTTGTTAAAATCTGCCCGATCGAAAATATCTATATCGTTACCAATGAAATATACAAAACGCTGGTCCTGGAACAAGTCCCGCAGATTGCCCCGGAGCAGATCCTTTGTGAACCTTCACGACGCAATACCGCCCCATGCATTGCCTATGCCAACTATTGTATCCTTGCCCGTGATCCGGGAGCGCAGATCGTAGTAGCACCCTCGGATCACATTATCCTGAAAGAGGATGTTTTTCTGAACAACATCACCTCTGCATTGCAAGCTGCTTCCAAGAAAAACTGGCTACTGACACTCGGGATCAAACCGAGTCGCCCCGATACCGGATACGGGTATATCCAGTTTATGGAAGGCGATGTTTATCCTGATGATCCACAGATCCGAAAAGTCAAAACCTTCACTGAGAAGCCTGATCACGAGCTGGCAACGACATTCCTGAAGAGTGGCGATTTTCTTTGGAACTCCGGGATCTTTATCTGGTCGTTGGAGTCGATCATGAAAGCATTTAATGAACTTCTTCCCGAAGTTGATGTTCTGTTTCAACAAGGGATTGGAAAATTTGGCACCCCTGACGAGAAAAACTTTATCGACAAAACGTATGCTGTTTGCAAAAGTATCTCGATCGATTATGGCATTATGGAAAAAGCAACCAACGTATATGTCCTGGCAGCCGATTTCGGATGGTCTGATCTCGGTACCTGGGGCTCTCTTTATGAAAATCGCTCGCAGGATAAAAACGGTAACGCGATCATGGGGAAAAATGTGATGATGTATGACTCAACGAACTGTATCGTCAACATGCCCAAAGAGAAACTTGTGGTTTTAGAAGGATTGACCGATTATATTGTGGCGGAGTCGGAAGATGTATTGCTTGTCTGCAAGAAAACCGACGAGCAGCAAATCCGGCAGTTTGTCAATGATGTAAGATTAGAGAAAGGGGAGAGGTTTGTGTGATTGCCATACATTGCCATACATTGCCATAAATTGCCATGATATTGCTCATATCTGATCAATATTCGTCCCAGCTCTTGATCATGATCCCTTCATCCAGTTTGCAGATCCCATAGATGAAAGCGCTGGCCAAGCGTGCATTGGTGATCAACGGGATATTGAAGTCAACCGCTGCCCGGCGAATGGAATAGTCGTTATCCAATTCTGTTTTTGACAGGTTCTTCGGGATATTAATCACCAGGTCAATTTTTCGTTCCCGGAGGTAATCGAGGGTGTTAGGCTGCTTATTTTCATCAGGCCAGTGGAGGATGGTTGCCGGAATGTCATTTTCCTGCAGAAAGAGTGCAGATCCTCGCGTGGCATATAAGCAAAATCCTTTTTCGACCAGCATCCGGGAGCTCTCAAGCAACTCTATTTTGGAACGTGTATCGCCGGTTGATAAAAGAATGTTTTTTTTCGGAAGTTGATAACCTACCGACATCATTGCTTTCAGGAGAGTTTCATAATAGTTCTCGCCAATGCATCCAACCTCCCCTGTGGATGCCATCTCAACACCAAGCACAGGATCGGCTTTTTGCAGCCGTGAAAAGGAGAACTGCGGCGCTTTTACCCCGATGTAGTCGAGATCGAATGCCGACTTATTCGGCTTTTCAACCGGAAGTCCCAGCATGATCTGTGTCGCTAGCTCGATAAAATTGATCTTGATCACTTTTGATACAAACGGAAAGCTACGGGATGCACGCAGGTTGCATTCGATCACTTTGATGTCATTATCTTTCGCCAGAAACTGCATATTAAATGGCCCGGAGATCCGTAGTGCACGGGCAATATCCCGGGATATTCGTTTGATCCTGCGGGCGGTTTCAAAATAGATCTTCTGCGCCGGGAATACCATGGTAGCATCTCCGGAGTGAACTCCGGCAAACTCGATATGTTCGGAGATGGCATAAGCGATAATCTCGCCTTCTTTTGCCACGGCATCGATCTCAATCTCTTTGGCATCCTGAATAAATTCTGAGACTACTACCGGATACTCTTTTGACACCCTGGCAGCCAGGTTAAGAAAAAAATCCAGCTCCTCGTGATTCGATACCACATTCATCGCTGCGCCTGACAACACATAAGAGGGACGGATCAGTACCGGAAATCCTACTTCCTCCACAAAACGATGAATCTCTTTCGGAGTCGAAAGCTCTTTCCACCGGGGTTGATCGACTCCCAGCTCATCCAACAGGGAGGAGAACTTGTGCCGGTTTTCAGCCCCGTCGATATCCTCCGGGGAGGTGCCTAAAATAGAGACACCCGCCTGGAAAAGGGGCATAGCCAGGTTGTTAGCGATCTGTCCTCCGGTAGAAACGATCACTCCTCCGGAATCTTCCAGTTCAATGATGTCCATCACGCGTTCGAACGATAGTTCATCGAAATAGAGGCGATCACAAATGTCATAATCGGTACTTACAGTTTCGGGATTGAAATTGATCATCACCGATCGATATCCCTCTTTTCGAACAGTCATCAAAGCATTGACGGAACACCAATCAAACTCGACGGAGCTACCTATCCGGTAAGCGCCAGAACCGATGACCACGACCGATCTCTTATCCTGTTCCGGGATAATATCGCCCGAGGAGGCATTGTATGTCAGGTAGAGGTAATTCGTTTGTGCGGGATATTCAGCCGCAAGCGTGTCGATCTGTTTGATGAAAGGTAAAATACCGGCTTTTTTCCGGAATTCGCGTACCTGCAACATTTTCTCGCGCATGTTTCCACCGTCTTTCAAGACAAAGCGTGCGATCTGAAAATCGGAAAATCCTTTTTGTTTGGCTTTCAGGAATAGCTCCTGTGGTAATGTGTCCAGGTTTTGGTAATGTTTCAGCTCCTGCATCAGGTCGAATATCGCTTTCAATTTCACAAGGAACCAGTTGTCGATTTTTGTCAGATCGTGGATGCGATCTACCGTATAGCCAGCCTGAAATGCACTTGCTATGCAATAGATCCGCATATCTGTAGGATCCGAAAGCGCTTTTTTAATATCCGGGAAGTCGAGGTCGTTGTTCCCAACAAAACCGTGCATCCCCTGCCCTACCATTCGGAGTCCTTTCTGGATTGCCTCTTCAAAGGTTCGACCGATTGCCATTACTTCCCCTACACTTTTCATGCTTGAACCGATCTCTTTCGAAACACCGATGAATTTATTGAGATCCCACCGGGGAATCTTGCATACGATATAATCAAGTGCAGGTTCAAAAAAAGCGGGAGTTGTTTTGGTTATAGAGTTCTTCAGCTCATGCAGGCCATAGCCAACAGCCAGTTTGGCTGCCACGAAAGCGAGTGGATACCCTGTAGCTTTAGAGGCGAGAGCAGAAGACCGGGAGAGTCTGGCATTGACCTCAATCACCCGGTAATCTTCCGATTCCGGATCCAGGGCATACTGCACGTTGCACTCTCCTATAATACCGATACTTCGGATGATTCGGATCGAAAGCTGCCTTAATATGTGGTATTCATTATTAGTCAGGGTTTGCGAAGGCGCTACTACAATGCTCTCCCCGGTATGAATTCCAAGCGGGTCGAGGTTCTCCATGTTGCATACCGTAATGCAGTTATCATATCCGTCCCTGACCACTTCATACTCGACCTCTTTCCATCCTTTCAACGACTCTTCCACCAGGATCTGACCAGAGTAAGAGAACGCTTTATCTGCAAGCAACTTCAACTCCTCCTGGTTGTTACAAAATCCGGAACCTTGTCCGCCCAGTGTAAAAGCTGCACGTACAATCACCGGAAAACCCAGCTCTTCAGATGCCTTTAATGCATCGGCCGTACAGGTTACAGCGATACTTTTCGGAGTTTTCATCTGGATCGATCGCAACTTCTCCGCGAAGAGTTCCCGGTCTTCTGTCTCGATGATCGCCTCCACCGGAGTTCCAAGCACTTTCAGGTTGTACTTTTTGAGGATTCCTGTTTGAAACAACTCGATACCGCAATTCAGTGCTGTCTGGCCTCCAAATGCCAGGAAGATCCCATCGGGTTGTTCCTTTTTGATGATCTCTTCAACAAAAAACGCAGTAACAGGCAAGTAATAAATTTTGTCGGCGATGCCTTCAGATGTTTGAACGGTAGCAATGTTTGGGTTGATCAAAACCGATTCGATTCCCTCTTCCCTCAACGCTTTCAGAGCTTGCGAGCCGCTGTAGTCAAACTCACCCGCTTCCCCGATCTTCAGGGCTCCGCTGCCGAGAACCAGCACTTTTTTAATATGGGGATCAACACTCATTTACTCTCGTCAACACGTTTCAGGAATTCATCGAAAAGATATTCCGTATCAGTCGGGCCACTGGATGCCTCCGGATGGAACTGAACGGAGAATATAGGTTTGGACTTATGGCGTATCCCTTCGTTTGTTTGATCATTGAGGTTGACAAAAAATGTTTCCCACTCGTCACCCAGCGTATGGTCATCGATTGCATACCCGTGATTTTGTGAGGTGATAAAGGCTTTGTTGGTGCCTTTCATCAACACGGGTTGGTTATGGCTGCGATGACCATATTTTAGCTTGTAGGTATCCGCCCCGGAAGCAAGGGCCAGCAGCTGATTCCCCAGGCAGATACCAAAAATAGGGGTGTCAGATTTCATAGCATAGGCCAGATGGCTGATTGTCGCTTCACACATTTTCGGGTCACCCGGTCCGTTTGAAATAAACAATCCATCATACTTCTCCTTCGACAGGTCGTGATCCCATGGAACACGGATGATTGTCGTATCCCGTTTCAGGAAATGGCGAATGATATTGTATTTCACGCCGCAATCAATAAGCAATATCCGGTATCTGCCTTCGCCATAAATCTCCTTGTTCCGGGTGCTGACCTGGTCCACCAGATTTTCCTTGTTTGGATCTGTAAACCCGATCGAATCTCCGTCAAACTCGATCTTTCCCGGCATGGCTCCACGTTCCCGGATGACCTTTGTAAGCGCCCGTGTGTCGATGCCGGTCAGGCCAGGAATTCCGCTTCGCCGTAGCCATTGCCCCAGGCTCTCACTGGCATTCCAATGGCTGTATTCCTCGGAGTAATCGGAGATGACCAGGCCGGTGATCTGCAGGTGATCCGATTCATAATTCTTAAAAAGATCGTTTTCGGTTGTCTCCGCCGGTACCCCGTAATTGCCGATCAACGGATAGGTCAGCACCAGGATCTGCCCCCGGTAGGATGGATCGGTAAGACTCTCCGGATAGCCGGTCATGGAGGTATTGAAGACCACTTCGCCAGCCACAGATATATCGCTTCCAAAAGAGTAACCGTAAAAAACTGTTCCGTCTTCCAGAGTCAATTTGGCTTTTTTCATTCAGTTTTTTCTTGAATTTTATCCGGCTAGATGATCAAGGCAAAAGTACTTTTGCGTACCGGATTATCAGAAGATATTCAACGAATTTTATTAACAAGAGAAGGGAGTTTATCATCTGATGATAAAAGAAATCCATAGATTTGTACGTTGTTAGTTGAGTTATGGACATTTACCTTCGAAAAAAGCGCTGGAAATGGATCCTGTTTATCGTTGCGATCCTGATTATTTCAGCTTCCTGGTATTATACTAATATTCTTGCGGAATACACTCGTCAGGAGGAGCGAAAAAATGTAGAGATCTGGGCGGATGCCATCCAACACAAAGCCGAACTGGTGAACTTTACCAATGTGCTGTTTGAACAGATCAAGAATGAAGAACGCAAACGGGTCGCTTTCCTGGCTGAAGCCCAGAAAAGAATCAATACGGCCGGGCCGGATGAAGATGTGAACTTCTATCTGGATATCATTACTCAGAACACAACCATTCCTGTGATCCAGACCGATGATCGAAACAACGTGGTCTCTGTCAGGAATGTCAGTTTCGACATGGACACTGTCAAACATCTGCTGGGGGATCTGCGGGAAGAGTTTACCTACTACCCACCCGTAGTAGTAAACTATTTGGCTAATAAATATTATTATCTCTATTACAAGGATTCCAATATCTTCTCCGAACTGAAAAAAGCGATGGACGACTTGATCAGTTCGTTCTTTTCAGAAGTGGTGCTTAACTCCGCTTCCGTTCCTGTAATCATTACCGATAGCACAAAACGAGATGTGATCGCCTTTGGAAATCTTCCTGACAACAAGATGGAAGACTCCCTATTCGTTCTCAGGACATTGGAGACCATGGAGTTGCAGAACAGGCCGATCGAAGTGAACCTGGCTGGTACCGGATTACGGTATATTTTTTACAAAGATTCTTTCCTGCTTACCCAGTTAAATTACTATCCATTCATTATGTTTGCTATATTCGGTATCTTTCTTTTCATCGCCTATCTTCTTTTCAGCACCGCCCGTAAATCGGAACAGAATCAGGTTTGGGTAGGCATGGCAAAAGAGACCGCTCATCAACTGGGAACACCTCTTTCTTCGATGGTTGGCTGGGTAGAGTTATTGAAGCTGAAAGGATTGGATGGTGATACTGTCAGGGAGATTGAGAAGGATGTACTGCGATTGGAAACCATCACCGACCGTTTTTCCAAGATCGGTGCTGCAGCCAGATTGGAACCTTTCAATATTGTTCAGGTAGTATATGATACAGTCAATTATATCAAATCAAGAACATCCCCCAAGGTGCAATTTGATATTACCCCCGATCTCTCTACAAATATTTCTGCTCCAATCAACCTGCATCTCTTTGAGTGGGTGATTGAGAACCTTTGCAAGAATGCGGTTGATGCAATAGAGGGAAACGGAACCATCCATATAGAGGTGACACGAGAGGAGAAATATGTCATGATCGACATCAGTGATTCAGGGAAAGGAATTCAAAAATCACGTTTCAAGACTATTTTTCACCCGGGGTATACCTCTAAAATCCGTGGTTGGGGCCTCGGATTAACCCTATCAAAACGGATCATTGATAATTACCACAGAGGGAAAATCTTTGTCAAGTCTTCAGCTATCGGAAAAGGAACTACCTTTCGTGTCGTTCTAAAAAAATAAGATCCGTTGGCCGGAATCTATATCCATATCCCTTTTTGCAAACACAAGTGCAACTACTGTAATTTCTTTTCGCTTGCTACCACGCGCTTCAGGGAAGAATTTTTCCAGGCTTTGCTCAAAGAGATCGAACTGACCCGAGATTATTTGGGAGAAGAACCTGTTGAAACTTTATATTTTGGCGGGGGAACGCCGTCGTTGTTTTCGGTTGATCAGATTGAGAAGATCATTCAGCAGATACGGGATGAGGGGGGAGGGATGAGGGATGAGGGACGAGGAATGAGGGACGAGCACCGAGAACCGAGCAACGAGCAACGAGCATCGAGCATCGAGGCACCCGAGATCACTTTAGAAATGAATCCGGATGACGTGACACAAGAATACATTAGTAACATTAAGCAGAGTCCGATCAACCGAATCAGCCTGGGAGTACAGTCGTTTTTTGATGTAGATCTGAAATACCTGGAGCGGAGGCATGATGGAAGGCAAGCGAAGAGGGCTTTAAAGATGATCCTGTTGCTTCTTCATACTCCTCGCTATGACAATGATGCCGGATACCAGATGCCAGATACCGGGAGCCGGATGCCGGATAAAAAAATCGAAAATCGAAAATCGAAAATCGAAACTGTCTCTGTGGATTTGATCTATGGAATTCCTACATTGTCAAACGATCACTGGAAAGAAAACCTGAACCTTGTGATCGATCTGGGCGTCCCACATATTTCTGCCTATTCGCTAACGGTTGAGCCTAAGACTCATCTGGCCTGGCAAATTGCCAGAGACATCCGGCATCCGGTATCAGACGATCAGGCATCCGAGCAGTTTGAGATCCTCATGGAGGTAATGGATCAGGCAGGCTATCTCCACTATGAGATCTCCAATTTTTGCTTACCCGGATATGAGTCACGTCATAATAGGAATTATTGGAGAGGTATTCCCTACCTGGGCCTGGGTCCGTCCGCACACTCCTTTAACGGAACCTCCCGCCGCTGGAACACCCGGAATCTCACATCCTACATCCAGGGAATAGAGTCGGGCAGCCTGTCATTTGAAGAGGAGATCCTCACCACCACACAGCACTACAATGAATACGTTATGACATCATTGAGAACAACCTGGGGATGCGATATCAAAAAGATCGAAAAGAAATTTGGAGTTGATTATGCATCCCATTTCCGGCATCAGGTAATCCGGCATCAGGTATCCGGTCATCTGGAAGAATCAGCTGGTATCCATACCTTATCCCGTTCCGGGAAATTCCTGGCTGACGGGATTTCGGCGGATCTGTTCGTTGAAAAGTGAGGTTACGATTCGCTTTTTTCTTTTTCTTGCTATCCACCACGCCAGAAAACCGATGATACTGATCTCCAGGGCAAACAAACCGACGACCGGAACAACCAGGATATAAAATTCCCCCAGGATAGGCTGGTAAATCCGGCCGGTATGAATTTCCAGAGCTGTGTTCCAGAGAGAAATTGGTGATTCCCTTTTCACCTCTTCCGGCATTGATGGAAACCATTTTCCTCCTTTCAACTCGATCGCCCCTCCCATATAATCGAAGAGGACTTCTCTGGTGACCGGTGACTGGATGCCGGATCCTGGATGCTGGTTACTCCCCTTCCTTGTTGGGGAGGGACCGGGGAAGGGGTAGGACACTGGGTGCTGGATATACCCTGCAACTGAAAGGTTCCCGAATGGAGGGCCTGCTCCACCCGTTGGCACGTAAGGCATCTTGGTAAAATAATCCCAAATATTACCGGTTTCCGGCTCCCATAAAAAAATTCCGCCAAACGATCCGACCAGGAATTTCTCCGGATCCATTTGTTCAAAGACGTTGATCCCCATGATACTTACCGGAGGCTGGAACCGGTATCTCCTTATGTTGCTTGAAAAATCATCATCGGAATAGTAAATTCCTTCGGAGGTGGCTACCATCCAGCAATGTTTCTCCTTATCGTACAACAAATCACGAAATCGGTCGAACCAGGGATTTGAGCTATCCAGTTCAGAATACTTGATCTTGGCTACACGAGAGTTAGCAATCAGGATCAGCAAGGGAGGGCGTAGAAACATGCCGGTAACGATGGTGAGGATTAATATGAGAATCGTCCATGATCCCAGGCTGTTGTGCCATTTTAATGTGGAGCGATTGAATCGCTTCAAACGGATCTTTCTGATCTCATCTTTCAATCGGCTTAACCTATATGGAACAAAGAAATAGATCAGTCCGGTGATGCAAAGAATGATAAACGTAATGCCGATAGCATCAACAATCAATTTCCCTGGGATACCATAGATCTCACCGCTATGGATCACCCAGAGTGTTTTGAAAAGACCGACTTTGTCATCGTCATCTTCTCCTGCCGGGACCGGGATCACAGTAAAATTATCCAGCCCGTTTGCCGTTGTTGAGACAAGCAGACTGGAGCGTGTCATCACCAGCAAGCTGTCTCCTTTAGTCAATACCGATACAACTCTCTCTTCCGGAACCGGCAGGGAAACCTTGTTCCAGTTTTGAGACAATGAATCATAACGATACAGTCCAAACAAGGTACCCGCATGGAGGCCTGTGATGCTGTCGACACAAATCGTTGCAATTTTCCGGTTGTCGATTCCTTGAGGGAATCCTTTATTAAAATCGGAGAAGGATTGAAACTTCGTATCGGTGCGCCAGATGCCGATATTTCCATAGATAAGTATCGTCTCGCCACCAATCGCAGTGGCTCCTCTTACACTTGCCAGATTCCAGTTGTTATAACGGTAACTTTCGGGGAGATATTTTCTGTTCACATCACTAGAGGATAACAACTTGCGATGGTTCATAATAATCCCGGAAACAGCAAACAGCAGGATGAAAATGGTAAAGACCAGGCTGGGCCATTTATGCCATTTGCGAAGCCGGTTTAGGAGTTTTCCGTTAGATTTTTTCACCGTAATCTCAAGTAGTGAAATTTTTGTTACTCACAAGTTCACTAGTTCACCAGTTCACTATTTTCTAAAATAGGTATGATATAAACCTTCCGTTTGCTCCGAATGGGTTTCAAATCCGGCTGCTGCCATTTTTTCTATCATCGGCATTGGAGGGAATGGTGTAATGATCTCGAAGATTTCTCCTGGATTCAGGGTTTCGCTCTCTTGCATAACTCTTTCCAGCGGATGTTCTCCCGCTGCAATGATCGGTCTGGCATCCAGGGATATGGTGATTTTTTCTTCATGTAACCAGGTTGGTCTTTCCATTGTTCTATCTGTTTTTCTGTTTTCGGTCTTGGTTTCGGAATATTATTTATCCTTAGTATAAGAGAGAATCCGTTGTTCTCCATGAAGTGCTCTTTTCTCTGTAAGGTCCTGTGATACTTCCAGTGTTCCCTGGTATTCTCCCTTCTCATTGCGGAGGGCGAAATACTCAATGTGGATGAACCTCCCCTGCATCTGGATCCAGAAAGCAGCGTTATCCTCATTACCTTTCTTGAAATCGTTTAGAATCTTCTCTACCACATCCACACTCGAGGGAGGATGGCACATCCGTACATCCCGTCCGATGATGGCCCTGTTCCGGTCAAAAATCCGTTCTTTTCCCTGTGTGAAATACTTGACCTTGTCATCTTTGTCAACAAAAGTCATATCAACAGGCATGGTGTTCAGGATAGCCAGAAGTTCTTCCACCGTGAAGGAGCCACTGGGCAACCTGATGGCATCTCCTTCAGCCGATCTGGTTTCGGCCAGCTCAACTCCTTCGGGTTCCCATGTAACATTCGGGTCATATAAACAATACCCTATTTCATTTGTTTGCCGGTAGATTTCATACCAGTTGGCATCAGTCAGCTTATCCATCGTCATCGGGAAGAGGATCTCCTCCTCCTTCATGATCATGTCGGTAATCGCTTTGGCTGCAGGCTGGAGATTCAGCTCGATCTTCATCTTCATCTGATCTACTGAAGAGGCAGGGACATCTAACGCCTGCAGAGCATCCTTCAACAGATCACGTGTTTCATCATGCTTGCCCCACATCACCTTAGGTGGACCGGTAATTCCGTATTTCTCCAGAAAAGGGAACAACAGATTCTCTTTCCTGCGATAGTGTTTATCTACATCCATCAGGCTATTAAAAAGGCCCTTCATTCGATTGACATAAGCTTCATTTCCAATCGCCGGCATCACCTTATCCACCTTGTTAAACAGTTCATTTAGTTTGGCCACCACCTTCTCCAGCTCACGATTCTCCTCTTTGAAGGTATCGACAGGATGTCCCGGCGGTACCACTTTCGCTCCGGAAAGGTCAATGTGCCCCTCCAGAGCCTGGGTATGAATATCGCACAATCGTAGGACTTCCGTTTCCGGCAATCCTTCATTGATCAGTTCCTGTTCAACTTCTACCACTTCATTGTAAGGAATCTTTGTAAGCAACGCAACAAGCTGCTTCTTGGCCTCTTCCGGTGCAATTCCCTCGTGGAGCTGCAGAATCATGTGCTTCAGCAGTTTCTTCCGGTCACCTGAGCTATTGATTAGTTCTGACATAACTATGGTTTTTACCCCTCCCCGTGCCCCTCCCCTGTTGGCAGGGGAGGGGTGTGAGGTGGGATTATCCTTTTATCATTGTTAACACCATCTTGAACTTCTCGGTCGCATTCACTCCGTGAGGAATTCCCGCAGGCATGATAATGGTGTCTCCGGTTTCCATGTTAAATGATTGCTCATCGATCACAATCTCCGCCTTCCCCTCAATCACCTGCAACATGGCATCAAAAGGAGCAGAATGAGTGCTTAATCGTTGCTCTTTGTCAAAAGCAAACAACGTAACAGTCCCAACAGGACGGTCAAGTATCCGTTTGCTTACGATCCCCTCCGGGGAGTATTCCACCTTATCAGGAAAGCGGAATACATTTGAATGTTCAAACATGCTTTTTTCCATAATCCTATATTTTCTTATTTTGCTGTTTCGCTTTTCGTTACCTCACAACCTCACTACTTATCTATATCCAGTCCTCCTGCAACACGTCTCCCTGTAAGTTAACAATTACTTTCTTTATCGGGATCTGTTTTCCTGCCTGCTCTTTAGCCATCTGCGCCATTCCAAGAAGTCCCCCACAACAAGGCACTTCCATCATAATGACCGTAAGTGTGTTGATTGCTGAATCTTTGATCATTGACTCCAGTTTCTGTATATATGACTCTTTGTTGCTATCAAGCTTCGGACAGGCGATAGCTAATGACTTGTCTTTTAGAAAACGGGCATGAAAATTTGCCATTGCAAATGGAACGCAGTCTGCAGTAAGAATGACATCAGCATTCCGGAAGTAGGGTGCCTGAGGATTGAGTAAATGCAATTGAATGGGCCATTGTTTTAGTTCTGAGAGCATATTGGTGCTCCTGGAATCCACAGTGGGGGCTTCGTTTGCCTCTGTTTGGTTGTCATTGAAATCCATGGTCATTGAACCCGGGCATCCGCATGCAGGAGCTGGGTTTTCTGGTTTTACTTTAAATCCTTCTTTACTCATATCAATATTATTTTCGTTTAAATATTCAATGGCTTCATTTAGAAAATCCACTTCATTGTGATCACGCAGGTGCTCCAGATGAGCCAGGATGGTGTTACGGCCTTTGGGGGCAATGGTCTCCATCACTTTCCGTTCGTTGTACGGTTCTGCTTCCCGCTCAATGATCGTGATAGCATCTTCAGGACAGTAGCCAAGGCATGCACCCAGGCCATCGCAAAAAAGATCACTGATCAGTCGTGCCTTGTCATCGATAATCTGCAATGCGCCTTCCTGACATTCAGGAATACATAATCCGCACCCGTTACACTTCTCTTCATCAATCTGAACTATCTTTCTTTTCATATGATAATTTATTTAGGTATTTGTTTACTTGAATTAATAAACAAATTTTTAATTATAATTTGCCAGCGTATTGTTCTGTAAATACTTTTTAAACTCTACTGTCATCTCGTTAATGATCGTCCCAATGATGCAACTATCATAATTGCATAATACATATGAGAGCGGGCAGTCAGTCTCCTCCATCGGTCCTTCTATTGCTTCATATATATCAAGGAAGGTGATTTCAACGGCTTCCTTTTTGAGGTAAAACCCTCCGGCGGGCCCTCTTACAGATCTTAGCATGTCTGCTTTCACCAGGCGTTGCAATACTTTGGCAATGTGATTTTTCGAAAATCCGGTGACCTCAGTTATTTTCACAACATTGATTCCATTTGTGGAACGGGCGATCAACACCATGCTGTGCAGGGCTATCGATGCAGCTTCTGATAATGAAAAAATCCTGGACATAAATCCCTATTTAGGTATTTGAATGCGCAAATATATAAATTAATTTCTTTGTTGCAAAAGAAACAACAAAAAATGTATAAGTTTGTTTGTCTTTCCTGTTTGTTAGCATGATGAAAAAAGTGATCACAAGTACCCGGAATCCCTTGATTAAAAAAATCCTGACGCTTCAGGAAAAACCCAGGGAACGCAGAAAAGAGGAGCAAATCATCATTGAAGGTGTTCGGGAGATCTCCCAGGCAGCGAATGCTGGTTTTACATTGGCAACCTTGTTGCATTGCCCGGATCTATTTTCTGAGGAAAATGTAGCACAATTGATATCTGACACACGGATTTCATGTGACATCATTGAAATATCCCGGGATGTTTTCAACCGGCTAGCCTACAGGCAGGACAGCGGTGGACTGATCGGGTGTGCCCGTTACATCAAGAAAACTCTCAAAAGTCTTGATCTCTCTCAAAACCCCCTGATGCTTGTTCTCGAATCTGTTGAAAAACCCGGAAACCTGGGAGCGATTCTCCGTACTGCTGATGCTGCAGGCCTCTCTGCTGTTATCATTTGCGATTCTCAAACCGATCTCTACAATCCCAATACCATTCGGGCAAGCCTTGGCACCATCTTCACCAACCAGCTAGTTGTTGCCTCCTCAACGGAGACGATTTCGTGGTTACAGGAGAACAAAATAGTTAGTTTTGCTACTGCGTTATCAGGAAAAACCGGGTATCACGAAGCTGATTTCCGCCAATCTGCCGCGATCATTATGGGATCAGAAACTGCAGGGCTTTCTGATCAATGGCTCAAGAGAGCTAACCTGTTGATCAAGATTCCAATGCTGGGGAAAGTTGATTCACTGAATGTCTCTGCATCCGCAGCCATCGTGATCTTTGAAGCCCTGAGTCAAAGAGGTTTCAATCCCAATTTTCAACTCTAGTAGATCTTTTTGTATTTTTCATCACCCTCTTTGAGGGAGATAAAACCTTTGGGAATTGGCAGGTTGTATTCAAGCCTTGCATCGGATTCCGGATGTACAAAAGAGAGAAAACTGGCATGTAACCTGATTCTCCGGACAAAGGTGTCGTCAGCTCCATGCCGGCGATCGCCAACTACCGGACATCCTATCTCTGAGAGATGTACTCGTATCTGGTTTTTACGCCCTGTCTCCAGGGTGATCTCGAGCAGGGTATGCTCTGGCAACTCATTCAGCACTGTATAATGGGTAATAGCCAGTTTCGCTCCCTCCTGATAGTTTACCGAATGAACCCGCTGCTTTGCATCTTCGGCGAGATAAGTACGGATAATCCCCCTTTTTTCAGATGGTCTTCCTTCAACCAATGCATAATACTTTTTGGTTACCTGGTTCCAGTGATTTTTCAACGCTTGTTGAATGCGCTCATGTTTAGCAAACAATACGATGCCCGAAACCTCCCTGTCGAGCCGGTGCACCACGAACAGCCTCTCCTTTCCTTCCGACCTCTCTTTAATGAAATCAGACAGGATCTTATACAGCGAGGTTCCTCCGGTTCCACGGTCACCGTAGATGAGCAAACCCGGAGGTTTTACTGTCACCAACAGATCCCTGTCTTCATATAAAAACGGAAATGGAGTTATCTCTTTCTTCCCGACAGGTCGTTCTTTGATGTATTCTACCTGATCATTGGGGGTCACTTTTTTGGATGGATTTCGCTCCACCACATCATTGATCCGGATGTTGCCATGCGAAATGATCTTTTTCACCGTGGTTTTCGATGCAGAACCAAACTCTGCAAAAAGCAATTCGAGAAGTGTGACCGGTTGTCTGACTGGAATGATCATTTGAAACGGATCTTTAAGTAAACAGGTTGATGATCCGAAAAGGTAAATCCTGTGCTTAATGTCTCTACGTCGACCACTTCAACATTGGGTGAAACCAGGAAAAAATCCAGGATTGTTGTCGGAGTTATTCCGTGTTCGTATTGTGTGTCCACATTCCGGTTTGTGGGTGCTGTCGAGTCAAAAGCGAAAGTCCAGCCCGGAAAATAGTCATTCAGATCTGTAAATTCATCCTGTTTGATTCGGTCGCCGGTCAGGATCATCTCCCTCTTGAAGCCAGGTGGATTGGCATTCCAGTCGCCGCCCGCAATGAGGTAGTTCCCCCTCTTATACTCCTCGATCATAAATTTTCGGATTATCTCCATCTCCAGTGTCCGAAGAATGCCACCGGTATCGAAAGCCGAATTGTGAATGTTTACAAGCACCAGTTGGCTGCTATCAGGAAGGAAAAACCGGGAGGTGAGAAAACATCGTTTCAGGTAAAATAGTCTGCCCGGCCATGGCATATGCTTATCAAAGCCATGCCGTGCAGCAGAATCGATCCGGAACCTTGAGAAAATTGCCAGCCCCGAGTGTACATATCCCATTGGTGTGGTTAGCGGAACTGGAACAAATCGACAGTGGTAATTGGTTGCGAAAACCCGGCAGAAACCAGGTAATTTTTCCCCCAGCCAGGTAGTTTCATCCAGGTAATAGCTACGCTTCGAATGAATATCAACCTCCTGAAGCAGGAAAAAGTCTACTGAATCATAAGCTTTCAGAAAACGCAGGATTCCATTGCACGATTGCCGGAAGTAGCTGCTATCGGGTCTGACACGGGTGCCTCCATCGTAAAAGAAGTCCATCTCTTTACCCAGCCCGCCGTACCCAATATTCCAGGTAATAAAAGAAAACGCCCGGTCAGGGTTTACAGCCCTGCATCCAACTTCCGTGATCTCCACAGATTCTGTCGGGCCCGGTTTGTACTCCATGATGCTACTGTAAACTAAAAATCCGGCTACGATCAGAATTCCAGATCCAACGAACACACTAATGCTCCAGGCAAGTACTTTCAGAATTGGCTTCATCATGTAATGTAATACACGAAAATAGTTATTTTTTCGTAACATTGTATCCATGATTCGCCCCCTAGTTGAAGGTTTCTTTCTCGGCCTGACCGTTGCCATAATCATCGGTCCAGCTATGATTGCACTTATCCAAACGAGCATCAAATATGGTGCGCGACACGGTGTTTACCTGGCACTGGGTATCTTCACCAGCGACCTGACCATTGTTGTCGGCAGCTATTTTGGAGCCTCGCAGATTCTTGTTAATCCAACAAATCACCTGATACTGGGCATTATCGGAGGGAGCATTCTTCTCATGTTTGGAATTGGTTCATTATTCCGGAAAGTGCCGGATAGTGATACCGTGGAGGCCATTCGGGAACTGAAATTTAAGCATCGGGGCTTTTTTACTTACTTTTTCAAAGGCTATTTTCTAAACCTGGCCAATCCCTCCATCTGGTTTTTCTGGATTACATCGGTAGTAGCGATCAACTCCAGTTACGGCGGTGACAACAACAAGGTAGCATTCTTCTTTGCCGGAACACTGCTGATGGTGCTCATGACAGATATCCTGAAAGCCGTCCTTGCAAATAAAATACGCACAGCTATCAGTCCGCAGGTAAAGCTGTGGATCAACCGGATAGCCGGTATTCTGTTTCTGATTATCGGACTCTTTGTGATTGGCAGTTCTATCTCTGAATACGTTTACGGGGTCTCCCTGCTTAACGGAAAATTAACCCATTAAAAATTAAACCCATGGAAGAAAAAGGCAAAAAAAATTGGTGGTTTCTGGCTGTTAACGGATTAATTTCAATCCTAATCGGGATATTTTTACTCTTCTTTGATCCCGACCAGATGAAAGTTCTGGTATTCTACTTCGGGATTCTTATCCTTGCTATTGGAGCAGTACTTCTTGTCATCGCTATTCGAAACATCAGACAAAATAAACACGCCGGAATGCTGCTTGTTGAATCCATATTAACCCTGGTTATCGGATTGATCATGGTGCTCTTTCCGGAATTTACATTGAAATTCTTCCTGATCATCATTGGTGTCTGGGCAATCATCTTAGGAATTGCTCAACTGGCTATTTTGATCCATATTAAAGAGAAGTTAAACAACAAGAACATTTTACTTTTCAATGCCCTTCTGACGATCGTTTTAGGTGTTTTACTCTTTTTTGATCCCATCACTACCGCCGGAGTATTGCTAAAAATACTGGGTGCTTTTGCGATTCTTTTTGGAATTCTGATGATCTATTTTGGCTTTGTCCTCAAAGCTCTGAAACCAGTTGAGGAGGTGAAGAGTCCGGAGCCGGAAAAACTTCCGGAAAAGAAAGAGTGATCAGTATTCGTTCAAGCTGACCGGACCAGTTTTTCAAATTCCATCTTGTAGTTCGACCCGATTGGAATAAATTTTTCGCCGATCCGTACCTGGTTTCCTTCAATAAGCTCGACTTTTGATAGGGAGATCACATACGATTTATGCACCCTCGGAAACCGGTTGGGTGGAAGGATGGTTTCGATGTTCTTAAGAGACTGGTAACTGACGATCATCCGTTCATGGGTATAGATCTTCACGTAATCGCCAAGCGCCTCAACATACATCAGATCGTTGAGGTTTACCTTAAATGTCTTTTTTCCTGATTTGACAAAGATAAATTGCTCTTCCCGGATATGGTCCGATGGGCCGGGCTGCTCATCCGTGGCCAACTTCGATGACAGCATATCCTGGGCTTTATGTACCGCTTTGACGAACCGGTTAAAAGCAAACGGTTTCATCAGATAATCCACTACATCGAGCTCATATCCTTCAAGGGCAAATTCTGCATAGGCTGTCGTAATGATCACCAGGGGTGGATGTTTCATCGTCTTCAGGAAATCGATTCCACTAAGCTTCGGCATGTTAATGTCCAGAAATAACAGATCAATCTGCTTCTGGTGTAGTATTTCAATGGCTTCAACAGCCTGGTTGCATTTTCCTGCGATTTCCAGGAAGGGGATGTCCTGGGCGTATTTCTCGATGACCCGCTGTGCCAGGGGTTCATCATCAATAATAATGCTTCTTATTTTCATGATGGTTGAATGCAAATACACAGTTCCACACGGTAGGTGTTTTCCGTTTGGGTGATATTGAGATAATGGTGATCCGGATAAAGCAGTTCCAATCGTTTTCTTACGTTGGTTAACCCAAAACCAGTCTCTTGTTCTTCTGATGGAGTGATGTTCATTTCCGTATTATTCTCGATGATGAACACCACTTTTTCCGGTAGTTCCACGTTAAATTCTATGTAAATATAGGGATTTAACGATTTGGTCTTACATCCATGTTTGAACGCATTTTCAATAAATGCGATAAATAACAGGGGATCAGTTCTTGTATTAAGGTAATCTCCCTTTACTTCGAAGGTCAGGTTCAGGGTTTCATCAGCTCTCATCTGTTCAAGGTAGACATAGCTTCTCAGGAAATCGAGTTGTTTATTCAGGGGGACCTGGTTGTCCTGGGATTCATAGATCACATACCGCATCAAATCAGAGAGTTTCAAAATCATATCCGGTGCTTTTTCCGATTTGTCGAGGCTTAGTGAATAAAGGCTGTTGAGGGTGTTGAAAAAGAAATGAGGGTTAACCTGCGATTTCAATGCCAGAAGCTCTGCTTTTGTCTTCTGCCCTTCTATCTCTTTTACTCTAATCTCCACAT
The DNA here is from genome assembly GCA_964616825.1 of uncultured Prolixibacteraceae bacterium. Lineage (GTDB taxonomy): Bacteria > Bacteroidota > Bacteroidia > Bacteroidales > FEN-979 > QYOJ01. The sequence continues at coordinate 58,310 of CAZTSX010000011.1, forward strand.
CCTGTAGCTTAAGTGAGTGACGCATGAATTTCAAGGCTGTGGTGACGATCAGAAAGAGAGAAACTAAAATAAATTCAGCTATCGCTTCACTGATAAAATCCGGGTGATCCTGTTCGAATATCAGTGAGGTGAAGTAGTTCAACAGAACAAAAAGGATGATATTGACCAGCTGGAAGATCGCAAAAAGAATAAATTTTCTTTTTTTAAAAAATTCAGGGATCAATAACAGAAGGTTAATATAAACAGAAATAGCCAGAAAAAAGAGGGTTGTCAGAATGGATATAGATGTTTTGAGGTCAATCTCCTCCAGCTTGAATCCCCTGGTATAGAATAAAAGCAACATGAAAGATACGATACTCACAGCCCAGAAAAGGATGTGAGGAATGATAAAGTTTTTCTTCGAGATATGATAGAGTCGTTTAAGCATGTTTCTTATTTTACCCCTTGCAAAGATGAAAATTACTCTAATAACACCCAACTTTTTTTGATTACTCGGTGGTTTTGCCTGATATGTTCCTTTGTGTCAGCGATAATCGGAGAAAACGGAATTCCCCGATAAAGTGGGTTGCTGATCGAGAAAATATCGGTTTTATCTAGTATACTTCACAGTTCTGAAAAATGTACGTAATATTGTGTCGTTAAAAAACAAACTATGAATGCTATGATAAAAAATCGATCAACTCTTGTTTTCCTGTTGCTTATCGGGATGATCTTTCTGATGGTTCCCGGAAAAAGTATAGGCGCGGGTAATCCGCCTGATGAAGGAATGTGGCTTCCCATTCTGATAAAACGACTGAACTATGTTGACATGCAAAAAATGGGGCTGCATCTGACTCCGGAAGAGCTCTACAACGCTAATAATTCCAGTCTGAAAGATGCCATTGTGGGATTGTCATCAGGTAGTCCGGCCAACCGCGGGTTCTTTTGTACAGCCGAAATGGTTTCAGCTCAGGGTTTGATCTTTACAAACCACCATTGTGGATACGGTGCAATTCAAAACCACAGTTCGACCGAGCACGATTATCTGGCTGATGGATTCTGGTCAAGGTCGCTCAGCGAAGAGCTCCCGAATGAAGGGATGTGTGCCTCTTTCCTTCACAGGATAGAAAATGTCACCGATTCGATCATTCCGTTTCTTGACGATACCTTATCCGGGTCTCAGCGATCTAAAAAAGTCAGGGAGATTTCGAAACGGATCACCAAAAGAGCTTCAGAAGAGAAAACCTACGAATGCAGTGTGAAATCTTTCTATAGTGGCAACGAATATTACCTTTTTGTATTCAAAACTTACAAAGACGTTCGGTTAGTCGGAGCTCCTCCATCTTCCATCGGAAAATACGGCGGCGATACGGATAATTGGATGTGGCCGCGTCATACCGGTGATTTTTCCATACTGCGGATATATGCTGATAAAGATAATAACCCGGCTGAATATTCCGAAGAGAATGTGCCTTATCAGCCCGATTACCACCTTCCGATCAGTATTGCTGGAGTGGAAAAGAATGAGTTTGCCATGATCTGGGGTTATCCCGGACGTACCAGCCGTTACATGACTTCATATGGAATTAAATACAACCTCAACGATTTCTATCCGGTAATCATAGATATTTTCGGCAAGCAGATGAAGGCGATGAAAACGAAGATGAATGTTGACAAAGCTGCCCGGATAGCCTATTCAGACAATTATGCCGGTCTCTCCAATACCTGGAAGAACTTCATTGGTCAGACTAAAATGCTGAAGAAGAATCATGTGATTGAAAAGAAAGAGGTGATTGAGGGTGACTTTACAAAATGGGTAAATACAAATGATATGCGAACTGAGAAGTACTCAGAGGTATTGCCTGCTCTCAAAGAGGGATACCAGAAACTGGGAGAGGTGAGCGTCCCCTTTTACTATACTCGGATCGCTGGATTGAGGTTGGATATCGTAAGGTTTGCCGGTGGCTTCTCTGCACTCAAGGATGCCCTTGAGAAAAAAAACAAAGCTGCGCTTAAGGAGATTATCGATGATCTCAGGACACTTGTTGAAGAGCATTTTCAAGAGTGGGATTTCGACATTGAAAAGAACACTTTTGCATCTTTGCTACGTCTTTACGCTGAAAAAGTAGCCAGGGAGGATCTGCCTTCTATCTTTGAGGTGATTGAAAAAGATTATAAAAAAGATTTCGATGCGTTTGCCGACAAGGTATATAGTACGAGCGTGTTCGCTACAGCTGAAAGTGCAAATAAATTTCTGGACAAGCCATCATTGAAAGTCTTCAAGAAAGACCTTGCCTGGCTTACTGCCGAGTCGATGCAAACCGAGTCAGGCAAATATGCAGGAGCTTTTGGTTCTGCCAGGTCAGGCCTTACGAAAGGAAACCGCCTCTTCATTGATGGGCTACGAGACATGTACCCCGATAAGAAATTCTACCCGGATGCCAACTCCAGTCTCCGGTTTACATTTGGAAAAGTACTCGATTATTTCCCTGCTGATGCCGTTCATTATGACTACTACACCACTCTGGCCGGGGTGATGGAGAAGGAAGATCCAACCAATCCCGAATTTGTTGTAGATGAGAAACTCAAGGAACTCTATGAGGCAAAAGACTACGGCCCTTATGGTGAAGATGGAGAACTGGTAGTCTGTTTCCTCACTACCAACGACATCACCGGCGGTAACTCCGGGAGCCCGGTTATCAATGGCGATGGCCAGTTGATTGGTCTTGCGTTTGATGGAAACTGGGAAGCAATGAGTGGTGACATTCTTTTTGAACCCAACCTCCAGCGGTGCATCAACGTAGATATCCGCTATGTTCTCTTCATCATCGATAAAGTTGCCAATGCAACAAACATCATTGATGAATTAACAATTGTAAAGTAAGAGCAGGATTTCTATTCTGAAATCAATTTAATCCATTGTGTCTGGCTTCCCAGAGTTGTTTTCAGGATAAACATCCCATTGTTGATCTTACGCCCGTTTATCCCGCTTATGTTCCAGAGATATGTATGAATTCCGGCAGGGTATGTCGCTTCTTGCAGAAGTGCTACGAACCTCCCGGTATAGTCATAAAGTTCCAGCTTCACAGGCATCTGTTGATTCAGAATAAACTGAATATTCAACTTATCCCGGAAAGGATTAGGATAGGCTACAACATTCCTCTGCTCCAATTGATCCTGTATTACAGGAATCCCTACACTGGTTGTGTCATAGCCGCCCGACAAACATTTGACCATACCTTCCCTGGTCCCCAGAACCATTTCCATTGAGGTGTCGCCAACAATATCCGGAATTGCATTGATCGCATCAACAGGGTCTAGTGTTGGCACAAACTCCAATACAGTTCCGTCATAACCATCCAGGAAATAGGCATAATTGTTCTGGAAAAGAGTGCCGATAATCGCATCGTTGTATCCATCCCAGCTTACATCACCGATGTTTCCGACATTTGAGGACTGGTCGGGCAGGGGAACCTGCCAGATATATTCTCCGTTAAACCCATTGATAACAATTCCCTGATGGCCACTGTGTGCGACCAGAATATCGCGATAGCCGTCTTTATTCACATCTCCCATATCCTGTAACCTGTTGATGATGGCAGATCCGGTGTTAAGATAGTGCAGGTTTGCACCGTTTACGGCGTTCACCAACACAACCATCCCACCGAAACCACCGGCACCGACATCTTTGATCCCATCACCATTGATATCGTCGAGCTGCATCACGCCCCATGTGGAGGAACCGCTTGCATAGTTCGTCCATTTGACAGTTCCATCGGATCCATCGATCCCGAAAATCCTGGCGGAGGTCTCATTCTGAACAGAACCTCCTGCAACAACATCGTGCTGGCCGTCTCCGGTAAAATCCTCAATACCGGCCACGGAAAAGAGTGGTCCGGACTCAGGATTCCGGCGTTCCCAGATGGAGATGCCAGTCAGGCCGTTCAGGCAATAGACCCTTACCGGCCCCGTATTGTTTCCATCATTTCCTGTTACAGCCAGTACATCGGGGAAGCCGTCGTTGTTATAATCATAGGTAGCTTCCACCTGGTAGACCCAGCCTCCGCCACCGTATTCATGCGTGTCGTGCTTCCACAATTGGAATCCTGTTTTTCCTGAAAGCGCGTGAATGGAACGATCTCCCCAGGCAGTTCCTACGATGACATCACGATATCCGTCGTTATCAATGTCATCGATGGTAACCAGGCATTTCTGGCTATAGAGTGAACCGCTATATATTTCCCGTGCCCACATCACATCTCCACTTACAGAAGCATTGCCATTGAAGCAACGGATGTAATTATCTTCCGAACCCACCAGCACATCATCCACTCCATCGCCGGTGATGTCCTGAATGGGTTGAATGGCTTTCGGACTTCGATCGTATGATCCTGTAGTGATCTGATAGTTCCAGAGGAGTGTCCCCATTGGGTATTCAGTTTCAATCCCGGCACCCTCCAGATCAACATCGAGGGAGCTCTGTCCTACTGCATCTGAGATAATAGTCATGGTTCCATCGTAATTGATTCCCGCTTCCGGGTGAAACCATATCCCGATGTAAACAGTGACTGTGCTTGGCACTGTCATCGGCAACACAATCGATTCATCCACAAAGAAGTTCGGATCGTTCATATTCAGCTCTGTAATCGTTAATGTCGCATTTCCATCATTTGTTAGTGGCATCAACCATCTGGAATAGGCTCCTGCCCGGCGATTTCCCCAATCGTGTGAGGTATGGGGAAGGGAGATGTGCGGACCTGCATAGACTCCAAGACCCGTTAGGCTGACAGTTACGACGGGCGTGATCGGATCACTGGAGTTGATGGTAACCTGAGTGTTTAGTGGAATTGCATTAATTGGTGAATAGGTTAGCGGAATGTTAACACTATTTCCCGGAGTGATTGTATGGGGAGTTGTAAAGGTCGTGGATATCGGTTGGCCCGATGGGATCTCTACGCTGGTGATCTCCAGGTCGGCTGTTCCTGTATTCTGCACTTCGCAGTTCCAGGTAGAAGAGCTGCCTACTGTCACATTCCCGTAATCATGAGAGGTTACCGGTACAGTGATTTCAGGCGTGCCGGAGCCTGCCAGGTCTATCTTGTAGAGCGTGCTGTTCGATCCAACAGGTCCGTCACAATACCAGAGATGGGTGCCATCCCATACAATGCCGGCAGGGTCCGTACTTTCTGAGGCGTGACTCTCAAGGACGGTTCCTGAAGTAGTCACCTTGTACAGCATATCTCCCCAATAATCCGCGATCCAGAGGTCGGGACCATGCAAGCAAATGTCCCAAGGCTGGTCGTTAGGAGGAGTGAATTGCGACAAGACTACTCCTGAAGAGTTGATCTTATAGACTGTGCCCGGGTCGGGGTAATAGGTGCATACCCAGTAATCACCGGCATCATAGGCAATTCCCGACATGTAGTGGTCAGGCAGGTCTAGCGTGGAAACGGTGGTGCCTGACATAGTAAATTCAATGGCTGTTGCCGGAACGGAGGGTGATGTAACATGATACGTATTCACCAGGTTTGGGGCCTTGTAGGTTAAGCCGTAAGAATCGTCAAACGCTCCGCTACACTGTAAGGTCGATCCTCCGCTGGATGGATCGAATTTGTATATCTTCTCTCCATCGACACCATATATTCCATAGTAAATATAGGTTCCATCCCAGGCTAGTCCGGATCCTTTTCCGGACAGTGTATATGAAGCCACTACGGACCATGCATCAGGTTGTTTAGGTTCCTGGGCGAAAGCAGAAAAGGCGATCGCAAATAACGACAGGAGTAAAATTAGATGATTCTGTTTTAGTGTTTTCATAGTGGTAATTTTATTTTCGGAATCGGTCAAGTATAGATTGATCATTAATCTCTTTTGAAAGGTTTTCGATCATGTCGTAAGGCACTTCATAGAGATCCAGTATTGTCAGTGCATCCAGACAATTATTAAATTGTGGGTCAATGTTGAAGCCGATAATCTCAGCATTTACACTCAGGTATTTCTTGAACAAAACCGGCGTTTTATATAATGGATCGATGCTGCTGATAAACCTGTCGAGCCGGTTCAGGTCTTTTCCAACATATTTCAGGTAGAGTTCTTTATTAATTTTTCGCGGAATCTGAATGGTAAATGGTTTATTGGGGTGAATGTACTCGGCAAACTCGGAGTTGTAATAGTGAGCTCTTAAAAATTCTACAGCAAGCGCTTTTGAAACATCCAGGAATTCATTGCTCATGCTAACCGGTCCGATCAGGTATCTGTATTCCGGATTCTTGATCAACAGGTAAAGAATCCCTTTCCAGAGCATGAAGAGCGACATGGTTTTTTTCTGATATTCCTGAACGATAAAGGAGCGCCCAAGCTCAATCGAAACGGCAAGCACAGTTGAAAAATCCGGATCAATCTGAAACAAGGTGCTGATGTAAAATCCTTGAATTCCGATGTTTTTCAGGATTGCTTTTCCTTTGCCTATCCGGTAGCCGCCGACGATTTTATTTTCTTCTTCGTCCCAGATGAACAGCTGCTCGAAGTATTGATCATAATGATCCAGGTCAAAACTTCTGTTGGTCCCCTCTCCTACCAGGCGGTAAGTGATCTCACGCAATCTCCCGATCTCTGTAGCAAGGTATGGGATCTTCACAGTAGGGACACAAAAAACGGATTGATTTTGTATCTTAAACAACGTGTACTCTTCCCGGATAGAATCTATCTCTTGTAACAGATGATCCTGGGGAACCGGATCAATTACCGGTTCCTGGGCGGCTCCGCTCGGGGCCACAGCTGCCTGTCGTTTTTTATTTGCCAATGGGATCCCGAGAGCATACGTTTTCATGCGAAGAAATCTTCCAAAATCACGGATATCTTCAAACTCATTCTGTTCTTTAACAAGAATAGGTGTCCCGATCCGAACAGGGATGGTCTTCCCTTTTTTATTAAACAATTCTGAAGGAAGTTTGATCGTCCTGAGGGTTGGATGAATCAGTCCCAGAAAGTGAAATACTGAGCTGTTAGACCCGTCGAAATATACAGGAATTACCGGTACTTTCGACCTTTTGATGAACTTCAGGATGGAGTGCTGCCACTCTTTATCTGCCACTCCCCTGTATTGCAGTTTTACTGATGAGACCTCTCCGGCCGGGAATATTCCGATTGGATGATTCTCTTGAAGATGAATAAAGGCATCTTTCAATCCACCGAAACTGGATTTTACATTTTTATATGCTTCAAAGGGATTGACACCCAGGAAATACTCTTTCAAAGGATCCACCTGGGTCAGTAAAAAATTGACAAGCACCATAAAATCGGGCCTGACCGAAGGGATAATCTTTAACAGGATAAGGCCGTCAATGCCCCCGTAACCATGGTTTGAGATTGTGATAAAAGGGCCCGTTTTAGGAATGTTCTCCAATTCGTTGTCATCCACCTGAAATCCGAATTCAACCTTCTCCATGACCTGCTCGATGAACTCCTGGGCAGGTAGATGACAAATCTCCCCATACTCTTTATTGAGCTTGTTAAACTTGAGGATTCTGAAAAGCAACTTCGCCAGTGTTTCCCCGCCGAAATACTGCAGATACTTATTCGCTTCAACAAGTTGTTTTGGGGAAACCAGGTCCATAATTTAACCCTGCGGAGTTTGATTTTTCTCTACAAAGTTATGATTTTCATCCTGAGTAAGGATATAACGGTTAGCCGACCAGGTTAAAATCCATCTGCTTTTTCCCGAGATCTATTCGCTTCACACTGATTCTCACTTTGTCTCCGAGTTTATATTGATATCCGTATCGCTGCCCGATGACCTGGAAATTCTCTTCATCCAGGTAATAGAAATCATCTTCCAGGTCTCTTAATGACACCATACCTTCACACTTCGTTCCAACGATTTCCACAAATATGCCCCATTTACTCACTCCTGAGATCAATCCGTCAAATTCCTTCCCTACTTTATCCAACATATATTCCGTCTGCTTATATTTCACTGATGTTCGCTCAGCCTCAACGGCTTTCCGTTCCATCTCCGATACATGATCGCACATTGGTTCGTAAACCTCCTGGCTAACAGATGGACCACCCGACAGATAATCCTGCAGGATTCGATGCACCATCAAATCAGGATAACGCCGGATAGGTGAAGTGAAGTGGGTATAGTATGGAAATGCCAATCCATAGTGGCCGATGTTATGTGTGGAGTAGAGGGCCTTTGCCATGGTTCGGATAGCTATGGTTTCGATCATATTTTCCGTGCCTGTTCCCTGAATATCATGGAAAAGCCTGTTGAAAGATTGAGCAAGTGTTTTGTTGGAGGAGAGGTTCATTTTATATCCCAATTTCTTCAGGAAATCAACAAATGCATCCAGCTTATCCGGACTCGGTGTGTCATGTACTCTGTATATGAAGGTTTTTACAGGGCGGTCACCCCGCTTCTTGCCGATCTTCTCAGCCACACGACGATTGGCCAGTAACATGAAGTCTTCAATCAGCTTGTTTGCTTCTTTCATTTCACGCAAATAAATACTCAGTGGCTTCCCATCTTTATCGAGCTTGAATCGCACTTCCTGAGTTTCGAAATTGATGGAGCCTTTCCTGAATCTTTCATTCCGCAACGCTGTAGCAATCGTATTCAAAACCCGGATTTCTTCCGCAAACTCTCCCTTCCCTGTTTCAATTATCTCCTGAACCTCCTCATAGGCAAACCGGCGATCAGAATGAATGATCGTCTTGCCGAACCACTCTTTATAGATCTTTCCATTTTCATCAAGCTCAAAGAGAGCAGAAAAGCAGAGTCTGTCGGTTTGCGGTTGAAGGGAACAAAGCTGATTCGACAGCCGCTCCGGAAGCATCGGGATCACCCGGTCGACCAGGTAAATGGATGTGCCCCGTTCATACGCCTCTTGGTCAATTGCCATTCCCGGTTTAACATAGTAGGAGACATCAGCAATATGTATACCCACTTCCCAGTGGCTGTTTTTTAGTTTTTTCAGGGAGATGGCATCATCAAAATCTTTGGCATCAGCAGGATCGATGGTGATCGTAAACGTATCCCTGAAATCCTTTCTCGATTTGATCTCCTTTTCCGGGATTCCGGCCGGGATCCTGTTTGCCTCTTTCTCAGATTTATCGCCAAAAGAGAGGGGGAAATCAAACTCCGCCAGGATCGATTGCATCTCAACCTGATTGTCGCCCGGCTGACCAAGGATGTGGGTAATTGTTCCAAACGGATTTTGCGAGTGTTCAGGCCATTCGGTGATGGTTGCAATCACCTTTTGTCCGCTCCGGGCTTTGTTGAGGTTCTCTCTGGGAATAAAAATATCTATCGGCATAGATGCTGTGTCGGGAATCACGAAAGCAAAATTCTTCGCGATCTCCAGGATGCCGACAAACTGGGTTTTATTCCGTTTGATCACCTTCACGATCTCCCCTTCCCGTTTCCTGCCTTTCCGGATCGGAAAAAGCGATACCCTGACCCAATCACCATGCAGGGCGTGATTCGTATTGGCTGCACTGATGAAGATATCGCCTGTCTTCTCATCGGGGATCACATATGCTTTTCCCGATTGCTTCATGTCGACCTTGCCGGTCATGTGGGTTTTCACCGATTTCTTATAGCGCTCACCTTCCGGATTGACCTGATACTTTCCCCGTTTTGACTCAATCAACTCCTGGCCTCGGTATAGCTCTTCTATCAAGAGTCTGACCAGGTCTTTCCGGGCCCGGTCTTCTATGCCTAACCGTTTCGATACCTGCTTGTAGTTTAACCCACTATGTGGATTTAACAGATAAATCTGCAGGATGTTATTGATCAGGGTCTTTTTTTGATCTCCGGATAATTTTTTCTTCTTTGTCATGGGTCAATTGTTCATGGCATCCAACAATATCTTCGTGTATTCTGATTTTGGATCGTGGTAGATCTCGTCCGGATCGCCGATCTCCACAATTCTTCCCTCTTTCATTACGATCAGTCGATCTGACATATACTTCACCACATTCAGGTCGTGCGAGATAAAAATGTAGGTAAGATGAAAATCCCGCTTGAGGTCATTCAGCAAATTCAGGATTTGCGCCTGGATGGAGACATCGAGGGCGGATACAGATTCGTCACAAATAATCAGTTGCGGCTCTACGGCCAGTGCGCGGGCAATGCAGATCCGTTGTCGCTGACCGCCTGAAAACTCATGGGGATAGCGATAGAAATGATCCGGGGTCAATCCAACTTTATCCAGCAGTTTTTCCACCTTCGCTTTCCGTTGCCTGTCGTTATTCAGCAGGTGATGCACCTTCATTGGTTCAAGGATAGCAGCTCCGATCGTCATCCGGGGATTGAGTGACGAGTATGGATCTTGAAAAACGATCTGCAGATCTTTGTAAAGTGCTTTCCGTTTTCTGTATGTTAATCGTGTGATATCCTGATCCTGATAGAATACCTTCCCTTCTGATGGAGGGATGAGCTGCAACACTGTGCGAGCCAGTGTTGTTTTGCCACATCCGGATTCACCAACGATGCCGAGTGTTTCACCCGGAAAGATACCGAAACTTACGTCGTTGACAGCCACATAGTCGGCCTGTTTCTGAGAGAACATCCCTCCTCTTCCTGAAAAAACTTTCACAACCCCTTCTACACGCAGAACAGGTTTATTCCGGTAGAGTTCCTTGTGCGCCGCTTTTCGCTCTTTTGCGGTGATGGTATTGTTTCGGTTTGCTTCGTCACTTCGTTCCTCGCAATGACAGTTTCTGGTTTGCTTCGTCACTTCGTTCCTCGCAATGACATTTTTTTCTGTTAGCGTTTGGTTTCCTTTCTGCATGAAGTCTTCAACGGTCGGCAGTGTCCGTAATCGAATATCGGCTTGTGGTCTGCAGGCGATCAGGCCTCGTGTATAAGAATGTTTAGGGTGCTGAAAAACAGCTTTTACAGCGCCCCGTTCTACAATCTTTCCCTGATACATGACCAACACCCTGTTGGCGAAACCAGATATCAGGGTCAGATCATGTGTAATGAAAAGAATGCTCATCTGTCTCTTTTGCAGTAACGTTTTCAGCAGATCGAGAATCGTTTTCTGGACTGACACATCCAGGGCTGTTGTGGGTTCATCAGCAATCAAAATCGCCGGATCGCAGGAGATGGCCATGGCAATCATCACACGTTGTTTTTGTCCTCCTGAAAGCTGGTGTGGATAAGCCCGGTAAATGCCTGGAGGATCTGGAAGCCGAACCTCTTCAAAAAGTTGTAGCACGCTTCGTTTGGCCTCTTTCCGGGAAATATCCAGGTGTTGACGAAGCGCTTCAAGCACCTGATTTCCACAGGTATATACTGGATTCAATGAGGTCATTGGCTCCTGGAAGATCATCGAAATAGACCTTCCCCGAACCGCCTGAAGCTCTTTCTCCGAAAGGGTATCCATCCTCACTTCCCCCTGGTAGGGATCGTTGAAAGAGATCGCTTTTGCTGATACGAAACCCGGAGGTTGCTGAATCAAACCGAGAATAGATAGCGCTGTCACTGATTTCCCGGAACCCGATTCTCCCACAATACCCAGGATTTCACTTCTTCCGAGGGAAAAAGAGATATCGTCAACTGCACATACCTTTAAACCGTCACTTGTAAATGTGACTTTCAGGTTTTCAACATCGAGCAGATTTTTCACGTGTTACTGTTTCCAGGGCTTGCAGATGGTACTTTCATCCATAACAGGGTCAGGATAATAGCCACTGCTCCTGCGCCAATGATCGTATACATTGAGGCATGGAAGCCGCTTAAAAAAGATTCATTAATGAAGTAGAGAATTTTCTCTTTCGACAGGTGTGTCAGCTCTGCTATCTCCTGAAAATTCCGGTGCGCCGAGGTGATCAACGAATCGAACTCCGATTGAGATTTTTCCGGAATCACAATATTTGCTTTGTGCAGCATCTCTTTCAAATGAGCTTTAGAAACCTGGACCAGCACATTGGTGCTGATCACCACTCCGATGGAGAAGCCCATACAGCCACACATATTATAAAGACCGGAAAGTGAATCCACTGTAAGCCTGTTTACTGCTTTTAACATAGTGGCGTTATAGGGCGCAATGGAAAGGCCAATGAAACCCATCAGCGCCAGGCTGACAACCAGATATATGCTGGTGGTATGGAGTCCGTAAAACAGCGCCAGTACAATGCCAATGATGCTGATTCCCAGTCCAATACAAGCAGGTATCCGGGCATCTATTTTTTCTGATAATTTTCCTCCGATAGGTGAAACCATTGAAAAAGCAGCGGCAAAACCGATAAAGATCAAGGCGTTATGAAAGGTGGTAAAACCCAGCACATTCCCCATGTAAAGTCCCGTGAGCACCAGCACGGTTCCCAGGATGAACGAGAGAAACATGAACCCGATCAGGGTGGAAACGTACAATTTATTGGAAAACGTCCCTTTTGGAATCAATGGGTCCGTCGCTTTTTTAGAATGCAAATGTAGCATGACTAACCCGGCGGCAACCAAAACCACCACGATTAACGTCTGGTAACTGAGTAAACCCCAGGTAGAGACATTGTTAATCCCATAGCTGAGAGGCAGTACGATCAAAGCCACGTAGAGACTGGAGATCAAGTCGAGTGATTTGCTAACTTGTTGCGATTCCTTCCGGATGGTGAACAGAACAATTAACAAAACAAGGATTCCAAGCGGGATATTTAAATAATAGATCCATGGCCATGGGAACCGCTCCATGATGAAACCTCCGATGGTCGGGCCAATAGCCAATCCGACACCTGTTCCTGTTCCAAGCAATCCAATCGGAAAACCCCGTTTCCCGGCTGGAAATTTATCATATACCAATCCATAAATTGGTGGGATGCATAGGGCAGCGCCAACACCCTGGATGAAGCGGCCCAGGATCAGTAACCAGACTTCCTGTGAAATAGCACAAAGCACAGATGACAGAATAAAGATCGATATCCCTGTGACCAGCATTTTCTTCTTCCCGAATTTGTTGGCAAACTTACCGGATGGGATGACAAACACAGACCAGGCAATCCCATAGATACTGATAACCCATTGCAGGATCTTCAGACTGGATTTCATCTCTTTCTCAATCGGATCGATCGTCAGGTTCACCACTGTGGCGTCCATATTTAATATCGTGATCAGGAGGACAAAAGCCGCAAGGGCCAGCCACCGGCTCCATGTTTCCACATGTTTCCTGGGATCCGTAGGATCGTGTTCAACATTGATGATTGACATAGGTGTGTTTTTTGGTGAAATTAAGAAATTATTGTCAACTGTCAATTATTTTAGGATGCCTGAGTTAGAATTTGCATCAGCTCATCACGACTCAGCTCAACGGGATTGTTTTTCAAAGTGGTGCTGCTGATAATCCTGTCAAAATCACTATCTGTCACACCAAACATTCTCAATTTCGGGATGTTGAATGTGGTTGTCCACTCGAATAGTTTTTCATAGAGTAGCTGAAGAAAATAGTCGTCACTTTTCTGTTTGTCTGAGAAAAGCTTTCCTGTTTCCACATATTTCCGGAGAGAGACCGGATTCGCTTCCGGCTGTTTCAACTTTGCAATATTTATCCGGGTAGCCGGAGCCAGCAATGCACCACATACGACTCCATGAGGAATGGGGAACATGCCTCCTATTGCTGAAGCAAACCCATGAATGATTCCCAGTCCAGCATTAGCTAATGTGATGCCCGACAACAGCGCAGCATAAGCCATGCCTGTTCTCGCTTCCAGATTATCAGGATCCTTAAATACCTGTGGCAACGACTCAACCGCCCGTGCCATTCCACTGAATGCAAGCGCATTCGTCATGGGTGAAGCATGGGTGGAAGTGAACGCCTCCAACAGCTGAGTAAAGGCATCCATTCCCACAGGCATCGATATGTCGGCTGGGCAGGAGCATGTGAGTTCCGGATCAATAATCGTGATATCGGGTACAAAATTGTCGTGCCGAAGCGACTTCTTGAATCCTTTTGGTCCGGTTTCACTCAAGACTGCATTTTTGGTCGCTTCACTGCCTGTCCCGGCTGTGGTAGGAATGGCAATAAAAGGGATCTTCTTACCGGCATGCGTCCGGGTTCCCACCCCTTCCAGAAAATCCCTGACAGATCCTTCCTGAGGAATCATGGCAGCGATGGCTTTACCGGCATCAACAATACTTCCGCCACCAATAGATACAACCACATCCGGTTGAAGTGGTCCCGTCTGCTGAACTACAGTATCTACAAAAAGCGGAGAGGGCTCACCTGAGAGATCAACTACCTCAGGCTGGATTGCCTGCTTACTCTTTTCATTTAAAAACAATGGAAAGGAACTTGTTTTCGAAAATGTCTTGCTCACCACAACCAATATCCGGGTCCCAAAGTGAGAGAGAATCCCGGGCAACAGGGATATCGATCCAGGTCCGAAATGGATTTTCGGTATGCGGGCAAATTGAAAGTCATTCATCTGCTCCGCTATTTTGGCCAACGTGCATTGTATTTGATGCCTTCCCTGGGTTTAGCCATCCAATCGGCCACCATTTCCCTCCATTTCAGGTAGTGGGGTGTCTCTTTATGTTTCGCAGCATCTTCATCAGAATCATATGCTTCATAAAGCAGGAAACGGGCCGGATCTTCTTTTAGCTGGAGGATATCAAATCTCCGGTTTCCGGGTTCGTTAACAGAAGCCAGATGGTTCTTGGTCGAAGCATCAATAAAAGCCTGGATATAAGGCTCTTTGACATGTACATGCACACAGGTTACAATCATGACAAGTCTGATTTTGATTTCTACGAATTTACCTCTTTTTGTCAAATATGAAATTAAATTCTCTCTTGCATATAACCTTTTGTCCTGTTTCCGGATTAATAGGAAACAAATTAGCTATGTGGATGAATGATTTCATTTCCCTGATCTACCCAAGAATCTGTTCCTGTTGCGGGAACAGTTTATGGAGGCATGAACAGGTCATTTGCACCTCCTGCGAATATCACCTTCCGAAAACCTGGTTTCATCTGGAGCATGACAATCCGGTGAGCCGGGTGTTCTGGGGCCGGGTCCGTGTGGATAGTGTAACATCGTATCTCTATTTTAATAAAGGCAACAAGGTTCAGCATCTGATCCATCACCTGAAATACAAAGGGCGGAAAGACATAGGAGTATATCTCGGATCAACGTATGGCATCTGCCTGAAAAAATCAACACTGTTCAATGATGTCGAAGTGGTTATCCCTGTTCCGCTTCATAAAAAAAAGGAGATGAAGCGAGGATTCAACCAGAGTGAGCAGTTCGGGATTGGACTGGCAGCCAGCATGAAGATCCAATTGGATACGCATACGCTTTACCGGATCAGGTCTTCTGAAACCCAGACCCGAAAGGGAAGATACAAACGGTGGGAGAATGTATCAGACATATTTGAAGTAAAAAATTCGCAAAAGCTGGAAGGAATGCATGTGCTTTTGGTTGACGACGTCATCACAACAGGAGCTACACTCGAAGCTTGTATCCACGCGCTGTCACCTATCCGCGACATCCGTATCAGTGTAGCCACTATTGCGACTACGAAGAACTAAAGGTTGCCTGCTACAACCACCGGCTTTTTGAATTTTTTTACTTCGCCCGAAGGATTCAGCAATTCAAGGTATACGATATAGATCCCTAATGGCGCTTTTCTGTTATCATCGGTCATTCCATCCCAAAAAAATTCTCCGGTTTGCCCAACCATAAAATTGGAAGCCAGGTGCCGTACCAATCTTCCGCGGCAATCATAAATAATCACAGTTGCCTGAATGCCAATTACGTCCAGTTTATATTTAATCGCTACAACATCATCATGTCCATCATTATCGGGTGAGAAAATAGGGGGAGTGATAGCAATGTCATCATCCGTTTGAGTAATATTCAGCCATTGGGAATTCTGGTAAGCTGGGGTGGCAAATCCGGCACTTTCAGCTGCCGAGTGCCAGTTAGAGGCATCCTTGGAAGAGCGGTCAGGGTGGATTCGCTCAAGGGAAACTCCCTCGGTGGAAATGAGCAATGGATAATGCATCTCTTTCTGATAACTCACCTGCTCGATCAACGCTTCGTCCCATGTACGGATCAACATCAGGTGCCCATTATCGTTTTTCAATGAGGGAAAAGAGAGAGGTTCAAGAAACTGGTTTGGATTGGGTGTTTGATACTGCGATTTTACACCTTTTTCATCTGCACAAATGGCTACGTAATCAAATGGAAACATCAAATAGGGATCGGCCGTCAACAGGTGTGCATCTGTCGGTGAAAAAGTCGAATCCGTCTCTGCAGAGAGAATAGCCAGATCATGAAGGTCGATCACCTTCTCTGACCGGTTGAAGAGTTCAATAAACCGGGAAGATTGGGGGTAAGGATCGGATAGAACTTCATTGATGATCACGTCATTTCTATCCATGGTTTCAGGAATAGCAGATTTTGCTTGTATTCCATCTGTGAGGATATTGCCGGCGCAATCAGCCAGGGGAGCTGATCCTGATAACGTATAGATGAGGCCGGCAGAAAAGGGGTCTGCAAACACCAGCCTTAATGCCTTATAAGCAGGTCCGACGGGAAATATTGTGTCGGGATGGACCTCTCCAGGTTCCAGTAACCACATTGCCGGAATTCCGGTCATAAGGGTATCGATCGGTTCTGAAAACCGTATCTCCCATGTATTGAGATTGAAAAAGAAACTGCGCACCGCTATGGGAGGGATCAGGTCAGGATTGGATGCTTTTACCGAGTTTTCTCTTCCGGGTGTTCCTCCTGCTACATCAGTAGACGCTTTCCAGTTCTCGTCGCATCCGCAGGGATTGTCTGAGTCAACCATCTCCAACGACCATCCGCCTTCTTCTTTCCAGGAGTTTTCATACCACCTGGCTGAATAAAGAACGGAATGAATAATCTGATTCCGGCTGTTTCTCAAGGTTAACCTGGTGCCTCCATTGGTTAGGCTATAATTTGAGGTAAAGAGTGGAAGAACGGATCCATAGGGCGCCAATGCACTATCTTTTGTTAAAAGAAGATACCCATAAGCCGGAATAGTTACGGGCATTAAAGTCTTCCTGGCTGAGCCATGATCAAACATCCACCCTTCCAGGTTTACCGGAAACTCTGCTCTGTTATAAAGTTCAACATATTCGGTTGCCGGTAACCCTATAACCGGTTCAGGATCACACATGATTTCATGAATAATGATATCATTGGCGGCAGGTTCCTGAAACAGGGTGTTACCAGAAACTATTTCCTCCGCGATAGATTCACAACCTGAAAAGTTGTTGTTAACCTGGGCAAGCAGGGATGAACTGCAAATGAACAGGTATAGAAATAGGGTTGTTCTCATGGCTTTTTCCCATTAATCCGGAAACGGGGCAAAAGGTTATACCTCTTTTGATAAAATATAATCGTGTAATATCTCTATCTTTGCTTTTATGAAGCTTGTTGTTGTTGGTGTTACCGGACTTGTAGGTCAGGTTATCTTAAAGGTACTTGAGGAGCGTGACTTTCCGGTTGATCGATTGATCCCTGTAGCTTCTTCCAAATCGGTAGGACAAAAAATTACTTTCCGGGGTGAGGAGATTCCGGTGATTGCTCATGCCGAAGCCATCAATGAGAAACCCGGGATCGCTATCTTCTCTGCAGGCGGAGATGTTAGCCGGGAATGGGCCCCTCGCTATGCAGAAGCCGGAACCAGGGTTGTCGATAACTCTTCTGCCTGGCGGATGGATCCGGCTGTTCCGCTTATCGTCCCTGAGATCAATGCTTCCATCCTGACCGACCAGAACTTTCTCATTGCCAATCCCAACTGTTCCACCATCCAGCTGGTGATGGTGCTGGCCCCCCTGCATGAGCGCTATCAGGTCCAACGGATTGTGATCTCCACCTATCAGTCTGTTACCGGAACAGGGGCAAAAGCAGTCAGGCAACTTGAAAATGAACGAAAGGGGATTACAGGCGAAATGGCTTACCCGCATCCAATCGATCTGAACCTGTTTCCTCATGGTGGAACCTTCCAACCAAA
Organism: uncultured Prolixibacteraceae bacterium; assembly: GCA_964616825.1. Classification (GTDB taxonomy): domain Bacteria; phylum Bacteroidota; class Bacteroidia; order Bacteroidales; family FEN-979; genus QYOJ01. The sequence continues at coordinate 76,277 of CAZTSX010000011.1, forward strand.
CGGCTATACCGCAGAAGAGATGAAACTGGTTCATGAGACCAGAAAAATCCTGGATGATCCATTGATAATGATCACACCAACTGTTGTCAGAGTCCCTGTGTTTGGATGCCATTCAGAAGCGGTGAATATCGAATTCGAAAATGATTTTAACCTTCCCGACATCACCACGATTCTTTCTAATACCTCGGGGATTGTCATCCAGGATGATGTGGAAAACAATATCTACCCTATGCCTGTTTGGGCCGAAGGAAAAGATGAGGTGTTTGTCGGACGGATACGCCGGGATGACTCCCGGGAAAAGACATTGAACCTGTTTATCGTTTCCGACAACCTCAGAAAAGGAGCTGCCACAAATGCCATTCAAATTGCAGAATACCTGCTCGGACATTTTTCCTGATCATCGTATCCCATTTCTCAACTAGTTTACTTTCAATGGCTTTGTTTTTCAAATTGATATAAATCAACGGATCATTGAGGCATATCAAAATAAATTATTACTCGGATCAATTAATTTGTATATTTGCATTCATCAAACAGTTGAGCTGAAGGGGAAATCATGACTAAAATCCAGGAGTCGGAGAGTTGTTATAATTGCAATCACCATTCTTCCATTTTCAAAAATCTGACTGCAGAAGAGTTGGACCAGATTAACCTGAACCGATATACGGTTAATTTCAAAGCTGGAGAAACTCTTTTTAAACAAGGAACTCCATCACCCCATTTCGTTTGCCTGACCAAAGGATTGGTTAAGCTATATATAGAAGGATATGGAAAAAACCTGATCCTCTCAATGGTTAAGCCGATTGATTATATTTTAGGCCCGGGTGTTTATGCAGATAACCGTCACTACTATTCAGCGATTGCTGTGGAGGATTCTGTTGCTTGTTTGGTCGATGTAAATATCTTCAAGAAGCTGATAAGACAGAATACTGATTTTGCTGAAGAGTTCATCAAGCGTACAGCCCATCAATCGATTTATCATTTCGACCAGATGGTCAGTCTGACCCAAAAACAGATGCCAGGGCGCATTGCTGATGTACTCTTTTATCTTCGTGAACAAATTTATTCTGTAAATCCTTTTGAAATAACCATTTCCCGACAAGATCTTGCCGATCTTTCCGGGATGTCTAAAGAGAGTACGATCCGTATTTTGAAAGAGTTGAAAGAGGAAGGCATTCTCAGTATCAATGGAAGCATTATTGAGATTCTCAACGAGAAACAATTGCGTCAAATTAGTCAAACTGGTTAGTTAATCGTTGGTTTTCAGGCTTTTATTTGTTATTTCAGAAATAATTTTTACTTCTCGTTTTGATCTATATCATTCAGATTACTGATCTGTGTCAATTTTTATAAGACATATATCAATATCCCGATGTATATATCTCACCAATTTGTGAATCAACTAACACGACGAACTTCTTAATTTTGCTTTCACATGAAATGCCTATACCTGTTTCTGTTTTTTAAATAATTAAAGAAAACGAATATTAACAAAAACCAACACAAGATGAAAAGAGTATTAACCTATTTAGCTGCAGCAGGAATGATGATTGTTGTTGCAGGTTTAATGTTTAGCTGTACCAAAGAAGGCCCCCAGGGTCCTCCGGGAGCAGCTGGTGCTGATGGTACTGATGGCAAGGATGCCAATGCCACCTGTACACAGTGCCACAATTTCTCTGAAGAGATTGTTGCTAGGATCGTACAGTACAATGCTTCTGGTCATGGAACAGGCATGACTTTCGAAAGAAATGGTGTAGATTGCGCGCCTTGCCACACCAGCCAGGGTTTCAAAGAGGTTCTTGCCACTGGAGCCGATACTACTACTGCTCCCATTCCGAATCCAGTTGGAACTGGATGCCGGACGTGTCATATGATTCATGATACCTATACGGCAACTGACTGGGATTTGAGAACTACTGCTCCCATTAAACTGGTCATCAATGGTGAAACTGTCGATTTAGGTGGTTCCTCTAACCTCTGCGGTAAATGTCACCAATCCAGAAAACCGAATCCTTATCCTGAGCTTGGAAAAGGAGATGTCACCATCACCTCCGGGTACTGGGGACCACATTACGGAAGTATGGCACCTCTTTTTGCCAGCACCGGAGCGATGGAAATTCCTGGCCCTAAGCCCTATAATGTAACAAGCCAACATGCAGGTATTCCGTGTTTTACATGCCATGGTGGCGCAGCTTACGGCGCACAGGCTGGTGGTCATACCTTTTACATGGCCTTCGAGTATCATGGTTCGTCCAGAGGTAATACAGACGGAGCTTGTAAAGAATGTCACCCAGACATCGTCAAATACAGCTTCGACTATAGGGGTGTACAGACCGAAATTAAAGATCTCCTTACAATGCTGGAAGATCAGCTTATTGCCGATAGCCTGATTGATGAAACGTTTCACGTCATTCCAGGGACCTATCCGGCTGAAACTGCAGGTATTGTGATGAACTATCTATTGATCCATTACGATCATAGCCTTGGTATTCACAACTCCCACTATACAGAGGCCGTACTCGTAAATTCATACGAAGCACTTATTGCCAAATAAATCACATTTCAATGATAAAAAGGCTTCAGAATGTAATCTGAAGCCTTTTTTTTTATCTTTGCCACTTAATACCTTACTTACAAAAACCATTTCATTATGCACAAGAGGAAATTTTTATATGTTGTCATACTTATGGTTGGTATGATTGTGCTTTTTTCTTGCGAATACGAGAAAATCACGATTGATGCTCCGGACCCTACAATTCCTGTTTCCTATTCCGGTGACATCATGCCTATCTGGGATAAAGGGTGTGTTGGCTGTCATCCTACAGGGGGGCCTCCTCCGGATCTGACTCCAGCTAACTCTTATAATTCTTTGTTTTCCGGGGGATTTGTTGATACATTAGTTCCCGATCAAAGCATTATTTACACCTGCATGATATCTGGAGGATCTATGTCTGCATATGCCAACGCCCAGGAAGCCGGCCTTGTATTGACCTGGATCACACAGGGTGCCAAGAATGATTAATCGTTTTCGTTTTACTTTAAAAAAATTGAACATGATCACAACAGTACATATAAGAAAAAGTGTCTTTCTCTTTATCCTCTTGTTTATTTGTTCTGGCATGGTTTCCGGACAAGAGACAGAGGGCGAGGAAAAAGAGAGAAAACCTCTACAGCGGAATGCGTTCGAAAGTGGACTATTCATGGACGATCAAACCGTGCAAACTTTTCCTTCAAACACACTTGAGTTTGTGTTGCAGCACCGGTTTGGAACCATCCAGAATGCATTTACAGATCTCTTCGGGATCTGGGGAGCCAGCAACATCCGGATGGGATTAAACTACAGCATCACCGATAACCTGGCAATCGGGTTCGGGACCACGAAAAATAAGCGATACCAGGATCTCTCCCTGAAATACACTTTCTTTCGGCAACGCAAAGACGGTGGTTTCCCGCTAACCATCGGTTATTATGGAAATGTAGCCCTGAATGCGACAAACAAATCCAATTTCGGAAATGATTACGCGTTTATCGACCGCCTTTCCTATTATCATGAACTGATGTTTGCCCGTCGTTTCACACGGAATTTATCAATGCAGCTCGGCTTCTCTTTTGTGCATTATAATAAGGTGGATACAACCATTAAGAACGATGCATTTTCCATTTCGGCAATCGGAAGGATCAGGGTAAGTCCGCAAACCTCAATCACCTTGAGCTACGAACAACCTCTGATGCTTGGTTACGATACACCATTCATCCTGAAATATGGACAAAAAGGGATCTACTACGGCCCGAATTCACCTATTCCGAATGTCGGAATAGGTGTCGAGGTCGCCACCTCTACCCATGCCTTCCATATTTTCCTCTCTGCCGGGCAGGGTATCTTGCCTCAGGATATCGTGATGTATAACCAGAATGATTTCTTCAACGGAGAAATTATCATCGGATTTAACATGACCCGACTATGGAATTTCTAGGGAAATTAATCAACTGAAAAACAAACCATTACTATTAACCATAAAATTAACTATCATGAAAACAATGCTTAAAACAGTAACCCTCATCAGCGGGTTCATTTTTGTGCTCATCTTTCTGGCAGCCAATTATACACAGGCCCAGGACACAAAACCATGGGATATTCCCGCCAAATACAAGGCGATGAAAAGCACCGTAAAAGCCGGTGATAAAGAAGCGCTTGCTGACGGAAAGATGATGTGGTCAAAATACTGCAAATCATGCCACGGCAGCAAAGGACTGGGTGACGGCCCGAAATCAGCCATGCTGAAAACCTTCCCCGGTGATTTCTCCACCGCTGCATTTCAGAAAAATAGTGACGGGGCAATCTACTACATGTCATTTGTCGGCCGGGATGAGATGCCTAATTTCGAAAAGAAGATCACCAGTGAATCCGACCGCTGGGCGCTTGTAGCCTATATGCGTAAAATGGGGAAATAACTGATTTTCGATTTATGAAATAAATAAAGGGTGCTGACGTCGACTTTTCGTGAGCGCCCTTTTCTTTGATATCCTAAAAATTCAATCCTTGTGAAAAAAAAACCTGAGAACAACCCGAAAAAGAGTACACGACGGGATTTCCTGAAAAAAAGTCTGGCTACAGGTGCCGGAATAGCTGCAACAGGTGGCCTGGTTTCGGCATACCTGGATACAAGTGCAGCTGAATCGGGAGAGACGGTGAAGGTGCTTTCTACCGATGGCGAGATCATTGAAGTTGACAAAGCTCACATTCGATATCCCCGAGTCTCCAGAAAAGAGGCACGGGAGGGAATTCCCGGTAAAAAGTTCGTTATGGTTATCGACCTGGCACGATGCAAAAATGCCAGGGCTTGTGTGGAAAAATGCCAGGAAGGACACCATCTTCCCAAAAGCCAGGAGTTCATTAAGATTTACCTTCTCCAGGATACTGAAAACACAGCGCCATACTGGTTTCCTAAGCCCTGTTTTCAATGCGACAATCCACTTTGCGTTAGCGTATGTCCGGTGGGTGCTACCTATAAACGGTCTGACGGAATTGTCCTGATCGATTCTGTCCGGTGCATCGGGTGTAAATTCTGTATCACAGGTTGTCCCTATTCTACCCGTGTATTTGCCTGGAGTGATTACCCTGAGTATGATGAAGATACACAGCCATACTCACCTGAATCAAGTAGTCCCGGATTAGAAGGGACAGTCTCTAAGTGTGATTTCTGCCCTGATCTTATTCGTGTTGGTAAGCTTCCTTATTGCGTTGCAGCTTGTCCGATGGGCGTAATCTATTTCGGTGATATCGAGGAAGATGTAGTGACCAATGGATCCGAGACCTATCAATTCAGTGAGTTGATCCGTGATCGCGGAGGCTATCGCTACCTTGAGGTCCTGGGCACCCGCCCCAGTGTTTACTACCTGCCGCCTGTTGAACGACAGTTTCCGGTAGATCGCGGTTTTGACGGTCTCGACGAGGAGGTCAGATCCCGATACGACAATACGCCTTATGTTAAGAAACAAAAGATGAGATAACTATGGCAAACGATAAACAACCAAGCTTACTCGAAGAGTTCATCCCGCAGATTGAAAGAACCAGCTTCATCCAGGCAATATGGATCTTTTTCCTGCTTGCCGTGATTGCGCTGGGATTTTACGCTCTCTATCTTCAGATCGCCGAAGGTCATGCTGTTACTGGAATGCGTGACAACGTGGTTTGGGGGATCTACATCGTGAATTTCATCTTCTTCATGGGCGTCAGTTATGCCGGTGCATTAATCTCAGGCACGCTACATCTTTTCCGGGCGGAATGGCGCAAGCCGATTATCCGGATGGCTGAGTTCATCACCATCATTGCCCTGCTGATCGGCCCCATCTACATTCTTTTATGCATCGGAAGGCTCGACCGGCTTCAATACCTTGTGATATACGGACGTATTCAGTCTCCGATTACCTGGGACGTCATCGCGATCGCAACAGACATCGTTGGCTGTTTTATCTTCCTCTACCTGGCAATTCTGAGGGATCTCTCTGCCATCCGTGATTACCAAGACGCTAAAATCCCTAATTGGAAACGAAAGATGTACCATATCCTGGCTCTTGGTTATCAAGGGTTGCCCGAGCAAAAAAAGCGGCTTCACAAAGCAACAGACATCATGGCCGGGATGGTCATAGCGATTGCTGTGATCGTTTATTCCGTGCTGGCCTGGATCTTTAGTGTGACTCTCCAGCCCGGGTGGCACAGTACAATCTTCGGTCCCTATTTTGTGATCGCAGCTGTATTTTCCGGTTGTGGTGTATTGATCGTTGTGATGTGGCTATTCAGGAAAATATACCACCTTGAAAAATACATCACACGAAAACATTTTGTCAATGTGGGTGTAATCCAGCTGGTCCTGGCAGCGCTATTCGGATACTTTACTTTCAGCGATTACCTTACAAAATGGTACGGATCGGAGAGAAATGATGAGTTGCTGATTAGCCTGCTCTTTGATGAATATTTCTGGCTCTTTATTCTCTCCAATTACGTTGGCGTATTGTTTCCCATGATCGTAGTTGGAATACCCAAACTCAGGACTATAGGCAACATCACTATTTCAGCGGTTGTTGTTATCCTGGCATTGTGGATCAACCGTTACCTGATCGTTATACCTACCCTGGAGTCACCTTACCTGCCGATCCAGGATTCAAGAACGGAATGGATGTTCTACAATGCGACATGGATTGAATGGGCGCTTTCAGCTTCAGGTGTGGCTTTCTTTGCCCTGATGATGACGATCGGCTCAAAGATCATACCGATCATTAACGTCAGCGAAATGGAAGATAAACCTGTTCCTGAAGAAGAAATCCTTTAAGAATCATTGTCAAACCTGATTAGTTCAGATACATGAAAAAGATAAAAATAGCCTATTTCTTATGGATGGTTACAATCCTGATGCTTCTTGTTCCGACTCTGTCAGCCCAGAAAGATAATGAACCTGAGGAAGTTAGTTCGGTTGGCACATATCTCAATTTTTCAACACTCTACTCATCTAACGATAGTGTCGAGCTATCTGCCAAGCTCTCTATCCGCAGAGGCAGAACCTTTATTGAGCTTCAGAATGCGCCTGTAACCTTTTCGGTATTCAACGGAACGGAACACCTTGATCTGTGTGAAGTTGTAACAGATTCAACAGGTTTTGCCCGGCTTACCATACCGTTAACTCCTTTCCTGCCTGCCGATGATGAGGGGTTAATTTCATATCAGGCAGACTTTCAGGGAACTGATAAATATGACGCTTCTTCGGAAGTTTTCATGTCGAAACCAGCATCCCTGAAAGTTTCCTTTTTCGAAGAGGATTCAATCAAGTATATCCGTGTTACCGGGATGCAATTTAATCCCTCAGGGGAGATGGAACCCATCGCTGAAGAATCCGTTTACCTTTTTGTTCCCAGTCTGTTCCGGCCACTGCCTATAGGTGATATTTGGCTGGACGAAGAGGGGACTGGGTTTGTGGATTTTCCACCTACAATCATTGGCGATTCTACAGGTCAAATTCTGGTTATTGCCAGAATCGATGAGCATGACCTGTATGGTTTTGTCAAGGGAGAAGCATGGTCTTCCTGGGCCATTCCAAAATATTTTTTAGCTGAGGAAAAACCGACTCGTACACTCTGGACACCTATAGCTCCTTTATGGATGATCATTACACTGATTATCTTGCTTGCAGGAGTATGGGGCCACTATATCTATGCGATCATCGAGTTGGTGACAATCAAGCGTATCGCAAAAGAGAACGAGTACTAACCAATTCTTCTTTTCTGGTAAGGAATATTTCTTTGTAGCTTTGCTGCAAATGATGTCAATGCTGTTTTCAATATCCGGACCTGTAATTCGCGGCAAACAACTGGGCCGTAAACTGGGATATCCTACAGCAAATATAAAACCTGCAAACGAATCAAACTATCATCCTTACACCGGAGTATATGCAGCCCGCATCGACATCGGGCCGGATCACTATTTTGGGATGGCCAATATCGGATTTCGCCCCACTCTCTCAGAATCCTCATTTACCATTGAGGTCAATATCTTCGATTTCTCTAAAGATATCTATGACAGAACTATTACCATTCACTTCCTGCAACGGACAAGAGATGAATTGAAATTCAACTCGCTCGACGAGCTTGTCGGGCAAATGGAACAGGATGAGCGGGAAACCAGAACGATTCTCTCATCGTTTCTCAAGGCGGACTCCAACTCCCAATAAACCGGGTGTTTCCAGGCGGGGTGTCAGGTTCTCCAGTTCGATGAGAAGGAGTCCTGACTTGGTGATGTAAATCTCTTTTTTCAACACAATCGTAGCTTCACAAATCTCATTTTCACAGCTTCCAAGAAACTCACCTGCACGGTTTTTAACCTTAAGGCGATACTCATTGATTCGTTCCTCCCCGGAGGGGGTATTCATCACCATATTAAAATCGAGTGCTTTAAAGGGAAAATCTTTATTGTGCCTGGCAAATAACACGATTTTATAGGGCTTATCTGCTTTCTCTATAGAAAGCTCAAAACTAAGGATATTAAATCGCTGCCAGATCTCGTTGTTGAATGGATAGTAAATCTCATTCGGGCTATCTTCCTGACATCCGATGGTTGAAAGGATTACAGCAATGAATAGAAGAGTCAAAATTTTTTTCATGTGCTGTCTGTTTTGGGGTCATCATCATTGACAGCCGGAAATCGAACTGTGAAAACAGTTTGTACTCCGGGATCTGAAGAGAAGCTGATCTCTCCGCCAATAGATAGAACGATCCCTTTTACAATGGCTAAACCAAGACCTGCTCCACCACTACGCGTAGTGAAATTTGGTTGAAATATTTTATCTGCTTCTCCTGCCGGTATTCCTTTCCCATTGTCTGAAATAGTCAATACGTGGAACTCTCCTTCTGATACCGTTTTCAGGATGATCAATCCACCACTCTGCCCTTCGTAAGCCTGAATGGCATTGTTGATCAGGTTGCTGAATACCCGGAGAAGTTGCCGGCGGTCGGCATAGATATGTTTCGAGCCAGGCGAGGTATGTGATTCAAACCGGATGGAGGTTACATCCTTGTATATTGTCATGGACGTTTTTACAAGTTCATCCAGATCCATGATCTCGTTTTCTGGTTCAGGCATTTTTGCAAAATAGGAGAACTCTGACGCGATAGCACTCAGTGTGTCAATTTGTTCAATCAGTGCCTCAGAGAAACGGTTCAGCCGCTGATCCCAGTCTTCTGCCTTATCATCCCATGCTTTTTGCAGGTATTGAATACTTAACTTCATTGGGGTGAGCGGATTTTTAATCTCGTGAGCAACCTGCTGAGCCATCTCCCGCCAGGCAGATTCTCTTTCGGAAATAGCCAGTTTTTCAGCGCTGGCAGCCAGTTCATCCAGTGTCCGGTTATACTCCTCCACAAGGTTCCCTATTTCATCTTCATATCGCCATTCAAGCTTATCATCAGTTTTGCCAAACCGGATGGACCCAATCCGTAAAGCCAGAAGTTTCAAAGGTGAAGTAATGTAGTTGGATATCAAATAGGTGACAAGCACCCCGAGCAAAATAAAGAGGACATAGATGTTAATAAAGGCGACCAGGAATGTAGAGATCTCGCGTTTCAAATCATCCTGGCGTGAAAAATATGGCAGGTTGAGGTATCCAAGTAGTTTATTCTGTGTATTGTAGAAGGGAACATATGCTGATAGGTAATGCAACGATCCAATATTTTCTATTTGCACAAACATGCTGGTTTTATTCTCCTTCAACTGGTTCAGCGCTTCCCTGTTTATCCAGTCGGATATTAATTCCTCCCGGAAGATCCGGGGGCGCGATGAGGCAAGTAAAATACCTTGTGGATCGTACAGGTTGATGTCAGAAAAAAAGACGTTGGAGAATTTGATCAACACGCTCTCCAGATCCTCCCTTTCTACCTCCTTCAGATCATGCAGATGATCAAATTTATGCTCGACCTCGATCAGAATGGAAAGGGTTCGCTCCAACAGGTTTTCTTCATTCTTTTCACTGTTTAGCCTGGTGAGATACATCATCATCAGTATGCCGATAATGATGAATGAGGAGAGGATCATCCCGAGCATGGTTAGTTGAAGGCGGTTACGCAGGGATCGAATGGTTAACGCCCGGATCTCTTTCAGGTTCCACAAACCGATACCCAAAAACGACAGAATGAAGATAAAAATCAGCAGGTATGAGAAAGGGGAAATGATGTTCAGCCAGGTTGATTGTTGTTTGCTTACCAGCAATGTGTCTTTCTCATCTATCCTGTAAAGAAAATGATCCATTCCCTCCTGTGCCGGATGTAAAATCCAGGTGGTCGTATCAACAAATTTTCCCAGATCAAATCCATAGTCATACTCCCCTACCCTGTATACCAGCTGGTTTTCCTGATAAAAAGCATATGAATAGTCAACAATATCCGGAGCATTATAGGATCGTCTGTCGACCAGTAATTCCGGATATCCAAGATTCCTGGAAATATTTCTCGAGCTAACTTCTATGAATATCTCCAACTCCTGATTCTCCTCTGCAATCCGGGCCACATAGTTCTCACTCCCGTATCCATAGTCCAAAAAAAAGATCTTATCACTGGTAGTCTTCCTGCCAAATGCGGTTATCACATCCTGAAAATAATCCATACACCCAACCACAAAACCCTGAGGCTGGATCCGCAAGGTCTTTGATTCTCTGCAAATTGTAATCTGGATATCAAAATTGTTCCAGTAATCCTTGAAGTATCTGTGCAGGATGTAATTTTTCAGTGAATCGTCAACCACATGCTGATCAATTTGTTCATTGGAATAGTCAGCAATCCGGCTCAGGTTGGAGTCTTCAAGCATTGCTCCTATATTCTGGTTCAACTTGAGTTCAGTTACCGGATTTTGTCTGTGAGCGAGTTGCATGGCTACCTGCTCACGTTGCTCCTTTTCACGCTCTGCATTTGAACTGTTCAATACAACAGTTGCGCAAACAGACGAGAGCACCATCGCTATGAAAAACCAGGTAAAAGAGGATTGCTGCTTGTTTTCCCGTTTTAAATTGATTAAAAAACCACTTCCTGCCAAACGCATTGTAAACAGAATCCAGGCGATAATCAGAAACCCGATACTCAGAAATGCGGGGGCGCTTTCCCAGGATAGGTGTGATATATTCTCAAGATTCATAGATAATGAAGAGTGAATAACCAGACTGCGAATGCTCACCATGACCAAGACAAGAACTGCAAAACTGATCAACAGACGTATGAAATAGCCATAGATTCGGATCCATTTCGTGGATTTTGTTGCTGCACCCGGGGACGGCCATCGAAGGTAAAAAATGTATGAAATCGCCAGGAAAAGCAGGCTGTTTATTAAAACGTCTCCCAGAGATGGAAAGAGCCATGATGAGAAATAGTATTCCGGACCGAATAGCTTAGCCAAATAGAGTGATTCGGGCCAGGAAAGAGAAAACTGGATTCCTCTTAAAATGACGATACAGGCAACCAATAACAAAACCAGTACGCGATCTCCCCGGATGATATCCTGCATATAGAATGAAAAGTGAAGCAGAAAGGCGATGAAAAAGAGATAAGCAAGAAGTAGAAAAATGACCCGCCATCCCTGATTGGTTTGCGAGGCTATCTCGTCAGGAATAATCAGTGAGCATAAAAAGTTACCCTGGCTGGAGAATGCGTTGTAGGTCCCCTGCTGCAGCGTGATTTCCACCTCATCGGGCAACGAGAGAGAACCCGTATAGATATTTTGGAGGTATTGGTTCTGGAATGGATAATCCTGCTTGATCAAACACAAGCCGACAAAAAGGTAATCTCCCTCTTGCATCGTCAGGATCTCATACCATCCGTTTGATAGATGGATAACGGATGGAGTTTCTGTTGTAAACCGTTCTGGCGACAAATAAAATGGGACCCGGTTATCAGACCAGTAGATCAACGAATCTTTCTGATAGATTAGGAGGGTCAATTCCTGATCGGCTGGCTCCGGGATATCAGAAAGCTGACTTTCTGTGATCCGGCCTTTTGAATCCCGGAAAAAATTTCGCAATACAAATTCGATGTCTGCCCGAATATGTTGCTCATGATCCTGAAGTACTAGTTCAAAACTGGAAAGAATGTGATCCGGCTTTTCCTGGATTTCACGGATTCGTGGAATCAACATCAGGATACCCAGGGCAAGGAGCCCGAGTATAAGGTACGAGATGCAATAAAATCTCCTTGATTTCCGGGATTTCTTCATTATATGTTTGTATATCAAGCGATTACAAGCTGACTTAATCTGAGGGTGTTCTATGCTGTTTTCTTGAATCAGGCGATGAATAATTCCATTCAGGGTATTCGTTCGTTCTAAGGCTTAAAATTAAGAAATTTTATTCTTCAGGAGATATATCTGGCTTGAATGTCCAAATTCCGGTTTTCCGGATTTCAAATTTGATCTGATGCCGGAACTCAACGCACGGATCCATTTTTGTGATCCGCATTTATATTTTTCACTCAGAAGTGAAATATAGAATGCATCTAATTTCATCGGGATAATTTTCTGGCAGGTCATTTCATGTTTCGTTGCAAGAAATTCAACGCTATCTTTTGTAAAATGAAAAATGTGCCTGGGAAGATCATAGGCAGCCCAGTATTTTCCGTATTTCCGGGCATCAAATGAGTTACAGTTTGGTAACGCCAGAATTAATACACCATCCCCTTTCATCTCATTTTTGATCTTGCTCATGGTTTCATCCAATCGATGGATATGCTCAAGGACATGCCAGAGTGTAATGCAATCATAGTGCGCGGGTTGCTCTTTTTTCGTCAGGAAATCGCTGTTTACAACCAGTGATCTGTTATCTCGGGCAATCGTTCTCGCTTTTTCTGCAGGTTCAACGCCCTGACAGTCTATTCCTCTCTGATGGCAATACTGCAGAAATTCGCCTGTTCCACATCCAATGTCAAGGATCGTTTGGCCGTTACTGTACTTTCGGACGATTCTGTATTTTGCCCGAATTGTATAGTGGCGTGCCAGGTTATATAGAGCCGGAATCAATCCGCCTTTATCTGAATCATGAGAAATATAATCATCTGATTGGTAATAGTTTTCTACAGACGACTCGGATGGCCTGGGATTGGTGAAACGAAATCCGCATCCCCTGCATTCCTGAATGGTAAATACTTCTTGTGAAAGAAAATAATCTTTGCTTTCCAGAAAAACCAGGAAATCTGAATGATTGCAGAGTGGACAATGCGCTAGATTTTCGATCATGAATGTATGTTTCACGTGGAACATTTACCTGCCCAGGTAGACAATTAATACGGAAATATCAGCAGGAGAAACACCACTAATTCGTCCTGCCTGCCCTATTGTAGCGGGTTTCACTTTACTCAGTTTTTCCCTTGCCTCTGATGATAATGATTTTAATTTATGATAATCCATATCCCTTTTCAAGGGAATATCCTCAAGCCTGGACATTTTATCAGCAATCTCCTGCTCCTTCTGAATATATCCATCGTATTTCACAAGTAGTTCGGCTTCCCTTATTTCCTCATTAATATTCTTCCCTAATTTCCTCATAAAGTCGGTTACCCGTGGAATAAATTTTACCATATCGTCCACTGAGATCTGAGGCCTTAACAATATACTATCCAGCTTCATTTTCTGCGTCAATCCTGGCGTTCTACGCTTATTCATCATGCTTTCCACTTCACCTGGTGTAACACTCGTTTTGCTGAGAAACTTCATAATTTTCTCTATCGCCTGATATTTTTTCTCCAGCCTTCTAACCCGATCCTCAGATGCAAGTCCCAGTTCATTTGATTTTCTTGTTAGCCGGAAATCCGCATTATCCTGCCTCAGTAATATTCGGTACTCTGCGCGGGAGGTAAACATCCGGTATGGTTCATCTGTTCCTTTTGTAATCAGATCGTCGATCAACACGCCAATATAAGCATCTGATCGTTTTAAAATAAAAGGAGGCTTCCTTTTAAGTTTCAGGTGTGCATTAATTCCTGCCATAATTCCCTGGGCGGCTGCCTCTTCATATCCTGTTGTTCCGTTGATTTGTCCTGCTAAAAAAAGGTTTTCAATGACCTTTGTCTCCAGTGTAAAAGTCAACTGATGTGGGGGAAAGTAATCATATTCTATTGCATATCCGGGACGAAAAAACTTTGCATCCTGGAATCCGGGTACTTCTCTGAGGGCTGCAAATTGTATCTCCTCGGGCAGTGATGAACTAAATCCATTCACATAATACTCAACCGTATTCCACCCCTCCGGCTCAATAAAGAGTTGGTGTTTCTCCTTATCTGCAAATCTCTCTATTTTATCTTCAATCGATGGGCAGTATCTGGGTCCAGCTCCTTTTATTCGTCCTTTGAAAAGAGGAGATCTCTCGAATCCACTCCTCAGTATATCGTGAACTTTCTGGCTTGTAAACGTTAAATAGCAACTGCGCTGCCTGGTTAACCTCGGTGTCTCAGTAAACGAAAACCTCTGTGGGTTATCATCCCCCTTTTGCTCCGTCATTTCATCAAAATTCAGCGTTCTTCCGTCTACTCTGGCTGGTGTTCCGGTTTTCATACGATCGGATTTCAAGCCAAAAAAATGCAAGCTCTCCGTAATGGATTTCGAGGATTTTTCACCCATTCTCCCTCCTTGAAACTGCTTTTCGCCAATATGAATAATCCCATTTAAAAATGTTCCATTTGCAAGAATCACCGCTTTCGCCCTAAATGATATTCCGAGCGCTGTATTAACTCCTGTTACCTTTCCTTTACTCGCAACAATTTCATTGACAGAATCCTGCCAGAAGTCCAGTGTGGGTATCGCCTCCAAATGCTCCCTCCATTCATTGGAAAAAAGCATGCGGTCATTCTGTGCACGGGGGCTCCACATTGCTGGTCCCTTCGACAAATTCAGCATCCTGAACTGGATCATTGTTCGATCAGATATGATACCTGTTAATCCACCCATCGCGTCAATCTCCCTCACAATTTGTCCTTTTGCAATTCCACCGATTGATGGATTGCACGACATCTGCGCCATGTTGCTCATGTTCATTGTGATTAGCAACACCCGTGATCCCAGCGTTGCAGCAGCTGCGGCTGCTTCACACCCTGCATGCCCGGCTCCAACAACGATGATGTCATACGTTTCTTTGCTCTGCATAATCCGTTTCACGTGGAACAATAATTCGTATATTGCTGATTATGAGTTATTTTCTTAAATTTTTAAGATAACTATTCTCCTTATCCTTCATCGCACGTTTCTCTTCATCACGCTGATCCGCCATCCCCGTTAAATGAAGGATTCCATGTATCATTACCCTCAGCAACTCCTCTTTTATGGGAACGTTGTATTGCTTCGCATTTTCTCTTACCCGATACAGTGAAATATAGATGTCTCCACTCAGCTTGTTTTGTTCACCTGAGAGATCAAATGCAATCACATCAGTAAAGTAGTCTCGTTTTAGGTATCTCTGGTTGTACTCTCTTAGAAATCGGTCACTGCACAGGATGATGTTCACCGGGCCACACTTAAAATTCTCTGCTGCGATAACCTTTTCCAGATCTCCTCTGAGCTTCCTTTTCTCCCTGATCCGATAGCTTATATCTTCTGTAAAAAATTGTATGGACTCAGGATTCATTGGTATCAATGACCTTTTCCCTGGTTGACAGGTAGTTTTTTAGTTGATCCATACGTTTGAGCGATCGCTCATAATTGATCCCGGTTACACTAAAATGTAATACCAAAGTATCTCCTCCATCTTTCAATTCAGTTGTATCAGCAAGTGAGCGAATGATAAATGTTTCCCTGAGTATATTCTGGCGTTCGATAGCAAGGTCTAATTCATCCATTGCGTGTTCCTTCCCGGAGCCCTCATTCCTTATCTCACATAATAAGCCCTTTTTCGTTTTGTGAACGTCTATTTTGAGTGGTTTATGGGCGGTCCTTTTCTTCAGTATTAGTTCAGCTGACTGACTGATTGCCAGCATTATATTTCCGAAATACTCATCCGGGATATTGTGATAATCCAATACTTCTTCGATGTATTTTTCTAGCTTACACAGATCTTGTGTTTCCTGAATAGAAATCTCGCCGATGTTTTTTTTCATCTACTGAACAATTTTAATCATATACCTGTTTGCCTTGCTTTTGTAAAACCGGTTTACAGGTAAAGCGGTTAGTTTTAGAATTTCCGTTTCTCCTCTGGTGTACTTATTATACTCTAAACTTCCTTCCGGGTTACTATATTTTCGAATTTTTGCTTCATCAGCTTCTCTTCGCTCCTCTTGCTCTCTTTTCTGCTCAGCCTTTTCTGATTCCAACAACCGGGTCAGGATTCGTTGCTGGCGCATCAGGGTCTCTTGTGTAACTTGTTTGTTGATCAGGTCTTGTTCATTCCTTTCCATTTCCATAATTGCTTCATTCTCTCCATGATCACCGATGCCTTGTTCGTTGAGTTGTTGTTGATATTT
Organism: uncultured Prolixibacteraceae bacterium; assembly: GCA_964616825.1. Classification (GTDB taxonomy): domain Bacteria; phylum Bacteroidota; class Bacteroidia; order Bacteroidales; family FEN-979; genus QYOJ01. The sequence continues at coordinate 92,744 of CAZTSX010000011.1, forward strand.
ACGCATTTCACTTCGTATCGCTTCCTGTTCCGCTGCCAAACGAGCAATTTGCTCATTCATGCCCTTCTCACCTTTTTGCCCTTTTTTCCCGGCATCTTTCGCCTGCTCCTGCAATCCTTTTTTTATTTGTTCCAGGCGCTTCGATAGCTGTTGCTGCATTTTCTTGAGATTCATCATGCTCTTATTTCCTTTTCCCATCGAAGGATTCTGACACATCTTGCTAGGCTTGCCTTGCATGCTCATATTCATATTCATTCTCATTTGCTCCATCGACTCATTCAATAACACAGCCAGGTTGTTGATCGATGTCATTATAAACTGCTGTTTTGAAATAGCCAGAGCCATATTCCTGCTGGTCAACGACTCTACAGTTTCCCTAATATTGTCATTTATCTTATTGATATCCCGGGAAATGACTGGTTGCAATAAAAACTGCCGTCGCCCGATTGCGATCAAGGAATCTTTTGCACTCTGCAATTTATCATTTAGTTCATTTTGTTTCGTGATGATATCCTGAAATTTTGGGTCATTTCGATTAATCGATTTTGTTTGATCCATCAACTCTTCCTGTTCAAATGAAATATTCAGCAGATTTTCAAGTATTTGTCGAATCTGCCTGGCATCTTCAGCATATTGATCCTGCTCTGACTCTGTCTGCATCTTTGTCAGCTGGTTGGCCAGATCCTGCATCTGATCGGCTGCGTCCATCTGCTTTTCCGGTGCACCCTTTGCATTCCCCATATCAACCTGTTCTTTGGCTTCTTTCATGGCATTCGTCAGGCTATCCTGTTTCTGCTTCGTTTTCTTTAAACCTATCTGGGACTGCAACTCCTTCTCCATCTTTTCCAGCTGTGATAACGCCTTCTGAATGGAATCATAGTTCGTGTTAAGCTGATTCTGCTTATCTTTATCCTCCTCTGATATTCCCTTGTCCTCCTCTATTTTTTTCGCCAGTTTTTCTTGCTCCATGGCACTCTCTTCTAACTTCCTGATAGTCTCCTCCAGTTTACGATCAAACTCGATTTGTTTGAATAACTCCAAATTCCGGTCCAGTTGCTCTTCCAGATCCTGTGAAGAGAGTTTCATTTGCTCCATTAACCGTGATAAGTTCTTCTTGTCGACACGTTCCATTAGCTTCTTTAATTCCTGAATAGTCTTTCGCATTTCATCCGTCATCAGCTCTTCCATCAACTCATTCAGGCGTTTCTGCTTCTCAAGGATGTTCTGGCTCGTCTCAAGAAATTGCTCGTCGGCCTGTATATTCCTCAGGTTATTCTCCTTGATCTTCTCCACATTTTCAAGTACGCGTTCATTTCTCTTAATCAACTCCTGGATCTGTTGCTTCTCCTGCCAGGTCAGTTGACGCTTGTCGACAAGCTTCTTGTTCAATTCTTCGATTGCTTCCCTGATCTCCTCAGTCTCCTCCATTGATTTCCCTAATTCAGATTGTATTTTCTTCTCATTCTCTTGCGTGAAATCCCGTATTTCTTCCTTGGTCCAGGTATTGATCTCTCTGATTTCAGATTTTGTTGACTTCGGTCCATTAACCGCATCATTATCCCATATTTCAAAGTAGTAGATCATCCGGTCGCCAGGCTGAGATAAGTAGGATTCAACATCAATGGTGTAATAAAACAATTCCTCTCTGCTCTCATTCTGTATTTCAATAGCCTTCGATCCCATTGTATTCGCTGTTGAGTCATCCTGTGAGTATACCTCAAATTTGAATTCCAGTTTAGTAAATCCATAATCGTCTTTGATTGAACCACTGAAAAAAAGATTTGACGGCAGGATTGAGTCAGTCAACACCTGGGCAATGATAGATGGATATCCATCTTCAATGGTGATAATCCGGTAGGAGAGAGAGTCTGTATTTTCCCCATAACTATTTTCCGGCTTCACCGAGTACTTGCCGGAATAGAAGCATCGATAACTGATTACAAAAACGTTTGACTCTGATTTTTTCAAAGCTAGCACGCTGTCTTCAATAGAAAATTGAATCTCGTCAACATCTTTTGTATAAAACGACCACGTGATTTCAGTTCCTTTTGGTACAACAAGGTCTCCTGTGTTCTCAAGCCTCTCACTCGTCCGTCCGGTATAAGCCGGGTATGTCAGGTCGACAGCGAATTGCAGGATTGTTGGTCGTGGCAAGACTTCTATCAGGTATAGCTCGCTCACGAACTTGTGCGCAATTAGTGAAAAATAAGTATTCTTCTGCATCGTCCTGAAAAGATATGAGAACTCCCTCGATCTCTCCTTTTTCATCCGGTTCTGAACCCCGTTCGTCTCGATGTAAAATTCTGCCGGGATCTCTTCTCCTGTTACCCGGATTCGAACCTCCAGATCCTCCTGCTGAAATACGGTCAGGTTTTCGTTGACTAGCTGAACACTAAACGGATGAGGTTTTTCGAAAGAGGTTCTATATTCAATAATTCTTCTTGTGGGATCAGAAATCAACCGGGGTGTTATCACCAATGCAAGAAAAATGATCAGCAGGGGAGGAGCAACAAATTTAAGGTAGTGAACATTCTTTCTGTAGTTGATCACAAGATTGAATTGGAACACGCGTAATTTTTTCATTTTTTGCTCGATCGATGCGATCAAAAGCTCAAAATCAATCTCTGTCTTTTCCTGTTGCCTTATCAATTGAAGCGCATTCAACAATTTATCTTCTATTTCACTAAAGTAATCGCCAATAATTTTTGCCGCTTGTTCGTAGGAGATTGCCCTGCCAATTCTCAGATAGCTGGAAAGCGGTATCAATACCCATCCTCCTACTGCCAAAATAACAACTCCAATATAGAGGTAAAAGAGCAACGTTCGTATGATGGAATCAAACCGGAATATATTTTCCAGCAAGATGAACAGAATGTAACACAACGCCATGATTCCGACAGAGAGAAGCAGACCGCGAATCATCTTGTTGGCGTAATACTTTCTGATAAATTGATCCAGTTTTTGAACGAGAATATTTTTGGTTTCCATCTTTTCCGATTTCACTAAAACCGTTAACGGCTTCCAACTTGGATTATTTCAGTTTATGCAAAATTAGGAATTATCCTATTTTTGCACTCTCTAAACATCAATTAATGTACAATCCGCATCTAAAAACGAAGATACCGCAACTCGAAAAGGAGCTACGACTACATCAACAGGCGAAATCAATCTGGATGACCGGTTTATCTTGTGCGGGCAAAACCACGGTGGGACTTGGCCTGGAAAAAGAACTCTTCCATCGGGGATTTTTCATTCAACTTCTGGATGGCGACGATGTTCGATCAGGATTAAATAAAGACCTCTCTTACAGCGAAGTAGACAGGAAAGAGAACATCCGGCGTATTGCTGAAGTCAACTCCCTCTACAACAATTCAGGGATTATCACGATTAATTGTTTCATCAGCCCTACAAACGTTATTCGTCAGATGGCAAGGGAGATTATTGGGGCTGATCGCTTCATTGAAGTATTTGTCAAAGCTCCACTCTCACTTTGTGAAGAACGCGATGTCAAGGGCTTTTACAAGAAAGCCCGCCAGGGATTGATCAAACAATTCACCGGGATTGATTCACCATTTGAAGAGCCTGTAAATCCCGATCTGGTACTAGACACTTCCATTTTTACCGTCGCTCAAACCCTGGATAAAATGATTAAATTCGTCGTCCCTCACATTCAATATCAAAAATAGTAACACACTTCAAATGAGTGCATCGCAAATACGTGTGAGATTTGCTCCAAGCCCGACCGGCCCGCTTCACCTGGGAGGTATTCGAACAGCTCTCTATAATTATCTTTTTGCCCGCAATCAGCACGGCAAATTCATCCTTCGTATTGAAGATACGGATCAGAGCAGGTGTGTTCCCCGAGCGGAAACATATATCACAGAAGCGTTGAAGTGGTGTGGTCTGCAGCCTGATGAAGATGTAGCAACAGGAGGTCCCTTTGCATCCTATAAGCAATCGGAACGAAACGACATCTACCGGGACTATGTACAGGTGTTGCTTGATCGGGATCATGCCTATTACGCGTTTGATACACCTGAAGCGCTGGATGCCATACGAAAAGAGTTTCTGAAAGCAGGGAAGGGACAGTTTCAATACAATGCGCAAACACGCAAACAGCTTATAAACTCTCTTTCATTACGTGTTGATGATGTGACTGCACGCCTGGACAGGGGAGATCCCTATGTGGTGAGAATCCTGATCCCGGAAGATGAAACGATTATCTTTAACGACCTGATCAGGGGAGAGGTAAGCGTACTTTCGGCAAATCTCGATGATAAGGTTCTCTTCAAGTCCGATGGCCTTCCTACCTACCACCTGGCCAATGTAGTCGACGATTACCTGATGAAAATTTCCCATGTGATCCGGGGTGAAGAGTGGCTGCCTTCAGCCCCATTGCACTTGTTGCTTTACCGGTTTTTAGGATGGGAAAACGAGATGCCTCAGTTCGCCCATCTTCCCCTGATCCTGAAGCCTGACGGCAAGGGAAAGCTAAGCAAACGCGATGGCGACAAGATGGGATTTCCGGTATTTCCACTGCTATGGACCGATCCCGAAACCGGAGAAGTTTCTCCCGGCTATCGTGAAGAGGGGTATTTTCCTGAAACTTTTATCAATATGCTTGCTCTTCTGGGGTGGCATCCTGATACCGCTCAGGAGATCTTCTCCATGGATGAACTGATCGCACAATTTTCCCTGGACCGAATCAGTAAATCAGGAGCTAAATTTGATCCTGAAAAAGCGAGATGGTTCAACCACCAATACATGCAACGGAAAACGGATCAAGAGCTTGCCGGCCTGCTTGCCACATACCTTGAAGCCAATACCGAACTCTCATCAGGCCAACTGGAAGGACATGGCAAAAGCTACATGGAGAAGGTAATTGCCCTGACCAAAGATCGGGCAACCCTGATCCCTGATCTCTGGACAAACTCATGGTTCTTTTTCAAAGCGCCGGTAACCTATGATGAGCAGGTGATACAGAAGATGTGGAACCCCGAAACCAGAGAAATCGTTGAGGGATTCGTTGCCGAAGCAAAGCTTCTCAGCAATTGGACTAAGGAGACATTCTTTCAACTGGTGAAGAATTATACTTCTGAAACAGGACTAAAAATGGGGCAGTTGATGAACCCGCTTCGCTTATTTGTAGTAGGAAGTAATCAGGGTCCCGGGATGATGGATATTGCAGGCTTGCTCGGAAAGAGTGAGTTTCTTTCACGAATCGAAAGCGGACTGTTAAAATTCACTTGATTACCACTGCATTTCTTCAATTCTTAGCAATCCGCAGGGCTACTTGATCCGTCTTTCACGCATACACTTTACCATTACCAATCTTCCACAGAAATCCTTTTCGCATTTTTCACGGCCCTTGATGGTCATAGTGGGCGGACTTTTGGGCTTACTTTTCCACTCAACAGCTTCATCATATCCCTTCCACTTGCAAAAATAATCAGCGGCTGGTTTTCCACAGTTTTTTGCAAATGTAAGGCATACATCAAGATAAAATCCAGAAACTACTTGAGGATTGTTAAATACTTCGGTTTGGCCAGGCAAACAACTATTAATGCAGTTTTGCCTGATTCTATTCTCTTTATCTGTTATAGCCTTTGCCTTACTGAGGCTGTTTTCAGAGAAAACACGTGCTGCCCACTTAAGATGTTCTTTAGCGCTGGGTATCCACCTCCCTTCCCATTTTCCATTTGCACATTTTGGACATTGTCTTTTTGCCTTGTTAACCTGGTATGCAGCAGTATTCCCATAACTTTCTGCTTCTTTGGCAGCCTCACAGGAGGCTAACTTTACCACACCATCAGCTATATCATCATGATGCATACTGAACAGGCTGATAAAATTGGAGGCAGCACTTGAATTGTCAGTTGTTCTTACCATTACGTAACGTGGATCATTATCAAATCTGTTAGGCATTTCTTTTGTAACGTAAAGGATGTAACAGGGATGCCAGCCAGATTGAGGCGGCCAATAAGGGGGATTTGGATTAGACCTTGAATGGAATGATGTAAAACGGGATCTGCTATCACTGCAGGAAGTTGTACTTGATGAATCAAAAAACAGAAAAATAGCTATACGAACAGCTCCACAAAAGAATTGCTCCGGCATCTTCAGAGCCGTTGGCGTGGCGCTTCCACATACAATCAGAGAAATCGCATAAAGCAAAAACATCTTCCATAATCATATTCATTAAATCGTACTATGTAGTGCCAACAATGAAAATGTTAGACATATGTTATTGAGTAACAGAAATATAGAAAAAGGAAGTGTTAAAGATCAGCACAGATAATAGATACCCACGGCTAAAGTTGTGGTCCTCCTCGCTTCGCGATTACAACTCCATTCGAAGTTGTTCTGAATCCTGGCTACCCTGTAACTCAACATACTTCCTTATA
>CAZTSX010000012.1:0-66882 GCA_964616825.1 uncultured Prolixibacteraceae bacterium
TAATCGTTACAATATCCACTCCTTCTTCCAACAGGTGAGTCGCATAGGTATGCCGCAGAGAGTGAACGCTTACATCTTTGGTAATACCAGCCTTTTTTACAGCCAATCGGAAGCTCTGCTGAACGGCCGATACACCCAGCGACTCTCCTTTAATCTTACCATTAAACAGGTACACCTTTGGTTTTGAACTTTTAATATACTTGCGAAGTCCCTGGAGTATGTAGGAGCTCAGTATCACGTAGCGATCATATTTTCCTTTACTTTTTACTACTCTTATTTGCATTCTCTCGCTGTCTATATCGCTGATCTTTAAATTGCAAACTTCTCCAACCCGCAAGCCTGCCGAATAGATCAATGCAAACAATACTCTTTGCTTTAACCTCTCAGGTGCTGAAAACAATCGTTTTAACTCCTCTCTGGAGAGAACTACAGGAAGTTTACGGTCGTTTTTGATGGTTGGCAGCTGTATAACGCGATCTTCCCTGTCGTATAGTCGAAAGAAAAACCTGAGACCATAAACCATGTGCTTGAAATACGTACTGCTTGCTCTTTTCTCCCTGGCTACTCCGAATAAAAATGAGTTAATCTCATCATTATCCAATTCCAGGGGTGACTTCTTGAAATGCAAAGCCAGGCGTAATTTTTCTTACTTTTACTCATAACATATGTTTTTTAAGTTATGAGCAATATACTTCCGGTAGCGAGAATATCTTCTTTAGCTACCGGAGGTTGAGTTCAACACCGTGCATACGCCAGCTTGTACAAGAAAAGAATTTTGCCTGCACTGGCGGGCAATAAATATAAAACTGTAAATTTAGTTGCAAATTAGGAGCCCGTCAGTGCAGCCAAATCACACAAGCCGACACATGCACTGACCGTTGAGGCAGTTACTAATATATATCAAGAAGGCAATAACATATTTGCATATGGTGGTTCTATTGAAGATACTATTTCAAAAATTAGCTCAAAAGTTTCTCCTCAATACTGGTATATTGAACCAACAGGAAGCCTTTATGGAATATCCGGATCGTCTTTTACCGAAACCACATTATAAGTTTATTTCTTGGAATGATTCATTGTGTAATAACTACCTAATACATTATACGGAAGATAAGGACATTATAAACCCTGAAACAGGGAAACTCTACATTCAACACGTAGTTAAGCAAACGGATCATTTAAAAAATTACTCAAACAGCCTTTTAGGTATTTATATTGTTGATGACATTTATTGGGCTATACAAGATTGCCCAGACAAGCAATATTTAATTGCAGATTGGGAGATAAACAGTAAAGTAAGAACTCCACGCATTCCTGAGGAGTATCAACGCGATGAATCCAGAGGTTGTTTTTTCTTACGAATAGGTGATTGCAACGCTGAAACTGTTGAATTTGAGGATAGCACCTACGCTAATCCTGTTTGTCACATAGTTCATACACCCACTAATGCTAATTTCTGGCATGTCTCGGTAAAATGGCTTTTTAATGGTCAAGATATCGAAAGCTGGTCTAATGGTATAAAAAGAAGAATGAAAACTACTGCAAAAGCATTTATTGTTGAAAGGGCTTTCTTTATTGAGCCATTTTATGAAGAATTAGATTCGGTCAATTATATAAACTAATCTTTCTTTTTGCTAAAATTTCAACCCACATTCGTATTAATTAAGTCCAATGCTTATACAGTTATTTCTGTAAAAATCAATAATATGACTGGACAACTCAGTTAGATTGACCACTCCGTGCCGACGGAAACTGACCATCTTAAACGAATTATTATCAGACTTATAAGGGGGTAACTCTTGATCGGCGCAAGGTGGTCATAGGTTCCGGTTTTTCCAGTAAACTACCTTGTCTATTGATATAAAAGATTTCAAATTTGAGATCTTGTTGTTGTGCAAATTGTTGTTCAATACAAAAAGAATTTCAACACAGATGTGCTGAAACCCTTGTTATTCCTGCTCCCCCTGTTGGACTCGAACCAACGACCCTCTGATTAACAGTCAGATGCTCTAACCAGCTGAGCTAAGGAGGAGTATCCCCAAATTGGGAGTGCAAAGGTAGATTTAATTGTTGAAAAAGCAATATGCAGATCAGATATTTCCAGTCGGGCTGTGTTTTTCACACAACTCCTAAAAAATGTTAAAATTGAACAGTTCCCCTCTACCTGTAGTATATTTGATCAGTTTACATTGAATGTAAATTTAATGAGACTTCCACGCCACGAGCGATGGAAAAAAGAAGCGGCGCCCTTGCTCCGCGAGAAACCAGACCAATGGTTTAAAAAGATGAGACACCCCCTGTCAGTCTGATGGGGGGTTCTCTTTTCGACAAGCTATTTTTTTTCTACTTTAGTGAGTTGATTAACAAGTATCATCAAAAACCTCTGTCCCATGGTATTAAGAAAAATTTTAGGTAATCCGGAAAATGAACTCTGGAATTATCTTATGCTCTTCCTGGTGTTTTTTCTGGTGTTTATCGTCGCTGTTCTTCCAAATCGCTGGCACGATATCCTCTATAATATCGCATACACAGCCTTATTCCTGACAACCATCATGGTGATGGGGAAAGGCCGGTTGACTATTTTTTTAATAGCTGTGGTTGCCAGCGCGATGGGATGGATATCATCGCACTATAACCTTGATCTGCTCGAATATATCTCCATAGGGATCAACTTCTGCTTTTTTGTTTACCTCACCTTCCATTTTATCAGGAAAATTGCCAAAGCAGACAATGTGAATCTTAATGTAATCATGGATGCGGTCATCGGATATTTGATGCTTGGAATTGTGTTTTCCATTATTGTGACATTCATTGTATCGGTCAATCCGGACCTTTACGATTTTAGACATGTAGATATTAAAATCAATGAAGAAGTTCTCCATTTTCAGGAGTATCTCTATTACGGATTTATCACGATGACCACAACCGGGTATGGTGATATTGTTCCCCTGCAATCATTTTCAAGGTCGTTAGCTATCCTGATCAGTGTAACCGGACAGCTTTACCTGACTATCATTGTGGCGTTGCTGGTTGGAAAATATGCCAGTCAGCGTAAATTATCTTAGCCAAAAAGACCAATATGGTAAGTGAAATTTTACTTGCAGGTTCGTTGGTCTGTTTTAACCGATCCGAATGCCGGTAGTATGAAAAACAGGGTAGTTGGTTAGTCCATATCTACTCCATTCCGGCCTGATTGCCTATCTTTATAAGCAGAATCAAAATATCCTCTGCCAATCGTGTATGCTATCCTTGATATTCTCTTTGTTGTTTTTCACACAGCCCTGATCATTTTCAATCTCTTTGGCTGGATCTGGAAGAAAACCAGAAAAGCCAACCTGATTACCCTGTTACTGACCGGGGCCTCCTGGTTTATCCTGGGAATCTTTTACGGGATTGGATATTGTCCAATGACAGATTGGCACTGGGCAGTCCTTGAAAACCTTGGGAACCGTGGACTCCCCAATTCTTACATTACCTATTTGATTCACCGCCTGACCGGATTAACTTCGAATGAACAATGGGTGGATGCCATGACGGTGGGACTTTTTTTCCTTGCCCTCTCTATTTCACTATACATGAACCTGTTCCGAAAAAGAGGCAGGAGATAAAATTAGTTGCTCTGTTTCAATTTTTTGTAGCTTTACAGACGTTATACTAAGTGAACTCCTGAAAGATATATTTTGCTGATCAATCGCTTGATACGTAATTGGATTTTAGTACTTTTTCTTTTTTTCGGATTAGAGAGTAATCTGTTTTCCCAGCGCTATTTTACCCGGATCTATACTGAAGCAGATGGTCTTCCAAGCAACATGGTATTTGATATTACTCAAGACACATCAGGTCTGCTTTGGTTTGCCACCCGTTATGGGATCTCTTCTTATGATGGAGTAAATTGGACAAACTATAATCCCCCTGCCAATAGGATATCTCCAAGTTTCGCTTTTATCATGACTGATGAAAGAGGAAAAATATGGGCTGTTCCTCTTCAAAGTGAGCCAACTGCTTTTTGGTTTTCAGGCGAAGAGTGGCATAAGTTCGATTGTAAAACCGGGAAGACTCACCCAGTTATTATTAGTGCTTTTGATGTTTTCTATCAGGACGATACACCTATTTTAGCGCTAGGAACCCAAAAAGACGGGGTATTCATCAGCCGGAACAAACAATGGGTACATTATGGTGAAAAAGAGGGACTTATCAGCAATAAAATCAGAAGTATAGTTGTTCTAGGCGATCAGATATTTATCGGAACAAAAATGGGATTATCAGTTCTTAGAGGTGGTCATGTTTCGAATGAGTTGAATACTTTGTTACCTACTGGTTCTCAGGAGGTTCTTGCTTTGGCGCTGGCACGAAATTCGGAAACAGCTGGAAACCAGAAGATATACTTAATGGGGAAAGGATGGCTGGGCACGTTGTCAGACTCCGCCTTCTCAATGATCACCGAAGGATTTGATTTAGCTAAATACAAAGTAACATCCAATTCCTTTATCTACCCTGATGAGAATAATGGCTTATTTTTTGGAAATCCATATGACCTTTACTATTTAGCGCCTTACAGTGCTGATTCCTTCGAACGCATGGACAGAGATAATGGATTGATCTCTGACGGAGCGACTTCAGTACTTATTGATCACGAAAAAAATATCTGGCTCACAAGCTTTCGGGGTGTTAACAAGATTCCATCTTTTCGTTTTTCAAGCTTTACGGCCATAGAGGGACTTTTTGATAATGAAGTAGCTTCTGCTCTGGAATACGCACCCGGATTCTATATTTTTGGTCATCTTGGCGGAGTCACTTTTTTTGACGGAAAGAATTTTGAGACAATGAATTTTAATCCTTCAGGTGAGAAGCCTGACTATGAGATCAGGATTCAGGATCTTGACTATGATCAAAAGGGAAATATCTGGCTATCGGGTTCTAAATTAGGGATTGCCCGAATTGACAAACAAAAGCGGGTAAAATGGTATCGAAAATCCAGGGGAATAGAGGATAACATGGTATCTGTGGTTGTCATGCCCGATAGAAAAATTTATGCAGCAAGTCATAAACAGGTATTTGAGTTATCATCAGAGGACAAGTTTATCCCGGTTTCAGCGCCAAAAATTCGAAATTCCCAAATCCGGAAACTTTTTGCTGAGGATGATACGACCCTATACGTGGCAACCATCAACAGCGGAATTCTGGCGAAAAGAGATAGAGAATCAACCCTTATCCAATCACCTGCCAATTTGAATGGAAACAATGTGTTTGCTTTCCTGACCGACTCCAGAGAGCGTCGCTGGGTTGGAACAAATGATGGTTTATATATTATAACAGAAGGAGAACTGGTCAAATACGATAGTAACGGCCTAACAATAAACCGGCCGATATACTTGATCCTGGAAGATCATCTTGGCAATATATGGTTTGGAACAGATAATGGAGTCTTCAGATGGAATGGCAAGAAACTGGATCAATTTACCAAAGTTGAAGGGCTGTTAGGACAGGATATAAACCGGGATGCAGGTTTTATGGATCATCAGAATCATATCTGGTTTGGAACGAATAGTGATCTCACCGGATTGGGGATCCCGTAATTTCATCCATTGCCGTTCGGCCAGATAGGGAAGGAGAGCGCTTTTTGGTAACTGGTTATTGTCAATTATTTTCTCTCTCTCAGGCTGAGAAGAATGATTGCGTGATGATTGCGAAACAAATAGAAAATAACCTGAAAGGGAAATGAACCCGGCAACCAGAAGAAGAACGGAAATCTTTTTCATGATGATGGGTTTAATGACAATTTATAGACATATAGAGCATTCAAATATAAAAAAATCTCACATCGGAATCAAGATAAATTAATAATTCCTATTCATATGCACCATGAACAGATCATTAACGTGTCATCAAGTGCAAAGATTAATCAAACAAAGGTTGTATCTTTGCGAAAATTTTCTTGAATAATCCATATTATCACCATCAACAGTTGAAATTCTCTGACTTTAATTTTAATCCCCAATTGGCAGAAGGGATTGATTCGCTTGGATTTGAAATTCCCACCCCCATCCAGCAACAGGCCATCCCCATCATAAAGGAGGGAAAAGACCTGATTGGTTCGGCTCAGACCGGCACCGGAAAAACAGCTGCATTTTTATTGCCAATAACAGACCGAATCCTGAAGGAAAACACTGGCCTGGGGATCAAAGCCCTGGTGGTTGTACCCACCAGGGAGTTGGCTGTGCAGATCGACCAGCACATGGAGGGACTATCCTATTTCACTTCGGTCAGCTCCCTGGCTATATATGGAGGAACCGACGGAGCTACATTTACCAGGGAGAAAGATGCCCTGACAAGTGGGGTGGATTTAGTGGTCTGTACTCCCGGGAGGATGATCGCCCACCTGAATATGGGATATGTGGATTTTTCAACCATCAAATTCCTCGTTTTGGATGAAGCCGACAGGATGCTCGATATGGGTTTTTATGACGACATCATGAAGATCATCTCACATGTACCGAAGAAGCGCCAGACTCTGCTTTTCTCAGCAACCATTCCAAGTGACATACTGGACCTGGCCAAAAAGGTATTGCATGATCCGGCAGAAGTCAACATTGCTCTCTCGAAGCCTGCTGAAAAGATCCTCCAGCTGGCCTACTCCGTTTATGACACCCAGAAACTTCCTCTGGTTAAATACCTTCTGGGCACCTCTAAGGGACGGACCATCCTTGTCTTCTGCTCAACAAAAAGCAGCACGAAACTGCTGAGCAGGGAGTTAAAAAGAGCCGGACTGGAGGTACAGGAGATCCATTCTGACCTGGACCAGAAAGAGCGGGAACGGGTGATGAACAGTTTCAGGGCTAAAGAGACTCAGGTGTTGGTAGCCACCGATGTAGTCTCCCGTGGCATCGATGTGGAAAATATCGACCTGGTGTTGAACTACGATGTTCCCAATGACGCAGAGGATTACATCCACCGAATTGGCAGAACTGCCAGGGCGGAAGCTTCCGGCGTAGCCATTACATTCATCAATCCTGATGGCCAATGGAAATTTGCAGAGATCGAAAAGTTACTGGGCAAAAAGGTCTATAAAGGAGTCGTGCCAAAACAGCTCGGTGAAACACCGGAGTATGTGCCGAAGAAAAAACCAGGTTTTCGAAGAAAGCGATAACAGAAGAATTGCACACTATTGCGCAAGAATGCACAATATTGCAAATAATTTCAAAAATATTTTATGGCAATAAATGGCAATTGATGGCAATCTATGGCAATCTATGGCAATTGATGGCAATTACTTCTTAAGGATTTCTTCCTGTATTTTTTCCGGCAATGCCTGATATTGATAAAATTCCATCGAATAATTCGCACGGCCGCTGGAGAGGTTGCGAAGCTGGGTCGCGTAACCAAACATCTCCATCAAAGGGACAAACGCATTCACTTTCTGAGACCCTTTCCGGTAACGGCGCATCGCCTCAATCCGTCCTCTCCGCCGGTTCAGGTTGTTTACAATATCCCCGATGTATTCATCCGGTGTATTAACCTCGACTTTCATGATCGGTTCCAGCAAGACCGGATTTGCTTTCATAAAACCATTTTTAAAGCAAATAGATGCACAGGTTTGGAAAGCCATATCGGAAGAATCGACCGGGTGGAAAGCGCCATCAATCAAAACCACTTTTACATCAACAATCGGATAACCGGCCAAAATGCCCCGATCAAGCGTTTTCTTGATCCCTTTGTTTACCCTCGGAATGAATTCAACAGGAATAACCCCGCCTTTAATCTTGTCAGAAAACTCATACCCCTCACCCTCATTGGGTTCCAGCCTCATCACCGTATGAGCAAACTGACCTTTACCACCGGTTTGCTTGCTGTGTTTGTAGTTTGAAACCACTTCGGAGGTAATGGTTTCGCGGAAAGCGACCGACGGCTCTCCAACAACAGCATCGACGTTGAACTCATGCTTCAACCGGTCGATAAGGATCTCGAGGTGTAATTCACCCATGCCGGAGATCACGGTCTCTTCGGTTTCATGGTCGTAACGGACATTGAATGAGGGATCTTCGTTTGCCAGTTTGGCGAGCGCTTCACCCAGCTTCGACTGATCCTGGCTTTTGGCGGGTCCGACTTTCAATTCGATTACAGCCGGCGGAATGTGAATGGACTCCAGCAACATCTTATGCTCCTCACTACAAAGCGTGTCACCGGTTTTGGTCAGTTTCATGCCAATAAGTGCAACAATGTCACCCGGAAATGCTTCACTCACTTCTTCCCGGTCCTTGGCGTGAATCTTCAGGATCCTGCCGATACGTTCATGCTTCCCTTTGGTTGAGTTAAACACCCGCATACCACTTTTCAATGTTCCGGAAAAAATCCGGGTAAACGTTTGCTGACCGACATATGGATCGTGGATCAGTTTAAATGCCAGTGCTGAAAATGGTTCCGTTGGTGAAGGATGACATATATGAGTTTTGGCTGGATCATCCAGATCTGTTCCCACAACTGCCCCAACGTCGAAAGGAGATGGCAGGTAATCCAGTACGGCATCCAGTAACAGTTGAATTCCTTTGTTTTTATATGCAGCCCCGCAAAAAACCGGGGTGATTAATAACTTCAGCGTGGCATCCCGGGCAACTGATTTCAGAAGATCGGCAGGTACATCCGCTTCCTCAAAGTAGAGCTCCATGATCTCATCGTTGAATTCTGCTACTTTCTCCACCAGTTTGGCTCGTGCCTCTTCACACCTTGCCTGATATTCTTCAGGAATCCCGGTTTCTATCCGATCATACTCATCGAAGATGTATGCTTTTCGTTCAATGATGTCGCAAATGCCTTCGAATGAATCTTCTTCTCCGATGGGGATTTGGAATGGAAATGCATTGGCATCCAGGTATTTATTCATTTGATCGACCACGTGATAATAATCAGCGCCGGTTCGATCCATTTTATTGATTAAACCAATACGGGGAACGCGATACCGGTCAGCCTGGTTCCACACCGTCTCACTCTGAGGTTCAACACCTCCAACAGCACAGAATAGCGCAACCATTCCATCTATCACCCGGAGGGAACGCTCTACTTCGACGGTAAAGTCAACATGCCCCGGAGTATCAATCAGGTTTATCTGGTAATCTTTCCAGCCACATGAGATCGCTGCAGAAGCAATCGTGATACCCCGTTCCTGCTCCTGCTTCATGAAATCCATGGTGGCTTGCCCGTCATGAACTTCGCCCATTTTTCGGGTTGTTCCTGTGAAAAACAGGATCCGTTCAGTCACCGTCGTTTTTCCAGCATCAATATGAGCAGCGATACCTATATTTCGGAGTTTTGTTAAAGGCATAATGATTTTTTTGGGGCGCAAAGGTAGAAGTTTTCCATGGAGAAAAATAATGAAACATAACCAAATATTGCAATAGAGGTATATGAGTATTTTGAATATGAGAATTAATTTTGTATATTCGGAACAGTATCTTAATATTGAACCAATAAAAAAGGAGGAATTATGAAAATCAAATCAATACTATTCACTTTGTTCTTTATCTTAATAACCCAGATGTCGATCAGTCAGGATTCTTAACAATCTGGGCATGGAGGTCCGGATTGTAACGAATAAATTCTATTCAGAAGGGAATCACACTGTTGAATGGGATGGAACCGATCAATATGGTAACCGGGTTGCTTCCGGAATCTATTTTTACCGGTTAAAGACCGAAACAGGGATAATGATTAAAAAAACGAATTTGATCCGATAGGTAGAATCACATATTATATAAAGGTTTTTTCTTTTCTAAAATCCCGGTTTCTGATGCTTTCATCGTTTTCCTGATTATGTATATCTAATTCTTTTCTCTTTTTCGGCTGTTTGAATGAATTTTGCGTTATATATCAGGCAGATATAGTTTTTTTTAAAATGTATGTAACGTAATCAGCTGAAGAGAGTCTTACTAACTATATTAAAACAGCAATTTTATCATGATAAATATTAAGAACATTCATAAATCGTATACAAACGGCCAGAATAACCTGCATGTACTGAAAGGTATCGATTTGAATATCGAAGCAGGCGAGATGATCTCCATTATGGGGCCGTCAGGATCCGGAAAATCAACACTGTTGAATATCCTTGGGATCCTGGATAACTATGATGACGGTGTATACCAGCTTGATGAGAAGAAGATCCAGAATCTGAATGAACGAAAAGCTGCTCAGCTCAGGAATAAAACTCTGGGCTTTGTCTTTCAGTCATTTAATCTGGTCTCCTTTAAAAATGCCATGGAGAATGTTGCACTTCCATTGTACTATCAGAAGGTAAGCCGGCGGAAACGCAACAAGATCGCCGTGGAATACCTGGATAAGCTGGGACTGAAAGAGTGGGCCCACCACCTTCCAAGCGAGCTCTCCGGTGGCCAGAAGCAACGTGTTGCCATTGCCCGGGCATTGATCACAAAACCCAAAGTGATCCTGGCAGATGAACCTACAGGCGCACTCGATTCAGTCACTTCGCAAGAGATGATGGATCTGCTAACAGAGATCAACAAAACGGGAATCACCATGATCATCGTCACTCACGAATTAGATATTGCCAAACGGACCCAGCGAACCATCCGGATCATTGACGGAACAATACGGGAAATCGTCGATAACAGAGTTCAACGCATGAACAATGAAGAGAGGATGGATATCAAAAACCGGAAGCCGGAAACACAACCAAAAGCAAGGGATACCAAGTACGAAAAAGTAGCCTGAAAATCCATGTTTGAACTGGATAAGTGGCAGGAGATTTACAGTACGATTCGAAAGAATAAATTGCGTACTTTCCTTACGGGATTTGCCGTTGCCTGGGGAATCTTTATGCTGATCATATTACTGGGATCCGGAAAAGGATTGGAAAATGGTGTCACCGATCAGTTTCGAGGAGGGGCCAATAACGGCATCTGGATCAGTAGTGGGATGACCAGCCTGGAATACAAGGGATTGCAGGCCGGACGCTTAATCCGGTTTACAAACGAGGATTATGACCTCCTCAAGGCTTCCATACGTGATCATGAGTTCATGTCTTCAAGAATGTTTCTGGGAAATACAATCACATCCTATAAGAATGAATATGGCACATTCTATCTCTCTCCATGTCATCCCGATTATGGACATATCAAAGAGGTGGAGATGTTGGAAGGGCGTTTCCTGAATATTTTAGATATCAATCAATTCAGAAAAGTTGCGATAATCGGAGAGAAGGTGAAAGAGGATCTCTTTAAAGGATCGGATACGGTTGCCATGGGGGAGTATCTCAATATCAACGGAGTACTCTTTAAGGTCGTAGGAATTTTCAGGGATTTTGGACGGGATGACAGCGAACAGCGAAGAATCTATATTCCAATCACAACAGCTCAGCGTGTCTTCAGCGGACAGAATGTGGTGAGTCAGATATCTCTTACTACCGGTAATGCGTCGTTGGAAAAAGTAAATATGATTTTAGAGCAAACCCGCGATTTACTGGCCAGAAAACATACATTTGATACAGAGGATCAACGGGCCGTTTCTATCTGGAGTAAAAATGAAGATTTTCGGAGATTTCAGGGATTGTTTTTGGGGATCCGGCTCTTTATCTGGATCGTTGGCATCGGGACTATCATTGCCGGAATTGTCGGCGTTAGCAACATCATGATGATCTCGGTCAAGGAACGTACCAAAGAGATCGGAATTCGAAAAGCGCTGGGTGCTACGCCTTTTTCCGTGATTGCCCTGATCCTCCGGGAAGCTATTGTAATCACCGGATTCTCAGGATATATCGGCCTCGTGCTTGGCATCGGTGTGCTAGAAATTATTTCCATGAATTTACCGGAGATCGATTTCTTCAGAAGCCCGGAAGCGAATTTCTCAATTGCGGTTGGTGCAACCATTTTACTCATCATCGCTGGTACACTGGCCGGGCTTTTCCCGGCCCGAAAAGCCGCGAAAATTAAACCGATAGAAGCACTGAGAGATGAATAACAATTGGTGAATCGGTGAACTAGTGAATTGGTGAGTTAGAGAACGAAAAAGAAATGAAAAAACAAATATCCTTGAACCTCTGCCCTTGAACCTGAAACGATGTTCGATCTAGATCGCTGGCAGGAGATATATCACGTATTAAGGTCCAATAAGATGAGGACCTTTCTAACCGCTTTTGGGGTCTTCTGGGGGATCTTCATGCTGGTGATCATGCTGGGCTCGGGGAATGGACTGGAGAATTCCGTATCCCGGAATTTTGCCGATATGGCAACCAACAGCGTCTTCATCTGGACACAACAAACAACAATGCCCTACAAGGGATTCCCGCGAGGGAGACGGTTCAACTACGATAACGATGATGCAGTAGCACTTCTCAATGCCATTCCCGAGATCAAATACCTGGCACCACGCATACGGGGAGGAGATTTTTTTAGCACCAATAACGTGATCCGGGGCAAGGAATCGGGCTCCTTCTCAATCATGGGGGAGTATCCCGAATTTTTTCTGATCGATCCCTTATATATCACAGATGGACGATTAATCAACGAACTTGATATTGAGGAAAAACGAAAAGTAATTGTGATTGGTACAGGGGTGAAAGAGTTGTTGTTTGAGGAGGATGAAGAGGCCATTGGCGAATACATTCAGATTCAGGGAGTCTATTTCAAAGTGGTCGGGATCTGTAAATCAAAACGAACAGGAGAACAGGCCGATCGTGAAAATAAAAATATTTTCATGCCATTTACAACGTTGCAAAAGACTTACAACTATGGAAATGTTGTCGGTTTCTTCGCAATTACTTCACAGGATGGCATCCCGGTGTCGGTTGTGGAAGAGAAAGCGATCAACATATTGAAGCAGCGACATGGTGTTGCACCACAGGACGACCGTGCTATCGGTCATTTTAATCTGGAGGCAGAGTTCCGAAAATTTCAAGGACTCTTTACCGGAATCAAGGTGTTAGTATGGATCGTTGGGATTGGCACACTAATGGCTGGCATCATTGGTGTGAGCAATATTATGCTGGTTGTGGTGAAAGAGCGCACCAAAGAGATTGGCATTCAACGAGCCATCGGAGCCACACCCTTTAAAATAATCAGTCAGATCATCACGGAAGCTATCGTATTGACAACCTTTGCAGGCTATTTCGGCCTGGTTATCGGCGTGGGCATTCTGGAACTGGTTAACTATGCCCTGGAGTCATCAGGTGCAGATACAAACATGTTCTATCAGCCGGGAGTCGATTTCAGGGTCGCGATGATCGCATTGAGCATCCTGGTATTTTCCGGAGCTCTGGCTGGTTTCATCCCGGCCAGAAGAGCTGTGGCTGTGAAGCCTATTGATGCGTTAAGATACGAGCAATAAATAAAACCTAATTGGAACTAGAATAAATAACATACAGATGAAAAAGAAAAGTGTTGTAAAAAAGATTATCAAGATAGTTGTATTGGTAATAATATTGGCGGCTTTCGCCATCACCATTTACTATCTTTATAATAAATCGAAGGAGAAACCGGTAGTCTACACGACCGAGAAGCCCTTTACCTCAGACATCATCAAAAAAACTGTTGCAACCGGATCGGTCATTCCACGGCAGGAGATCGAGATCAAACCAAAAGTTTCAGGTATCGTGGAGATAATTTATGTGGAACCTGGTAATAACGTCAAAAAAGGCGATGTAATTGCCAAAGTACGGATCATACCTAATCTGGTAAACCTGAACAATGCCGAAGCCAGACTGGAGCGTGCCAATATTGCATACGAAGATGCCAAGATAAACTTTGAACGGCAGGATAAACTGATGAAAGGCGGCGTGATTGCCGAATCGGAATTTCAGGTTGCTCAGATAGCTTTTCGGAATGCCAAGCAGGAGATGGAGGCGGCTGAGGCCAACCTTGAACTGGTGAGAGAGGGCGCTACGAAAAAAACCGGATCCACCACCAACACACTTATTACCTCTACGATTAACGGGATGGTACTGGATGTTCCAGTGAAAGTTGGTAGTTCGGTGATTGAGGCGAACAATTTTAATCCCGGAACCACAATAGCGTCGATTGCTGATATTAGTGATATGATCTTTCAGGGAAAAATAGACGAGACAGAGATCGGAAAGATAGAACCGGGTATGAGCCTGATGCTCATGGTAGGTGCTATTGAAAACGATACCTTTGATGCCACGCTTAAATATATTTCTCCGAAAGGAGTTCTGGAAAACGGTGCGGTGCAGTTTGAGGTCAAAGCAGATGTGAAACTGAAATCAGATCAGTTCATCCGTGCCGGATACAGCGCCAATGCAAATATTGTTCTTCAGCGGGTTGATCAGGTCCTGACAATCAAAGAAAGCCTTTTGCAATTTGAAGATGATTCAACATTTGTCGAAGTGGAAATCGGTCCGCAGCAGTATGAAAAGCGTTTTATTAAAACCGGTCTCTCTGATGGAATAAACATAGAGGTGATATCCGGTTTAACCGAAGATGAAAAGATCAAAGTTCCGCAGTTGAGTGCAGGGAATTAACGAGTCGTATCACATTGTCGCATAATTTTAAGGGATGCAGTCTTCGCAATCACCAGCACCCACGCCATCCACATCACCAGAATTACAAAATAGAAAATGGGTCCAACAAGCAGATCCTGAATGAGATGAAGATGCTCAGGATGGACAAGGCAATGGAAGGTCAATACCAGGAATTGAATAAATACAGTGACAAAAATACCGATCACAGTAATCGGAACGTACCAGAGTTTCTTTTTCCAGGGACCGGGAATCAGGATGAAAAGGAGAATAACCAGGCACATCTGTTTGATCCCTGATAGATAGAAGTCATAGTCGATGGAAAATCCATTAGGAAGGATGATGCTGATTCCGTTGCGAACGATCTCTACATCGAAAAGGAGATTTAACAATGCTGGTGTCGTAACCAGTAAGAGATTTCCGATGTGGTCACTGATATTTACGAATAGAGGAATGGTGTTCAGGTCAATTTCGAATTTACCCCAGAGTAGTTGAAATAAGAAAATAAAGAGGAGAAAGATCCAGAGTTGAATGAGCAGAGGGGTATTCCACTTCTTTATCCTGTTCTTAAAATGCTTTAAAAGAGTAGATCTCAAACGGTTGGATTTTTGTCAAAGTTATGAAAAAAGCTCTTTCAATCCCTTTCTCCCGGTTGAAGGAGTTGTGAACGATGGCAATCAATGAAAAAAAATATTAGAACCGTTTGGTATACCTATGACAATAGGGTGTTGAACCTTTCTGCTCGTAGTAGTTCTGGTGATACCTTTCCGCCGGCCAGAATGTAGTAGCGGGCTTCACCTCTGTTACGACCTTGTAGCCTTTCTCTGTCAGGATGTTGATCAGTTGTTCGGCGATAACTTGCTGTTCTTCACTCAAATAGAAAACGGCAGAACGATA
The DNA here is from genome assembly GCA_964616825.1 of uncultured Prolixibacteraceae bacterium. GTDB lineage: Bacteria > Bacteroidota > Bacteroidia > Bacteroidales > FEN-979 > QYOJ01. The sequence goes on from CAZTSX010000012.1 coordinate 15,377, forward strand.
TTGCTCACCCACATCAGGGCCCTGACGGTTCCACTGAGTAGGATCGTGGATCTCAAAGAATAATTTAGCCAGTTGTTTATAACTGATCTGTGCCGGATCAAACCTTACCTGTACGGCCTCATAATGACCGGAAGTACCAGAACAGACCTTCTCGTAAGTTGGATTTTCACTTCTCCCGCCAATATATCCTGAAATCACTGAATGTACTCCGGGAGCTTTCTGCAGGTAATGCTCAACACCCCAGAAACAGCCTCCGGCAAAAAGGGCAGTGTCTGTCACTACCTCTGCATTTTCAGGATGGAATACCATCGAAATGGAGTTCACGCAATGGCGGGTATTTTTTTGCGTATACCCTTCACCCTCAAAAACATGACCCAGATGACCTCCGCAATTTTCACAAAGGATTTCTGTCCTGGACCCTTCGGCATCAGGTACCCGTTTAACAGCACCGGGAATTTCTTTATCGAAACTTGGCCAACCACAACTAGCTTCAAACTTTGCCGTGGAAGCATAGAGGGGAGCATCGCATTGCTTGCAATGATAGGTGCCTTTCTTCCAGAAATCATCATACTGGCCTGTAAAAGGTTTCTCTGTCCCTTTATGCATGATCACACGTTCCTCTTCGGGTGTCAGTTTGGTGTATCCCATTTGCTTTTCAGGTTTGTGCTGACTGCCACACTGCATCGAAAGCAGTAACAAAAGTACAACAGATACTGTTGATTTCATAGTATAAATCAAGAATCAATCTAAATAAAAACGAAAGGAAGACGCAATTATTACACGAGCGAATTCGAATTTTTACTAGCCTTTTTCACATGCAGTAAACAGGATCATAAACATTATCGCAATTACTGATAAGATGCTGATGGATTTTTTCATTTTGATACTTTTTTAGAATTCTAAAGCAGCTGGTTATTTTACTAATATACATTAGAAGAGCATTAACAAGATTCTTCAAGAAGTTGATGTTGAATAAATGGGTGGTGAAATATCGGAATTTGTACTTTTGCCGAAAAATAGACAATATCATGAAGAAAATTCTTGGAATAGGAAATGCCCTGGTGGATATTTTAATCCGGATTGAAGATGAAAAAATCCTCGGTCAGCTGAACCTCCCTAAAGGGAGCATGCAGCTCGTGAATAAAGAACAAAGTGATGAGATTCTGGCGAAGCTTATTGATTTTCCGCGAAGCCTGGCTGCCGGAGGTTCAGCCGCCAACACCATTCACGGTTTGGGTATGCTGGGAATAAAGGCCGGATATATCGGAGTAATTGGCCGGGACGAACTGGGCGAATCTTTTGAACAGGACATATGCGATGCTGGTGTGGAGCCATATCTCAGCCGGAGCAACACTGAAACCGGACGAGCCATCACGCTGATCACCCCCGACTCCGAACGTACCTTTGCCACATTTCTCGGCGCCGCAATTGAATTGTCGGCATCCGGCATCCGGCATCTGGCATCCGACATCTTTTCAAATTATGATTATCTCCACATCGAAGGCTATCTGGTCCAGAACCACGATTTGATCCACGCAGCTGTCGAGCTGGCAAAAGCCAACGGACTCCTGGTCTCTCTCGATTTGGCAAGCTACAATGTGGTTGAGGCGAATCTGAAATTTCTTACAGATATTGTAATCAGGCACGTCGATATCCTCTTTGCCAACGAAGAAGAGGCTCAGGTGTTTACCGGGCATGAACCCGAGAAAGCGCTGCATCATATCAGCCAGTTTTGCGAAGTGGCTGTCGTGAAAACCGGTGAAAGCGGATCAATGGTAAAATCACAGGAAGTCGTTTCGGAGATTGGGACCATCCCTGTCAATCCTGTCGACACAACCGGAGCCGGAGACCTCTATGCATCGGGATTCCTTTACGGCCACTCTCTCGGATGGCCACTGGAAAAATGTGGCGAAGCCGGAGCCCTTCTCGCTGGAAATATCATTGAAGAGATTGGCGCGAAAATGTCCGGAGAACGTTGGGAGAACATTAAAAAGATGGTGACAGGGTAACAAGGTGATTAGGTTACTTCACTCTTATAATTCCTTTGAAATTTCAATTTATCCTTGTAACTTTGCATCCCTTTTCGAACTAAATATTAATCAAGAACATACGTAAATAAGATTCTTTACAATGAAGGTATTTCAGACGAATGAGATCCGCAACATCGCATTGATTGGCGGTGCGAAATCAGGAAAGACAACCCTGGCTGAGACGATGCTGTTTGAGGGTAGTGTAATCAACCGCCGAGGAAGTGTAGATGATAAAAATACACTATCCGATTACCGGCCAATTGAATTGGAGCGTCAGAATTCGGTTTCTGCTACGGTACTCTTCACACTTTTCAACGACAAGAAAATCAATATCATCGATACACCCGGTTTCGATGATTTTATTGGAGAAGTAATCTCGAGCCTGCACGTAGCAGATACTGCACTGATGACGGTGAATGCCCAAAATGGAGTGGAAGTGGGTACGGAAATTACCTGGAGACATACCGACAGACTGGAAAAGCCTGTCATCCTCGTGGTGAACCACCTTGATGTGGAACTTGCCAATTTTGATGAGACGGTAAGGCAGCTGAAACAGCAATTTGGAAATTATGTTACGGTTGTTCAGTATCCCGTCAACCAGGGGAACGGATTCAATACGATCATCGACCTGTTGAAGATGAAGATGTACAAGTATCCCACAGATGGTGGGAAACCGGAGGTTCTGGATATTCCTGCTGAGGAAAAGGATAAAGCCGAAGGAATGCATGCAGCTTTGATTGAAGAGCTGGCATCTAAGGATGAAGCGCTCATGGAGGAGTTTTTTGATAAAGAAACCCTCACGGAAGAACAGATCAATCAGGCAATGCAGATCGGACTGAAAACGAGAGGTATGTTTCCGGTCATGTGCGCGTGTTCAAAGAACAACATCGGTGTAAACAGGATCCTGGAATTGATCAGCAACTCAGTACCGGCTGCTGATGAGATGCCCGGCGTTAAGACAACAGACGGGAAGGTCCTTACGTGCAAGGTTTCTGATCCGACCTCCCTGTTTGTCTTTAAAACTTCTATTGAAGCACACCTCGGAGAGGTCTCCTTTTTCAAAGTATATGCCGGAGAGTTGACTGAGGGCCAGGATATGATAAACGCAAACCGCAATACAAAAGAGCGTATTTCTCAACTCTTCGTGATGAATGGAAAGAACCGTGAAAAGGTTGGAAAATTCGTTGCTGGTGATATCGGGGCCACGATCAAATTAAAGAGCACATTCACCAACAACACCTTGAATTCCACGAAAAATCCTGATGACATTATTGAATCTATGGCTTACCCGAATCCAAAATTCCGTGTTGCCGTAAAGGCTAAAAATGCTAATGACGATGAGAAGATCGGCGCGGTTCTGAACGATCTGGCGAAAATGGATCCAACTCTGATCTTCGGTTATTCCAAAGAGTTGAAGCAGATGATCCTGCAGGGTCAGGGTGAACTTCACCTGAATTTGGTAAAATGGCATTTGGAGAATATCGAGAAGATCGAAGTTGACTATCTGGCTCCACGGATTCAATATCGTGAGACCATCACCAAATCAGCGAAATCGACCTACCGTCACAAAAAACAATCTGGTGGCGCTGGCCAGTTTGGTGAAGTATTTATGATGATCCAGCCATACAAAGAAGGAATGGCCGACCAGAAGGAATATTCGATCCGTGGCCGTGAAACAGTTGACCTGGAATGGGGTGGAAAGCTGATTATGAACAGTTGTATTGTTGGTGGCGCGATCGATGCCCGATTCATGCCGGCAATTATGAAGGGTGTTATGGAGAAGATGGAAGAAGGCCCGTTGACAGGTTCATATGCTCGTGATATCGTTTTTAACGTATACGATGGGAAGATGCACCCGGTCGATTCCAACGAGATCTCATTCAAACTGGCTGGTCGACATGCCTTCAAGGATGCCTTTAAAAATGCAGGCCCGAAAATTCTTGAGCCAATCTATGATGTGGAAGTCATTGTGCCGGAAGATAAGATGGGTGAAGTGATGACCGACCTGCAGGGACGCCGTGCCCTCATCATGGGGATGGATAGCGAAGGCAACTACCAGAAAATCAAAGCCAAAGTTCCACTGGCCGAAATGAATCGCTACTCCACAGCTCTCAGCTCCCTGACAAGTGGAAGGGCCACATACGACATGACCTTTGCCGAGTATGTCCAGGTGCCTTCCGATATTCAGGATAAATTGCTGAAAGCTTATGAAGTAGAGGAACAGGAGGAGGATTAATCATTACCCCACCCCAAGCCCCTCCCCTGAGGGAGAGGCCTATAAAATGGCTAGTCGCGGCCATTTCGGGTCCGGCAATAGGAGGCATGATTTATGGATTTTTCGGAGTAGAAGTCGCCTATATGATCGTCGTCTTTTTCGTGATGATCGCGTTGAGCCTGTTATTTACAGTAAAACGCTACCCCACTCCGCATGTGGAATTAACCGAAACGATCTGGAGACGACTAAGCACGGGATTACGCTTTGTCTTCAAGAACCAGATCCTGCTGGGAACCATGTCGCTGGATATGTTAGCTCAAAGAACTTTTACCTCTCCCTTTTTCTGCTCTTCATGAGTGGTGTCTTTGATAACGTAAGCGTCATCATACGGGCGACAACACTTCAACTGCTAACCCCTGATGAAATGCGAGGTCGGGTAGCCTCTGTTAACAGTATTTTCATCGGCTCTTCCAACGAGATCGGATCCTTTGAATCGGGACTTGCAGCAAAGATCATGGGATTGATCCCATCTGTCATCTTTGGCGGATCGATGACTCTGCTTGTTGTAGCGGCCATTGCCAAAAAAGCGCCACTACTACGGCGACTGAACCTTAGAGCCCTCAAGTAGAATTCCGATTGACGTTCTTAGATTTTAGATTGAATTAAGGAGATCGAATTTATCTCCGACCAGGTTGAAGCAGGGGTAAGGACCGTTACAACATGAAATCCTGTTTTCTGAGTAGCTTGTAAGAAAGGAAAGATAGGATCTTTTTTTCTACCTTTGCCGCCGAAAAAAGGGAACGATTTGATCTTAGGAATAGGAACAGATATCATTGAGGTGGCACGCATCCAAAAAGTAATGGAACGAGACATCGGTTTCCGGGATAAGATCTTTACCCCGCATGAAATTGAATATTGTGAATCGAAACGACATAAATACCAGCATTATGCAGCCCGTTTTTCAGCCAAGGAATCCTTCTTAAAAGGTATCGGTACGGGGTGGCGGTTCGGCATCCGCTTTGGTGATATTGAGGTGACCCATGATGAACTGGGAAAGCCTGAAATCAACATCTATGGCAAGGCAAAAGAGTGGGTTGAAAAGGAATCTGTTTCAAATATTTATGTATCTTTGTCGCATCTGAAAGAGATGGCCACAGCTATCGTAATTATTGAAGTTCAGGAACATTTGTGATAATCGATCCCATATATACGGGATGAGATAAACTTAAAAGATTAACAACTATGTCGAACATTGGGTCGTATGTCAAACGAGCAAAAAATTTTGACTGGAACATCGCAGAAAAAGAGCTGGATTATAAAGATGGTGACCTGATCAATATTGGTTGGTATTGTTCTGACCGGATCTGTGAAATGGGGAAAGCCGATAAAATGGCATTGATCTGGGAAGGTCATGGCGGCAAAACAAAAAAGTACACATATAATGATATTCGCCTCTCAAGTAATACCATTGGAGATTTCCTGAGAGGCCTGGGCATACAGTCGGAGGATCGCGTTTGCCTCTTTATGGATAAAGTCCCTGAATTATACTTGGGATTTCTGGGTATCCTGAAGATCGGCGCTATTGCACAACCTCTATTTTCCGCTTTTGGTGACGAATCTCTTTTTGTTCGTCTGGATAATGCTCAAACCCGGGCCATCATCACGCAAAAAAAACATGCGCCTAAAATACGGAAGATCATCGAAAAGATGCCGTATCTGGAGTTTATCATTGTGGTAGACCACGATCCCAGCAAACCGTTGCAGGAACGTGAGATCGCGTTCAACCTTGACGAGGCTCCGAACGTTGAAAGCATTGAGATCCACCCAACCAAGGCCGAATCTCCTTCGTTATTACACTATACATCCGGAACAACCGGGCAACCTAAAGGAGTGAAACATGTTCACTACTCCCTGATCTCTCAATACCTGACCACCAAATGGGTTTTGGATCTCCGGGAAGATGATATATACTGGTGTACAGCTGATCCGGGATGGGTTACAGGTACCTCATACGGGATCATTGGTCCATTTAGTCTGGGCGTTACACAATGTGTACTCGATGCCGGTTTTTCTGCTGATAACTGGTACAGGTTTATTGAACAGTACAGGGTTACGGTATGGTATTCTGCACCAACAGCCATCCGTTCACTGATGAAAGCCGGCGATGAGGTAATAAAGAAATATGATCTCTCCAGTCTTCGTCATCTTGCATCTGTTGGAGAACCGCTGAATTCAGAAGCGGTGATCTGGTCGGAAAAGGTATTTGGTAAACCATTCTATGATACATACTGGCAAACGGAAACTGGAAGTATTATGATCTCAAACTTTCCAGGTATGAAAGTAAAACCCGGATCCATGGGACTCGCCTTTCCGGGAATTGATTCATGTGTGGTGGATGTGAATACCTTTGAGCCTATTGAGGAGAGCGGGAAAGTTGGATTGATCGCATTCAAGCCAGGATGGCCCGCTATGATGCGTACATATTGGAGAAACGAAGAGATTTACGATAAGAAGTTCCAAAACGGATGGTATATTCCTGGCGACCGCTCCAGCATTGATAACCAAGGTTATTTCTGGTTTGTGGGTCGCGACGACGACGTGATCAACACTGGGGGACATCTGGTGAGCCCATTTGAAGTTGAATCAGCATTGTTAGAACATGAGGCAGTTGCTGAATCGGCTGTTGTAAGTAAGCCGGATTCTGTCAATATGGAGGTAGTGAAAGCTTTTGTTAACCTGAAACCAGGATTTGAACCGAGCAAAGAACTTGACCTGAAAATCATGAACTTTGTGCGCAAGAAACTCTCCCCGCTCGCGATGCCGCAGGAGATCGAATTTGTAGACTCACTCCCGAAAACCCGTAGTGGCAAGATTATGCGCCGGATTCTCCATGCCAAAGAGTGGGGCGAAGAGATCGGTGATACATCAACGCTGGAAGATGATTAGTAACCAAAACTATAAACAGAATAAAAAAAGGAGAACCTGACTATGGAAGAGATGTTAGAAAATGTAAAGGAATATGTGATCGACGAGTATGTGGAAGACGATACGGAGATTACATATGACACACCGCTGATAACCGGCGGTATTGTAGATTCCTTTTCGATGGTATCATTGAAGAGATTTCTGGAAAATAAATATGAGATTTCAATTCCTGACGACAAAGCTACCCCTGAGGCATTTGACTCTGTCAATAAGATTTGTACCCTTGTGAAGGAGTACATTGGTTAACAAAGGAGGATACACAAATGGCTTACTCAGAAAAAACACGGGAAATGTACCAGGATGTCCTGAAAGGGATTCAGGATGCCGGGCTTTTTAAACAGGAACGATTTATTCATTCGGCACAGTCAGCTGATATCGAAGTGGAATACCCGGCAGGTTCACCATTAAAAGAGGTAATCAATATTTGTGCGAATAACTATTTGGGACTTTCAAGTCATCCGGAAGTGGTGAAAGCGGCTCATGAAGGATTGGATACGCATGGTTATGGAATGTCATCCGTACGGTTTATCTGTGGCACGCAGGATATTCACCGGGAGCTGGAGCAGAAAGTAACCGAATTCCTTGGCACAGAAGATACCATTCTTTTTCCATCCTGTATGGATGCCAATGCCGGTGTATTTGAAGCTATTCTGACGAAAGATGACGTGATGATCTCGGATCGGCTGGTTCATGCCTCAATCATTGACGGGATCCGTCTTTGCAGTGCGATGCACGATACGTTCAAGCACTCCGACATGAAACACCTTGAGAACAAACTGCAATTGCATCAGGATAAGCGACTAAAGGTAGTCATTACCGATGGTGTTTTCTCCATGGATGGAGATACAGCTAAGCTGGATGAGATGGCAGCCTTGTGTGAAAAATACGATGCACTGCTCTTTGTGGATGACTCTCACGCCAGTGGTTTTATCGGGAAAAGAGGTCGTGGAACACATGAGAAATATGGTGTAATGGATAACGTAGACATCATCACTACCACATTTGGAAAAGGGTTAGGAGGCGCTTCCGGCGGGTGTGTTTCCGGGAGGAAAGAATTGGTTGAAATGTGCCGTCAGAAAGCAAGACCATATCTCTTCTCAAACACCATTGCACCGCCCGTTGTCGCGGGTGTGATTAAAGTGCTGGAGATTCTTTCAGCAACAACGGAACGTCGCGACAAACTGGAGAAGAATACTGAGTTCTGGCGTAACGGGCTGACAGAAGCCGGCTTTGTTTTGAAAGATGGCGATACACCCATCGTACCGGTCATGTTATTTAACGCCAAACTGGCGCAGGATGTTTCCAAAGATCTCTATGATGAAGGAATCTATGCGATAGGCTTTTTCTTCCCTGTCGTGCCGCAGGGTCAGGCAAGGATCCGGACTCAAATTTCAGCCGGGCACGAGATTCATCACCTGGAAAAAGCCCTTGCAGCTTTCATAAAAGTTGGCAAGAAATACAACATCCTGGGTAAGACAAAGCAGGAGATCATCGAGATATACGGGATGTAACCCCACCCTGGCCCTCCCCTGGAAGGGGAGGGAATCATTCCCTAGAAAAAGTAGAAAAACGCTAGCAACATTCTCACATTTCCAACAGCTTTTGGATTGGAGACATAACCTTTTGACGTGGTTGTTCCGTAACCGGCACAGGTATACTCTACCTCCAGCGCAACCCTGAATTTCTGGATATTATAGACCAACCTGGGAGATACGCGCCATATGTAATCAATGTTAGCTCCTCTGGCATAATAGGGCCCTGAAACCGTTTCACCGGCACCAAGGTTTTTTGTATATCCACCGAATACGCCTGTTTGCCAATGTTTCCCATTGGTATGGATCTCTCCCCACATAGCAAATGTACGGATGTTAGCATAGCCTACAAATCCTTTGGTCGAATCTGTGATACTCTTCACCGCATAACCTCCTAACATCGTGAAGGCATAATTGTTTCCTCCATAAATCGCAGCCAGTTTAATCGTGATGGGACGAAGTTTCAATTTGGTGTAGAAGTTATAGGTAAATGCGGTTGTTTTCGTATTGGTTTTGTAATCCTGAGTGACGGCATCCACATGCTTTACAATCCCATTGATCACCGTGTCATAAGCAGGTGATAGGATAACTGTGGTAGCCAGGCGAGGTGTTAACATCATAAAGTCAATGCCAGCTCCAATCACGAAAGATGTCCCTGTGGTTTTATTGACACTCTTATACTGGAATTGAAAATCGAGCTCCGGTAACACAGAATTTCTTAAATATTTTGTATTCGGTCCGTCAGGGCCGGTACTCACAAAGTCCACCTGGGAGAGTGCAGCCAGCTGAAGGTTAAACTTCCCGAGCTTCTGTGTGATGCGGATTTGAGGATTCCGGGTAAAGACTAAAAATGGGGCTCCCGTATTGAAAGAGACCGTGCTTGGGAAGCAATCGAGCGAAAACATCGGATGCCATGTTTGTCCGGTCAACAACTCCGTGGTTTTCCAGTTGAGTTTGATGAATGCCTGGCGCAGACGAAATGTATTGATAGCCGGATTGATGTTTCCGAAAAACGCCCCCTCAATGTAGGCTGAAGACCTGGCCCCAAGAACATCCGGACCCCAGATCGAACCGCCTATCCGTGTCTGTATCGAAAGAATGTTGTAGTTCCACTTGGCGTTGATGTCTTTCCCGTCGGCATCCAGATTTTGATTTGCTGGATACAATAAAAAGTGACCTTGCCGGGCTGTTATCACCTGTCGGGAATCAAAGAATATATCTGTTTTGACAAAACCGGATAATTTGATCCCAAACTTTGGTTTTTTAACACCTTCATCCTGAGCTTGAAGTGAAATGGCAGCAAAGATACCAACCAGTAAAATCATAAATAACTTTCTCATATTTGATCGTTTAAATTCGCTGCAATAATAGGAAATTTTCTTCTTTCTCCCCATTTTCTATACCAAAGCAAATGCTTTTCAAGTTTCGCAGGAAAAAAGTAAAAAAGCTTGAAATACCACAGAATTAGTAATAAGAACTTTGGATACATCTTGATTTTTTTTGTGATTTACGAAATTTTTATTTAAAAAAAATTAAAATAATATTTGGAATCAGTCTAAATTTAATTATATTTGCATAGTAATTAATTTTACAGGAAGGTTAGTACTCTTAAATTTGGTTTCTTTTTATTGGTTTCTTTCATGACTCCTCTGATAACGCGGAGGAAGAAAAGCCCACCTCTGGTGGGTTTTTCTTTTCTGTTTTTTTGTTCAAAGAAATGATGTACTTTTGAAAGACACAAATTTTAAATCTAGAGACAATGAATTTCGAATTTACTGAAGAACAAATGATGATCAAGCAGGCTGCACGTGATTACGCTCAACGGGAACTGATCAAAGATGTAATCGAACGCGACACAACCTGCGAATTCCCTGCAAAGCACATTAAAGCCATAAGCGAACTCGGCTTCATGGGGATGACCGTTGCTACCAAATATGAAGGTGGAGGTATGGATACGGTCTCTTATGTTCTTGCCGTTGAGGAGTTTTCGAAAATAGACGCATCCATCGGGGTCATTGTGTCTGTTAACAACTCGCTGGTCTGTTACGAGCTGGAAGAGTTTGGAACGGAAGAGCAAAAAGAGAAATACCTCAAACCTCTGGCAAATGGAACAAAGATTGGAGCCTTCTTGCTCTCCGAACCAGATGCCGGATCAGATGCCACTTCCCAGCGCACGACTGCAGAGGATAAAGGAGATTATTATCTCGTTAATGGAACCAAAAACTGGATTACCAGTGCCAATTGTGCATCCACCTATATTCTTATCGCACAGACCCATCCGGAGAAGAAGCATCGAGGGATCAATGCCCTGATCGTTGATAAAGACTCTCCCGGCATCTCCCTGGGACCTCATGAAGATAAAATGGGTATGCGCAGTTCCGACACTCATTCCGTCATGTTTAATGATGTGAAAGTCCCCAAAGAGAACCGGATTGGTGAGGACGGCTTCGGATTCAAGATGGCCATGAAGACTCTGGAAGGTGGTCGTGTCGGAATTGCTGCCCAGGCTGTGGGAATCGCTCAGGGAGCGTATGAACTGGCTCTTCAGTATGCGCAGGAACGAAAAGCATTCGGGACAGAGATCATCAATCACCAGGCGATTGGTTTCAAACTTGCCGATATGCATACCCGGATTGAGGCTGCCCGTTTTTTCACTGTGAAGGCAGCCTGGCTGAAAGACCAGGGAATGCCTTATGGGACTGCAAGTGCAATAGCAAAATACTGGGCTGGAGAAACGGCTATGTATGTTACAACGGAAGCGGTTCAGATTCATGGCGGTTATGGTTATGTGAAGGAATATCATGTGGAGCGTATGATGCGTGATGCGAAACTGACGCAGATCTACGAAGGAACGAGCGAGATCCAGCAGATCATTATCGCCCGGGCAATCATGAACGATTAACTTGATTTTTTTCAATGAAAATTCCTAAACCGTATAAGCCGAAAAACCACATTCGTATTGTTACGGCAGCTTCTCTTTTTGATGGACACGATGCTGCAATTAACATTATGCGCCGGATTTTACAGTCGAGCGGGGCCGAAGTGATTCATCTTGGCCACAATCGTTCCGTACAGGAGATTGTTGATTGCGCCATTCAGGAAGATGCTCAGGCTGTTGCCGTCACTTCCTACCAGGGGGGGCATATGGAATTTTTTAAATACATGTATGATCTCTTTTGTGATCGGGGATGCAACCATATCATGATCTTTGGAGGCGGGGGAGGCGTGATCCTTCCCGAGGAGATCAAGGAGCTGCAAGATTACGGGATTACCCGGATCTACTCTCCCGACGACGGACGTGCGATGAGCCTGCAGGGAATGATCAATGATGTATTGGAGCAATGCGATTTTTCACTGGACCCACTGGAGAAAATATCAAATGATACCTTTGTTATTGAGAAGGATTATAAAGAGATTGCCAGATTGATCACAAGAGCTGAGAATGAGCCGAAAGCCACCCGTGTGATACTGGAAAAACTGGCTGTCGAAGCGGAAAAGAACCAGATTCCGATTTTGGGTATTACAGGTACCGGAGGAGCAGGGAAATCAAGCCTGGTAGATGAACTCGTCAGACGCTATCTGAATGACCTGCCGGATAAAACAATCGCGATCATCTCGGTCGATCCGACCAAAAGGAAAACCGGAGGCGCTCTGCTGGGTGACCGTATCCGGATGAATGCCATCAACGATTCCCGGGTCTATATGCGCTCGCTTGCCACCCGGCAATCCAACCTGGCGCTGTCGAAATATGTGAAAGATGCAATCGTCATTACAAAAGCAGCCGGTTTCGACCTGATTATTGTAGAGACCTCCGGCATTGGACAAGCCGATACCGAGATCGTCGACCACAGCGACCTGACCATTTATGTGATGACTCCTGAGTACGGCGCCGCCAGCCAACTGGAGAAGATCGACATGCTTGATTTTGCCGACCTGATCGCCATTAATAAATTTGATAAACGGGGAGCTCAGGATGCCTTGCGCGATGTGAAGAAACAGTATCAGCGCAATCACAACCTGTTTCACGATGACCCGGATACCATGCCTGTTTACGGAACAGTAGCTTCCCAGTTCAACGATCCTGGTGTAAATGAACTCTATCAGGCAACCATCCGGAAGATCAGGGAGAAAACAGGAATCACCTTCACCAGCCACTTTGAAGGAAAAGATGAGATGAAGGAGAAGATATTCATTATTCCTCCTTCCCGAACCCGGTACATGGCTGAGATTGCCGATACAGTGAGGGATTACAACCAATGGGCGGATAACCAGTCGGATGTTGCACAGCGACTCTATGCCATCTATGAAACCCTGCAGACACTCCTTAGAGCGGAAGAGAGTCAGAGCAAGAACCTCACCAGGGATCAGAAAGTGACCATTAAAGAGTTGAACAATGCGTATAAAGAGGTAGAAAAGGAACTGAATCCGGGGAACAGGGAAATCCTGAAGAACTGGCCGGATAAGATCCGGAGATACAAAGAGGAAATTTTTTCTTACAAAGTCAGGAATAAAGAGATTAATGTCGAGACGCATACCGAGTCGTTGTCTCATCTTCAGATACCCAAGATCTCAATGCCTGCATACAGGGGATGGGGCGATATACTGAAGTGGAACCTTCGTGAGAATGTGCCCGGTGAATTTCCATATGCAGCCGGGGTATTCCCTTTCAAACGTACCAGTGAAGATCCCACCCGGATGTTCGCCGGCGAAGGAGGTCCGGAGCGAACAAACAAACGGTTTCACTATCTCTCTTTCGGGATGCCATTCGTGAGGATTTCAACCGCATACGATTCTGTTACACTCTATGGATTCGATCCGGGTGAGCGCCCCGATATCTATGGGAAAATTGGTAATTCCGGAGTCTCCATAGCCTGTCTGGATGACTCAAAAAAACTGCTCTCCGGTTTCGATCTGCTAAATCCGAATACCTCTGTATCCATGACCATCAATGGCCCTGCACCTTCGATGGTTGGTTACTTCATGAATACAGCCATCGATCAGCAGTGTGAGAAGTATATCCGGGAACATGGCCTGGAAAAGAAGGTGGAAACAAAGATCAAAGCGATCTATAAAAAGAGAGGGACACAACGGCCTCGCTACCAGGGTAAGCTGCCGGAGGGAAATGACGGATTGGGCCTGATGTTGCTTGGTATCACCGGTGATCAGATATTGCCAAAAGAGGTGTATGAAAAGATCAAGACAGAGACGTTGCACCAGGTTCGCGGAACAATCCAGGCAGATATATTAAAAGAAGACCAGGCACAAAACACATGCATCTTGTCGACTGATTTTGCCCTGAAGATGATGGGCGATGTTCAGGAGTATTTCATCCGGAATAATGTCAGGAATTTCTATTCGGTCTCTATCTCCGGATACCATATCGCAGAAGCAGGGGCCAACCCGATCACACAACTTGCACTGACCCTGTCTAACGGATTTACCTATGTAGAATATTATGCATCACGGGGGATGGATGTGAATCAATTTGCCCCTAACCTCTCCTTTTTCTTCTCGAACGGACTCGATCCCGAATATGCAGTAATTGGGCGTGTAGCCAGGCTGATCTGGGCGAAGGCAATGAAGTACAAGTACAAAGCCAATCCCCGTTCACAGATGCTGAAGTATCATATCCAGACATCCGGACGGTCGCTGCATGCCCAGGAGATCGACTTCAACGATATCCGGACAACGCTGCAAGCCTTGTATGCCATTTACGACAACTGCAACTCACTTCATACAAATGCCTACGATGAAGCCATTACTACACCCACGGAAGAATCGGTTCGCCGGGCCATGGCCATCCAGATGATTATCAACCATGAATTGGGAGAAGCAAAGAATCAGAATCCATTACAGGGCTCCTTCATAATCGAAGAACTCACCGATCTGGTGGAAGAAGCGGTGATGATGGAATTTGAACGGCTTTCGGAAAGGGGTGGTGTTCTTGGTGCCATGGAAACGATGTATCAACGAAGTAAGATCCAGGAGGAATCGCTCTATTACGAGATGATGAAGAATACCGGGAAACTTCCCATCATGGGTGTGAATACCTTCCTTTCAAGCAAAGGATCACCCACTGTTCTCCCCGGGGAGGTGATACGCTCAACAGAGGAGGAGAAACGATATCAGATAGACATGCTAAAGCAACTCCACAATACATGGGAAACGGAATCTGCTATCGCTTTGGAAAACCTCCAACATAATACTACCCAGAATAAAAATATCTTTGAAAGCCTGATTGAAGCCACGAAAGTCTGTTCTATCGGGCAGATTACCCACGCACTGTTTGATGTGGGCGGACAGTACAGAAGAAGCATGTAAACAGAAAAAACCTGCTTATGACATTCAATATATTAGTTGTCAATCCGAAAGACAAGATGACGCAGATTGCCGTCTTTGAAGATTTTACGTTGCTTTATATTAACAACAGGAGACATTCAGCTGAAGAGCTGGCCCGGTTTTCATCCGTTTATGATCAGGTTGATTACCGGACAGATATAGTTTTTAAAGAGTTGGAAAATAATCATTTCGACACAAGTAAGGTGAAAGTGGTGATATCCCGGGGAGGATTGATCAAGCCTGTTCACTCAGGTGTGTTTGAGGTGAGCGATATGCTGAAACACGATCTCCGTAATAGTCCGATCGGACTGGATGTCATCAATATAGGTGGACTGGTAGCCGATGCGGTTGCAGCCCGGATTGAAGGCGCCAGAGCCCTGATTGCCGATCCCGCAGTGGTAGATGAAATGCAGGATGTTGCCCGCATCACAGGCGTTCCCGGGATAGAGCGGAAATCGATCTTTCATGCACTCAACCAGAAAGCGGTCGCAAAATTGTATGCCGAGAGCCTCAAAAAGGATTATAATGAATTAAATCTGATCGTAGCTCATATGGGCAACGGAACAACCGTGGGAGCCCATTGCAAGGGAAAGGTGATCGATGTCAACCAGGGATTTGAAGGCGATGGACCTTTCTCAATGATCCGGTGTGGAAGCCTGCCACTGGGTGAGGTGGTAAGTATGTGCACAGATGAGGAAAAAACCAAGGAAGAGGCATTTGCATTGTTGACGCATAAAGGTGGGATCAATGCACATCTGGGCACAACCAATATCACAGAGATTGAAAACAGGATCAAGAATGGCGATAAGGAAGCCGCGTTGGTTTTTGAGGCAATGGCCTACCAGGTGTCTAAATCGATTGGCGAAATGTTTGTGGCACTTAAAGGGGAGGTGGATGCTATTCTCCTGACCGGCGACCTGGCTCATTCCGAGGTTGTGGTCAACAGTATCCGTGATCATGTCGATAAACTTGGTCAGGTGATCGTCTTTGCCGGCGACAACGAAACTCAGGCCATGGCCTCCAATGCGTTGCGTGTGATAAAAGGAGAGATAGAGGTTTCGGAATACAAGTAGAATGAAATACAGAAATACAGAAATACGAAATACAACAAAATTCGAATACTTTTACCTTCCACAATCTACATTCTAATTTTATGAAGCTCTATCCTATTTATACCGGGAACCTGATGCTTGACGGTGGTGCGATGTTTGGCGTGGTGCCCAAAGTGATGTGGAGCAAACTCTATCCATGTGATGAAAACAACCTCTGCAACTGGTCAATGCGTTGTTTGCTGATTGATACCGGGGACCGTAAGATCCTGATCGACTGCGGGATTGGTGATAAGCAGTCGAAAAAGTTCATGGGACACTACTTCCTCAATGGAGAGGATAGCCTCGATGGATCGCTTGCCAAATTGGGCTTTTCAGTGGATGACATCACAGATGTGATCCTGACACATCTCCATTTTGATCATGCAGGAGGAGCGATCCGTTGGAATGAGGGCAAAACAGATTATATCCCTACCTTCACCAATGCCATCTACCGGACAAGTAAGCAGCAGTGGGAATGGGCCACCCACCCGAACAGCCGGGAAAAAGCTTCATTCCTGAAAGAGAACATCCTGCCAATCAAAGAAAAAGGAACGCTGAAGCTGATTGACTCAGAAACGGAGATCTATCCGGGAATCTCGGTCAGGTTATTTCACGGCCATACCGAAGGCCAGGTGATCCCGTTTATTCAGGTTAAAGGCAAAACGATTGTCTACATGGCAGATCTCCTCCCGTCCACAGCGCATATTCCGTTACCCTATGTAATGGCTTACGACACCCGCCCGCTGATAACGCTGGATGAAAAAGAGAAATTCCTGAATGAAGCGGCCGGGAAAGGATACATCCTGTTCTTCGAACACGATATCAACAATGAATGTTGTACCGTGAAGCAAACGGAAAAAGGCGTGAGGATAAAAAAGGCGTTTGCGTTTTCAGAAATCCTGTAGGGACGGGGCATGCCCCGTCACCACAGGCATGCCTCGTCCCTACCAGGCAATCACCCCAATTTATTCTGAATTTCATCAATCATCACCTCTGTCATGTGTGGAAGATCATAATCGTAGGTCAATCCCCAATCTTTTTGCGCGACACTGTCGTCGATCGAATTCGGCCATGAATCGGCAATCGCCTGACGGAAATCGGGCTTGTACTTAATCTCAAAATCAGGAATATGCTTCTTGATCTGTTCCGCCAGCATGTGAGGGGTGAAACTGATCCCTGCAACGTTGTAGCTTGATCTCAGACTGAGTCTGGACGAGTCCGCTTCCATCACATCGATGGTTGCTTTAATAGCATCCGGCATGAACATCATCGGAAGAGCGCTCTCTGAGCTGAGGAAGCTCTTGTATTTTTTCTTTTTGATCGCATCATAAAAGATCTCTACGGCATAATCGGTGGTGCCTCCACCGGGTTCGGTCTTGTAGCTGATCAACCCGGGATACCTTAAGCTTCTTGTATCGACACCGTATTTCTGGTAGTAGTATTCAATCCATCGTTCGCCTGCCAGTTTACTGATTCCGTATACCGTATTAGGCTCCATAACAGTATATTGGGGCGTGTTCATTCGGGGGGTAGTAGGGCCAAAAACAGCGATGGAACTGGGCCAGAAGAGCTTCTTCAGTTTCACCTCTCTGGCTAGTTCAAGCACATTCATCAGACTGCGCATATTGATTTCCCAGGCGGGCAACGGACGTTTCTCGGCGTTCCCGGAGAGGATAGCTGCCAGGTGGTAAATCTGAGTGATGTTTTCGTGTTCAACGATCAACTGTAACTTTGCTTTATCCAACACATCCAGGATTTCAAAAGGACCGGATTTGGCTATGTCGGTTGGAGCAGGCCTGATATCCGTAGCAATCACGTTGCTGTTGCCATACATTTTCCGTAATTCAAGAGTCAGTTCCGAACCGATCTGCCCAGAGCAACCAATAACCAGTATTTTTTCCATCTGGAGAGGAGTTATTCGTTTCAGATGCAAAAATAGAAAGATTAGGATAGAAAAACGAATGGCTGGACAGGTTAGACACGTTGGACAGGTTAGACGAGCGGACTACCGAACTGTGAAAAAATTACGATCCTTAAAGTGATCTCCGCGTATATCAGTGAGTTTCATTCCGTTTAAATCCGATCAGCCTGCGGTTGTCCTGATCTTCCTGCTGCTTTTTGGCCTGCTCCAACTGCTTGAGGTATTCAAAGATCAGCAGGATTTTTTTATCGTGTCGCGAAAGGGCTTGTTCAATCTTTTGCAGTTTCAGCAGAATGTCTTTATGCGTTAACACCATTTCTCGGACTTTCACAAAGACCTCTATGATCCGGATGCTCATTTTCATGGCCCGTTCGCTCCTCAATACATTGGCTAACATCAACACGCCATGCTCGGTAAAAGCATATGGTAAATGGCCTCCTAGATGCTGTTTGGAAGGTATCGCATTTTGCGATACCATAATATCCGTTTCTTTTTCCGTCAACCTGAACATAAAGCTTTCAGGAAAACGCTGTATGTTTCTTTTGACCTGTTCACGCAGACGAATGGCTTTTACCTCATAGAGTTCTGCCAGATCCTTGTCTAACATGATCTTTTTCCCCCGGATCAGGTATATTTTACTGATGATGGCTTCCTGCGGAACTTTCATCGCATTGAGATCATTCATAATTGCGGTCTTACATGAGTAATGGTACTACTCTTAGAAATCTGATGTCGCAGATTGCGATTTCAAGTTTTCGAACTCCTCTTTTGTGAGACGGAACATAAAATTTTCCGGGGACCATCAATGCAATCTTTTCGCTCATAGGTATCGGTTTTATTTTCCCATTAATCGGATTAAAGGCGAAAAGGTTATACGTCGGCTGACGCTTTTTTCTAAAATCAATCAGCTTTCTCCCCCGGGTGGGGGAGGCCAGGTGGGGGCTGAAAAGGACGAGCTGCTCATGCAGTTTAAAAAAGTGGAAAAACTACCGGGCGATAAGAAAAAACTCGTCAAAGAATTTCTGGATGCATTCCTGTTTAAAGATATTAACAGAAACAGTTAGTTCTTTAGTACAAAGTTTTACTTGAAATAGCTAATTGGTGTAATATCTTTAAAATAATATGTCCGTATAAATTTTCCTTTAATAATTTGACTTATAAAAACATAATTTGCCCCGAAATAACTGCTTCTATTATTTATCGCTGTCGTGTCAAATTTTTCTGTAAACAGTTTTAAAGGATCCGCAAACTTAACGTATTCTAATAGTCTACATTCATAATCAGGCCTATTTGAATAATTAAATACAATATTCCGAGAACAATTCCAAACAGATGAACTTACTTGTTTATCTATTTCGTTTATTCTCTCAATCATCCAAAGAGTATCACAGCTGAATAGATCATCATATATACCATTCTTTAAAGCTTGCTCCCTGCTCCATTTCGCACTGATCGCACAAGTACAAAAACCTTTCTGCTTCCTGTAAAGGTTTTTGATTAGAATTTGCCTATTTGATGAACAAGAAATAAATATGACTATTACTATTATTGACAGTACTTTAATTTTCATTTTCTTCGATAATTATATGGTAAGCCAATAGGTATACTTCCCTTCCAACCAACAATTATTGGATAAAAAAGGCTATTTCCTCTTTTATCAATTTTAAAAAGAAAACATCATATTGACCAGTAGCAAGTATTCCAAGATTCCCGAAAAGCCAGATCGAATTGTTTGATCCTTTTAAATAATCTATTCTGTAGAAATGGTCATAATCGAATAGTTTATACTCCTTTTTCCAGATCGTATTTAAATTTGAGTCTATTTTCATAATTAACAACTTTTCCGCATATATAGGAGGATATGAGATAGATCCGAAAAGAAGAAACTGATGATTCTGTGCTTTACAAATCTTGAATATCCGGGTCACAGTATCAGAGAAAACCACCTGCCTGCTGAGCGTATCACTTGCTGATCTGATTTTGTAGATAAGACCTTTGTAAGCGCTAGGTTGATTATTATATCCCGCGTATCCTACTGCGTAGAAAGAACCTGGGAGATCTTCGGTTATATCAAGTACGCGCTCATCCCGTGGATTCTGAAATAGAACCTCGAAACCTGATTGAGCATTTACAGAAAAAAAGCAAACAAAAAAATAACACTAAAAAATAATCTCATTATCTAAAAATAAAATATGGATGATCTCTATTCAAGTTTTGAGACTATCCGGATTTTCTGTAGGGTAACAACTATCTTCTGCCCCCTGTTGGCTCATTCGTATCAATCCAGTAATTCACTATTTTGAATACCTCCAACTCCTTCAATTCCTTTGTTAATTGGATGAACTGATGCTGCTCTTTGTTGCATCAATTGAACAATATCAGAAAAAAATAGAAATTGAAGATATTTCACTCAGTAAAGTTATGTATAAATGTCATATGGATATCAATTTTATAATTTCATGCCCCCTTTTTTCCCTAATGACCATATTGACCTTACTGACTTCCTGACCTTCTATCCTCCTGATCTCTTGGCTGCCATGAATTCATTAAATTTCCTAATTTTGTAGCAGAATACGTTGATCCATGGAGCATAACCTGACAGTTTACAATACGCTGACCCGAAAAAAAGAGCTTTTCAAACCGTTGAAAGAGCCTTTTACAGGGATGTATGTGTGTGGCCCAACAGTCTATGGCGACCCACACCTGGGTCATTCTCGCCCTGCAATCGCTTTCGACCTGGTGTTCCGGTATTTGAAGCATCTTGGCTACAAGGTCAGGTATGTCAGGAATATCACTGACGTGGGGCATCTGGAACAGGATCTGGATGAAGGGGAAGATAAGATCGCCAGGAAGGCAAGATTGGAAAAGATTGAACCGATGGAGGTAGTTCAATATTACAGCGATCGTTATTACGACTTCATGGAGATGCTCAACGTGGAGCGCCCCAGCATCGAGCCCCGGGCTTCCGGACACATCATTGAGCAGATCAGCATGATTGAGCGAATCCTGAAAGCAGGATATGGATATGTTGTCAACGGATCAGTTTACTTCGATGTAGAGAAGTATAATAAATCATACAATTACGGGAAACTATCGGGGCGCAAGCTGGACGACCTGATTGCCTACACGCGGGAGCTTGAAGGACAAGCAGAGAAGAGAAATCCGGTAGATTTTGCTCTTTGGAAGAAAGCTCAACCCGATCATATCATGCGCTGGTCTTCACCCTGGAGTGAGGGATTTCCCGGCTGGCACCTTGAATGCTCAGCGATGGGGACAAAATACCTGGGTGAAGAGTTTGACATCCATGGCGGTGGCATTGACCTGCTATTCCCCCATCATGAATGTGAGATCGCACAATCGAGGGTAGCCAACGGTAAAGATGCCGTTCGATACTGGTTACACAACAATATGATCACGATCAATGGTAAGAAAATGGGCAAATCACTCGGGAATGCCGTGACACTGGAAGAGTTCTTTTCAGGGAAACACCCGCTTCTGGAGCAAGCTTATAGCCCGATGACCATCCGGTTCTTTATCCTTCAGGCTCACTACAGGAGCACACTGGATTTCTCGAATGAAGCGTTGCAGGCAGCGGAGAAAGGATTGAAAAGATTGATGGCAGGCATGGGAACGTTGAATGCATTGGTTCCGACTGAAAAGGGACAAAGGCATAAAGGCACAGAGGAACAAATTCACCATGGCGCCACTGCACCACTGCACCATGGCACCTCTAATCCAGCATCCAGCATCCAGCATCTAGCATCCAGTTGTTATTCCGCCATGAACGACGACTTCAACAGTCCGGTTGTGATCGCAAACCTTTTTGATGGACTTAAGATAATCTTTGCGCTGAAGGAAGGAAAAATGAAACTCACAACGAAGGAGTTGATGCAATTGAAGGAACTGTATGACACATATGTATTCGATATCCTTGGCCTGAAAGATGAAACCTCTGCAGATCAGCCGGAAACAGTTGATGAACTGATGAACCTGATCATTGAAATGCGAAAAAATGCACGGGAGAAGAAAGATTGGGACCAATCTGATCAAATCCGCGACAACCTGGCAAAACTTGGCATCATCATCAAGGATACAAATGAAGGAGCCAGTTGGGAAAAGGAGTGATGAGGCGATAAGGTGTCAAGGTGACAAGGCAACAAGGCAATTAATAGAACATAATTTAATGATATGAAATATCCATCAAACCATGTTCATACCACGCGGGAATGATTATAATGGATATTCCATTTGACCATTAAAATCAAAATTATAATCAAATGAAACGCGTTAACTATTTTCTACTGGCAATATTGGTAATGGCTATATTTACCGGGTGCCGGACAAAACAAAAAGAGATGAAAGAGGAGCTGATTAATTTTATCAAAGCACATGATTCGGTTGTCATTCCATTGGCGAAAAAAGCGAATCTGGCATACTGGAATGCCGCTATTTCAGGATCAGAGGAGGATTTCAAAAAAGCAGAGGAGTTGCAGCTGAAATTAATCGAGTTTTATGCAGACACAACCGCTCTTCAAACACTTCAGAAGATCAAAGTATCCGGACTTGTCAACGATACTTTGCTAGCCAGGCAGCTTGATCTGCTCTATACCCAGTTTCTGATGGCAAAAGCCGACACATCAAAGCTGAATGCTATCGTGAGAATGGAGACGAAGATTGAACGGGAATTTTCCGTTTTCCGCACAGATTTGAACGGGAAAAAAATGACAGACAACGATGTGGAAGAGGTTTTGCGAAGATCCAGGAACATGAAAAAACAGAAAGATGTCTGGAATGCCCAGAAAAAAATTGGCCGGGTTGTTGCAGAAGATATCAAGAAGTTGATAGTTATGCGCAACGAAGTTGCTGATGATATGGGTTTCAAAAATTATCACCAGATGAAGCTTATCCTGAATGAGCAAAAACCGAGAGTTATAACCAGTCTCTTTGACGAACTCGATACCCTCACCGGTGATGCCTTTGCTGAGGTGAAGAGTAATGTTGATGGCTATCTGGTCGACTACTATGGCCTCAAGAATGAGGATGAGTTGATGCCGTGGAATTACCAGAATCGCTTTTTCCAGGAGGCACCGAGGATCTATGATGTGGACCTGAGCTCATACTATGCAGATAAAAACCTGGAGACATTGACGATTGATTACTTTAACGGGATTGGGCTTCCCATCGAGGATATGCTGAAAAACAGTGACCTTTACGAGAAAGAGGGCAAAAACCAGCATGCCTTCTGTATCAGTATCGATCGGTTAAAGGATGTGCGTGTGTTGTGTAATGTTAAGCCAAACTCCTACTGGATGAACACCATGCTTCATGAATATGGCCACGCCCTTTATGATTATAACATTTACGAAAACTTTCCCTTTGTGTTGAGGGAACCGGCTGCAACATTTACCACGGAAGCGATAGCCATGATATTCGGCAGGTTTGCTTCAAATCCGCAATGGCTGCAGGATATAGTTGGAGTCAGCGAAGAGGAAAAGATGAAGATTGCCGAAAGCTGTTTCAAAACTCTTCGATTGGAACAACTTGTTTTCAGTCGGTGGTCACAGGTCATGTACCGTTTTGAGAAAGCGATGTATGAAGACCCGGAACAAGATTTGAATACCCTCTGGTGGGACCTGGTTGAGAAATATCAACTCATGAATCGTCCTCCCGACCGTGACGAACCAGACTGGGCGACCAAGATCCATATCGCTCTCTTCCCATGCTATTATCACAACTATCTCTTAGGGGAACTGCTTGCATCACAACTCTATTTTTACATCGTGGAAAACATCGTCCGGTCGGATGATTACAAATTCCAGAGTTTTGCGAATAATAAAGAGGTTGGAGATTACCTTCGTAACAATGTCTTTTCAGTCGGATCAAAATACTACTGGGACGATATGATCAAGCGGGCAACAGGGGAGAATCTTACTCCTCGATTCTATGCAAAGCAGTTTGTGGAGTAAAATCACACCAGTTCATTCGGATCAAACTGCCTTTACCAGAAAATAATTCTTTTTTCCTTTTTGAACCAGGATATATAGATCCTGAATCAGGCTGGATGTTCCCACCATAAACTTCTCATCCACCTTCTGCTTGTTTATGGAAACACCGTTATCTTTCAGCATCCGGCGGGCTTCCCCTTTCGAGGGGAAGATCCCGGTAAGTTCTACCAGAAACTCAACTATGGGAACGGATTTTCCTATTTCATGTTTCCCAACTTCAAACTGAGGAACTCCTTCAAAAACGGAACGAAGCATGTGTTCAGGAAGTCTGAGGAGATTCTCGGTTGTTCCATTTCCAAAGAGGATTTCAGAGGCTTCCACAGCTGACGAAGAATCGGCCTCTGAATGAACCCTGATCGTAATATCTTTGGCAAGCGCTTTCTGGAGGATCCGCAAATGTGGTGCTTCAGCATGATTTTTTACCAGGAGATCAATCTCCGCTTCTGAAAGCAATGTAAACGTCTTGATATAGTCAGCCGCATCCTCATCACTGGTGTTGAGCCAGAACTGATAAAATTTGTACGGGGATGTCCTTTCGGGATCAAGCCAGATATTTCCCTCCTCGGTTTTTCCGAACTTCCCACCATCAGTTTTAGTGATTAACGGACAGGTGAGGGCATAGGCTTCGCCTCTCAGCTTACGACGAATTAACTCTGTTCCGGTTACGATATTTCCCCACTGGTCGGAGCCACCCATCTGAAGCTTGACCTGCTTGTTTTCATAGAGCCAGCAGAAGTCATAACCCTGAACAAGCTGGTAAGAGAACTCGGCGAACGAGATGCCGGAACCCGAATCCATCCGGTTTTTAACAGAGTCCTTGGCAACCATGTAATTGACAGTGAGGTGCTTACCCACATCACGCAGGAAATCAAGCAGGCTGAATTCTTTGGTCCAGTCATAGTTGTTGACCATCTCAGCAGAGTTCTTCCCACAATCAAAATCAAGGAATTTCTCCAGCTGGGTTTTCATGGCTTGCTGGTTGGATCTTAATGTATTTTCGTCTATCAGGTTTCGCTCTTCGGATTTACCTGCCGGATCCCCAATCATTCCGGTTGCCCCACCAATAAGTGCAATAGGCTTATGGCCTGCACGTTGCAGGTGGACCAGCATCATGATGGAAGCGAGGTTGCCGATATGTAATGAATCCGAGGTGGGATCGTACCCGATGTAGGCCGAGGTCATCTCTTTCTGTAGTTGCTCCTCTGTTCCCGGAGTCATATCATGGATCATCCCTCTCCAACGTAATTCTTCAATAAAATTCATCACAGAATATTTTTGCAAAAGTATGAAAATTGAGAGACATCAATCCGAGAGAAAAATAAGCTCTCCTCCCTTCAGGATCTCGGAATGATCTAAAAATGGAGAGGATAACAGTTTGCCGTTTAGTTCAACAGAGTTGTAGATGATTTGCCCATCATCCAATTCAGGCGCTTTTATGGTAAATGTTTTTCCATTCTGAAGGGTGATGGTGGCCTGCCGTATACCCGGACTTCCGATAGCATACTGTGTGGTGCCTGGACAAACCGGATAAAATCCCAGTGTGCTGAATAGATACCAGGCGCTCATCTGGCCACAATCATCGTTTCCGCAAAGTCCATCGGGGGCATTCCGGTACATGGTGTTTGTGATCTGATTGACCCGCTCCTGTGTTTTCCAGGATTGTGATGTCCAGTTGTAGAGATAGGGGATATGGTGGCTGGGTTCATTGCCATGGATGTAGTTTCCGATCAGTCCAACACGGGTTACATCCTCCGTTCCGGCAATGTGACGATCGTCGAGATGCATGGTGAAGAGGGAATCAAGTCGTTGGATAAACCGTTTTTCTCCACCCATCAACAGGATCATATTGGGTACATCCTGAGGAATGTAAAAAGAGTAATTCCAGGAGTTCCCTTCAATAAAACCCTCTTCGTGTGTTTTCAACGGATCAAAAGGGATTTTCCAGGTGCCATCGGAATTTCGTGGACGGATAAACCGGATGGTGGTATCAAAAAGATGGATGTAGTTTCGGGACCGCTTCCTGAACCGGTAACCTTTTTCACGCGCATAGAGTTTAACTATGTCCGGGAGAAACGCTTTTTTTGAAACAGCATCCGCCAATTGCGCCACTGTGAAATCGTCGTATGCATACTCCAGCGTGATAGAGGCCGAATTGACTATCTTGTCTTCAGGGACGAATCCCATTTTCATATAATCTTCAACACCTGGGTATAAGGGATTGGTAGCAGTAATCATACAGGCATTCAGGGCCTTGGAGGCGTTGAATCCCCTGACTCCTTTAACTACAGCATCAGCAATCACCGGCACGCTGTGGAAACCAATCATACACCAGTTTTCATTTCCGTGGTGCGACCAGACTGGAAGCATATGTTCCGGGCTCTGGTCAAAATGGGCGAGCATTGATGAGACCATATCGGATGTGCGATCGGGATAGAGCAACGTGAGCAATGGATGCAGAGCCCGGTGAGTATCCCAAAGAGAAAAAACCGTATAATTGGTGAATGCGATGGCATTGTGGATCTCTGTGTCGATCCCCCTGTATTTTCCATCCACATCCTGGTAAATGGAAGGGTGAATCAGGGAGTGGTAGAGTGCGGTATAGAAAATCACTTTTTTCTTCTCAGGTGCATCGATCTCTATCTTTCGTAACTCCTTGCCCCAGGCTTCGTTCGCTTCTATCAGGGTTTTTTCGAAATCCCAGTTTGGGACCTCTCTATCCAGGTTTTTTAGCGCTCCTTCCATCGAAACCCCCGAAAGGCCTGTTTTAAGCAGGATCTCCTCTCCTGCCGAGGTGGAGAAATCGAAATGGGCTTTCAGCTTCCTTCCGGCTATCTCAGGAAAATCCTTCTGCTGATTAAACCTCCTCCAGAATCCTTTATAACTCAATGGATCTTCATCCTGAAATCCATAACTCCGGAACGGTTTTGAGAATTTCATAGCGAAATAGATATACCGTGTTCGTGCCCATCCACTGGTGATCCGGTATCCGGCGATCAGGGAATCATTGACAACCTGGATGTATGCCCAGCGAACCTTCCCGGGATAGTTATAGATTCCATGATCCAGATCGATAATGATATGAGCGCTATCGGTTTCAGGAAACGTATACCTGTGAAATCCGCATCGGATGGTTGTCGTTAGCTCCGCTGTCACATCAGGATCGTCCAAATGTACACTGTAATAGCCAGGAGTCGCTGATTCGCTATCTTTCCGGTAGGAGGAACGATATCCGGAAGCCGGATTATCAGCTGTTCCCGGATTAAGTTGTACTGAACCCACGGTTGGCATCACCAGGATATCTCCCAGGTCGGAGTGGCCTGTCCCGCTGAAATGGGTATGGCTGAAGCCGACAATGGTCGGATCATCATATTGATATCCGGCACAGTAACGGTAGACTTCCGGATTGTATTTTCCGTTGATGGAAAAAGGAATGGTATCGGTATCCGGACTTAACTGCACAAACCCAAAAGGAACGACAGCCCCCGGAAAGGTATGTCCCATCTCCTGTGTGCCAATAAAGGGATTGACATGGCGGGTGAGGGAATCAGGTTGCTGGGCGAAAGCAGAGGAGAAGATAAACAGTAGAAGAATGAAATAGGGTTTATGCATGTTGTATCGGTTAACGATTCCGCATTGACAGGATGAAATAGATGATGATTGGGATGAGGATTACTGATATGTAAACAGGAAGAAACCATGTCCCAATAGTGTTGGAATGGTGCAGTGAGATCATAACCGATTTATACCCAATGTAAAAGAGTATCAATACCATCGTCAATTTCAGGTATCTG
This sequence comes from uncultured Prolixibacteraceae bacterium, assembly GCA_964616825.1. Lineage (GTDB taxonomy): Bacteria > Bacteroidota > Bacteroidia > Bacteroidales > FEN-979 > QYOJ01. The sequence continues at coordinate 43,286 of CAZTSX010000012.1, forward strand.
ATGAGCCGGATAACCAGGAGATATTGAATACGGGCATTGCTTTGAGTAATTTTTACAAAATAATTCAGCTTCTCGGGTATCCGGCTGATCAATGTTAGGATAGCATAGAGGACAAGGGCAACAGCCGGAAACAACCACATATCCTTTTTTGAGCCATACGAATCCGGTTTCCCCTCTGAATTAAAATGAGTGGGGATGGTATCCGGAAGGTTGGCATATTGGTAAATCATGAAACCAAGAAAACAGAGCAAACCGACAATAGCCAGGATTTCTAATATCCAGTCTGCAGGGTCCATTTCAAGTTTTAGAACGGGTTTATTGACCTTAGGATCTCGGTTTTTTTTGAACAACATCTTTTTCCAATTTTTTAGGGAATCTTCCTCTCTCCTTTAACGCTCTGTCCAGAAGCCATTCCATCTGTCCGTTGACACTCCGAAACTCGTCTGCCGCCCACTTTTCGAGGGCGGCATAAAGATCGGGATTTATTCGAAGCATGAATACTTTCTTCTTCGACATAAGAATGCGTTATTGATGCAATGTACCCGTATTCAATACCGGCGTAGCATCTTTGTCAGAGCATAGAACGACCATCAGGTTGCTAACCATGACTGCCTTTTTCTCTTCATCAAGTTCTACTACGCCTTTTTTCCTTAGTTCATTCAGAGCCATCTCTACCATGCTGACAGCTCCTTCAACAATTTTCTGGCGGGCTGCCACGATAGCTGTTGCTTGCTGGCGACGCAACATAGCACCGGCAATCTCTGAAGCATAAGCCAGGTAACTGATCCGCGCCTCAATCACATAGATTCCTGCAATAGACAGGCGCTCGGTGAGTTCTTTTTCCAGGGCATGGTTGACCTCTTCACCACCTGAACGGAGTGTGATTTCGGCCTGATCATCTTCGAAATTATCGTAGGGATAATTGCCGGCTAGTTTCCGGATAGCAGCTTCGCTCTGGATTTCTACAAAATGAGAGTAATCATCCACTTCAAAAGCGGCTTTGAATGTGTCTTTCACCTGCCAGACAAGAACGATTCCAATCATGATCGGATTTCCTATCTTGTCGTTCACTTTGATGGGATCACTGTCGAGGTTCCGGGCCCGCAACGAGATCTTCTTCCTGACAAGAAATGGATTCAACCAGTAAAAACCGTTTCTCTTTAGAGTCCCTTTGTAAGCACCAAAAAGGATAAGAACTGACGATTCGTTCGGGTTGATCACCAGAAATCCTGGGAGGATGAAGACCGAAAGTGCAACGCAAATAATACCGAGTACAATGGCCCACACCTCTTGAGGATACAAGACAAAATCAAGTACAGCCAGCGTTATCAAAATGAGCAGGCTGATCACTCCCATATAGCCTGAAACGGGAGAAGTAAGTTTTTCTTTTTCCATTGGTTTAAATGTTTAGTGATATCAATGTAATATCAAAATGATTCTGCAATAATATGATATTTTTTTACAAAAGTCAATTTTTTTTGAAAAAAATATTTTCCCCACCCCTGGCCCCTCCCCAAAAAGGGAGGGGAAAATCCGGTATCCGGCATCTGGTATCCGGTATCTGACATCCGGTACCCAGTTACGAAAAGTCTTACATGTAAATAAGAATGATAATTGCCGGGATAATGATTCCGGCGGCTGTCAGCCAGGCACCCCGGCGAAGGATTCCGTTTTCCCCCCGCAGGATAAAAAGACCGGTGATCGCGAGTACGATCAATGCGGCTGCGTAAACATCAGAGAACCATGTAAACCACTTTTTAATGTTGTTGTAGTGAAGCAGGTTAAACTCTTTAAGCAGGTAACGGGGGGATTTTATCTCCTGCTGTGCTTCCCCGTTGGTAAGATCTACGTATAAATAGCCGCTGTGTAAAAATATCTGGACATATCCATTTCCCATCACATGGCTTTTGTAGTTTTCTTCTTCTCCAACCTGTTCGAGAGTTTTTATGACATAGGTTTTATCGACGTTCCCTGTTTCTGGCAGTTGAACCTGAAAATCCTTGTATCTCTTACTATAGTCAGGATGAAGAAAATCTCCGGATTTGAAGTGATTCATTATGATTCCGGAGAGGGCATAAATTATCGTTAATCCTACTGCAAGGTAACCGATATCTCTATGAATAGCGTTATTCCAACGACGGAGAGTCTTACGTTTCATTGTCTTTATTCAGCAGATGGCTCTTCTGTCGTATCCTCTTCAGTTGGAAGTTCTTCAAAGGAGATGGCCTCAATGGAATAGAAGGAGAGGTAGTCGTTTCCACTCTCTTTCAATTGCTCACGAAGGTCATTGATCTGCTCAAGTTTGGCCTCGTCCGGCTGATCTTCGTGGCCTTTGGTGCCTTCATGAAGTCCTGCTTCATGGCTCTCTTCAGGAGACATCACTTCGGCTTCCCACTCATTAAGGTATTTATCATCAATGCGCTCTTCTTTCAGGATTCCAAGCACTTTTACGCGGCTGCCAACCAGCGCTTCCTCAAACATGACGACATCCGGCCCGGTAGTGATCTCTACCATCACACTGTCGGTGTCACCGACAATGAACATCCGTTTTCCACCGTGTTTGCAGATATGATACGCGGTTCCTTCGATCCATACCGGCTGGTCGACATAAACCGATGCATCTGTATCAAAAGTGGCCACAGTGAGAAGTACTGTATCTACAGTTGTTTCATCTGTAGTTTCTTTCGGTCCCTGGTTGCAGGCAAAGCCAAGCATCAGACCGATAAAAAGGAGAGGTAATAATTTCTTGATCATGGTGTTTGTTATTGGTTTCACGTAGGCAAAATTACACTTTTTCTTTTTACTTTTGCCCAAAACCCAACCCGATGATACTTGTCACAGGCGGAACCGGTTTGCTTGGTTCACACCTACTCTTAGACCTAATAAAACAGAAGAACCCCGTCAGAGCCATTTACCGGAATCCGGTGAAAAAAGAGATGGTTAAAAAGATCTTCTCCTACTATACAGATACTCCGAATGACTTCTATGATAAAATAGAATGGCTCGAGGCTGATTTATTAGATTTTAGTGAGTTGGAAAACGCGATTCATGGCGTTTCCGAAATCTATCACGCGGGAGCGATCGTCTCTTTCTATCCGAAAGACCATAAAATAATGCGAAAAGTAAATATCGAAGGGACGGAAAACCTGGTTAACCAGGCGTTGGATCACAATGTTCAGAAATTTTGCTATGTCAGCTCCATTGCCACACTGGGCCGTGCTGAGAATGACGGAGCGAGTGATGAGGATACCCATTGGGTCGATTCAAAAAAGAATTCCGTCTATTCACAGAGTAAATATGCTGCAGAGCAGGAGATCTGGCGGGGAATAGCGGAAGGGTTGAATGCAGTGATTGTGAATCCCTCCGTCATCCTGGGACCCGGTTTCTGGCAGGATAACTCCGGCCTTTTCCGGTTAGTTTATGAGGGGTTGAAGTATTATACACGTGGTGTTAATGGATATGTTGATGTCCGGGATATCTCCAGGATTATGATTGAGTTGATGGAACGACAGGTTTTTGGAGAACGCTTTATTGTTTCAACCCAAAACCTCTCGTATCAGCAAGTGTTTGCCATGATAGCCAAGTACCTGGAGAAACCTGCTCCTGCTATCCACGTTCACCCCTCGCTATCGCAAATCGCCTGGCGAGTCGAAGCCATCAGAAGCTTTCTGACTGGTTCAAAACCTGAAGTTACCCGGGAAATGGCCACGACTGCAGCTCAGATATATACCTATACCAATAAGAAAATCAGCGATAAACTGGATTATAAATTCATTCCGATTGAAGAATCAATCAAAGAGATCTGTGGCTACTTTGTTGCTGATAGATCTGAGAAATCTCCGGGAAACAGTTAATCCGGAACCAGATTCAGATAATGATAATAACGGTTGATGATCCCATCCACATATCCGTCCATAGTATAATCTACCGGAAACTGCCGGAGCGTGTCGGCATAGCCATATGGATCACTGCGTGAACGATGCAAAAGATAATATTCGACATTCCCGTGCCACTTGTTTGGATCTTTACCGAACTTCTCAGCTTTTTTTCGCAGTGAGAGAACACTTCCTATCCCCACATTATAAGCTGCCAGAATGAAACTGGCTCGTTCCCGCGGATCACGAATTTCAGAGGGAAGCTGCTTGTCTATCCATTTGAGATATTTCACACCGGCCATAATCTGGTGCGAAGAGGTCGAACTCGTGTCCAACCCATAAATCGCAGCGGTTTCCGGGATCATCTGCATGAGACCCCATGCATTTTTATGTGAGGTGAGACCGGGCACAAAATTAGATTCTGTATACATCAGTGAAGTTACCAGTCGCCAATCCCACCAGAATAGTTTACTGTGATAACGGATTTGTTCATCCCATGGAGAGATACGGGTGTTGGTCAGGGAAAAAAAGTTGCTCTGAAAATGGTTGACAACACGTTGATTATGATAGATATTCCGGTATACTTTACGAAGTAATCGCTTTCTTGCAACTGAGTCGATCCATTCATCAAGGATGAGTAGAAGGGAATCAGACGTGTAGTTAACACCCCAGGCAGATGAATGGGATTTGGTCACCACCAAACTGATATCGGTGTTCCGGTAAGCCTGGGTCAGAACCATCGCCAGGTTATCCGGGCAGAGGGTATAATTAATCGTACCTTCAGAAACCATCCTGAATAACTCCTCCTGGGTAAAGTACTGGTTTTTCAGAATCACGTCATGTCGGGTTTCCCGTACAAACTTGTCATATAACGGTTGAAAAAATACATTTTGCTGGACCACAACTGTATCATCATCAAATTCATCCAGGTTTTCAATAAACCTGAAGTTCGTATGCTTAATTGAAGATGCTTTTGAACGTTGCACCAACACCAGGGAGGTCTCTTCCAGCGGTGACGAAAAATGGATCAGATTTTTCCCCTGCCTGGTAACAGGAAGGTTGTACGCAATAATATCAGCTACATGATAATCAAGATAGTAGAGTGCTTGTGAAACAGTGCTGCAGGCAATCACTTTCAGCGGGATATCCAGATACCTGCTGAATGATCGGATCATCTCCAACCCAAATCCACGGGCATCACCTTTGTAGATATAATAATTGAGGGAGTTAGGCTCGAGAAGAACAACCAGATGCCCCCGCTCTTTTATGTAATGGACAGCTCCTTTTGGGATCTCCTCTTTTGGTGAGATATAGAGAGCAAAGGCAACAGCCATTACCAATACGGCAGCTATGATCAGCGCTCCTCCAAGGAACCATTTGCTATATCGGATCCAGTTGATAGTATATAGTTTAAGCGACTTTCCTATATCTCCAGATGGCCAGACTGATAATTGAAACAGCATAGACGACCAGCGAATAGAATAAGGTGCTGATGTCGGAAAATGTAGATCCTTTCAGCATGACCATCCGCATGATCTTGATAAAGTATGCAATGGGATTTATCCTATCCAATAGTTGTGCCCATTCCGGCATACTTTCGATTGCCGTGAACAACCCGCTCATCAGGATAAAGATCACCATAAAAAAGAACGATATTAGCATCGACTGCTGCTGTGTATTTGTGATCGTCGAAATCAGCAACCCGAAGCCTAAAATAACAAAAAGATAAACACCCGCAGATAAAAATATCAGCCAGAGACTTCCTACGATCGGGATATTAAAAACCAATTTTCCGATAACCAGTCCGAATGCCAGTTCGAACATCGCGATGACCCAAAAGGGAATCAGTTTCCCTGAGATAAATTCAATCTTGCGAATCGGTGTAACATTGATTTGTTCAATCGTGCCGATCTCTTTTTCCCTGACGATATTCATTCCGGAGAGGAGGAGCCCTACAATGGTGACCAGCAGGACCAGAATTCCTGGAACCATATATGTGGTGTAGTTTAGCTTGGGATTATACCAATACCGGGAGTCGAACTTAATCGCACGGATACTACCCAACTGCTCGGGATTCAGCCACTCTATCAGGATCTCGCGATTGAAATCCCTGATAATATTGGTAGAGTAGGCATTGACAAGTCCGGCGGAAGATCCGTTAATCGCATCTACAACCAGCTGGAGTTGACCGGGATTCTCTTTGATAAGATTTTTCTCGAATCCATTGGGTATCTGCAAGATGACATCCACACTCCCAGCTTGCATAAGCTCTTCAGCCTCTTTATAAGAGAAGGGAGCATCGACAATCCGATAAAAAGGTGATCCCTGGAATTTGCTCGTGAGTTGGCGCGACGAGCCGGAAAGATCCAGATCTACTACAGCCATGTGGATCCGTTTCATCTCGAAGGTGGCAGCATTGACCAGGACAAGCAGTTGAATAATTGGAACCAAGAAAATAATGGGCAGCATCCGCCTGTTCCGAAACACCTGGATGAACTCTTTCTGGATGATATAGAGAATCGTTCTCATGGTCAGGCCAGACGGATTTTGAATTTTTTAACACTTAACAGGATGAAGAATAGAGTAAATCCAATCAGGATCAGGGTCTCTTTCCAGATGAAAAAGAGTCCGTTCCCCTTCAGCATGATGCTCTTGATGATGGTGATGAAATACATCGGTGGCATGATATGGCAGAGCCACTGTAACACTTTCGGCATATTCTCCACCGGGAAGATAAATCCGCTTAACAGGATAGTCGGGAGCATTAGAGCGATTAGTGAGATCATCATCGCCAGTTGCTGACTGTTAGTGAGGCAGGAGATCAGGATTCCCAGAGATAATGCCATCGAGATGAATAAAAAGTTCTCGAACAACAGGAGAGCAATACTTCCTCTCACCGGTACATCGAACACAATATTTCCCAAAAGAATGATGATACACGCGTTGATAAAAGCGAGGAAAACATAGGGGAACACTTTGCCCACCACGATCTGCATGGGACGAAGGGGAGAAGCAAGTAATAACTCCATGGTTCCCAGCTCTTTCTCTTTTGTGATCGATATAGATGTCATCAAGGCTGAAATCAACATCAACAGCATGGCCATCAACCCGGGGACAAACATGAAAACCCCTTTCAGCTCCTGGTTATACATCATCCTTGTCTCCGGAAAGATCTGTAACGGGATTGCCCCGACATTCATAGAATACAGATAATTGTTCAGGATGCCGGTCGCATAATTCACCAGGATATTCGCTGTATTGGGATCGGATGCATCGCCAATCAATTGAACATGCGCCAGTCGATCATTCTCCAGTTTCTTAGTAAATTCTGGCTCAAATACGATTACCAGCTTGATGTCACCCTCTTTGAAGGCCTCTTCAATTTCACTATAGGTATTTAGATTTCTGTCGAGTTTGAAATAGCCTGAGGATGTGATCTTTTCGGTGATCTTTCGGGTTGTTTCATCTTTCGACTGGTCGAGAATCGCAATTCGGGCATCTTTAATCTCGTTGGTGACGACATACCCAAAGAGAATCAGCTGAACAGCCGGCATCCCAAAAAGGATCAGCAGGGTGCGATAATCCCGGAAAATGTGAAGAAACTCTTTAACAACAAATCCCCAGAACCGCTTCATGCTATCTCCTCCGTTTGGGCCCGTGCCAGTTTTAAAAAGACGTCATTCATGTTTTTTGCCTGGTATTCTTCACGCAATGCCAGTGGTGTATCAAGGGCTGCGATTCGCCCTTCAACCATGATCGACACACGATCACAATATTCAGCTTCATCCATATAATGCGTGGTGACGAATACCGTGATCCCACTTCTGGCTGCTTCGTAGATCATCTCCCAAAATTGCCGGCGTGTAATTGGATCTACCCCTCCTGTTGGCTCATCCAGGAAGACAATCTTCGGATCGTGGATGATAGCAACTGATAATGCCAGTTTCTGTTTCCACCCAAGGGGAATATCCCGGATCAACTTGTTACGTGCCTCCTCCAGCTCCAGTTTTTTCATCAGCTTTGTAGCTCGCTGTTCGATCTCATGCTTCGATAAACCATAAATAGCAGCATAAAACCTGATGTTCTCAAACACCGTGAGATCATCATAGAGAGAGAACCTCTGGCTCATGTAACCAATATTCTGCTTGATCTTTTCCCGTTGCGAATAGACATCATAACCTGCAACCGAGAGATCACCGGAAGTAGGCAGGGAGAGCCCGCAAAGGATTCGGATGGCTGTGGTTTTACCAGCGCCATTGGCTCCCAGAAAGCCGAAAATTTCCCCTCTCTTCACCTCAAATGTCAGGTGATCGTTCGCCACGAAATTCCCGAATTTCTTGACGAGATCTTTGACGATGATGATATTTTCAGCTTTATCGTTCATAAAAATTATCAGGTGTGATTCCCCATCCCCTTTAGGGGAGGGGGCCCGGGGGTGGGGCCACTTCCATTAATTCCATAAAACAATCTTCAATATTTGGTTTTATCTCTTCAACAGTAACTTCCTCATGCCCTTTTTCCCTCAGAAAATCAATCACATCCTCACGGGTCAATATATCCTCCCGGTATGATAAATGAACTGCCTGCCCGAAAGCAAAAACACTGTGTTCTTTTGGTAGCTCTTGCAGGTCGTGAAGCAGGCGATATACGTCTGCTGACGAGACTGAAAACAGGCCCAGCGGAAACGTTGCTACAACCTCTTCAGGCGGACTGATCTGCATGATCCGACCATTCTGGATCAATGCTACCCTGTCGCACAATGTCGCTTCGTCCATGTACGGAGTGGAGACGATGATCGTGATTCCCTGTGATTTCAACCGTTGTAACATCTCCCAGAACTCCTGTCGTGATACCGCATCAACCCCTGTAGTAGGTTCATCGAGAAACAAGACATCAGGCTTATGGATCAAGGCACAGGAGAGGGCAAGTTTTTGCTTCATACCTCCGGAAAGCTTTCCTGCTTTCCGGGTTTTGAATGGCTCAATCTGGCTGTAAATTTCCTTCACCAGGTCGTAGTTCTCTTCGATGGTAGTACCGAAAATTGTAGCGAAAAAGCGGAGGTTCTCCTCCACACTAAGATCCTGATAGAGGGAGAACCGCCCGGGCATATACCCGATAATGCGGCGGATCTGTTTGTATGCTTTAACAACATCAAGACCCTCTACACTTGCTGTTCCGCTATCGGCCAGTAGCAATGTGGTGAGGATCCGGAAAAGGGTAGTCTTACCGGCTCCGTCAGGACCGATGAAGCCGAATAACTCCCCTTTGCTGACAGAAAAAGTAAGATCCTTCAACGCTTCAACCTTGCCGTAATTCTTCGAGAGATTCCGTACGTCAACCGAACAGTTCATTTTTTAACCGGTGTCCACCAGGTAGTACGCCCAATCCAGGAGATGCCGACAAACCCCCTGATTTTCAATTTTTTCTTGGTTTCATCCAGAAACTTCATATAACAACTATAGGTCTTCCCGTTTTTCGGATCATATATCTTTCCGTCTTTCCATTCGTCATCGCCATCAAAAACGAAGCTTGTCAGGTTCAATAGCCCGAGAAGCGGTTTTTTTTGTAGTATCGGATCCGGATTTTCTTTGTCAGTACGAGGAAGTCCGGTAATGGAGTCATTCGGCGTTTCCAGCCAAACGATCTTTCCGTAATATTTACTGCCGACTTTGAAGATCTCGACCTGGCCGGTTCCTTCTTCATTCAACCAGGTGCCAAGGATGTCGTCGGCCTGGTATGTTTGGGCAAAAAGTCCTGTGCTTGTCAACAGGAACATCATGGCAAAAATTGATTTGATAATTCGTTTCATAAGGGTTGGTTTTGGTTACTACTATAACTATGTTATTTCAGATGATATCATGGAGTAATTAATTTGATTTCACCCGGCATTCCGATCTTCAGGCTGCCATCATTTTTCACCCTGACCTTGACGGCATAAACCAGGTTGACCCGCTCCTCTTTGGTCTGAATGGTTTTTGGGGTGAATTCGGCAGTTGGAGATATCCAGCTGACAACACCGGTGGTTTTTGAATTGGTCTTCTCATCCTGGTCATACATCACCTCAACTTCATTCCCGATGATAATATGAGGTAGTTGAGCTCCGCTAACATAAACCCGCAGGATCATCTCGTGCAAATTGGCAATCTTGTATAATGGCTTCCCGAATGCAGTCACTTCTTCAGGTTCGGCAAACTTGGTAAGTACGGTGCCATTAATGGGATTTATGATATACGCATTTTTAATAGCCTCTTCCAGTTGAGCGATTTGTTGATTGATACTGCCAATCTGGTCTTCAATCCCGCCAAACTTGGTGTTTATGTAAGCGATCTGCCTGTCAATAAGGTTAATGCTGGCTGTGATGTCATCCATTTGTTTTTGTGTAGCAGCTCCCGCTTTCAACAGCTTTGTTACGCGATGTTTTTCAACGAGAACATTTTCCCTGTTCTGCTCCTGAACCGCGATTTGCGCGTGCAGGTCTGCTTTGCGTGATGCAGTGGCGTTTCGCTGATCTATTGCCTGGAGTTTTTTTAAGAACATATCGGTGGTATCCACAAAGCCAACTACCTGGCCGGAGTCAAGGATCTGACCCTCTTCCACCTGGAATTGCAAGAGCTTTCCGTTCGCCATAGCTGAAACAGTGATCTCGGTAGCTTCAAATGTACCCCAGGCATCGGGTTGGTCGTCTTTCCCTGAACATGCACCGAGTAGAATGATAGCCAATAGAAATAAATAAGGATGTGTTTTCATATCAATCATATTTTTTTACAATTTTCCCTGGTTATAAAGATAAGATAGTTTGGCCTTGGCCAATTGAATGCGATGGATTTCATAACTCAATCGTGCTTGCCTCTCATCCGTTAACCGGGCAACATAATCACTTGAAGTGATCACGCCATTATCAAGTTGTGATGAAGCCGATTGAGAGATTTTCTTCCGCAGGGCAATGATCTCCTGATCTTTCTCCATCACATCAAGGGCCTTTAAAACTTCTGATAGCTCTTTTTCGGATTGAATTTTCAGGGTTTTATCAAATGACTGCTGCTGGGCAAGTAGAATATTTGACTGGATATCAAGGATCTGTCTCTCATTCTTGTTTGCATTCCAGTTGAGAGGCGTCCAGCTCAACTTGAGTCCAACAATGTAATATGGTTCAAAATTATTAGAGAGCATGTTTAATGCTGGTCTTCCGATACCAGCCTGGCCGAAAGCAAAAAACTTTGGATTCCATTTTGTTGTCACCATACTTCGCATCACCTCTAGCCGGGAGCGTTGCAGGTTGAATACCTGGTTCTCCAATCGCTGATTTTGAAAATTGAAATCCGACAGGAAAGGATCGGGTAGGATTAAATAGGTATTCTCAGAAACCTCAATGTCAATCAATTCGGAAAGCATATTGAACAGGGCAGCTCTATCTATCTGTGTCTCAGCCTCTCGTTGTTCAATCCGTATAATCTCGGCTTCCAGTGCATCTGCTGTCGATTGCAATACAGCTCCGTATTGAATGCCAGCCTGAACCTCTTTTAGCTTTTCAGATAGCTGATCCTTGGTGCTAAGCAAAAGCTTTTCGTTTTGATTGAGCAGGATAATGGTAAAGTAGAATTGATTCACCTGTTTTTTTAGCTTATACAATTCAGCCTTGACACTGGTTTGATCTACCTGAAGATCATAATCTTCCAGCTTCTTCTGATAACTGGTTACATTTCCATCCCAGATAGCCTGGTTGATATCCAGGGTAACTTTGTACCAGTCCTTATTCAATACCGGCATCTGAAGAGGGGGGAATCCGGCCGGCAATTCGATCTCCACTTTGGTGACATCCGACTGATAAGAAGCCTGCCCGTTGATGTTGATTTGTGGCAGGTAATTTTTATTCAGGTTCTTTACCTTCAGTGTGTTACTCCCAGCCAGAAGATCCAATTGTCCGGCTAATGGATAGTTCTGCTCAACCATCAGATAACAGTAGCTGAGGGTGAGTGTGTCTTGTGCCAGAGTGGATGCCGGCAGGACTAACATGGCTGGCAGAAGCTTCATGCAGGTCCACAAAACAGCCTTACTAATTTTCTCCTTTTTCATAGGCTTTCAATGTATCAATGATCAAATCGGACACCAGCTCTTTTCGTTCTTCCATAAGCTGATTATATGTTTCTTCAGGGAGTTGGAATATCTCTCTGACAAGGGGCTTGGCTATTACCGGAAAAATGCTCAAAGAGAGGATATTGAGCCAGATCTGGAAAGGATCAATATCGACACCATACTCTTTCCGGACCTGTGATCTCAATAGTTTCATCAGTTGAAGAGGATTGGTATCCTGTTTATCGAAGATCGCTTTGATCTGTTCCGGACGTTCATAGATTCCGTTGATGATGAACCAGGGGATATAGGAATTCTCTGTGATGATGTTGAGGTAGCTGGAAAGGAATGCCTGGATTTTATCTTTCAATGGTTTGTCGGAGAAAAAGATCGTTGAGACCAAACGCATAATTCCGGAGAAAGCATCTTCGAAAACCGCTTCAAAAAGCTTCTCCTTGCTCCGGAAATAGTAATGAAGTAATGCTTTATTGATGCCCGCTTCATCAGCAATCTCCTGCATCCGGGCTCCTTCATATCCTTTCCGGTGGAAAACTTTTTTGGCTGCTTCCAGGATCTTTTCTTCCGTTCCCTGTGGAGAATTAACCATATGGTTTAACTAAATGGATTAATTAAAAAGTTTAACCAAAAGGTCAAAGATATAAAATAATTCAAACCATCAAACTTTTTTGAAGAAATTCTCAGTTTTTTTTGGCATGGAGGCATAGAGGGACAAAGGCAGGAATAAACCTTTTTATTCAAATTGCGAAAAGCGAAAAACAAAAAGCGATTATTGATGAACGGTTAAGACATATATGGCAATGTATGGCAATAATTGCAATTACCTCGGGATCTTTATCTTCTGACCCGGCCTGAGCCTGTTAGCATTTTTTAGCTTATTCAACTTTTTAATTGCATTGACTGTGCAATCATATTTTTGTGCCAGATCCCATAAGTTATCCCCGGATTTAATTGTATAGGTGAAGTACGCTGACTTGCCGGATGAAGATGATCCGGAGGACCTTGAGTTGGAGATCTTCAATTTCTGTCCAGGGTAGATGGTAGATCTGGAAAGGTTATTCCAACTCTTCAATTGCTTAACGGAACAACCATATTTGCCGGCAATCAGCCCGAGATTTTCACCACGTCTTACTTTATGGTAGGCAGGTGCTGGTTTCGGTGAGGAGGTATTGCTTGCATATGTTTTGCCGGATGCTGGCCTGGTTCCTGAACCGTTATAGACAACCAGGCGTTGCCTGGGATGAATGGTGTTGGAACGGAGATTATTCATCCGCTTCAATTGCGAAACCGACATCCGGTATCTCTGTGCGATACTACCCAGGTTGTCACCACGTTTGACGATATAATACCTGGTTGTTCGCTTGCTCTCTTCCACAATCTTTTCAAGGGAATCACGCTTCAATGCCTGCTTTGTTTTGTAGGCATAAATATTTTTTTCATTCATGATAAAATCGCCCACATCTTTTTTTCGTAAACGCAGAAAATATAAATTATCAGCCGATGCCGGAATGATACCCTGTTTGTATGCCGGGTTAAGAAAAGTAATCTCATCTTTCGAAATAGAGAGCATTTCAGAGATCTGTCCGAATGTGAGGATATCCCGGATGGTGACTGTATCGATCTCGTAATGCAAAACGGTTGGTTCTACCGGGCGGATCTTATAGGCATCAGCATGTATCATCACATAGCTGGCAGCAATGAATGCAGGAACATACGACCGGGTCTCTCTTGGTAAAAAGGGATAGATCACCCAGAAATTCTTATGTCCGCCTGATCGCCGGATAGCCTTATTGACATTGCCCGCTCCCGAGTTATAAGCAGCCAGGGCCAATGACCAGTTTCCATAAATGTCGTACAGGTCCTTCAGGTGTTCGCAAGCGGCGATGGTTGATTTGTAAGGATCGAACCGGTCATCCACCAACGATGTAACCTTCAATCCATAGACCTTCCCGGTTCCATACATAAACTGCCACAATCCTTTGGCTCCGGCCCTGGAATTGGCAGTTGGATTCAATGCCGATTCAATGACCGCAAGGTATTTCAACTCCAACGGCATGTTGCGTTGGTCAAGTTGTTCTTCAAATAAGGGGAAATAGAGCTCTGCCAGCCCCAGAATGCGACCGGTTAACTCTCTTTTTTTAATGGCATAGAGATCGATAAATTGCTTCACCCGGTCGTTGTAAATATACTCAAATGGCGTCTGGTCATTCATCGATAGGATTCTGGCTTTGATTACCGAATCAGGAAAATGTGGGCTTGATGTGTGCGAATAATCCTTGATAGTGCTGTGCTTACCAAATCCGTTACCTTCAAAGATAGTCAGCAGTGAAAGACTGTCCAGCATAGCTGCAACCGGATCATCTTCAACAAAGGCAACCTGAGAAGTGGTATCTGTAGAAGCGGTATCCTGTGCTTTAAGGATGACCGGAATAAGCAAAAGAACGATAAGCAAATATCCGAGTTGTTTCATCAGTGATAGCGATTTTCGTGAATCTAATATGCCAGGTTGCTGCAAAAATAGACGAATCAGGTCTCTTTCGGCGGGTCTTTTCAAATTTTGATTAACAACGTGATGTTAATTAATCTGTGCTTCAATGAAACGTAGAAGATGATGAAAAAGTGCGTTAGAGAGCTACCAATATCAGGTGTATTCAACGTGAATTGTAACCTCGATAAAATCAACTGATTTTTTAATGTCAACTTCGATAGCATCACAGAAATCATGGGCCTCCTTGACCGTCATCTCCCTGGGAACATTCAGATGGAAATCAACATACTTGTATGTTCCAGCTCTTCGGGTACGAAAGTGATGATAGGTAAATTTTTCCGAACATTTTGCGTCCACGATCTGTTTGATGATCCTGACTTCATTTTCTGATAAGGCCGTGTCAAGCAACGGACCATATGCTCTTCGAAACAACATGAAAGACTCTTTCAGGATTAGCAAAGCGACCAGGATCGCGATGATCGGGTCAAGCAGATGAAATCCAGTAAACCAGATCAGGAGCAAACCAACCGCTACCCCCAGAGATGTATAGATATCTGTTTTTAGATGCAGGGCATCGGCTTCAAGAGCGATCGAGTCGGTCTCTTTAGCTACTTTATAAAGCTTTCTGGAGACAAAGAAGTTAACGGTCGCTGATATCATCATAACGATAAAACCGATTTGCAAGGATTCGATTTCTCCAGGGTGCATCAGTTTTTTTATCGCCGCATAAATGATCCAGAATGCAGCCCCAAATATTAAAATTGCCTCTATTACGCCACTGATGTTCTCAAATTTTCCGTGACCGTAAGGGTGCTTTGAATCAGCAGGCCGGTCCGAGATCCTGACAGAAAAGAATGCGATCACGGCAGCCAGGAGATCCATGAATGAATGGATCGCTTCCGAGATGATGCTGACTGACCCGCTGATGAGCCCTGCCGCCAATTTCAAAACAATTAAAACTGAATTGGAGATGATAGAGAGACGCGCAACAGCAATTTTCTTATTCATGGATCATGCTTTCACACAAAGTTAAAGGCTTTTTACCAGAAGTGAAAAAAAATCCTGAAGAAGTTATTACCAGAAAAAGAGCAGTTAACCAACCAGTTAAGTGATTAGATGTATCGTTTTGAATATCCTTCGAAACCCTTATCTTTGCGGTGATTATCACCAAACCATCCTGTCATCATGATGAAACTATATCCCGTCAGAGCAACACTGTCGACTGTTATTTTTGCATCTCTTATCCTCTTTTTAGCAATTCCCTTAACATCAATTGCGCAGACTAAGCAAGAAACTCTTCAAAAACTCACGCACTGGTTAACACCGGAGGAGATGACCCGGTTAGATGAGATTGGCATGTATTTTGTCGAGACAGATCCGCCTGCCTCTCCAATCAGGAATGTAGCGGAATTTGATCACATGCAGGGAGTCCTGATTCGTTATCCCTTTGGGATTCCGTTTGCTCTGATTAAAGAGATGGCTGATGATATTATGGTCACGGCCATTGTGAGTAGTACCGGCCAGCAAAATTCAGTGCTAAATCAATATATCTCGAATGGCGTAGATACCAGTAATTGTAACTTTTTAATAGCCGGAACCAATTCACATTGGACCCGGGATTACGGCCCCTGGTTTGAATCTGACAGTGCTAACCAGATAGGCATTGTGGATTTTCCCTACAATCGTCCCCGACCACTGGATGATGAAATCCCGAAAGAGGTAGCCAATATGCTGGGAATCCCATGGTTTGGGATGAGGCTGGAACATACCGGAGGCAACTATATGACGGACGGATATGGAATTGCTGCGTCAACCACAATTGTATGGACTGAGAATCCCATGCTGACGCATGAGCAGGTAGCGGAAAAAGTGCATGATTACCTTGGAATTAACACGTACCATGTGAGGCCGGATCCCAATGGTACCTATATTGATCACATCGACTGCTGGGCGAAATTTCTGGCCCCAGATAAAATTCTTGTCCGGGAAGTGCCTACATACCATCCACGATACAACCAGATAGAAGCAGCAGCAGCCTATTGGGCTGCTGAAACTTGTGCGTATGGATATAATTATCAGGTTTTCCGTGTGAATACACCAGGAAATCAACCGTATACAAATTCGTTGATCCTTAACAAAAAAGTGTTGGTTCCCATCATGAATAGCACATGGGACGATAGTGCACTTGTTAGATATGAAGAGGCGATGCCAGGATATGAGGTAATTGGCTTTATCGGGAAATCTTCCGCACCCTGGGAGTCAACAGACGCGTTGCATTGCCGGGCCAAAGGGATCGCCGATGTGGGATTACTCTACATCCGGCACTATCCTCTTTTCGGTAACCATCCCTGTGAAGAGGATTATACCATCGATGCCGAGTTGATAGTTTGCAGTGATACCACTGTTATCAATGATTCCATTCTCATTCACTACCGGGTGAATAACGGTCCGTGGATAATCGTTAATATGGGGAATACTTCGGAGAGCTTATTTTCCGGCATTATTCCAAAACAACCCGGGGAAAATGTCATCGAGTACTACCTGACTGCAGCCGATCATTCAGGTCGACACGCCAATGCGCCCTACATCGGGGAACCTGATCCGTTTCAATTCAATACGATCTATACCAACATCACGGCTATACCGGATACCTTGAAATTCAATACACCGGAGGAGTGTCTGGAGGGGAAGGTAACCGTTCTGAACAATTTCACCAATACAATAGTCACTGTCACAGATATCCAGGAGGAGGGCTTTAATCCGGCTTTTTCCTGGCACATTGAAACGGTTCCGGTAACTCCTTACTCACTGAATCCGAATGATACGACAGAACTTCGAGTCAGGGTAGATCTTCCCCTGCTCGACCAATTTACCGGATATGCACTGGATACCCTGGAGGTTACCTCTTCCGTGGGGACAGTTCGGGTGATCATTGCTGTGAATGACAGCCTTCTCACCGGAAATCAAGAACTCCTGGCCGGAATCTCAGGCCGGTTAGGTCAGAACTATCCCAACCCGGTGATGAAATCAACCATCATTCCGTTTACAATTATTCAACCCGACCATGTAACCATCGACGTGTTTGATGTCCGCGGGAAACGAGTAGCGTCATTGGCAGATGCTTTCATGCAGGCCGGAAACCATGCAATAACGTGGAATGGTGTAGATCAATCAGGACGAAAAGTTCCGGGTGGGATTTACATATATACTATGAGGACTACGAACAAAATCCAATCCAGACGGATGGTCCTTATTCAGTAACAATTCGCTTTTCAGGCCGCATTTGCGGGAAAAACAATACATCCTGGATAGATGACTGGTTGGCCATGATCATCGCCAGCCGGTCGATACCAACTCCCAGTCCTGCGGTAGGAGGCATCCCATATTCCAATGCTTTCAGGAAATCTTCATCCAGCATCATCGATTCACTATCCCCGCGTTTCCCGAGCTCAAGTTGAGCTTCGAACCGCTCACGTTGATCGATCGGATCATTCAATTCCGAAAATGCATTGCATAACTCTTTTCCGTTGCAGATCGCCTCAAACCGTTCGGCAAGCCCCTCTTCATTGCGGTGCTTTTTTGCCAATGGAGACATTTCGACAGGATAATCTGTTATGAATGTCGGTTGGATCAGGTTGGGTTCGCATTTTTCACCAAAAATCTCATCAATGATCTTTCCTTTAGCCATGCTTGGATCAATAGATACATTTAGCTGTTTGGCCGTTTCTCGTAACGCCTCTTCATCCATTTCAGAGATATCTGTCCCGGTGAATTGCTGAATGATTTCATACATGGTGAATCGCTTCCAGGGGCGCTTGAAGTCGATCAGTTGATCACCTACCTGTACTTCTGTCTTGCCATGCAGATCCACGGCAATCCCTTCTATCATCTCCTCCACCAGTTCCATCATCCACTGGTAGTCTTTATATGCTACATAGAGCTCCATCTGTGTAAACTCCGGGTTATGATAGCGGTCCATCCCTTCATTCCGGAAGTCTTTACCAAACTCATAAACTCCCGGATATCCGCCTACGATCAGCTTTTTCAAGTAAAGCTCATTAGCAATCCTGAGATAGAGGATCATATCCAGAGAGTTGTGGTGGGTTTTAAAAGGCCTGGCTGCAGCGCCTCCATAAAGTGGCTGAAGAACCGGGGTCTCCACCTCCAGGTAGTTTTTGGAGTCAAGAAAACTGCGCATCGAATTGATCAGTTGTGCCCGTTTGATAAAGACCTCGCGGACAGGAGGATTTACGATCAGATCGACATAGCGTTGCCGGTACCTCAGCTCAGGATCCGTAAAGGCATCATAAACGGTATCTTCTTTCTCCTTAACGATGGGAAGTGGTCTGAGTGATTTACAAAGGAGTTTCAGAGATGTCACATGGATGGTGATCTCACCCATCTTGGTGATAAATACAAATCCGGTAACTCCAATGATATCTCCAATATCGAGATGTCTTTTAAAAATTATGTTATAAAGGGTTTTATCCTCATCCGGACAGATTTCATCACGTCTGAGGTAGATCTGGATCCGCCCTGTTTCATCTTGTATCTCAGCAAAAGATGCAGCTCCCATTATTCGCCGGCTCATAATCCGCCCGGCGATACTAATATTCTGATATAAGGCATTGTTGTCTGGAAAATTCTGTTTGATCTCTGCCGAGGTAATATTTACTTCAAAGCTTTCCGGAGGAAAGGGATTGATTCCAAGCTTAACCAGCTCTTGTAATGAATCTCTTCGGGTTTGTTCCTGTTCTGACAGCGAATGTTCCATGGCAAAGAATTTACGCAAAGATACGGAAAAGAGGGAATCAACGTATCATGCCAGGACTGTATGCAAGACCTCATGCGAACGGAACGTAATCCGGCCAGGAAGGTGAGATTGATAGTAGACAAGGATCTTGTCAAGTAGTGGATTTCGTATTTTGGCGGGGATGTTAAGCAGGGAGAGTTGATCCAGGTCGGTTTTCATCAAACGGAAAAGCCAGGCACTCTGGGTTTCATCCATACAGTCATCGGGAGAGTTGAAAACGGATTGAAACGAGCCTTCCCGAAGATGAAAGAAACGATTATATTCACTCCGGTTTTGTTGGGGTTGAAAGCCCAGATACCGGCATAATTTAACAGCAAACAGAAGGTGGAAACTTGAAAAAGGCTCTTCAATGGTTTCCAGCAGAAGGAGCGAATGCCATAAAAACTCGAACAACGCATTATTTGGCTCCTCTTCCCGGATCGATTTATAGATCAATTCGGCAAGAAACAGGACAATAGAACTTTTTCGGATATCTGATGGGACTGAGTGAAAATGGGCTGCCAGCTTCACCTCCTTAATCGAATGTAACGTTGATTTTTCCTTGTGGTATACAACCAGGTCAAGAAGGGTCAACGGCTGGAATAGAACAGGCCTGATCTTTGATTTCGGACTTCGTGCACCTTTTAACAGGTATGACTGTAGGCCGAACGTCTCCGTATAGGCTTTTACGATTAAACTGGTTTCCGAATACTTGATGGAATGGAGAATAATCCCCCGGGTTTTATACAACATCAGTTGATGAAAAGAATTTTAGTCACCACTTTCTCTTTCCCTTTTTCATCGCTGGAAAAGACCAGGTAGACACCGGTTTTCACTCGTTTTCCACCTAGGTTTCTCCCGTTCCATATGGCCTGTCCGCCTTCCGCTTGGGTTGAATAGACAATCCGGCCGCCGATATCGGTTATACGTATCTGGGCGTTGGTTACCAGCCCCTTGATGCCGATGTATCCATCATACCCATTTTTCACCGGGTTCGGGAATGCGTAAACATCTTTGTGGATCTCGCTTCCTTCAGTGGCACTTCCACGATAAGAGATCACCCCTTTATCTGTACCTATAAAGACATCTCCGTTGGCATTGATGGTCAGACTGGTAATCCGGTTCGAGAATAATGCACTGTTATCTTCCGTGAAGTGATGAATCTCCTGGGTTCCGTCTTCAGAAAAAAGAAATACGCCACTCCGATCGGTGCCGATCCATTTGCGGTTGGAGCCATCTACAGCGATGGCGGTGACAATCTCGTCTTCCAGGAGATACTGGTAATATCCACCATACTCAACCAGGATTCGCTGGGCATCAAAATTCTGACCAGTGAAAACATTTTCCGGACTATAAAATACAGCTACCCCTTTTTCCGTTCCGATCCAGATCTCCCCGTCTTTGTCTTCAGTAATGGCAAAGACAATGGTTCCCGGAATATTCCCGCGTCCGACCGTGGAATTAAGTTTCTTAGAGAGGTCGTCATTGGGATTATCGGGTGTACCATTATCAGTAAAGACTAAGATCGAGTTCGGGTTCATGTTGCCATAACGCATAACGATCCACTTTTGATCAAACCGGTCAATGATCATCTGTCCCAGATCGGACTCCTGAACTTTCGTAATGGTAAATCCTGTCCACTCATTTCCTCTCTTCAGTGAAAGACAATTATTGGTGTGAGAAGTGGAGACCCATAAGTTCCCATTATTATCAAACGCCGTTCCTCCAACCCGGATATCTCCGGTATCGGATGCAGAATGATGACCCAGTGTGCTGTTCCAATTACCGTAACGGTTCACAAAATCATTGCCGTTGAATTCGAGAAGTCCTTTCCCCCAGGCTCCTGCATAAAATCGGTTGGGATCATTCGGATTGATTGCAACCGTCACGATATCACTGATCCCGGCCATAGGTTGTATGGACGAACCTGAATAATTTGTCCAGTTGACATTGTTAAATTTATAAATCTGGCCAGGATAATAAAGTGGAACATAAGAACCATCTCTCCCTCCCGGTGCAATTAACAGATCATCTCCGTGAGCTGTCATGCTGAAGGCGTTGGCAGTCAATGGGCCGCTGAGATTATACGACCGGAAATAATTTCCGGTCATATTATAAGCAACCAGTCCTGCATAGGTATCCCCGATCCAGATCCAGTTATCTTTTCCCTGTATGGCATCCAGGGGAAAGGGATTCGCAGGATAGTAGCTCCAGATGTTTGCTACGGTATCAAGGTTCTGATCAAACACATGAACAAAGTAATTGTAAGTGATGGTCAGGTTGTTGTAGCCCGATCTCAGCTTATGGATGGTATTGCTGACTCCCGGGTTCCAGGATAACCAGTCTCCATCTTTATGGATGTAGATGGTATCCCTGTCGGGAGTCGTACGAGACTTATTTACAAAGACCTGATCCTCCAACGAGGTGATCGTATTATAGGTCATTGTGGTATCCATTCTTGAATCCAGCTCCCAGGCAGCAAAGTTGACAAGGTTAGGATTTTTGATATAGGCTTTGTAGATGCCCAACTCTGTGGCTGCCCAAATGGTGTCCTGGCTGTCAGAGGTTACAGAAAGTACATTGATCGGACTGCCATCGGGTCCGATGTAGTAAGTATCACGGATCTCTTCTTTTACCAGGTCAAGGACCACAATACCAAAACCACAGGCGAGGTAGGCTAGTTTTTCATGACAATAGACACTGTTAATGGTTTTATTTCCAAGAATCTGTTTTCGTTTGATATCGGAGATGTTCGTAACCATCAGGTTATTGATCAAATCAATATTGGCATTGGAATAGGTCAGAACCACCGTGCCTGTCTGATCATTATATTCGATGGCTGTGATCCCGATATCCGAAAGCCCGTTGATTTTAGTCATCCGTTGCACACTGTTATCATCTTGGTCCAGGATGAAAATGGCATACGGAGTAGCTGCATAGATGGAGTTGTCAACTTCTGTTACAGAGATTACCTGGTAATAAGGCAGTTCATCTCTCCACTGGCCAATCGGAGTTTCCTGAGACATGCCTGACAGGCCAATCGAAAAAAGGAATACAAACAGGAAAAAGAAGGATCGTATATTCATGAAAATCAGCTCTGGTTTAAGTAAGAAAAAAGATTATCAAAATAACTCTTTTTTCAGGGATTTATTGTAAGAAGAATAGGATTGATTTTCTATATACTGAAGAGGCGTTTAAATGCAGATTTTTTCTGAGAATCCTTATCGTCGGAATAATATCCATATCCGTAACCGTATCCATACCCATATCCGTATCCATATCCATACCCGTATCCGTACCCATACCCATATCCATACCCGTAACCATACCCATAAGAATTCCGACTCAACTTCACGTCATTGATCAAAATAGCCAGGTTCGGGATATTCCGCTGCTCCATATCTTTGATGATGGAAGAGAATATCTTTTTATGCGTGTAATTCTGGCGAACCAGGACTAGATTTGCATCGGCATGCTTCATTAGCAGGAAGGCATCTGTAACCAGTCCGACTGGAGGCGTGTCAATGACGATGTAATCATAAATTTCTTTCAGGCGTGCAAACAATTCTGTACACTTGTCGGAGGCGATCAGCTCGGCCGGATTCGGCGGAACAGGACCTGCCATCACGATATCAAAATTCTCAATTCCGGAGTGCTGGATAATATTCTCCAATGAGCTTTTATTAATAAGGTAAGAGCTGATCCCTTCGGTGTTGGTCAGGCCGAAATCCTGGTAGATCTTCGGTTTACGAAGGTCGAATCCCAAAAGTAAGGTCTTCTTCCCGTAAAGGGCAAAAACTGAAGCCAGATTGATCGAGCAAAACGTTTTGCCGGCCATCACCATATCCGATGTAATCAACACCACCTGTTTTTCCTTCCCTTTAAGGAGGTATGTCAGGTTCGTACGTACAGACCGGAACGATTCAGCAATCGATGATTTGGGTGATTCAGCCACCACGACCTTACCCTCCTTCTCACTGTGGATAACGTGTCCGACAATTGGCAGCTGGGTGATCTTTTCAATATCTTCCCGCTCCATGATCTTGTCGTTGAAATAGTCTTTCCCCAGGATATAGACAACAGGAAGAATAATCCCGATGATCAGGGCGATCATGTAGTTGAGACTCTTCTTAGGGAATACCGGGCTTAGTCCTTCAAAACGCGCCGTATCAATCACTTCGTTGTCAGGCAGATTGGAGGCCTGAGTGATCTGAGCCTCCGAGCGTTTTTCCAGCAAGAAGGTATAGATGGCATCAACCAGTTTGTATTTCCGCTCGATGCCAATCAATACACGCTGATTTTCAGGTAGTTCGGAAATTCGGGCATTCAGAAAATTAATCCTGTCATCGATCTC
>CAZTSX010000012.1:66982-92508 GCA_964616825.1 uncultured Prolixibacteraceae bacterium
GTATTTGGATGTCACCAGGATCACTGCTTTTTCATCCTGCAACTCCATCATCTTATCTAACACTTGTTGAGCTGTCTGATCAAGATCCATGATCTCCGTTCTGGATTGAAATGATTGAAGAGACCGCTCAGACCGATTCAATGAATCAGCAATTCCTCTTAGTTCACTGTCAATGAAATTGATGGTTTTGATGGCAACCAGGTTTTTTTGTTCCAGGCCACGCTGCATATATTCATTGGTAAGGGTATTCAGAAAATCGGCGATTTTCTCAACATTCCCGCCTTTCAAGGTTAGTTCAACAATGGAAGCATCGCGGTTAATGGGCTCAACGCTAAATCCCCGGAATTCTCCAACCAAACTGGGATATCCCTTAAAGATGAAATAGAAAGATTTGTTCCTATCCGTTTCCGGGTCGTAGTTTGCATTCAGAAGGATCTTGAATTTGAAATCTTCTGTTGCGATCTCCTGGCCAAATCGATACGTTTCATTAGATGAGATGTTCTCTGTCAGCCCAGGAACTGGTTCTTTGGTGGAATAATCGAAAAAAGTCACCTTCTCATCTTTGACCTCCAGCCTGAATTCAGAATTGGAGAGGATGGTCATGTTTAGACGGATGTTAACCGGTTGCGGGAAGGAGGTGTCAAACTCAACATTGAATGGTGATGAAGTATAGAGTTCTTTGGTGATGAAATTCTCTTCACTGTAATAGGCCACTTCAAATCCACATTTTAATACGGTGCGATAGGTCATCGTATACGAAGTCAGGATCCCGATCTCGTTTTGCAGGTTTTGCATATTATTTCCCAAGCCCATACCCATGATATCCTGCATATTGAATTTATTCTCAGACTTATCCTTGATCAGAACTGTCGTTTTTACTTCGTAAACAGGTTTGGAATACTTGTTGAAAACAAAAGCTATGATCAGGGCAATGAAAATGGTTATAGCGAAGAAATACCAGTATCTGTAGAATTTGAATAAGATGACCTTGTAGTCAATAGCCTGCTGTTCCTGCTGGGCAAAATCCTGTATGTTATCGTTCACTGGGTTACCTATTTAAAGTAATTGATTAACAACAATGCTGTTGAGATCGCTGAAAATATAAGCGCGTATGGGAAAACAGCAAATCCCCATTGCTTGATGCCCAGGGGAGAGGCATAAAGGATATCATTTGGCATCATGTAAAAATATTCAGAAGACATGATGTTCGCTTTGGTCAGATTGAGGTAATGGACTTTGGATCCATCCGGAGTTTGGCGAACGAGGGCAATCTTATTCCGGTTCGCAAAATCGGTTAAGTCACCTGCCATGGAGAGTGCTTCGAAAATATTGATCTCATCCTGGTAGATCTTGATCTGACCAGGACTACGAACTTCCCCAAGAATCGTAATGTTGAAATTGACCATCTTGACCACTACCATGGTCTCGGTCAGGTATTCATCCACCTTTTTCTGCAGTACGTTTTTCACCTGTTCAACTGTCAGATTCCTGACATTGACCCGGCCAACAATTGGAAAATCTATATATCCGTCTTTATCTACACTGTAACTATTTAGATAGATCGAAGCATCATTGGTTAATTGATTCTGATTTGCTCCGGAAACCATATTAAAAAACATAAAGGTCTTTTCATCCAGGCTAAAGATCCTGATGTAAAGGTTATCATAGGGTTGGATTTTATAATCCAGGGGACGCTTGTTAATATAGGCATCAGTTGTATCCTGTGCCTGAAGAGTTTGCAGGTATTTGATCTTTTTTTGCGGAACGCAGGAGGCAAATATTAACAGGATGAGAGAGAACTGAACCAGAGATCGGCTGTAGTGAATGTATCTGTTTTTCATATAGGTTGCGTGAATAAAGCCGGACAAAGGTAGCTTATTTTCAAGAATTGGGAAAATCCAATCAATATTCTGTCTAAATAATCTGCAAAAATAGCGATAAATTACCAGAAAAAGGATTTATGTTGAGCAGGTTTAATCAATGATCTCTCCAAGTAATGTGGCAGAGGTACAGTGATGGATCTTTACACGAACGTAATCTCCTGGATTACTTCTATTTTTTGGGAAGACAACTACTTTGTTTTGTGAGTTCCTTCCCATGAATTGATCCCCCGAGCGTTTAGATTCTCCTTCAACAAGCACCTCGAAAACTTGTTGGAGATCCTGTAAATTTCGTTGATAAGAGAGTTTCTGCTGCAGGTCGATCACCTCTTTCAAACGCCGCTCTTTCACCTCCTGCGCAATGTCGTCATCCAGGGTCTCTGCTGCCAGTGTTTGCGGTCGTTCCGAATAGTTGAACATGAACGCATAATCAAACCCGACCCACTCCATCAATGATAAGGTCTCCCTGTGGTCCTCTTCGGTTTCATTACAAAACCCAGCTATGATATCGGTGGAAATTGCGCATCCGGGAATGATCCGCCGGATCTCATTCACCCGCTCCATGTATTGCTCACGTGTATATTTCCGGTTCATCAACTCCAGCACACGGCTGCTTCCTGATTGAACAGGAAGATGGATCGATTTACAGATGTTCGGATGAGCTGCAATGGCCTCCAACAGTTCGCCGGAGATATCTTTGGGATGGGAAGTAGCAAACCGGATGCGCAACAGGGGATCAATTGTCGCAATCCGGATAAGTAGTTTTGCAAAGTTCACCTCTTCCTCCTCCTCTGTCCAGCGATACGAGTTGACATTCTGGCCCAACAATGTGATTTCCCTGTAACCCCGTTCAAATAAGTCGTTTGCCTCCTGAAATATTGATCCTGTATCCCGGCTTCGCTCCCTGCCACGAGTGAAAGGAACCACACAATAGGAGCAGTAGTTCTCACATCCCCGCATGATGGAAAGGAAAGCGGAGATCCCATTGCTGCCTAACCTGACGGGTGTGATGTCGGCATAGGTCTCTTCCATCGACAACAGCGTATTCACCCCACGCTGACCCGATTCAACCTGCTCCAGCAACCGGGGGAGGTCTCTGTATGAATCAGGACCCGAAACCACATCCAGCAATTGCTCTTCTTCCAGTAACACCGTTTTTATCCGGTCAGCCATACAACCCAACAGACCAATGATCAGTGCCGGATTCCTCTTTTTATAAGAACGGAATTGTTGCAACCGTTTTTTTACTCGCTGTTCTGCATTATCACGAATAGAACATGTATTGATGAAAATGATGTCCGCTTGAGTAATCTCATCTGTTGAACGATAACCTTCATCATATAATATCGACGCAACGATCTCACTATCAGAGAAATTCATCTGACAGCCATAGGTTTCCATATAGATTTTTTTACTTTCTGCTGTCAAAACATATAACCTTTTGAGGTTGAACCCGATTAATAGGAAAAAAGAGTTGCAAAGGTACGGATTAACTTTATTGTCTTACTTTTGTAGCCTGATTTGGAGTTCAAAATGGATAGAAAGATGACGAAAAACCTTGTGATAGTAGAGTCTCCCGCAAAAGCCAAAACGATAGAAGGATTTTTGGGAAAGGAATACCAGGTGAAGTCCTGTTTCGGACATGTAATGGATTTATCGAAAAAGGATTTAGGAGTAGATATTAATAATGATTTCGTTCCAAAATATATCATATCCCCTGAGAAAAAGAAGATTGTAGCCGATCTGAAAAAAAAGGCGAAATCATCAGAGCTTGTCTGGCTCGCTTCTGATGAAGACCGGGAAGGAGAGGCCATCGCATCTCACTTGATGGATGCACTGGAAATTGAGAATTCTAAAGTCCGACGGATCGTTTTTCATGAAATCACCAAAACGGCCATCCTGGAAGCCATTGAGCACCCGAGAGGCATTGACAGGAACCTTGTCAACGCTCAGCAAGCAAGGCGTGTACTGGACCGGCTCGTTGGTTTTGAACTTTCCCCATTGCTATGGAAAAAGATCAAGCCGGCTCTTTCAGCCGGACGCGTTCAGTCGGTGGCTGTTCGATTGATTGTGGAAAGGGAAGAAGAGATAAAGAACTTTAAGGTGGTTTCATCTTACCGTATTGCAGGTGATTTTATCGTCGACCATGAATCAAAGAGTATCACGTTGCAAGCGGAACTAAACAAACGATTTAAGACACAGAAGGAGGCTGAAGCATTCCTTGAGAAGTGCAAAGGAGCTGAATTTCAGATTGAGGATATTGAAACGAAACCTGCTAAAAAATCTCCGGCGCCACCTTTTACTACTTCAACACTTCAACAGGAAGCATCAAGAAAGCTTGGCTTTTCTGTCGCCAATACAATGCGAATCGCACAGGATCTCTATGAATCGGGAAAGATAACCTACATGCGTACAGATTCCCTTAATATTTCCAACCTCGCAATCGGGATGGCGAAAAAAGAGATCACCGATACGTTTGGACAGGATTATGTAAAAACCCGAAAATATACCACGCGTTCCAAAGGCGCTCAGGAGGCACATGAAGCGATCAGGCCGACCTATATGAATGTCCGGTCAGTGGAAGGTGATAAATCACATAAAAGGTTGTATGATCTGATCTGGAAACGGACAATTGCATCTCAAATGGCTGCCGCTGTCCTTGAGAAAACGACTGCAACCATTGGTATCACAACTACCGGCGAGAAATTCATAGCCAGGGGAGAGTTGATAAAGTTTGATGGTTTTCTGAAAGTGTACCTGGAATCGACGGATGAGGAAAATGGAAATGGCGAAGAAAGAATGCTTCCTCCTTTGACAAAAGGAGATTTTCTCTCCATGAAGCAGATACAGGCACAGCAGAAGTTTTCCCTTCTACCGGCCCGCTATACGGAGGCAATGCTGGTAAAAAAGCTGGAGGAACTTGGCATCGGACGTCCCTCCACGTATGCACCAACGATCTCTACAATTCAACGAAGAGAATATGTTGTGAAGGAAGACAGGCCTGGTGTGGACCGGGACTTTATCATCCTGACATTGAAAGGGGCTACCATTTCACGGGATGACAGGACAGAGAAAGTGGGCTCTGAAAAAGCAAAACTCTTCCCGACGGATATCGGAACACTGGTAAACCAGTTTCTGTTAGACCATTTCAAAAACATCCTTGATTACAATTTTACAGCTACGGTTGAGGAGGAGTTTGACGAGATCGCAGAAGGCAAACTGGTTTGGAATGCCATGATCAAAGATTTTTATGGCCCGTTCCACAAACAGATAGAACAAACACTGGAAGGAACGAAAAAATTCAGCGGCGAGAAATTGCTTGGAGCAGATCCACAAACCGGGATAAATATTTTTGTGAAGATCGGACGATATGGCCCCATGGTACAGATGGGAGATTCTGACATGGAGAACAAACCCCGGTTTGCCGCGCTGAAAAAAGGACAGAGCATGGAAACAATCACGCTCGATGAAGCAATGGACCTCTTCAAATTACCACGAGACCTGGGGCTATTCGAAGATTCAGAGGTGATTGTGGCTGCAGGAAGATTTGGCCCCTACATTCGTCACGATTCCCAGTTCTTTTCGCTAATGAAAACAGATGATCCCTTAGCAATCACCATGGAACGAGCTCAGGAGATCATGGCTGTTAAGAGAAAACTGGATAAAGAGAGGATCATCATGGAGTTTTCAGAGGAGAAAAACCTGAAGATCCTGAAGGGCAAATATGGACCATATATCTCCTTCAACAAACTGAATTACAAAATCCCAAAGGGAAAAAAAGCTGACGAATTGACTCTGGAGGAGTGCCGGAAGATTGTCACCGACACCAAACCTACAAAATCAAGCAAATCACGGAAATCCAAATAGACAAAATCCATTGACTCATGGAAGAGTTTTTTGATCCTGTTGACCTGAATGAAAGTTTTCTTTCCAGTGAGGAAGAAGGGCATCGCCGTATTGGCGACCTCATCAGGGCATTTGCAGAACCCGGGGCATTCCCGGATTTAGAGAATTGTGACCTGGCAATTATTGGAGCCCCGGAAGAGCGTAACGCAGTGAATAACGAAGGTTGCGCTTCAGGTGCAGATTATATACGTAAATACCTTTACCAGCTTTTTCCAGGCTCGTTCGTTCCACGGATCATTGATCTTGGGAACCTGAAACGTGGCCACACCCCTAAAGACACCTATTTTGCACTCACAGGAATCATAACAGAGCTATTAAACGCCAATGTGATACCGATCATTCTTGGGGGAAGCCAGGATCTGACCTATGCTAACTACCAGGCATATCAAGGCCTGGGACAAATCATCAACATCGTCAGTATTGACAATATGTTTGATCTCGGCAAATCAGAAGGAGAGCTCAACTCGCAATCATGGTTGAGCAGCATCATCCTCCACCAGCCGAATTACCTTTTTAACTTTGCCAACATCGGATACCAGACCTACTTCATCGATCAGGAAGCCCTGAAACTAATGAGCAACCTCTTTTTCGACACGTACCGGTTAGGGATTGTCAGACAGGATCTCGAAGAGGTAGAGCCGATTGTGCGGAATGCGGATGCACTGAGTTTCGATATCTCTTCGATCAGATGTTCTGATGCACCCGGGAACAAGAATACCACCCCCAACGGATTCTATGGCGAAGAAGCCTGTCAGATCATCCGGTATGCCGGATTGAGCGACAAGTTGACATCGCTCGGCTTTTATGAATACAATCCGAAATTTGACCACGATGGCCAAACAGCTCACCTGATTGCTCAAATGATCTGGTATTTCATGGAGGGATACTACAGCCGGCCAAATGATTTTCCCTTCCGGGATGAAGATGATTATCTCAAATACCATGTAACCATCAGTGATCACAAGCAGGATATCACATTTTACAAGAGCAAAAAAACGGATCGCTGGTGGATGGAAATCCCCCTCCCTGCTGAGCAACGGATCAAATACGAAAGGCACTATCTCGTGCCCTGTTCATATAAAGATTATCAGCAAGCTACCAAAGAAGAGATCCCCGACCGCTGGTGGATGGTATACCAAAAACTTATGTGATCCTGTCTGGATTCGCACTCAAATAGCTCTTCCAACCCGAAAACTTCTTGTCATTTCCGGCGTTCCCCTTTTGAAAATAGTGACAGACAGCTACAGCAAGGCCATCGCTGGCATCGAGCTGTTCAGGAGCCTCTTTCAACGAGAGGATATTCTGTAGCATGGCAGCGACTTGCTCTTTAGAAGCACTTCCTTGGCCGGTGATCGATTGTTTGATTTTGCGTGGAGAGTATTCGAAAATTGGGACTGACCGGGATAAAGCTGCTGCCATCGCCACCCCTTGTGCCCGGCCGAGCTTTAACATGGATTGAATATTTTTTCCAAAAAAAGGAGCTTCGATCGCTAGCTCATCAGGCTTGAATTCTTGAATCAGAGAAAGCGTTTTTTCAAAAATATGCTTCAGCTTTAACGGATGATCATCGGTTTTCACTAATTTTAAAACCCCAAGTGTAACCAGATCCAAGTTACTTCCGTAAACCTTTACGATTCCGTAACCCATGATATTGGTTCCGGGATCAATGCCTAATATGATTCGTTCAGCGGCCATTGCATTCATGAAGAACAAAACAAAAATAGGGAAAACATACAACTTAATCATCCAGCTGGTTATCCTGGTGTTGACATACGGGTTTATATATGATCAAGTTTTTGATAAAAAAAACCTGCCTCTGATCCTTCAGGAATTGGGTGAAGATTTCTCCAATCCTGATGTTATCTGGCTGATGTGCCTTGTGGTGTTCATGATGTTTGTGAACTGGGCCATAGAAACAATCAAATGGCGATACCTGATGGCCAAGATTGAACGGATCGGGTTTTGGAGATCCTACCAGGCTGTGTTAACGGGAGTCACGATCAGCTCGTTTACCCCTAACCGGATCGGTGAATATTTTGGTCGTGTCTTTATCCTGAATACCGGTAGCCGGATAGAAGGAATTCTGATAACCGTCCTCGGAAGCATGAGCCAGTTGTTGATCACGATATTCACCGGAAGTCTTGCTATGTTAGCATTTATTCCACTCTTCATGACCCATTACTGGAGTTATAACAGCTATCTTTTATACGCTATCGGAGCTGTTGTATTTGGCTTCAATGCACTCTTACTGGGTTTCTACCTGAACGTTTCCTTCCTCTCCACGTTTAAGGAAAAGATCCTCCGAAACGGCTTGAAACGGATCAGAAAATTCTTCAGGATATTCGCTTTTTACCACAACAAAGAGTTGTTGAGTGTCTTGTTATACAGTTTTTTACGTTACTTGGTTTTCTCAACCCAGTTTTACCTGCTGTTACGGATCTTTTCCATACCTATCCCATACCTGGATGCCCTCATGCTGATCTCCCTGATCTATTTTGTGATGGCAGTCATCCCAACGATTGCACTCACTGAATTGGGAATCAGGGGATCGGTAGCTCTCTATTTCTTCGGAGTCTATTTTTCGAACCAACAGGTTATGAGCGAAACGATTAATTTGGGTATCCTGGCTGCCAGCACCCTGCTATGGGCGATCAACCTGGGTATCCCTGCACTGGTTGGGAGTGTTTTTGTATTTCACCTGAAATTTTTCCGGAAAAAGGTGAACAACAATCATTCATGACGGCACTGTTGATCATCGGAGGCATAATGATCCTTCTGGCCATACTCTATGCTTTCATCCTGATACTGGCCATGTCGGGTATTAGTCGGTTGCAAATCCCCACAGCCGGGACTCCTGCTCCTCCAATTTTTACCAGCATCATCATCCCCGTGCGAAATGAAGAAGATACCATCGCCGAATGCCTGAAATCGATGATTCATCAAACAATATCACCAAAACAATTTGAAGTGATCATCAGCGATGATTTTTCAGAAGACAGGACGGTGGCTGTGGTTCGTAGTTTTATTGCAGAATGGCCTCAGTACAACTGGGGCATCATCAGTGGAGGTGAAGGGGAAATTGGTCAGTCAGGGAAGAAAGGAGCGATTAACCGTGCAATCCAGCGAGCGCAGGGATCCATTGTTGTAACTACGGATGCTGACACGCATCGAAGTGAAAAATGGCTCTCTTCCATCATGACATACTACCAGGAGACAGGAGCTAAAATGATCCTGGGACCGGTGGCATTCAACCAAGAACAAACCCTCTTTCAGAAGCTGCAATCATTGGAGTTTCTTGGCATAATGGGAGTTACTGCCGGCCTGGCAAACCAGGGAATGGCAGTCATGTGCAACGGCGCTAATCTGGGGTATGAGAAAGAGGTATTTCATCAGTCAGGTGGATTTGGAGAAAATAAGCGGTTTGCTTCCGGCGACGACCAGTTTTTACTTTGGACGATCAAAAAGAGATATGGTAACAGGTCGATCAGGTTTCTGCTGGATCAGGATGCCATTGTCACAACTCCCGGGGCAGATAATCTGCGGGCTTTCTTCAACCAGCGACTCCGCTGGGTATCCAAGAGCCGGGGGTATCGTGATGGGTTTGTCCTCTATACGGGTGTGGTTACATATCTATTTCAATTAGCACTCCTTGCCGGATTTTTCCTGGGATTTCTTTCACCAATAGTTCTCTATCTCTCTGTGGGATTGCTCCTTTTTAAGATCCTTATTGATTTTCCACTGGTATTTTTTATGGGTCGTTTTTTCAGAAAACAACGACTCTGGCCGTGGTATATTCCGGCACAGATCTTTCAAATCCTCTATGTAACATTAACAGTTCCTCTGGCATTCATAATTCCGGTGAAATGGAAAGGGAGAAAAATTCAGCCATGGTGAGATCAGATGGATGGGTAATCTTTATGTTGACAGGATCTCCTTCAACAAGGTGTACCGTCTCACCCATTGCTTCGATTACTGTTGCATCATCAGTGAAACCGGTGTCGTAATCTTGCTGGTAAGCCTGTTTAATCAATGGGATCTGAAATACTTGTGGTGTTTGAACAAGCCGGTAGCGAGCCCGGTCAATCGGACGGCTTTCAACCTCTTCCAGAATCCTCATCGATTCGGAGACCGGCACCACAGGTATCGCGTTTCCAAATGTTGTGGCAGTATCGAATGTCCGGCTGATCAGCGTTTGCGACAGAAGAGGGCGGGCACCGTCGTGAATGGCAACCAGGCCATCCTGATTCAAGGCTTCCAGGCCATTCTTTACAGACTGGAAACGAGTCTCTCCCCCAGCCATGATTGTGTGAGGAATAGAGAAATTTTTCTGTTCAACGATCTCTTCCCATCTGAGAAAAAAAGTTTCAGGCAGAACCAAAATCAGCTGAATATCAGGATCAAACCGGGCAAAGGCTTCAAGAGAGTAAAATAAAAAGGGTTTCTTTGCAAGTAAAAGAAACTGCTTGGGGATTTTTGATTTCATGCGGGTTCCGCTCCCGCCTGCTACAATAATGGCTGAATTCATCAGATGACCAGCATAGGATAGCCGTATGTAAAAAACTTATACTTTTTTTTAATGGCTTCCTGGTAGGCTTCCAACAGGAAGTCGTGTCCGGCAAAAGCTGCCACCAGCATCATCATCGGAGTCTGAGGTAGCTGCAGATTGCTTAGCAACGCATTGGCAATTTCGAATTCATACGGAGGAAAGATGAATCTATTGGTCCACCCCCGGTAGGGCTTTAACATGCCGGAAATAGTGACAGATGATTCGATGGCTTTCATGGTGGTGGTGCCGATAGCGACCACCTTCTTTTTGTTTGCTTTTGCACGACTGACAATTTCAGCAGTCTCCGGCTCAATGATGATCTCTTCACTATCCATTTTGTGCTTTGACAGATCCTCTACTTCGATGGCACGGAAGTTTCCCAATCCAACGTGTAATGTGACCTCAGCAAAAGATATCCCCTGTAACTCCATACGTTTCATGATCTCCCGGCTGAAATGAAGTCCGGCTGTAGGCGCTGCTACAGCGCCTTCATGTTTGGCATAAATGGTTTGATACCTGATTTCATCTTCTTCCGTTATCGGCCGGTCGTGAATTTTTGGTAATGGGGTTTGTCCCAGTCGCTGAATAGTACGTTTGAATTCGTCGTACGAGCCATCGAAGAGAAACCGGATTGTGCGGCCACGGGAAGTCGTATTGTCAATTACTTCGGCAACCAGAGAATCATCTTCTCCAAAATATAGTTTATTTCCAATCCTGATTTTACGGGCAGGATCAACTAAAACATCCCACAAGCGGGAATCTTTGTTCAGCTCACGAAGCAGGAATACTTCAATTTTGGCCCCGGTTTTCTCTTTTTCACCAAAAAGGCGGGCAGGAAAGACTTTGGTGTTATTGAGGATGAAAACATCACCATCTCCAAAATAGTCCAGAATATCTTTAAAATGTTTGTGCTCAATGGTCTTGGTTTTTCTGTTCAATACCATCATGGGCACTTCATCTCTCTGCTTAGGCGGGGTGTTGGCAATTAGTTCCGGGGGAAGATGAAAGCGAAATTGTGAAAGTTTCATAGTTGAGATTTGCCTGTATCGGGGGCGCAAAGGTAACATTTTTTAAGCCTTTTGTCAAGCGAACTGGATAACAATCCCACGATAAACACATATTATGTGTCTATTTTATACCTTTGAGGAAACTTCTGAATTATATGGATCAGCCGGTACAGAAACGAAGCAAACAGGTCGGTATCATCATCAGCGGATCCCTTGCAGGCTTCATGGTGCTGTTGGATAACAACATTGTCAACATCTCTCTCCCCGATATCGCATCCAGTTTCAATATCTCCACATCAACCGTAGTTCAGATCGTATTGATATACCTGTTGATGCTCTCAAGTTCTATGATCATTTTCGGAAAGCTGGCTGATAAATATGGGGTAAAAAAAGTTTTCATTAGTGGTTTCATTGTCTTCACAGCTAGCTCTTTGCTTTGCGGGCTGGCACCTGACTATCCTCTGTTGCTGTCGGCAAGAGGCCTCCAGGCATTGGGGGGATCAATGCTTTTTGCCACTTCTCTTGCTTTGATCACAAAATTCATTCCTGGTGACCGGAGAGGATGGGCTTTTGGTATTTTTGGTCCGGTTTCTGCCCTGGGATTGCTGATTGGCAATCCCCTCGGAGGCCTGATAACGGGAATGCTTAACTGGCACTGGATTTTCCTTGTCAATGTCCCGATTGGGATTCTGGCAATCATTTTTGCTATCCGTACGATCCCCTCTGACGGTCCCCGTGTGAAATCGAAAAAGCATTCTATCCGGTTTGATTACCTGGGATCCGTGTTGAGCTTTACCGGCCTTGCTTTACTGATGTTTTTTCTGAGCAAAGGACGGATATTCGGCTGGACATCAATTATGACCCTCAGCGGATTGCTTGGATCAATTCTGTTACTGGTAGTTTTTGTCTTTTGGGAGAGACGAGTCAGAGAACCTATTCTGGATTTATCGATCTTTCAAAGCCGAAGTTTCTCGTTTGCTATTCTTGCTTCCATCTTTGGGTTTGGATTGATGGCAGGAAGCAATGTGCTGTTGCCATTTTATCTCATTTATGGACTCAAAATAGATGTAACCCATGCTGGTTTTATCCTGATGACTTTTGCAGTAGTATTCAGTATGTCAAGCCTGGTAACCGGACGATTATCAGACAGGGTTTCAAAAGTCCGGCTTACAATCTTCGGAATGATGCTTGCCACAGGCAGTTGCATCGCCTTTGCCCTCCTGCTCCCTCAGCTTCACCTGGGGATCCTGTTCGGATTTATGGTCCTGCTCGGAATAGCCTATGCCCTCTTCATCACACCCAACAACAACCAGGTGATGTCGATTGCTCCGGTCGATAAGCAGGCAATCTCAACGAGTGTCTTCAAATTGAGTACAAACATGGGGCAGATGTTCGGATTGATTATCATGGAGATGATCTTTTCCCTCTCATTTGCTCCTCCTTCAGAAGGTTCAGGTTTTACCCTGAAATCAGTTCCAGTCGGCCAGATGATGCATGGATTTTCCTGGGCTTATGTTGCTGGAGCAGGTTTGTGTTTGGTGGCGATCATCTTTTTATTTTTTATCCGGGAAAAGGGAACCACCATTAGCAGGGCCGAAGGAACTGCATTTCTGCATTGAACAGTTCTGTGATATCTTCCTCGGGTTTCAGATGGTAGGCATGCAACCCGGCTTTGCATGCTCCCTCCACATGCTCGGGGGAGTCGTCAATGAACAACGTCTCTGAAGCTGTGAGATCGGCATCGTTGATCACAAATTCAAATATCTCCGGAAATGGTTTGCGTAAACTTATCTGGTGTGAAAAGTATGCGTTGTCAAACAGGTCATTAAAATCACGAAATCCATAGATTCGTTGCAGGTCTGACAGGTAGTATTTGTAGTGGATCTCGTTGGTGTTGCTCAATAAAAATAGCCTGTATGTTGATCGCAGCTGTTTTAATAACTCAATTCGTTGTTTGGGAATATCCAGAAGTAGTGCGTTCCAGACTGTATCAATTTCGTCATCCGTTACCCCTTTGTCAATGTATTCTTTCAGCGTATCCCTGAATTGCTGAGGAGTAATTCTTCCCGTTTCAAATGCTCCGAAAAAATTATCCCGGTCAGTCACCGAATAGGATTTGTCAAACTTTTTCAGTCCCAGGTCATAAAACGCTTTTTCGGTCAACGAAATATCGATGTTGCAGATCACTCCGCCAAAGTCGAAGATGATATTTTTAATAGCCATAGTTGCTGGTAATGTGGAATTCTGGCTTCAAAGGTAAGGATTTTCAGTTGAGAAAATCGTATCTTTGCACCCGGTTTCGGGCCCATAGCTCAGTTGGTTAGAGCAGTAGACTCATAATCTATTGGTCGCAGGTTCAAGTCCTGCTGGGCCCACATAAGAAAGCATATTAACAAATTGACTATCTGTTGTTGGGGTGTTTTTTTTTATTTGGGGGGCCAAACATACTTTTTTATAAATTAGAAAAAAATTTGACATGAGAACATATTTATCTCTGTTCCTGATTGGCATACTTATCGTTCTTTCATCCTGCAATAAGAACGACTGTGATTATAGTGGTTATCCTGATAAAAATCTTAAGAGAATTTATATCCTGAACACAGGGGATATACATGAGATGTCCTATTATTTGCCGAAAGTGGCTCACTTCATTAAAAAGTTCAGGGAAAAACATGAGAATGTGCTGGTTTTTGATGCAGGAGACCGCTTTACCTGGTGGCCCACGTATAATTTTTATTATGAAAATGGAACGTATGATACGGTAGTTACTGACCTCAAGTCGCTAAATACCAATGGGAAAGCTATTCTTGACTTAGTGAATATGATCGGTTATGATGCGATGGTTTTCGGAAATCATTCATGGGTTTACACAATGGATACCATGATCATGAGGATGAATGAATTTAAACTTCCTATCCTATCATGTAATGTTATTTATCCTCCTGATATTCCATCAAAACCATCTGAGATATTTTCTTTTGGAGGTGTAAAAATCGGGGTTGTGGGTGTAACCACCGGAGACAAGGATCATGTGTTACCGGGCGACAGTCTGGATGTGGGTAGCCCTACAAGTGATTTTGTTGTAAATGAAATTAATTCACTCCAATCCAATACAAACCTTGTTGTGTTGCTGACCCATGAACTCGACAACACGGATGAGATTACCGCATATACTCTTCAGGGATTTGATGTGCTGATTGGGGGGCATTCACACAACGCATTGAACACGCTGATAATCGGAAAACTTATCACAAAGGCCGGACTTGGAGGTATGTATGTGGGTATTACTGAAATCATCTGGGACACGAAAAAGGATAAACTGGCAGGTTTGGATTATTCTATTGAGTATATGGAAAAGTATCCATATGAGGATGCAGAAGTGAAGGCAGCTATTGATGCTATGTTGAATTAATCAGGAACCAGATTACATTGTCTGGCTGGCCGGAGAATATCCAAAAAATCTTAATTTTTCCTGCTAAACATTTTACCCTGATTTTTACAATTTCTTCGAAAATCGAACATCGAAAATCAGCAATCGAAAATGCGCGAAGCGCCAGGTCCTGATGGGCCCATAAAAGATCAAGCCTCCCCCGGATACCCGAACAACCCCTTCTCTTTGATCGCTTTCTCAACATAGTTGGGGACCATTTTCTCCCAGCCTGGTTCGCCCTCCCTGATCATTCGCAGCACGTTTGCCGAGTCGATATACAGCCATTCCTTTCTAACGTCTGTGATGTCGAGAATCTTTCTGCTTTTAACAAGGTAATGATAGAGATCTTCCTCTTCATCTGAAAGGTGGATATCTTTTGATGTCAGTAGTTTTCCCGCAGCTTCCCGGGTTTTGATGGATACCGAGGGGATGGTTGGATAAATATAAAGCTTCATGTTATTCACAAAGAGTTTGCCGAATGCTTCCAGGATACCTCCTTTAAGGTCGGTATAGTACTTCTCGTTGATCACCTTGAGGAAGGTGGGAATCCCGATTACAACTCGCAGATTTTTTATGGCAAACTGCGAAAAATAGCTGACCAGCCTGTAGTACTCCTGAAACTTTGAAATCATCACATTTTGCCCCAATCCATTCAGTAAATCAACCCGCTCGAGGAAATCGCGTTCATCAATTTCCCCTTTTCGTAACAGGTTGTTGACTGATATTTCGCAAAGTGATAATGTATTTTCCCTGGTATAATCTTCATCCCGTTTGAAGATCCGGAGGCTAGACTTCAGCATATCAAATCCTACTTTATGGATGGGACGGAATGCTCCCCTGAAGAGCAAAACATTTTTTTTATATAGGATATCAGAGGGTTGTTGAACCTCGCCGTTGCGGTCAAAGATCATGGCTGAAGTCATGCCGTTCTTAACCAGCTGAACTCCCAGAAGGCGATTATCTACATAATCAAGATCCGGACCACGCATTCTCATCATGCTAATCTCAATACGATCTTTTGAGATATTATCCATCAGAGAGCGGATGAATTCAACCGGATGTTTGATGAAATGATAACAGGCGAAAATCATGTTTACACCAAGAATGCCCAGGGTTTGTTGCTGAAGCAAGGTATCCTGCTCGAGGAGGTTCACATGAAGCAGTACTTCATTGGGGTCTGTTTCAGGATCATGCTGGAAACGCATCCCCATCCAGCCATGGCTGTAGTTGTCCTTGTTGAAGTTCAGGGTAGCTACCGTATCGGCAAAAGCAAAGTAACTCGTTGAAATTTCCCGTTTTTCTGCCAGCAGGCCGACAAGCTCAGCATACTCGGCATGGAGCATTTTAGATAGCCTGCCTTCTGATACATATTTGCCTGGTTTATTATTATTGTAGAGCCTGTCACTGAATAATTTATCGTAAGCAGAGATCGATTTGGCAATGGTCCCTGAAGCTGAACCAGCCTGGAAGAATTGGCGGGCCACCTCCTGCCCACCGCCAATCTCGGCAATGGTGCCGTAAATCGATGAATTTAGGTTAATTTGTAATGCTTTGCGATTCGTGCTGAGAATATCCCTTTCCATAGGCACAGGATTATTGAATTAGATCAAAGATACAAATCTCTGATTGATGGATACCCTTGCTTTACAGGAATGATTATTTTCAGAAAGAACTCCTGAAGGATCTAATTTCGTCGAAACAGGCTAATAATGATGAGTAAGATCACTGCACCCAATGCAGCTGTGATGACCGCCCCTATCCAGCTTGTACCAAAAAAAACTGCCAAAGAGCCAGCCACCCACAATTCCGCCAACGATCCCGATGATGATGTTCCATAGCAGACCGAATCCGCTGCCCTTAAATAGTATACCTGCCAGCCAGCCGGCTAACGCTCCGATAACGAGAAATACCAGAATACCAATTAGTCCATCCATAATTGTTTGTTTAGGTAAGAATGAAATGAGAAATCACTCTTCAGTTCTACTTTTTTTAAATTTTTGAATCCTTCGGTACCTTTTTCTTGCTGCCTGCCTTCTCCAATATTTCCCCCAAAGGATATTAGTCCATAGCCTCTCATGAAAATAATATAAAATCAACTTGGCAACGATATCAACGGATGTAATTAATGATACTGCACCCAAAACATCCTTAAATGCAGATGATGTTGCCTGTGTAAAAATGGAGAAACTTATGATAAATGTGGCTCCCGAGGCAACAAACCTCCAACTGATAGCCTTTAACACACTTCTGCTCGGGCTATCCTTATCAAACTGTTTACTTCTCTTTTTAGTGGGCATTTGAAATTGTTATTAATAGCAATATTACTAAAAAACCTCCTTCCTGCGAATATACGTAAATTTATCTTGTGGTTGCCAGTTAGCTCCGGCATCTCTGGTTGTCTTGACTTCAAATACAAACGAATCACCTTCCATATCCCGAAGAATAATACAGGAATAAGCTTTTTGTTGTGTGGAATCCTCCCCATTAATAAAAACCTGGTCTGCGATAAGAGTGCTGTCATTAAAATTACCTTCAAATAATTCAAAATCAGATGGGAATCCGTTATAAACAATTATTTTGTATTTTTTTTCTGAGGAACTATAGGAGTAGTTTATCCATTTTGATTGCACATATATTCTGTCGTATATGATTTTCTCTAACAATCTATTGGTTGACTCCCACAGAATAACTGAAAAAGTACTATCAAGACGATACCAGGACCCGCGCCTGGACCATACATCCAATTTCACATCCCACTCTCCTTCTAAAAAGGCCAGCTTTTTCAATTCATTACTCCGGGGAAATTCAAATAGCTCCTCATCAACCTCTACGTTAAATTTAATATCCTCAATTTGAAGCATCCTGTTACGTTGGTAGAAGGTACGTTCAATGAAAAAAGGAATAACAATTCCGTCAACTGTCCTGAAATCATCGAAATAGGACTCTGCAGGACCGCCATAACCAAAATCAGCCCATTCCGATTCGCATTTATATTCTAAATATGTATTCGCATCCAGGAACCATGTTTCTGATTTACCATTTGGCCGGGATAATTTAATGGCAAATACATCTATCCCGTCAACAGTTTGTTTACCAAGTAATTCCACGGTAAAACCTCTCTCCTTCCATTTATAGAATGGAGTGAAAAATTCAGCTTTTTGACTAAAAACATTGACTTCGGTTTTGTTTAATGCTCTTGGAAAACTGAAATCATGCCAGGGATCAATGGTCCACCCGGAAGTGCCGTTAAACGCTTCTGTAACTTTATGTTTACCTAAATGTAGTTCGCTGTAGTAGGCTCCCGAATTTGTTTTGAGGGCATAAAAGTCATTCTCTTCGCTGAAGGCAATAAACCGGCCTCTGATCTCCATCGATTCAATCGCTTCCCATTGATCGGCACCTCCATGTGCATCGATATGTTTCGCAATAAGTTCATCTATATCCTGAGCATACATGATCGAGGACATACAAATCGAGCTGAGAATGACGAATAGCAGACATCTTACTGATTTCATGGTAGTCCGGTTTATTTGTGAATGATTACTTCAGTGAATAACAAGCTGCTTCCGTCAGATTTCTTACATATATTTTCCCATTCTGAAATGAAGGAGCTGTCCATGATTTTCCTGTGATGGTCTGAATAGACAAAACTTCATCATAGGAATCTGATGAAGCTTCAGTAATGGCGAGTTTGCCCTGATCTGAAAGAATGAGCAATTTGTTGTCAACCAGGATCAGGCTTCCTTTTCCAAAACCTCTTTTTGTCCATTGTACTTTTCCTGTTTCTGCTGAAATACAACGTAACGAAGCCACATGAAATCCATAAATATATCCGTTGTGGTATAAACATGAGCTAAAGTCATTTTTCATGCTGTTTCCATTCGTCGCTTCCGTGGCTTTGTTCTCTTCAATTTGAACGATTATAAATCCGGGATTGCGAATACCGGAGAGAAAGATTTTGTTCGGACCGATAAATACGGGCATGGCAATAATACCTCTGAATGGCAAGGTATAGGTCCATAATGTATCTCCAGAGGAGGTAAAGGAAAACAATGTTTGACCATTAGCAAAAATAATCTGTTCCTCTCCGTCGATCGTGGCCACCAGAGGCGAATTATACGATGCACCTCCCTGCGATGAGGTCCAGATCGTATCGCCGTTCGTTTTATCAAATGAGATAAAAGCTCTCAAATCTGTCCCACCCACTTCCATGATGAGTTGATCGTCGACAATGATAGGTGATGAAGAAAATCCCCAACGGGGTACGGCGCTTCCGAATTCCCTAATAAGGTCAATTTGCCAGATCCGGCTGCCATCCTTTTTTGAATTGGCAGTGAGTTTTCCATTCGCACTTAAACTATAAATATTGAATTCGTCAACAGTAGGAGTTGACCGCGATCCATGTCCCCACCCATCTATCTCGATGAATATTGAATCTACATTTGACCTCCATAATTCATCACCCGTATCCTCTTCGTAAGCCACCACAAACTCGAAACCGGAGATGCTATCCGTTTGTTCACTTGCCATTGTAAAAACCACCCCTTCAGAAACAATGAGTTCAGAAAAGGCAGGACCTATTTCCTTTTTCCATAAACGTGTGGGTTGTGTCTCAGCCCAGTTAATTTGCGACAGGTCTTCAGTTGAAACTCCATCTCCATGCGGGCCTCTGAATTGTGACCAGGATTCGGAGTTACTGTGTTGCGCCAAACCTGTTAATGTGTAGATGAAAATCACGGATGTCATCATCCACAAACGGTTGAGTATCTTCATCATCATAATATATTAGCTGTTAGGTGCTTGACTTTCTGAGTAAAAATCAGCTCATAAAACTACTAAAAAAGAAGATAATACAGCCCGTTATTTTGATATGTTCTGGACGAATCTGCTAATCACTTAATTTAATCGATGAAACCGGATAAATGTAAATAACTTTTCATAAAACCTCGTTTTTCATGTCCTGATTTTTTGATGAATTGTTCTAATTTGCCTCTTTAACGAATATAGAACAGTCATGATGGCGTGGATTACGATTATTGGGAAAATCCTCACTCTGATAGGTTCCCTGGGCCTCTTTTTATTTGGCATGAAGCTAATGAGTGAAGCGCTCCAGAAAGTGGCCGGAAGTAAAATGAGACACATCCTGGCTGCCATGACCAACAGCCGGATAAAAGGTGTTTTCACAGGGATGCTGGTAACCACAACCATCCAATCCTCCTCCGCCACGACTGTGATGGTTGTAAGTTTCGTCAACGCCGGATTGCTTTCTCTGATTGCAGCAGTAGGCGTGATCATGGGAGCGAACATAGGTACAACTGTTACTGCATGGCTCATATCGCTCCTGGGATTTAAAATTAGTTTGAGCTTTTTATCACTTCCCCTGATTGGAATCAGTTTTCCATTTTTCTTTTCCAAAAACAGCCTGAGGAGATCATGGGGTGAGTTTATCATCGGATTTGCCATCCTCTTTATTGGCCTTCAGTTCCTGAAAGAGTCTGTTCCCAACATCCAGAGCGATCCCGAATCCCTGCATTTTCTATCCTCATTTACAGATCTGGGCTTCTTGTCTGTACTGATCTTTATCTTGATTGGTACAATTCTGACCATCATCATTCAATCGTCGAGTGCCA
This sequence comes from uncultured Prolixibacteraceae bacterium, assembly GCA_964616825.1. GTDB lineage: Bacteria > Bacteroidota > Bacteroidia > Bacteroidales > FEN-979 > QYOJ01. The sequence goes on from CAZTSX010000012.1 coordinate 87,382, forward strand.
CCATGGCTCTTACCCTGGTGATGTGTTACAACGGACTTATCCCTTTCGAAATGGCTGCAGCGATGGTTTTGGGTGAAAACATCGGAACAACCGTTACGGCGAATTTTGCCGCTATTGTGGCTAACGTATCTGCCAAACGAGCGGCCCGGGCCCACCTCATATTCAATTTGTTTGGTGTGATCTGGATGGTTGCTGTATTCCATTGGTTTTTAAGATGGATAGATTATTTCCTGCAACAGAAACATGGCATCTCAATTTTAAATACACATCTTACTACAAAAGATTTTGAAAGCATTCACAGCGTTTATCCTGTTGCACTCGCTATTTTTCACACGAGCTTCAATGTCATTAATACACTCCTTCTCATCGGATTTGCTGCATTTATTGCTAAAGTAGCGACCAAAATGGTCCCGGATAAGGGTGAAGACGATGAAGAATACACCCTGAAATATATTAGTTCAGGATTGTTCTCAACCAGTGAATTATCCATCATACAGGCACGCAAAGAGGTATTTATTTTCGGAACTCGTATCGAAAAAATGTTTGAGTTATTGTATAGCATGATGGTTGAGCCAAAACAGAAGAAATACTATAAGTTGCTGGATAAAATTAAAAAATATGAAGAGATAACCGATGACCTTGAACTGGAAATTGCTTCTTACCTGACAAATGTATCCGAAGGCGAGATCAGCCATGAGAGCTCGAAGAAAATACGAGCCATGTTAAAGATCATTGATGATCTGGAAAGTATCGGAGATGTCATTTACGCATTCTCAAAAACCATAGATAATACAAACCAAGCCAAATCCAGGTTCACCCAGGAGCAGAAGGATCGACTCAATGAGATGTTTGACCTCCTGAAGCAAGCTTTTACAGAGATGAACCTGAACCTTGAGAAAGGATTCAGTGATGTAAACGTAGAACGTGCATATTTCCTTGAAAATCAGATCAACGAAAAAAGAGACCAGCTTCGTTTGCTACACGTCGAAGATCTGAAAGAGAAGAGATACAAACATAAAATTGGCGCTTTCTACAGTGAAATGGTTTCCCAGAGCGAACGGATCGGGGATTACATCATCAACGTAAGCGAGGCCATCATCGAATACCAGGATACCGCCTGATTGTTACCATTTACGGCAGCCTGACTTCGTAGAACCACCATAGAAGATCATGATTCCAATGATAAAGCCAAGATTATAAGGCCATCCGGAATTGTTCACTTCATAAATACCCACATTAGAATTAAAGAGGCTGATAATGAAGGTGATTAATGAGATGAAACCGTGCCAGAGGCCCGCCCAGAACCCGGCGGGATCGATATCAAATTTTTCATTTCCCGGAGCACAGGATGTCAGGATGATAGCTGCCAGCAGAATGAATGGCAACCAGTTAACGAATTTTGCAGATCTCATGATAGTTGGTTTAATGAGAGGCTAAATTAGAAAATTCACCCGAATAATAAAAATCACTTTTTAATCGCCTTCACTATCATCACAATGATGAGGAGCAACAGAATAACACCGGTTACGATAAATGCCCAGTTATTCACCACCCTGGATTCCACATAAAGCTCATACTCTTCAAATAATAATGAGAATGGCTGAACTTCCCAGCTCACCTGATTGCCTTTCAGCATGAACGAGTTGGTCTCTGTGATGATTCCAGGAATTTCAACAATCTCCGGATAGCTCTCCATATCAATCAGCGATTCAAAAAAGCTAACTTTTTTGGCGAACTCTCCAAACAAAGGAGGATCCAGTTCTCCAAGCTTAAGCACCGCAGTGTTACCTGACCAATCAGCGAAAAGAGAGATGAACTTTTCCGGTTTCTCAATCTCCCATTTATCAACTGTTTGATAGATGCTGTCATAATATCTGGCAACATCTTCAGAAGCCTGCTTCGAACTCTCAAGTTTTGCAAGCCCCTCCTCCAGGATATGAGAGATCTCGGCTGTTATGGTAGTCGCAAGAAAGACTTCTGCACGCTCTTCTGCTTTTTCAAGTCGGGCCGTATCAGATCTGCTGACAATATCCTTTTTCCCTGATAGCCAGAGAATATCATCAGCGGAAAGGTAATCTTTATAGTTGAGATAGGTAAACGGATTGGCAGGTTGGAAAACTTCCCGGAAACTCAGGTAGGAGTAAAAAAAGCCAAACCGGTCTGCCACGGTAATTTTGCGTTTCAGATCTCTTCTCCAGCTGGTGTCTGCATGGATCTCGGCGTTCAGTTCATCACAATTCGTGTATATTTTTATATAGGTCAGAATATAATCATCATCTCCTGACGTGTCTTTTGTGGCTACTTTCTGCCAGGTTGAATCAACCGGATAGGGCAGGTCACCCCGAAATACATCCGATGAGTCACCGGTAATCCTGATAGTACGGGTGAAGGTTCCATCTTTATGAATTTGCGTGGAGACCGTAATCTCCCTGCACCCACTGATAACCAGAAGAAAAATGAATATCAATAGTAGAATTTCTCGTGTTTTCATTTTTTATTGTATTGAGGGTTAATATTTAAATTTCTCATGGTCAGCCTTGTAGCAACTGACAAGAATTTCTTGCTAAGAGGAAATCTCTTCTGTAGTTCGGCAAGTGGAATTCCACTCTTCGTTATTCGTGAAGCAAATTGAGCGTAAGAGAAATAGGTGACAGATCTGTTTTGGTTTTCCAACTGGTTGACTTTATCCACCACCATGTATTGTTCAATGCCAAACATCAGGAACAGGCAAACGGAAGCCGCAGTCAGTAATCGTTGGAGGAGAATCAACCGGGGCAACCGACTGGATTTCATCGGGTGAAGAGAAGACCTATCCTGTTCCTCATGCTGGATGGCCAGCATGATGTCTTCGGTGAGCTTTTCAGGTTCTCGAAGTTCAGGTTCATTCCGCCTCAACGCGTTTACTATTTGTTTCAGATTATCTTTCATAGTGTCCTCCGTTCGATTGCTGATAAGGTTAATAGTTTTTCACGGATAGCATTTCGGGCATGGTAGAGATTGCTTTTTACCGCGTTGGCTGTTAGATCCAGTATTTGTTCGACCTCCTCCGAAGCCAGACCTTCTATATCCCGGAGGATAAATACCAGTTGTTGCTTCTCAGAGAGTTTACCCGCCAGAATCCGGATTACCTGTGCGATCTCTTTATTGTCAAGCTCACTGTCGGGTCTAATAGTATTGGAACTCACCAATATTTCTGGGATCTGATCCAAACCAACCTGGTTTCTACGCTTCAATGCTCTGAGCCGGTCGAGAGCGCTGTTTGTGACAATCCGGTATATCCAGGTTGTAAATTTCTGTGAAGAACGAAAGTCACAGATCTTCGTCCATATCTTAATGAAACTCTCCTGGACAGCGTTATTATATTTCAAAATAAAAATGTTACTTTGCAATTGGAAATGTCAATTGGTATGCTGTGAGAATTGTTATTATCCTGGTTTCGTTATTGCTTTCCCTGAATTTGACAGCCCAATCCTGGAATTTTATTAAAGAGCGGGACGGGATTAAGATCTATACCCGGAAAGAAAAAGGAAATTCGTTGAAATCGTTCAAGGGGGAGATGGTGATTCACTCCACCATGGAGATGATTGGAACAGTTGTTGGGAACGTAAAGAATTTCGATTGGTGGGACGATGGCATCAAGAGTGTAGAAGTGTTGGCCTATGATGAAAATGTCTATTCTCAATACTATCTTATTTATGATGTTCCATGGCCATTGTCAGACCGTGACCTGTGTGCGGAAGCACAGATAACAATTGACTCTGTTACCGGGACAAAAATAATTCTGGCTCGCCCAATTCCTGATGAGGTCCCGGAAAAAGAAAATATCATCCGGATCAGGAACTACTGGCAGTGCTGGACCATCGAACCACTTGGAAAGGGAATGTTTCGTTTAATCCTTGAAGGATTTGTCGACCCCGGCGGGATTGTGCCTGCATGGCTCTATAACATGATCATTACCGACACTCCTCTCAACCTCATGCGGGAGGTAAAGAAGCGGGTAGAGATAAAAAACGATAATTGAACATATGAATTCTTACAACCCCAAAGAGATCATTCAAACACCTGAACGACTGCATCGGATTACCGATATTGTCTTCGCTCTTTCAATGGTGTTATTTATCATTTCAGGACTATTTACTTTCGGTGATGCCTCTCATTGGGCCGCATATGAAATTGATCCGGAAGCATTTATAACCGAAAGAGCAACAGAGATTTTCACTGCTTTTATGGTATTCCTCTTTATGGCACTCTACTGGTATACCAATGCCAATCAGTAGAAGTACGTGATAAAAGTGGATAACACCTATACATGGATCAATCTTTTATACCTCTTTTTCATTGCCCTTGCTCCCTACCCAAATGCACTAAGTATGCAATTTGGTGGCGACTTTTACGTACAGCTCTTTTTCAATATTGATATGTTCTTCATCGGATTGTTTGGTTACCTGGCGTGGTTTTATGCCTCCAAAAACCATCGATTGATATACAAAGAGGTAACAAAAGGACAAATCCATGCCATTAACGGAGAGATGATTGTAGAACCAATTGTTGCTATGCTGGCAACTATTGTAACCTTCGTCAACACCAGCTATTGGGAAGTATCACTGTTAATGCTCCCCGTAGGAATCGTTGTTGTGGCAATAATTGTAAAGAAAAAGAGAAAAGCAGCTCAGTGATTTCGGATCTTTTCTTGTAACACTTGTGCCTGCTGATAAAAATCATTTGCCGGATCTGTTAAAATCTTCCTAAGCGCTTTTAGTGCTTTTTTATCCCGGTTCAGATTATGATAGCAATACGCAAGGTGATAGATCGCATCATAATTTAGTGAATCACCGGCAATAATATCCCGAAACATCTTTGATGCCGATTTGTAATCTTCTGCCTCTAAATAGACTTTAGCCAATTTCATGGTTGAAAGAGAAGGCGCCTGTTTTGCCTTGACAGACTTTCGGAAACCGGCTTGCGTTTTGGGAGACACCCCATCAACCACTCCACCCATTCCCGAAATGACTTGCGTGTCAGCGACGAAAGCAAGTTTTTCTTCAACTGCTGGCTCCTCCATGATCTCAGCATCTGTTTCATCTTCAATTACTGATTCGTCAACTCTTATAGGGGTCTCTGCTTTCT
>CAZTSX010000013.1:0-54589 GCA_964616825.1 uncultured Prolixibacteraceae bacterium
GAAAATTCCTAATGACCAAATTAAAAGTATTAAAATAGTGGTATTACGAATTTTAACATGAGTGAAATTTTTCATAATGCAAAAGTTTGTAGGTTAAAGAAATACTTCCTGTCAATATGTGTTTTCCTGTGGACGTTCTACCCAATATTCTTGAGCAGCCATTCCGCTAAATAAAAGGAATCCAACGATAATTAACAATATTCTCTTCATGGCTTATAATTTTAGATTAATTGAACTGAAAAAATTAACGATAAAACTACAATCAATAATAGACTGAATAAATACCAGATAATAAGTAATTTAATACCTATTCATAAGGAAAATGACCTGATTGAAGGTCTAGGGAAAAGAGAATGAAGAGTTAATGGCTACTGATACAACAGATGAAAAAACTCAGCAAACGACTTTATGCCGGTTTTTTTCAGGATGTTTCTGCGGTGTGAATCAACAGTAAGCTTACTAATAAAAAGCTCCTCAGCGATATCCTGGCTGGTTTTGCATTGCAGAATTAGATTAAGAACATCTTTCTCTCTTGAACTGAGTTGATCTAAAATTGGAGAGTGTGTGGATCGATCAACAGAAGTACTTCGCCTGGTTTCATATTTTTGAATGCAGGCCTTGATCTCATCAATATCATATGGTTTCAACACATAGTCGAAAATAGACTCTTTTATGGCTTTTATGGCGTATTGACTAAATGCTGTGACAAACACAAATATTGTGAATGCATTGGCTTCCCTTACCTTCTTAACGACCTCAAAGCCGCTCATTCGTGGCATCTCTATATCCACAAATACAAGATCTGGTCTTTCCTGCAAAATACGGGTAACTGCTTTTTCAGGAATCGATATCGTTTCGAGTATCTCTGTCTGAGGAAAATTGGCCAGGATCTGCTCCAATCTCTCCAGCGATGCAGGTTCGTCATCCACTAGCATACAGGTTATTTTTTTCATCTCTCAAACATGTTTTTGAATTTCTGCCTGGGTTTCACCAGTGTGATATTAATTTCAACTTTTGTTCCGGCAGGTCGTGATTCATGAAATAAATCTATTATAGAATAATCGATTTTCACCTGTTTGATCTCTTGGTAAGCATTCAGGATCTGGTCGATTATTTTCAATCCTTTTGTTGTAGAATCTGTGTCGAATTGCTTAGCCTTTTCCCTTCCAACTCCATTATCAGTTATCCTTATTTTTATTCCTTTTTCATTTCGTGTAATAATAATTTCAAGCATTCCTCCCCGATCCAGATGTCTTAATCCATGCTTGATCGAATTTTCGACAAACGTGTGGATCAACATTTTTGGAATCAGGAAACCATCATCAACATTATCCTCAACTTTTACGTTATAATCGAACTTATCTGCATGTCTGAATTTTTCAAGATCCAGGTAATTTTGAACAAACTCCAGTTCATTTTTGATTGTGATCTCAATGTTTTCGGAATTAATAATCGTGTTTCTGAGCAGTTTCGAATATTTGTCAAATACAGAAGAAGCTTTCTTTTGATCCTGGTTATAAAACAATGTTCCAATAGAATTGATCAGATTCAACGTAAAGTGAGGATCAATCTCGTTTTTAAAAGATTTTATCTGGAGGTTTGCGATCTTTCGCTCCGTTTCAAACTTATGCTGTGCCCGGGCATGCTGTAATTTTTGCAAGGTAAAAAATAGCAGATATAGAACAACAAATACAGCCAGGTATATCCCATATTTCAGATAGTATAACGGGTTTTGTTTATATGAATACAACAGATCATATCCGTTACACCTGAAAAAAATGAGATTTCCATCTGGTGATTTAACAATTGATTGAGATGCTATTCCAAGATCACTTATGTTATGTAACCGAACGGGATGTGAGAAATCGTTTCTAGTAATGATCATATCAGGCTGTGCTCTGTCTGAGAAAATGAATTCATCTGAACCGTCATCATCAAGATCAGATTGGTGTCCCAATCCAATTATTTCTCTTTCGAGCTCCACATAATCTGACATGTTTAGAGCGGTATCAATTTGTTTTATAACACCATCGTTCTGAATCAGATATAAATGGTTCTTGTCATTACCATTTCTCATGACAAGCATACCTCTATCGGGATATTCAAAATAAGGAATAACTCTTTCCTTGATAAGCCCACCATTTATATCGAACAATAGAAGCCTATTATCCATATCTTTAGTTCCCTGGTAAAATTGATAAACGATGAGGTATACTGAGTCCTTTGTCTGAATTGGCAACACTTTCACTCCTGACATATATTCCCCCAAAGGGATGGGATCAAACAGGTAATCAAGATTCTTATTAAAAACAACCAGCCATGCTTTCTGATCGCTATATGTTGGATACAATAGAGTATCACAATTTGTATAGGCATTTGTGTTGCAAATAAACTCATCAACACCGTCCTTGTTCAGGTCAAATGCCATGGGTTTAAGAATGGGGAAACATGAGGGATTTGATTCTACCAGATCGGTCGTCCTTACATCATATGCATAAATTTTACGAGGATAGGCAGTATACCCCGTAGAAATTGAAAAAACAAGGTCCTGGTATCCATCTCCATTTAAATCTGTTGCTTTTATAAACTGAACAAAGCAGTCGTTGATATCATTTTGTTTTTTATACCAATCGATCTTTGTGTGAAGAAAACTTGTCTCACCCGAAGCATAAGGATTTATTCCGTTTAGATAGACACTATCATTTAAAACTGTTAAAAAATAGAGCTCAACAAGACTGTCGTGATCGTAATCAGCAAAAAAATAAAAATCACCCACTCCATATTCACCTTGATGATCCCATTGGTCAACGATTCTATCATTCTCCCAAATAATTAAGTGCGGTTGCTCCTGGTCGGCAAAAAAAACTATTCGATTACTATTTCCACTATTCTTCAAATCATGATATACAGTAACTTCCGACAAATTAGTTTTTTCTGAAGATATCAGTCTCGCATTGTATTTGTTAAATATTGGAGGGAGTAAAAGGATGATAACCAATCCAATTACCAAACTTAAAGTAATAGGTTGTAATACAATTCGTAGAATTGTTTTACGAATCATAAAGAATGAGGATTTACCTGATTACACATCTACCCTATGTCATTACAAATGTAATGCATTTTAAATCATATTCCGCAATATATTTATTGGTTTATATTTGTTTAGGAAATAAAAAAAAGAATGAATACAACCATCCCGGAGGGTCGTTGAGCAAATCAAACAAGATAAATCAATAAATCTCATCTCAATAATTATATGAAAATCCTGTGTCTCCGTTTTATTGGTAAGCTCATCTCTATCAACATCTTTCAGTAACTTATCCTTAGCTTCAATCAATGGATCATACCAATCGATTATCGTCTTGATCCATGCCAGCCATACTACTAGTTCCTATGGTTAAATAAACCTAGCTTAATAAATCTATCGGAGTTTCAGATTATTTTTTTCTTGCAATACAGCCTCCGCATCTCCCCGGCGAATCAGCACCCTGCCACCAGCGTTATGAGCTTTTATTTTACCCTGTTTGATCCACCTATGAAGAGTGTTGGTAGTAATATGTAGTAACTCGCATACCTGTTTTCGTGTTAGGATCTCCTGGGGATTTGGATTTGATAAGGAATTACTCATCCGTTTGATCTCTTGTAGGATCTTTTCGGTCAGCAGATCAAGAAAATCTTCTACTGTAATTCCATCTGTGATGATTTTTTGGTTTTTGTACATGATTCCGTTGTTTTTTAATATTTCATATTCACGAGTGAAAGTATTTCTATGCTTCAAATTTGATCCGAATTTACCCAGGAATTTATGGAAATTTGGAGACACCTCTGGCGGTACCCATGTAAAATTAAAGCCCTGTAAGCGCTTTGTTTACAGGGCTTTGCTATATTTTATTGCGATCCCGGAGGGATTATCCTAATATCAGATTCTCTTTATACCCATATTCCAAAATAATTGAATTTACAGCCCTCTTTAGAGTCCTCTAGGACGATAAAAGGGTTATAGAATACTGATCTGCAAAATTTTATGTCATTTAATTGTATCCGTAGCTGGAATTAAGCTCAAAATGAATTTATTCCTTTGATCCATGCTATTTCTGTATGCAAATTTTATGCAAATTTAAAAAGGGCTCCAACCTCGATGTGTTGAAACCCTTGTTATTACTGTCTCCCCGCCAGGGCTCGAACCTGGGACCCGCTGATTAAGAGTCAGCTGCTCTGCCAACTGAGCTACGGAGAGATATGAGTTGCAAAGTTACAAGGATTTCAACTAACAGGAAAATGTACCAGGATTTTAAAGATGTGGTATCTTTGTACTAGATGCTCAATCCTCGATACTAGATACTGGATAAAAAAATCATCCAGTCATCCAGTCATCCAGTTATCCAGCATCTGCTAAAGCGATGGACAAAAACAAATACCACAAATCAGCCCTCAACCTCCAAAAAGGCATTGATCCTCCAGCAAAGGTCAACAAAGAAGCCGTCCGGAAATTGAAATCCAGGAAAAAAGGTATGCTCTCAGCAGATGAATATGTGCAGGGTGTCCTCGCCGGCGACCGGGCAATCCTCGGAAAAGCTATTACGCTGGTTGAAAGCTCCCACCCTGAACATCAGAACCTCGCTCAGCAGATTATTGAAACATGTCTTCAGGGTCGAGATTCAAGATTCAAGACTCAAAGTTCAAAACTCAAGGTTCAAGATAAAGATATAGACTCTCGAACAACGAGCATCGAGCACCGAGCATCGGGCATCCAGGATCCAACATCGAAAATCGAAAATCGAAAATCGTCAATCCGAGTGGGTATCACCGGCGTTCCGGGTGTAGGCAAGAGTACTTTCATTGAAACCCTTGGCAAACACATTACCGGCAACAGACATAAACTGGCAGTGCTGGCCGTGGATCCGAGCAGCACCATCACCAAAGGAAGCATTCTGGGCGACAAGACACGGATGGAAGAACTTTCGGTCGATCCCAATGCCTTTATCCGTCCATCACCCTCTGCAGGATCACTGGGCGGCGTTGCCCGGAAAACCCGCGAAACGATCCTTCTCTGTGAGGCAGCCGGATTTGATGTGATCTTTATAGAAACAGTAGGTGTCGGGCAATCGGAAACAGCTGTAAAATCGATGGTCGATTTCTTCCTGCTCCTCATGCTGGCCGGCGCAGGCGATGAATTGCAGGGAATCAAACGGGGTATCATCGAGATGGCCGATGCCATCATTATAAATAAAGCCGACGGAGATAACCTCCGGAAAGCAAAAGTGGCTGCCATGCAATACAGTTCTGCCCTTCATCTCTTCCCTCCGTCCGGAACCGGATGGACCCCGGTAGTGGATATCTGCTCGGCCACAACCGGCTCCGGGATTCCTGAAACATGGAATATCATTGAAAACTTCCGGAAGATAATGATCCGAAACGGTCATTTTCAGCAAACACGGTTGGAGCAAAACAAGCGAGTATTAGACCGGGCTATCGAAGAGGGACTTCAGGAGAGGTTCTACAAAAATGCCGCTGTACAGAAAAAGATACGGAAACTGGAACAGCGGATTATCAATGGAACTATCAATCCGTATCAGGCAGCAACTGAACTGCTAAACCCGAAATCCTAATTTCTAAATACTAAATAAATTCCAAGCACCAAATCCAAATGATCAAAACAGAATTGCTAAGAGTTGTTCAGAATTTTGAACATTTACTATTTGGATTTGTTTCGGATTTAGAAATTAGGATTTAGATATTTGGAAGCCCCCTTCAGTGGTTTGGATTATCTTTTCTTCAAAAACGGCGATATCGCCCAGAAAAGTTCTGTCGGATTAAAAGGCTTGGTGATAAATCCGCTCATGCCATAATTGAAGATTTTCTCCCTGTCTTCGAGGAATACAGAAGCTGTCAGGGCGATGATCGGCAGCTCCTGGTAGTATTTATCCTTTTCCGCTCTGATCTTCTCGGTCGCTTCATACCCGCTCATCTCAGGCATATGGAGGTCCATCAAAATCAGGTCGTACTTTTTCTTCAGTGCTTTATCAACAGCCACCCGTCCGTTTTCTGCAATATCGTAACTGGCTTCCCACTTTGCGAGGTATTTCGATACAATCTTCTGGTTAACAAGGTTGTCTTCCACTACCAATACTTCCAGCCCGTTGAGACTGTGCAGGGCTGATGATAGTTGACCGCCATCCTTGACATGGCTTTTGCTGCTGATCTTGAAAGGTAGTGTAAAGAAGAAGACGCTTCCCTCCCCTTCTTTACTCTTCAACTTGAGTTCGCCTCCCTGAAGTTCGACCAGCTTGTGGGTAATCGCAAGACCCAGTCCTGTACCGCCATATTTTCTTGTTGTGGAAGAACTGGCCTGGGTGAAGCTCTCAAAAACCATTTTGATCTTATCTTTTGGGATGCCAATCCCTGTATCGGTGATCTTGAATTCAATATCTATCCGGGAGTTGTGTTTCTTCTTCTGATTAGCCTCAATGATAATTCCGCCTTTCTCTGTAAATCTCACGGCATTACCAACCAGGTTGATAAGGATTTGCGTCAGCCTGACAGAGTCGCCAATGACAACAGGTGGTATCTTCTCATCTATGATATTTTCTATTTTCAATTTTCGCTGATTCGCCTCATAATCAAAGCTTTGCTTGATTCCGATAATCAATTTTCTCAACTCGAATTCCACTGTCTCAAATGAGATCTTTCCTGCATCGATCTTGGAGTAGTCCAGGATATCATTGACAATCCGCAGAAGGCTGTCAGAAGAGAATTTAAGGATATCCATGCTCTCAATTTGCTCTTCGTGAGGGTGTTCATCCTTGAGGAGATTAATTGTATTGATGATGGCATTCAATGGCGTCCGGATCTCATGGCTCATCGTGGAGAGAAATTTTTGCTTCGCACGGCTCGCATCTTCAGCCAGGTCTTTCGCTTTTTTCAGGTCCATTTCGATCCGTTCTCTCCAGATGATCTCATCTTCGAGGCTTTTACGGTGTCGGTACAGGTTCATAAAGACACTCACTTTGCCAATCAGGATATCGGGAATAATTGGTTTCGTAATGAAATCAACCGCTCCCGATTTGATCCCTTTCACTTTATAATAATCCTCATGATAAAAAGCCGTGATATAGATGATTGGCATAATTTCGTTGTGAGGATCTTTCCTGATATTCTCTACAGTCTCAAACCCATCCATACCCGGCATATGCACATCCATCAGGATCATGGCAAATTCTGTGTCATGAGCCAACTTGATTGCCTCTGGTCCGGATGAGGCCCGGACAAATTCAATATCAAGATCAATCAACATCTCTTCAAGAACGATGATGTTCTTAATCCGGTCGTCAACGATCAGAATTTTTGGTTTCTTGTTCATATAATGCTATTCAAAAATTTTGCAATATTTTTCAATTTCATGACATGGTCGACATTCGTAGCTTCAAGTGCTGAAGCAGGCATCGCGGCAGCTTCTGCCTCTTCAGGATCCTGGACAATAGTCAACCCTCCCATCTCCCTGATCTTTTTCAAACCCTTGCTCCCGTCGTTATTGGCTCCGGTTAGAATAATGCCGATCAAACCATCGGTGTATGCTTCTGCGGCTGTCTCAAATAACACATCAATCGACGGTCGCGCATAGTTTACCCGCTCCCCAACCGTCAGCGTAAATGACCTGTCGCTTTCGATCAGGAGATGGTAGTTTGGCGGTGCAATATACGCAATACCGTTTTGGGGAGTCTCCTTTTCATCTGCCTCCTTCACTTTAATTTTTTTCAGGTTATCCAGTAACGACGGAAGGTAACTATCAGTATCTGCGCTTATATGCTGAACGATGATGATCGGGAGTGGAAACGTTTTATCCAATTCCGTAAAGACTGTCTTTAGCGCATTCAGTCCTCCTGCCGAGGAGCCAATTACAACTGCCTGAAAATTTTTCCTCTTTATCAACGAGTTAAAATTACTAAGAATATTTCTTTATATACACTCTTTCATGCTCCACAACAGGTTCAAACGATTCATTATGAGTCGAAAATTGCAGAGTCTCCTTAGATCCCAGGCAGAGGAATCCCCCGCCAGGCATACTATCCATGAATAACCTGATTACCTTATCCTGTAACTGCCGGTCGAAATAGATCAGCACATTCCGGCACACCACCAGGTTTATCTCAGCAAACACACTATCGGTTACCAGGTTATGATTGTCAAATACAATATTCTTCTTCAGATTGTCATTAAGTTTAGCCGATTTATGATCAGCGGTGTAATAGTCGGAGAATGATCTTTTCCCGCCGGCTTTCTGATAGCTGACGGTAAATTCCTTTATGCGGTTGGTCGGATATTCAGCTTCCCGGGCATACTGGATGATCAACGGATTAAAATCGGTGGCATAGATCTGTGTCTTGTGGAGCAGCCCCTCCTCTTTAAGCATAATCGCCATCGAATAAACTTCCTCTCCACTGGCACAGCCGGCATGCCATATCTTAACAAACGGGGCGGACCGTAATACAGGCAGTACACACTGTCTGACAGCTTTGTAAAATGTCGGATCGCGGAACATCTCGGTTACCGTGATGGATAGATCCATGAGGATCTTGTCCACAAAGTCACTGTCGTAAAGGATCTTATGAGTCATTTCCGAGATCGTATTCAATCCTGACAGCTGAAACCGGTTCAGGATCCTGCGCTTGATATGAGCCTGGGAGTAATTCCTGAAATCATACCCATACTTCCTGAAGATAGCATCTATCAACAAGCGGATCTCAATGTCCTGGCTTTCAAGTAGCTCTTCCTGACTCTTTTTCAATCTTCCTGTATTGATCGGGATAAAACGGATCAAAAATAAGAAAATTCCTTATTTTTGTTGCCCCTTTTTAAATTAGAAACCCTACCCTATGAATGAAGCTGTTGTTCTCAACCCCAACCCACTCATCCGGTTTCTCGACAAACCTTCTGATGATTTTACACGTGCCGACCTGATCCGCTTCATCGAATCCAATGGGATCCAGATGCTGAACTTCCGGTATGCCGGTGCTGACGGAAGGTTAAAGACACTGAATTTTATCATTAAAAGCCGGCAGCATCTGGAAATGATCCTGAGTGCCGGTGAACGTGTTGATGGTTCAAGTTTGTTCCCGTACTATGTTGAACCGGGTTCTTCCGATCTATATGTCATACCCAGATACCGTACAGCTTTTCTGAATCCTTTTTCCGAGATACCAACTCTTGATATCATCTGTTCTTATTATAACAAAGACGGATTACCCTTTGCAAACTCTCCTGAGTACATCATGCGTAAGGCTCACAGTGCGCTGAAAAAGTCATCCGGATTGGATTATCAGGTGATGGGAGAACTTGAATATTATGTGATCAGTGAAAAAGATCCCCTTTATGAAGCTGCCGACCAGCGGGGATATCATGAATCATCCCCTTTTTGTAAATGGGAAATGCTTCGTACGGAGGCGATGAGTGCGATCGACAGTTGCGGAGGGTTCATCAAATACGGGCACTCGGAGGTGGGTACATTTACTGAATCAGGACTTCTCTACGAACAAAATGAGATCGAATTTACTCCTGTACGGCTGGAAGATGCTGCCGAGCAGCTGCTGATAGCTAAATGGATCCTTCGGTCGCTGGCATACAAGCATGGGGTTACCGTAACTTTTGCACCCAAGATCACAACCGGGAAAGCCGGTAGCGGGATGCATATGCATACCCGGCTGTTGAAAAACGACAAGAGCGTGATGATCGAGGATGGATCGCTCTCAGACATTGCCAAAAAGGCGATAGCAGGTTACCTCTCTGTGGCTCGATCGCTAACAGCTTTTGGAAATACCATCCCAACTTCTTATTTCCGGCTGGTTCCACACCAGGAAGCGCCGACTACCATCTGCTGGGGCGACCGGAACCGTTCTGTGCTGGTTCGGGTCCCGCTGAGCTGGAGCAAAGCCAAGAACAACATGATCCTGGAAGCCAATCCTCTGGAGAAGTCCTCAAAAAACAAATTCATCGATAATCAGACTGTTGAGTTCCGTTGTCCGGATGGTTCGGCCGATATCTATCTCCTCTGTGCCGGACTTGCCGTAGCTGCCCGCCACGGTCTGGAGATGAAAAAAGCTCTTGAATTTGCTAAAAAAACCTATGTGGATGTCAACATCTTCGACACCAAATACAAGAAACAGGTAAGTTCTCTGCACCATCTTCCGGCCTCATGCTGGGATTCTGCCGAAGCACTCCAGAGTCAGCGGGATATCTACCAGGCTCAAGGTGTCTTTCCGGAAAAAATCATCGACGGCATCATCAAACAACTGAAAAGTTACGATGATAAGCATCTCCGCGAATCGATCAAGCACAACGAGAAAGAGGTTATCAGGCTGGTAAACAGGTTTTTGCATTGTGGATAGAACCCAAGCCCTGCCATTTTGACAGCAAATTCGTTCCAATCACCACTGGTATAGAAATTGATTATTCTCTGGCAGAACATAAAAAGTTAACTATAAAAATAGGAGAGTAACAATATGACAATCATGAGATGGCAACACAAAAATCCGATAACTGATTTCGTGTCGAACTTTTTCGATCCGGAATACAACGATTTTTTCGACAAACGTACCTGTGATCCTTCAGCAAATATTATAGAAAAGTCTGAAGGATTTGAATTGGAGATTGCAGCTCCCGGGTTGAAGAAAGAAGATTTCAATATCAACCTCGAGAATTCAATCCTCACGATCTCTTCCGAGCTGGAAGATGAAAAGAATGAAGAGGGAAAGAATTATACACGGAAAGAGTTTTATTATGGCTCCTTCAGTCGCTCCTTCACACTTCCGAAGTCGATTGATACCGATAAAATCAAAGCAGATTACATTCACGGTATCCTGAAGATCGATCTTCCTAAGAGAGATCAAGCTCAGCTTGAGACCAAAAAAGAGATCAAGATCTCGTAAGGTAAGACATGGTGATTTATTTGGAAAGCCGCCCTGGCAACGGGGCGGCTTCTTTTATCCCTGAATAAGGTGTCTGAAAAATGAATAATTTTACCGGCACAATGTCAAAACTACCGAAAGCACACCTTGCGATGCTCGGAGTCACGATTATTTTCGGGCTCCATTACAGCATTGCCAAGAGCATGATGCCAGGATTCCTGACCCCATTACAGATGATATTTATCCGTCTGCTGGGTGGTGCGATACTCTTCTGGATCTTTCAACAACTCTTTGCACCGGAGAAGGTCGAACGCCGTGATCTGTTTAAGCTGGCTCTGTGCGGGTTGTTCGGACTCACCCTGAATGTCGGTTTCTTCTATGTGGGATTGAACTATACTACACCTGTTGATGCTTCCGTGATCCATGTCACGAACCCGATCCTGGTTCTGATCCTGGCCAGCATTATCATCAAAGAACGTATTACAACCAAAAAGCTATTCGGGATCTTTCTGGGCATGTCGGGAGCGTTGATCCTGATCCTTTGGGGCCGGCACCTTCAGTTTGGCGGACAGACGGCACTGGGAAATATCCTGGTTACTCTCAATATGCTGTTTTATTCCCTCTACCTGGTGATCATCAAACCCCTTGTGAAAAAGTATCAAATGGCTACCATCCTGAAGTGGGTTTCGCTGTTTGGATTCATCTTCATCGTTCCATTTTCGGCAAAAGAGATGCTTTCTATTACATTTATCCATTTCGATTGGTATGCATGGGGCGGGCTGTTTTATATCATTGTGGGCACCACCTTTGTTGCCTATATCCTCATCAACTTTGCACTGAAGCAGCTGACTCCCACTACCGTCAGCTACTATACATACCTTCAGCCAGTCCTGGCAGCGATCTCTTCGGTATATATTGGAATTGAGCAAATCACACTGCCCAAGATCCTTGCGGCCCTGTTGATCTTTACCGGTGTCTATCTTGTGACAAGCAGGAAAAATGGATTCAACTTCCTAAAAAAGATGGCGAAAAGGAAGTAGGATGTATTCGAATATCTTTTCGATCTTCGGTCTGTTAAGCCAGCGACGATAATCAAACTCCTCCGAGTTACGCAGGGTTTCCCTGACGTGTTCTTCCAGCTGGCTGAGAATCTCCGGTTCATGTCCGATCAAAGCAATCTCATATTGATACCGGAAGCTCCGGTAATCAAAATTGGCTGAAGTGATCGAGAAGGTCTTCTTGTCGATGATCATCAGCTTGGCGTGGAGGTTATGCGGGGTGTAGAAGAGGAGCTTGACGTTGTTTTTATGCATCATCCCGAAGTATTTGTTCCGCAGAATATCCACCATCCGTACATCGGAATGTTTTGGCATGATCACCTTCACGTCAACTCCGCGCTTGCCGGCATCCATCAGCGCTTTACGAAGTAAAAAACCGGGAAGAAAGTAGGGCGTCTCTATCAGGATACTCGATTTCGCACTCCGGATGAGTTGGGTATACTTCTTTTTTAACCGCTGCAGAGGGATGGAAGGAACATCACGAATAATCTCGTAATCCTCGAACTTCATATTCCTGCTGTAGCTCAGTTTATCCTTGATGTAATAGGGATTAAACGCTTCGAAGTTCTGCGCAAAAACCTTCCTGAAGGTCTCTGCAATCTCGCCCCTGAAGCGGAGAACGAGTTCCCGCCAGTTCAGGTTGTATCCGGTGATGTTGGCCGAGCCGATGTAGCAGATCTCGTCGTCGATGACCATGATCTTCCGGTGATCGCGGCGATGCCCGCGAGTAAAAAGGTCGGAGCTGATCTTGATCTTCTCGAAGAACTTCACCTCTCCGCCATAATCGATCATCTCGGTAAAAAAGGTTTCGGAAACCGGTCCCCTCCCCCATGAATCGATTAACACTTTCACTTCAACTCCTTCCCTTGCCTTGCGGGTAAGGGTATCCTTGAACTTGATCCCCATATGATCATTGGCGAACTTGTACGTCTCCAGGTAGACATACGATTTTGCATTCGCTATATCGTTGAGCATCATATCGTAAAGCCTCAACGTATCATCAATGGCCAGGAATTCCATCGGGTGGTTTTACATCAGGTTTTGTTGATTCAACTGATATCCAAAGATATAAAAATAGTTGGATATTTCGTAGCTTTGCCGGAAAGACAAGGACATGATCAAATCGATGACCGGATTCGGGAAGGCCGTAGCTGAGATTCCCGGGAAGAAGTTGACCATTGAGGTTAAGACCCTGAACAGTAAAGGTCTGGACCTTAATCTCAAAATTCCCGCCTGGCTCCGTGTGAACGAGTTGGAGATCAGAAACTCTCTTGCGACGCTAAAACGTGGCAAAATTGAGCTCTTAATCTCTTCAGAATCCACCGGGGAACAGATCAAATTCTCGATCAACAAATCCCTTGCACTCAAATACTACCAGGAGTTGAAAGCGCTTCAGGATGACTTGAGTGAAGCGAGTTCCGAAGAGCTGCTTCCGCTGGTGTTGAAGATGCCGGACATTTTTCTGACGAGCAAGGAGGAGATTGATTCTGTTGTTTGGGATATGGTACGTTCAGAAATTGAACGAGCGATAAGGGAAGCAGACAAGTGCAGGACAAACGAGGGAACGGTGTTGGAAAAGGATATCCTGGTACGGATTGAAGCGATCCTCACGTTGCTTAAACATATAGAACCACTTGAGAATGAGCGTAAAGAGCGCGTTCGGTTAAACCTCCGGAATGAACTGGATGCGTTCAGTTCGTCCAATGGCGCTCCGCAAGCAGATCAGAACCGGTTTGAGCAGGAGCTGATCTATTACCTTGAGAAGATGGACTTTACGGAAGAGAAGGTCAGGTTGAAAAAACATTGTGATTATTTTCTACAGACCATGAATGAGACGGAGTCGCAGGGAAAGAAGCTGGGATTTATCTGCCAGGAAATGGGCCGTGAGATCAATACGCTTGGCTCCAAAGCTTCACATGCAGAGATCCAGAAGATCGTGATCCAGATGAAAGATGAGCTGGAAAAGGTGAAAGAGCAATTATTGAATATCGTATGAACCACAAGGCAATCATCGTATCAGCCCCGTCGGGCGCAGGAAAATCGACCATGGTTAACAACCTCAAGAAGGCTTTCCCTCAGCTGGAGTTCTCCGTTTCGGCCTGTAGCCGTCCGAAACGAGCCTGTGAGGCAGATGGAGAAGATTATTTTTTTCTCCCCATTGACGAGTTCAAGAAGAAGATCTCCGGGAATGGATTTGTAGAGTGGGAAGAGGTCTATCCGGGCAGCTTTTACGGCACGCTAAAATCGGAACTGAATCGGATCTGGAGCCTCAATAAGATCCCGATTTTTGATGTCGACACGGTAGGCGGCTTAAACCTTAAAACCTATTTCGGTGAGAAGGCGCTGGCCATCTTCATCCAACCACCTTCCCTGAAAGTCCTTAAAGAACGCCTTCAAAACCGTGGTACCGAAAGCGATGAGAGTCTGAAAATCAGGTTAGAAAGAGCAACGTATGAGTTGAGATTTGCCGGGAAGTTTGATCAGGTGGTAGTGAATAATGATCTGGAAGAGGCAGTTGCTCAAGTGACTAAGCTGGTAAAAAACTTTTTATAGTACATTCATTATCTGGCTGTTATGAAATCAAATAAAACAAAAACCGGGCTGTTTTTCGGATCATTCAACCCGATTCATCTGGGTCATTTAATGATCGCCAGTTACATGATCGAGTTTACTGGTATCAATGACGTGTGGTTCATTATCTCCCCCCATAATCCGTTGAAAGAGAAATCAACTCTGCTGCCGGATGTGAACAGGCTCTATATGGTCAACATCGCTGTGGAGGATGAACCCGGATTCAAAGCCTCGAATGTGGAATTTCATATGCCACAGCCATCTTATACAATCGACACCCTAACCTACCTGCAGGAGAAATATCCGACCCACGATTTCACTCTTCTGGCTGGCTCCGACATCTTTCCTACCTTCCACAAATGGAAGAACTACGAACAACTGCTTTCTCTTTATCAATTCAATATCTTCCCCCGCCCCTTTACAAAAGCCCACCCCTACGAAAACCATCCATCCATTGCTTATGTAAACGCTCCCTTGATCGAGATCTCCTCAAGCTTTATCCGAAACGGAATCAGGGCCGGAAAAAACATGCAGTATTTTCTGCCGGAAAAGGTTTGGAAGTATATTGATGAGATGAATTTTTATAAATAATCCAGTAATCCAGTCATCTAGTTATCAGCCTCCATAACACTTTCGATCTCCTGAATCGTTTTCGGAATGTGTTTTCCGAGTATCCTTGCACCATCCCCGGTGACCAGGATGTCGTCTTCGATCCGAATGCCGCCAAATCTTCTGTAGCTCTTTACCACATCATAATCGATAAAGTCGGCATGTTTTCCTTCTGCTTTCCACAGGTCGATCAACTCCGGGATAAAGTAGATTCCGGGTTCTATCGTCATCACAAAATTCTCTTGCAGGCGTCTGCCAAACCGCAGGAATCCAAGTCCAAACTCTTTGCTGCGCTGGATCTCATCATCGTACCCAACAAAGCCTTCGCCCATCCCTTCCAGATCGTGAACATCAAGCCCAAGCGGATGACCCAGTCCGTGGGGAAAGAACATGGTATGAGCCCCCTGACTGACAGCTTCATCAATATCACCCTTCATAATTCCAAGCTCTTTCAATCCTTTGGTGATCTCACGGGCTGTAAGCAGATGGATATCCCGGAATGGAACACCGGGTTTTACAGCTGCGATCGCTGCCAGGTTTGCTGCCAGAACGATGTTATAAATATCAGCCTGCTTCTCTGAAAATTTACCTCCAACTGGCACTGTCCGTGTAATGTCACTGGCATAGTGATATTCCGACTCACTGCCTGCATCGATAACTAACATGCGGTTCTTTACCAGCATATTGCCGTGGTAATGATTATGCAGAGTCTGGCCATTGATCGTCAGGATTACCGGGAAAGAGACTCCGCAGGCCTGCGCGAGTGCAATTCCTTCAATGGTTCCGGCGATTTCACGCTCGATAATCCCGGGATAAGCCATCTTCATGGCTGTTGTATGCATGAGACAGGCAACATCTACCATCTCTTCAATCTCCATTATCTCCAGCTGATCTTTCACCATCCGGAGCTTAACCACCCCTTTGATCAACTCATTGGAAACCTGTTTCCGGATCTCGCTCAGCGGGTAACCCAACAACTCCGACAACTGGATGATCGTCTCTCCTCGATAAGGAGGCAGATAGTGAATTTTCTGTCCATGAGCTATAGCATGATGCAAGGTCTCTCCCAGTTTATTCATCGGAAATGTTTCCTCCACAGCTACCTCCTCGCCTCGATCTTTCATAGAAGGCTGTTTTCCCATCCATATGATATCGCTTATATCCACATCATTACCAAAGAGGTAGTCGTTGCCGTTATCCAGATCTATAATCCCGGCTACGTCTGGTTGGTCCAGACCAAAGAAGTAGAGGAAATTGCTATCCTGCCTGAAGGCATATGTGTTAGCAGGATAGTTGAATGACATCTCCTGGTTACCGGGGAAAAAGATAAGTCCGTTTTGCATTTCTTTCCGAAGTCGATTTCTTCTGTCTTTGTATATACTTGAAGGGAACATAATTTAGATTACTTTAAAATATCTTGTAAATTGCGAACTGAATGTCGAAGATACAAAAATTCTTTTCAACTTTGTTCTTTATCTTTTTAACCTAACATTATGAGCTCTTCCTTCCTTCAATTTTCATCCATCACGAAAAAAATCTGGATGGCATTACTTGGTCTGTTCCTGATGGTGTTCCTGGTTGTCCACCTGGGAATCAATCTCTGTCTGCTTCGCAATGATGGCGGGCAATGGTTTCGAGAGGCAGCCCACTTCATGGGCGCCAATTATATTGTCAAAGTGTTCGAGGTCATTCTTTTTGCAGGCTTCATTTTCCATATCATTCTGGGGGGCATTCTGCAGGTCAAAAACTGGATGTCCAGACCTGTCCAGTACAAAATCAGCAATAGATCCACCACCCCATTTTTAAGCAAATACATGATCTATACCGGTGGAATCATCCTGATCTTTTTGATCATCCATATGATGAATTTCTATTTCATCAAGCTGGGATGGGTACAAAGCCAGATCCCTTTCCTGGCAAATGGCGAGCCCGACTTCTATGAAACTGTCCGGTGGCTTTTCATTCAACCTTTCTATTCTATCCTTTATATCATCCTGATGGTGGTGCTGGCGTTTCATTTGAATCACGCTTTTGACGCTGCATTTCAATCACTCGGGCTGGAAAATAAAACCTACACGCCGTTTATCAAACGGTTTGGCACTATCTATTCGATTGTGATTCCTTTGGGTTTCATCATCATTCCCCTCTATTTTTTAATCTTTAGTTAGGCATCATGGCTGAATTAAAATCTAAGATTCCAGCGGGTCCTTTAGCAGAAAAATGGACCCAATACAAAGCACAACAAGACCTTGTCAATCCCGCCAACAAACGTAAACTTGACGTGATTGTAGTAGGAACCGGTCTTGCCGGCGCCTCAGCTGCAGCTTCCTTCGGAGAGTTGGGATTCAATGTAAAGATCTTCTGCTATCAGGACAGTCCCCGCCGGGCGCACAGTATCGCTGCCCAGGGAGGAATCAACGCAGCGAAGAACTACCCGAATGACGGGGATACTATCTACCGTCTCTTTTACGACACCATCAAAGGGGGCGATTACCGTTCGAGGGAAGCAAACGTATACCGTCTGGCTGAAGTCAGCGGCGACATTATCGATCAATGTGTCGCCCAGGGTGTTCCTTTTGCACGGGAGTACAGCGGGATGCTCGACAACCGTTCCTTCGGAGGAGCCCTGGTGTCGCGTACATTTTATGCCCGGGGGCAAACCGGTCAGCAGTTACTGCTGGGTGCTTATGGCGCTCTGAGCCGGCAGATCCACGAAGGCAGTGTGGAGATGTTCAACCGACATGAAATGATGGATGTGGTGATCATCGACGGAAAAGCTCGTGGGATTATTGCGCGGAACATGATTACCGGAGAGTTGGAGCGCTATTTTGGCCATGCGGTTGTGATCGCCTCCGGAGGGTATGGAAATGTTTTTTACCTCTCCACCAACGCTATGGGATCAAATACCTGCGCTGCCTGGCAGGTCTTCAAGAAAGGAGCCTGGTTTGCCAATCCCTCTTTCACGCAGATCCATCCGACCTGTATCCCTGTTCACGGTGATTACCAGTCGAAACTGACCCTGATGAGTGAAAGTCTGCGGAACGATGGCCGGATCTGGGTTCCGAAGAATATTGAAGACGCGAAGAAGAACCAGAAGGGTGAACTGAAAGCCAATGACATCAAAGAGGAGGACCGCGATTACTTCCTCGAACGAAGATACCCTGCTTTCGGGAACCTGGTTCCGAGAGATGTCGCTTCACGTGCCGCCAAAGAGCGCTGTGATGCGGGATATGGCGTAGGGGAAACCGGCCTGGCTGTTTACCTTGATTTTACAGATGCGATCAAACGGCTTGGCAAGAAAGCAATTGAAGACAAATACGGAAATCTTTTCCAGATGTATGAAAAGATCGTAGATGAAAATCCGTATGGAACTCCGATGATGATCTATCCGGCTGTTCACTACACCATGGGTGGGATCTGGGTGGATTATGAGCTGATGAGTACAGTGGAAGGATTGTATGTGGCCGGAGAAGCTAATTTCTCCGATCATGGAGCCAACCGGTTGGGAGCTTCTGCCCTTATGCAAGGGTTAGCCGACGGCTATTTTGTGCTCCCTTTTACCATGCAGAATTACCTCGCCGGTCAGATCAAAGTCCCACGAATCCCGACCGACAGCAAGGAGTTTGAAAAAACCGAACAGGAGGTAAAAGAACGGCTTGAGAAGCTGATGGCAGTTGATGGAACCAAGTCTGTCGACCATTTCCACAAAGCGCTTGGCAAGATCATGTGGGAAGGTGTAGGGATGGCCCGAACCGAACCAGGTTTAACAGAGGCGATTGAGCTAATCCGCAAACTAAGGAAAGAGTTCTGGGAAGATGTGAAGATCCCCGGTAAGATGGATGAGATGAACATCGAGCTTGAGAAAGCTAACCGGGTTGCTGACTTCCTTGAGTTAGGCGAGTTGATGGCTCTGGATGCGCTTGAGCGAAAAGAGAGTTGTGGAGGACATTTCCGGGACGAATACAAAACAGACGAGGGGGAGTGCTTACGCAACGACAATGAATATATGTATGTGGCTGCCTGGGAATACAAAGGTCCCGGAAAATTCGAATTGCATAAAGAACCACTCGAATATGAAGAGATTGAAGTTAAACAACGTGTTTATAAGTAGAGATTACCTAATCACTGAAGTATGAAACTAAAACTGAAGATCTGGAGACAGCAGAATGCCCTGGCGAAGGGCAAATTTGTCACCTATAAACTGGACGACATATCACCCAATTGCTCTTTCCTGGAAATGCTCGACATCCTGAACGAGCAGTTGATCGGGGAAGATCAGGAGCCAATTACATTCGACCACGACTGCCGGGAGGGAATCTGTGGGATGTGCAGCCTTTATATCAATGGCCGGCCACATGGACCTGATGATGAAATTACTGTTTGTCAGCTTCATATGCGCAAATTCAAGGATGGGGATACCATCGTGATCGAACCCTGGCGAGCGAAGCCATTTCCTGTGATAAAAGACCTGATGGTAGACCGGACTGCATTTGACAAGATCATCCAGGCAGGTGGATATGTTTCAGTTGCTACCGGTGGCACGCCCGATGCCAACAACATCCTGATTAAAAGACCCAATGCCGAACTCGCTATGGACGCAGCAGCCTGTATTGGTTGTGGCGCCTGTGTCGCTTCCTGTAAGAATGCTTCAGCTATGTTGTTTGTCTCAGCCAAAATTTCGCAATTTGCTCTTCTGCCGCAAGGAAAGATCGAAGCCAAAGAGCGGGTTAAGAATATGGTAGCTAAGATGGATGAGCTGGGCTTTGGCAATTGTACGAACACCTACGCCTGCGAAGCCGAATGCCCTAAACTGGTTTCCCGCTCCAACATCGCCCGGATGAACCGGGAGTTTATCTTCGCGAAAGTCACTTAAGAATGACTTTTTCTGATATACCTGCAGCCAATTCGATAAAAAATAATCTGATCCAGACCATCAAAGACCAGCGGGTAAGTCATGCCCAGCTCTTTTACGGACCGGAAGGATCGGCCAAGCTGGCGCTGGCAATCGCCTATGCACAGTTGATTAACTGTCGTACCCCATTACCCCCCAACCCCCTAAAGGAGGAGTTTTCCCCCGAAGGGGGAAGTAAGACCCCTTCAGGGGATTTAGGGGTAGACGCATGCGGCACCTGCCCCTCCTGTATCCAGTACCAGAAACTCGCTCACCCCGATCTGCACTTCTTCTACCCTACCGCAACCTCTAAAAAAGTGCCATCAAAACCATCCAGCAAGCAATATATTGAAGAGTGGCGGAAGTTTTTACTTACAAACGACTACCAGGTCTCGCTTCCCGAATGGTACGATTTCATTGGTATTGAAAATAAACAAGGAACGATCTATGCTGACGATGCCAATGAGATCAATCGTATTCTCGGCTATAAAAGCTACGAATCGGAATACAAAGTTGTGATCATCTGGATGATCGAAAAACTCTACCATCAGGCTGCTCCTAAACTGCTGAAGATCCTTGAGGAGCCGCCCGATAAAACCCTCTTTATCCTGGTCTCCGATAATCCTGATCTTGTCATTGCTACGATCCTGTCGCGGTGTCTTCCGATCCGAATACCCAATATTCAAGGGCAGGAGAAGCGCAAACTGCAGATGGGGGAAGAGGATCACTATCATTTTGAAACATTCCGGAATTGGATGCGACTCTGTTTTTCCAGAAACGTCCCCGAACTCATTGGGTTTGCCTCGGAAACCGGCAAGATTGGCCGGGAAAAACAAAAAAGCCTGCTTCGATATGGCCTGGAGGTTACCTGTAACAGTACGTCGATCCGGTTCGGGCACAATCAGTTTGTTACCGTTGAAGGAGAGGAATTGGATTTCGCTCAGAAGTTTTCACCCTTTCTGACACCAGATAAGCTTCCCCGATTCTACGATTTGTTCAATACCGCCACCTACCACATTGAACGCAATGCCCATGCGCCGACTCTTTTCCTTGATCTTTCCATGAATATCACCGGTCTGCTCAACGAATAACTTTTTGTACCTTTGCATGCAAGGTAACTCCAATGGACAATAACGAAACACCATCGAATTCATCAAAACTCAACCCTTTTTTCACCCGGGGCTGTTGTGAGCCACCCAGGATCGGACAAAAAAATGATGGTGTTTTCAAGAACCAGTGCAGCAAATTCGATTCTTTCGACTGGTTGAAAGACCTTCCTGCTCCATCCGGTCATATTACCTTCGATATCGTAGAAGTTCGATTTAAAAACAGCCGGAAGGATTTCTTTCGTGCCACACCGGATATGATGCTGAATATCGGGGATCTCGTTGCCGTTGAGGCCTCTCCCGGTCATGATGTTGGAATTGTGAGTATGGCTGGAGAACTGGTCAGGTTAAATCTGCACAACAGAAAAATCGATCCTGCTTCAGATGAGATCCGGAAAGTGTATCGTCGGGCACGTATCAATGATGTTGAAAAGTGGATTGCAGCAGTCGAACTGGAGACCTCTACCATGTTCAAATCCAGAGAGATAGCCGAGCAACTTGGCCTTGTCATGAAAATCAACGATGTGGAATACCAGGGAGATATTACCAAAGCTATTTTCTACTATACAGCTGATGAACGGGTGGATTTCCGTGAACTCATAAAGGTATTGGCAGAAGAATTCAAGATCCGTATTGAAATGCGTCAGATTGGAGCAAGGCAGGAGGCCAGTCGCCTTGGCGGAATCGGTTCTTGTGGCCGGGAGCTTTGTTGTTCTACCTGGATGAATCAGTTTCACTCGGTTACCACTCAGACAGCACGCATACAACAACTCTCGCTGAATCCTCAAAAGCTCGCCGGACAATGTGGAAAGCTTAAATGCTGCCTGAACTACGAGCACGAAATATACCTGGATGCCCTGAAAGATTTTCCAGATACCGAGATTGTTTTAAAAACGAAAAAAGGAGAAGCGACGCATCAAAAGACAGATATTTTCAGCAAACTGATCTGGTATTCATATATTAACGAGCCGAATAACCAGATGGCTATCCCGGCAGAAAATGTCATCCGGATAATTGAGCAGAACCAGAATGATATTCTTCCTGATAACCTGGAAGAATTCTCAAATAGCACCAAACTGAAGCCAGACTTCGAAAACAAGAACCAGCAGGATGAATTGAGTTATTTGGATCAAGGATGAGACTCTCCATCCATACATATCTCCTGTCAGTGATACTCTCCGTCCTGTTCATCTCCTGCGATCATAACCGTTTTTTTGAAGAGAGCGTGAAAATTGAGGATGGCATCTGGAGATCGGATAACATTGTTACCTTTTCTGCCGTTATAACTGATACAATAGCCGTTTATAATATGTATCTGGATGTTAGAAATGATATTAGCTATCCATTCAGCAACCTGTACCTTTTTCTGAAAACAGAATTTCCAAACGGGCAGATCGCACAGGATACCATCGAATGTATGCTGGCCAGCTACGATGGAAAATGGCTGGGTTCGGGGATTGGCAGTGTGAGATTCAACAGGTTCCTGTTTCAGCAGGGAATCGGTTTCGGAATGTCAGGCACTTACCGGTTTGAGCTGGAGCAGGCTATGCGTGTTGCTGAATTGAATGGGATCCGGGACATCGGGATCCGAATTGATAAAGAGTAAAAGCTGATTATTCGTTATACGATGGGATCGAAGCGTACACTTTCTCGAAGTAAAGTAAGGAAGTACATCTGGGGGTTCTGGATTACATACTTTCTCGGGCTCCTGCTGATCATTATACTGTTTATCTCCATTGGATATGGCCTCTTTGGCAAGATCCCCAGCTTCCGGGAGCTGGAAAATCCTGAAAGCAACCTCGCAACCGAAATTTACTCATCCGACGGCAAGTTGCTTGGCAAATACTATGTGGAAAACCGTTCCAGCATTCAGTACCAGGACCTTGGTTTGAATATCGTGAACGCCTTGATCGCTACAGAGGATGCCCGGTTTGAAAGTCATTCAGGAATCGATGCCAAAGCCACAGCCCGAATGTTTTACGGTATTCTTACCGGTACCGACAGAGGTGGAGGCAGTACGATTACCCAGCAGCTTGCCAAGAATCTCTTTCCCCGAAAACCGAGGTATACCAAAATGGAGCTGGGAGTGATGAAATTGAAAGAGTGGGTCACAGCTGTCAAATTGGAACGAAACTACTCCAAGCAGGAGATCATCGCTATGTACCTGAACACAGTCGACTTCGGGAGTATGTCGTTTGGGATCAAATCTGCATCAAAAACCTTTTTCAACAAAACGCCGGATCAGCTCACTCCTGACGAAGCAGCCATCCTTGTTGGGATCCTTAAAGCTCCAAGTTTTTTCAGTCCTGTCAGAAATCCTGATCGGGCATGGAGCCGTCGTAACATCGTATTGAAGCAGATGGAAAAATATGGGTATATCTCAAGGCTGGAGTATGATACGCTTATCGAACAGCCCATTGATATGTCGAATTACCGGATCCTGGACCATACCAGCGGCCTTGCTACCTATTTCCGGGAGTACCTGAGAATGTTCCTGACCGAATGGTGCAACGGTCACTCCAAGGAGGATGGAACACCGTTTAACTTGTACCGCGACGGACTTCGTATTTACACAACAATCAATACCGCGATGCAGGAATATGCTGAACAGGCAGTCTGGGAGTATATAGGGGGAGAACTTCAGCCCTCTTTTTTCACTCACTGGAAAGGCCATTCCAATGCCCCGTTCGTCTTTGAGGAGAATGCAAGAAAAGAGATCTTTAAGCTGATGACGTCAGCCATGCGGCGTACCGACAGATATTACCGTCTCAAGAAATACAATTTTACTGAAGAGGAGATATACGAGAATTTCAAGCATCCTGTAAAGATGAAAGTCTTTTCATATCATGGAACTATCGACACGGTAATGACTCCCTGGGATTCAATCCGTTATTACAAATATTTCCTGCAGGCCGGCCTGATGTCGATCGATCCGCACACCGGTTACATCAAAGCCTATGTTGGGGGTATCGACAACAAATATTTCCAGTACGATCATGTAATCCGCAGCAAACGACAGGTTGGGTCAACGTTCAAGCCATTTCTTTATACACTTGCTATTCAGGAGGGAGAGACACCCTGTACCAGGTACCCCAATGTAAGACCTGTGATTGAGTTGTACGACGGTGAAAAATGGTCTCCCGACAACTCCAGTGACGCGCGGATCGGAGAAGAGG
The DNA here is from genome assembly GCA_964616825.1 of uncultured Prolixibacteraceae bacterium. Taxonomy (GTDB): domain Bacteria; phylum Bacteroidota; class Bacteroidia; order Bacteroidales; family FEN-979; genus QYOJ01. The sequence goes on from CAZTSX010000013.1 coordinate 24,313, forward strand.
TGCCGCTGAAATGGGCGCTGGCCAACTCCAACAACTGGATCAGTGGCCAGCTGATGAAGAAATATTCACCTCAGGAAGTCATCAACATCGCTCGTAAGATGGGCGTAGTCAGTTACATTCCACCGGTCTACTCCATTGCACTGGGTTCAGCTGATCTCTCGTTATATGAGATGGTGGGGGCCATGAGTACGTTTGCCAACAAAGGACAGTGGATCGAACCGATTTTCATCACCCGAATCGAAGATAAGTACGGGAATGTACTGGAGCAGTTTATCCCGCAACGGCAAGAGGCCATCAGTGAAAAAACGGCCTATCTGATGATCGAATTATTAAAAGGTGTGGTGGAGAGTGGGACAAGTGTGCGATTGCGATATAAATATGGCTTTACCAATGAGATTGCGGGGAAAACCGGTACTACCCAAAACCAGAGCGACGGGTGGTTCATGGGGATCACACCCGACCTGGTAACGGGTATCTGGGTAGGTTGTGAAGACCGTGCAGCCCACTTCCGGACCCTCGCCCTGGGACAGGGAGCCAATATGGCTTTACCAATCTGGGCAAATTATATGAATAAAGTCTATGCCGACTCTGTCACAACAAGAATCACCAAACGGGACTTTGATAAACCCTCATTTAAGCTGGATGTCACCTTCAATTGCGACTCGTTACAGCAGATCATCAAAATGACAGAGAAAGATAGGTTTGATGAGTTTTAGGCGTATGAAATTTTCATTAAGGATCAATTTATTCCAGTCAATCTCAAACGAATACTATCGTATCGAATAGGACAAAAATGATGATTAAAAAAATAGAGTTTTAAGTAACTCCCTTTTGTTCCTTTCAAGAAATTAGCATCCAGTGTTTCCTCCAGTTGAAATGTGTGCCATTCTCCCGGAATAATCTGATCGGGCGGAATTCCAGGGAATTGCAATCGGTCGTACATGGAATTTGTTAATGTTGTATCCTCTATGGTCATCACAAGCCAGGGTAACTCATCTTTATAGATCGCTTTTGCAATAGTGTATTGAAACTTGATATCTATGCCAAACCCCCTGTAGTCTCCAGAAAGCTCGAACGGATCAATTACAGGGATGTACTTATTCGGGTTTTTACCGAATTGTAAGCCCACAGAATCGAAAGAAATTATCAGCGTTGTGTCATAGTCAATCGTCATGATAAGTTCCGGTAGAATAATCCGATTCTCTTTCATGGCATAATTGAAAACAGCATCTGTTGTTTTCAATTCATCCTTGAGTTGGTTTTGCTTCTTATTATCATTTATAGGAATCGTTTTCAGGCCATCCTGAATCTCAAACAACCGATTGTTAGAGAGAAAGAACTTGTTCTTCAGGAATTCATTTTTTGCCTGTGAGGAGGAAACAAACTGTACGGCATGTGTGTTTCTGAACCTGGATGTTGTATCAATGCCATTGCCTACCCAGTGGACATAAGGATGATCATCGAACTCATAGTGGTTGTTGATCATCGCAATCAGGGTAGGTGTAACATCTTGATGTGAAGACACGGAATTGAATTGCTTGGTCTCTTTCAATAAAGGGGAATAAATAATCAATGGGACATGATACCGCTCAATGGAAGATATAGATGAGTATCCTAGCTCCATAGAAAAATGATCTCCAGTTATGAAAAATATCGTATTCTTAAAATCAGCACGCCAGGAATAGGTCTCAAAAAAAGAACGGAGGGCGTCATCTGAATATAAAATAGCGGCAAAAAGTTTTTTGTTCAGATCTGTTTTCTTTTTCTTCTCCGGAGGGTATTCCGGCTGAGATGTTATCCGGTCATATTGATTCATATAAAAATCCGCCTCCGGGAAATCATATGGGCTATGTGTTGAGAGGGTCAGATAGATATCCAAACGAGGTTGCTTCTGCAACGAATCTATGACCTCTATCGAACGGGCAAATACATATTCATCATGATGGCCCCATTCAAAATCGGGATACTGTGCTTTGATTTGATCATATTTAGGACCGAAATCCTCCAGAATATAATCGGTCTGGTGTTTTTTCAGAAATTGCTTGTAATTGGTAAAATTCGCATCTCCTCCGTAAAAAAAGCTCACAAAATATCCATTATCATGAAGATATTGAATCAGGGAGGAGTGATAAGGCATCTGCCCCATATCCCTCTGTAGCTCTCCGCTCCCATATGGAAGTGAAGCAAAAAGAGCTTGGAGGACGTGAAAGGTGCGCTCTGAAATAGATAAAAAATTGGGCCAAAAAAGACTTCTATCTTTTAGGGAATCAAGAAATGGTGTGAAATTTCCATACCACGATTGTTCGCCAATATATGCTGTGGAGAGAGATTCAAAAATGATAAACACAATGTTTGGCAACGAATCCCGCAACTCGAAAAAAGGCCCTAAAACATCTTGCGTGTTATCTTTATGAAGCAAGGGATAACGTTCGGAGAAAAAGTTAAACTCAGAATGCATCTTTTGATATTTCTCAATTGCCTTAGATATTTTGCTTGGTTCATATGAACTCTTTTTCCATAAAAGATAGTCAATCCCATTGCCAATAAAATAAGCGGATTTATTGACCCGATAATGATACTGTACGTCTGATTCATAGTCCTTCGCACAATTAGAACTACGAAAAGAGAGAGTCAGGGCAACCAAGAAGAGAAGCACAAGCAGGGTTATCTCCCGATTTCGGAATGTTAGTTTTCTTGAAAGAAACTGAAGAGCTGACAGAAGGATCAAAGAGAGGAAAAACGGGAGAAAAGACCAGAAGTCAAGGCTTTCAGAACTATTGATTACCATTATGATCTCACCAAAAGAGTATCGAAACAAGACCTCATTCAACGGAAATAAATTGACAGAAAAGTACCTGACTAACGCAATCTGTAAGATTGTAATCAAACAAAGTAGAATGATATAAAAGATAATCCCGGTTTTTCGATTCAGCAGGGAGAGTACTATAAAAGGGAGAAACATGATGAGGGCAAACACAAGAAAGGAGTTTAAGTCATGCCACAGGCCGGCCGTTTCTATAGTAAATGGACGATCCAGAATATCTTGCACATGTAACAGGTAATAGTACTCAATGAACCTCAGAAAGATCAGTACGGGTAGAAAGGCAAGATTCAGAATGGCATATCTCGCTGCAAGTGAAATCAGTTTCTCTTTCATATCATTCAATGACGACCTCATAAATTTCCCCTGTGATGTCATTTTTCGGGAAGGGGATGTTATCCTGTGTGAACATAGAACCGATCCACCAGCGCGTATTGTGGAACTCCTGGGTAATGATCAACAGCATCTGGTTGTTGGGGATGGTGGTGATGGTGTGATCAACGTAGCCAACCACACGAAGCTGGTCTTTTTCGGGTCCGATACGCCAGATGATCCGTTCCGGCTGCCAGTCGATCTGGAAGTAATAATAGGGACCACCAAACAATTCATCATCCAGTTCAGGTTTCTTTGAGGTGATCGCCCGATAGGTATCTCCCCATTTGTGCTGCCAGAAAACCTGGTTGTCATATATGATAGGGTTGCAGCCACCGGCATAGTTTACCGGATCCTGACAGGCCATATCCCAATTGGTACAGGCTACGAGGATCTCATCATTCATCTCCATTACCTCCTGCGGTAATGTAACATTCCAGTTTGCGATATTGTACTGGTCGATAACTCCTTTATTGTAAGCCGGAGGAAAGATATAGCTGGGACAATATTTTGTGGTCTTCAGGATTTCAAAATCGATCTCCGAGTATCCCACGTTCTTCACCCGTACATCCTGGTCACCCCCATAATAGTTTGCAAAATAGCCCAGATTATTACAATCACGGCGATGATTCCAGGGTGATTGATCCTGTGTAAATAACCAGATCGCGTTGGTCAGGCCGTTCCACAATCCATTTTTGTTCAGAAGTTCCGTCAGGTTCGCCTTGACTGTCCATTTTCCGTATGTAAAACCATGACGGGATATCACTCCTACATTCTGCTTCTCCCACCTGCCAAACTCCGTACCGGGATTCTTTATGATGATCTTATGCTCAATGGGATCGGAAATAACCGTTTCGCAAGGATTCTGGCTGTTGGTGGCCACTACGGTAATCAGTTCCTCTTTCCGGTAAAACTGCTTATTCCAGTTATATTCGGTAAGTGAATAATTATCTTTCAATACATCTGCGATTACCGGGATGTTGCTGTATTTTGCTGTGGGATCGATATAATGCATAAACTGATCAAAAGGGGCCCGTTCATAGATTTGGTCGCTGTTTCCACAGTTTCCGGTGAACGTTTCTCCGTATTCATCCCTGGGATAGTAAAATGGATTGATGTAGATCCCTGCACCCAGGTCAGGTTTGGCAACGACTCTGAGAATATTGGGGAATCTGTTGACAACCGTATTCGGAAGTTCTCTCCCCTCTCCATAAAGAAAGTAGAAATAGGGATTCAGAAACGACAGGCTATCCTTCGGCAAGCTGATATTCTGGATATAATCTGGAATTACATGGCTCTCCATATACTCTGGCATGGTCACGGCAAGCATGAAACTATAGTCGCCAACGCGGGGATTCCGTTTCCATCTGTCGTTCGATTCATTTTCGTAATATCGCTCCTCGTCTCTCGGATTCCCGACAATGCGAAACCAGTTTGTTATCCGATGAAATTTACCATCCCCAGGGATCTCTTTTGTCAAGACAAAGGTCTTGTCAACGTTTTCCCAGCTTCCATAAAAATTTTCCCATGCAAATTCATTCAACATGGTGCTATCTGTTGCATCTCTCTCCGGAAACTTATACGATTCATTCTGGTAGTAGATCTTATAGGCAAACTTCTGTGGGGATGAACCGGTATTCTTGATGTAAAATTCCATCTCGAAAAAACCGTTCTCTGTTTGATCCGGTGAAGGGATCATGAATCCTGTTCTCCTGGGCGCTGTGTAATCCAGATAGAGCAGCTTATCGATTAAGACATTATTGGTCTCTTCTCCTGCCATATCTGTTTTCCAGTTAACCAGGGGATTGAACCCGTTGACAGTAAACTGGCCGGAGACTGCTTCCGGGCCTTCCGGAGAGTGAGAACAGGCTGTCGTCAGCGCAAAGCAAGCCAGGCCAACCAAAGATATAATATGTTGAATTTTCACAAACATTGTCTCTATTTTATTGGTTCATCGGAATAGATCTGAAGAGAGTTGGGCAAGCTGTGTAAATCTTCATAGTCTGAGCATTCTCCGCCTGAGAAATCTTTCGGTTTACAGTTTCTGGCTATAACCATCACTGAAGTGGCCGTCGGATTTATCCAGTTTCCGGTATGGATCTTCAGGATCTCGTAATACTTGGGATTCATATCATTCGGGTAGCCCGAAAAATCAATGTTTGCCAGGATCTGAAATGTGGTATCATTGAAACGGATATCTTTCAAATCATATCGCCAGTCCCGATTATACCGTAGAAATGACATCGGTTTTCCCTGTTGAAAATGTCCGGGATAAAACCGATCGGTTGGTTTGAGTGTATCGATACCTATTGTCAGTCCCTGACTCTGTTGATCATATGGAAAAAGCTGCGTGAACCTCCGGTCAGCGGATTGATATTTCAAGAGGGAGTATGCATATTTTCCGGATTTTTTATCCTGAAATGTGGTCAGAAGAATATCATGACCGAACCGCGGGAGGTATGGGCCGGCTGTAACCGAGAAGTCGACACGAGTGGGATCCCACTCCTTGACTTTGTACTCTTCGCCCGTTGCAACGGCTGTCCAGTCGCCTCCGGAAGAGCCGGATGAAGTGTATTTCAGCAGCTTCCACGATCCCTTCTGACCGAACAGGAGGAGTTCTGTAATCCGGTCGCCATTCAGATCGCCACAAGTCATCTGGTTTTTATGTTTCAGGATAATTTCGTGCAATTGGGATTCATCAGATTGCCAAATCACGTTGAGCTTTGCAGAAGCACCATTTCCGGAAGCACATATGCTGCCGGTTTCTTCAAAACCGATCAGCGCCATGTTGTTATTCCCGGTGACAAGGAGCTGATCAGTTGAAGATGAAGTGAACGCTCCTTTCAAATAGCTGAATCCTTGAAAAAGCGGATACAGTTCAACCGGGCAATCGAGCGGGATCCTGACAAATGAATGCTTGTCCGGACAATAATGATAGAGCTCCGGTTTGCCGTCAGGTTTGATAACCAGCATCGACTCCCTGGTATTTCGGGGCGTCAGAAAATGACCTGAGACCACCTGATCATCAGGAGTAATATTTCCTTCCACTGAGTCTCCTTGTTTGATGAGGAATATGTTATCATCATTTTGAATATCCTCCTGGTCAAGGAATAATGTGTGAAAAGGTGGATTGTTAAATAGAGGCTTATACCCGGTCTGTTTTGTCATATCCACCAGGGCTGAGTCGCCGGTCCGATCTCGGGGAGCGCCAAAAACGAAATAGAAATCATCGACCAGCAGATCCGTGCTGCTGTTATTCCAGAAATAGAGCTGGATATTGTCATCAGATCGTAACCTGACATCAGACAGATCGTAATACCTACTGATCTTAGTCCACTTTTCTACCGGGATCAACGGCCCGGAGAAGTACAATCCTTTCCAGCAAATGTTTACGCCTACCGAATTGGTGGCAGAAAAGACCAGGGCTGCATTCACATCATCATCAGTTGGAAGGACATATACCCAGGCGCTCATGGCTACACCACCCATGTTCCTGAGTCCCAACTCTCCTGCTTTACGAACCACACTAATGGAATAACTATCCTTTCCAAACACCTTCGCAGAGTAATTCCCCGAATGGGCAATCCCTTGATAGATGCCACTTGGCGTCTCCCGTGTTGGATCTACTTCAAAGTCGAAAAACAGAGAATTAGGCGCGGCGCTCACTAATTTATCGTGCCTGATGAAGGCTGTCTCATCGGATTCCGGGATTTTCACCAGCTTGTGCCACGGTACATAGTTGATCACCAGGAGAGCCAGGATAGCACTTAGCCCAACGACCATCCCGATGATGATCAATAATTTCCACTTTTTCTTCATGAAATCAGTTTATCGGATAAGAACAAGTTTAGCTATTTTAGTTCTCCCGGCAGATGTCAGTTTCAGTGTATAGATCCCAACTGGTACCCTTATCCCTTTTTGATCTGTACCATTCCATGATACCTGGCAATCACCATCTGACATGGGCTGATCAACCAGCCGTTTGATTAGCAATCCGCGAAGGTCGTATACATCAAGCGTTACTTCTGAACTCTCCTCCAGCCTGTATTGAATAACCGTTTGATCACTGAATGGATTCGGATATCCGTAGAGGTATCCGTTGAGGTCTGAACCATCTTCAGAGATCCAGGTCGGATAGTTGACATGAAGTAACACAGGTACTACCGTAATGTTGTTATAGAGATCCCTGACAAGCAGGTCACAGGTATAATCCCCGGATTCGAGCACTCCGGCATCAAAATTAACGTTCACATCATCCGTAAGACCGGGCAACAAACTGCCGCTGTTGGAAGAAAGACTAAGCCAACTGTTTGACAAACCCTCATTGGCGATTCTGATCTCTCCGGCAACAAAATGAAGTTCCTGGCCAACACTATCTCCATCAATCACATAGATGATAAACACATCGAACGTATTCCCTTCCTGAATCGTACCGGTAACGACTGAAGTGGCAGTCTCCCCTGGTTTGATCACGCCACGACCTCCAGTACTCTCTCCATACCAATGTATGGACACGCCATTCCCGGTCGTGCCGTCATACTCTAAGTCTCCCAGTGATCCACCGGAGAAGTTGGTGGCATTGCTCACGGTTACTCCTTCCGGGAAGTTCATCCTGACATGTTTAATGTATTCATCATCGGTGCTGTTATTTTGTGTTGTAAATGTCCAGCTGAAGGTTTGTCCGGGAACAAAGGTGGATTCGGAGCACACAATAGAAGATCCGGTGAGGTTGTCAGGTATTAAGGATTTGTTTGCCGTGGTGTCGAACACCTGAATGGTATAATTCAGCAAACCTCCACCTGAGTTGGTTATCTGCAAATTTTCTGTTCCGGTCTCCCCGGGCTCGAGGGATTTGATCATTAAAGGGGGGTCAACCGATACCTCTGGCAATGCTCCTTCAAAGGGGGGAAACGTAATGAAATCAAGCCAGCAGCAATCATAGTAAGATATGACCGAATTATCCTTGTGATAAATCCATTTAAATGTATGATAGCCTTTGGATACAGGATAGGTCATCTTTTCCCAGGGGAGGTTCCCATCCCATCTGCCCTTCTCTTCATTATCAATAAAGAAAGCCAGGTAATCGTAATCGGTTCCATTGGGATCATCCTCACATGACACCCGTTTCCAGAAGCTGATCTCACCACTTGCAAGTACATTCACTGAGATCAGGACATGTGATTCCATATCTTCATAGATCCAGCCCGACTTAATTGCATATAATCCTTCATAGGGCTCAAACTGATCGATATTCCAGCCGGCATCTCCACCATGAAACCAGGGGAACCTGTTATAATTCCCTGTTTCAAAGTCTTCAATGATCTCTCCGGATAATAACCAGATACTATCGTTTCCTACAAATCCGTTGTTACCTGAGAGGCTGGTCGGCATCAGGTAGAGGTGTTCAAATGGTGCCTGACCGGAAGCGGAGATATTAAATACCAGTTTCTGGGTTGAGTCCGGTTCCAGGATCGGGATCGTGCCTGATCCCTGGTTGACAGAAAGGAGTGGATCTCCCGAACTCAGGTTGACTGTCAGGTTTTGAACTTTTGCCCCTCCCTTATTCTCAAATGCGACCACAAAGTCAGCAGTCTCTCCCGGATCGAGTCGACCATTATCCCCATCAAGCAGTGCCAGCTCACCGATTATTATTTCCGGTGCCAGTGCGATCAGGTAAATCGTGGTTTCAAAGTTCTGCTGGTTGGATGTTTCATGAAAAACGAGATTGAATTCATGTTGGTCGGGCACTTTGGATGAGACCTGGAAAGAGAATGCATCAGTAAAAGTCAACGTTTGCCCTCCATTAACCGTACCCACATATTGTGTGCTATCAATGAGTGTTATAAGTGAATCTGTCTCGGTTATCCATGTGTCGATGCCGGTTATCGGTTGCGTCCCCAGGTTTGTTATTGAGAAAGAGACCATGGCAATCTCTCCGTATTCAATCAGGCTATCGCCTCCAGCCGTAACGATGAAGTCCATCATCAATCCGTTCGAGGTAAAATACAGAACCTTGGTAGTAGAGATTCCGTTATTATCTGTGGCCCGAAATGTGATTGGCTGGTTGGTATATACGTATTGTGGTGTGCCGCTGAACAATCCGTCTTCCGAAAAATTCATCTCCACAGGATAGCCGCAAGCTGTGAAATGCTCTTTTGTATTTGTTGCAATAGAGGGACCATTGTGCAGCTGTGAATATTGATAATTCCTGTTATCTCCGCTGGAGATTCCTCCTGTCCATTCTGTGCTGATGGGGTAATTCATGTTACCGTAATAGTATTCGATTGCACCGTTTGGATAGAGTTTGACAGCAAAATTGAGGTTGGTCGTTCCCGACATATTATTCAACGATGCCTGCCAGCGTATTGTAGCCGCGTTTTGATCGCCTTCATACCAGATCCCGTCGCCCTGGTTATAATAAAGACGCAGGTCTGACATAAATGGACTGATGATACTGGTTTGTCTGAACAGCAGGTTGGGATCTATGAGATAGGGGTAGGTATAGGGTTGATCGTCAAAGAGGATAAATCCATCAGCATAAATGTACAGTTTATTATTAACCTCCTGATAGAACGGGAAAGCAAAATTGAGATCCTGAATTGCATACCCGGTGTTATTGTTCGTAAGCACCAATTGCGTTTCAGTCACAGAGGGGAAAACCTCTGTGGAGAGGATTTCCGGATAGTCCAGCTGGAGGTCCCACAGATACGGAGGCGTCCCGCCAGAGGCCATAAGCTGCAACGAATAGGGCTGGTACAATGTGGCAACCGGCATCGAGCTCGTTGTTATGAAAGGCTTACTAAAGGTGGTTGTATGGTTTACATAAATGCTGGTGGTACTGTTGTTTGCCAGCACTACATTTGAGAAGGGGCATGGGATGGTTTGTGGAAATCCGGAAGTATAATCGATCAGACTCATCTGAACGATCTCCCCCGTAGAGGTGTTTCCCGGATCATCCTCCTCCACCTGCAGAAAATACCTGGCCTGTTGGTTCGTATTTAAATCACTGAGAACATGAGTAAGGTCTAATCCGAATTCAATCGTCTTATCCGCTTCCGAGGTCCCGCCCTGCATGTAATATGGCCCTCCCTGGTTATTAAAGATAGGATATTCGTAAACATGATCAGGGGAAGTAGCTGTAACGTTGGTGCTCATTCCAACAGTCACTTTCAACTTGTCTCTCGATGTATGCTTCAGGGTCAGGTTCATGGTGAGTTGTGGATCACAACTCTCCTTCACATCAATCACATAGACCGTATGCTCCCAGATGCCACCATATCCGATATCGTCAGCCAGCGTCTTATACATCATGTAGCAAAATCCCTGGTCACACCAGCCGGTCCCTGAATATCCATTGGCGAACTTCAATCCGCCTATCTCCCAGTCATGCATATCGATTATCCCGTCGCCGGTAATATCAATGTTGTTGGTATATTGACCATCGTTATTGTAATCAAACCGGATGGAGTCGTTGAACCCACAAACAGTCCAGGCGTGGGAGGGGCTATTGCCCCAGTAGGTTTGCACATACTTACCCGCTTCCGGAGTTCCGGCAGGAAGAACTGTTGTTGTAGAACCAAAAAATTTGGCGTAAAAATTGGCTACCCCTCCTACAGCAGATCCCTCAAGATGATCCCAGAGCCAGTATTTTAGTGTTTGTAATCCCCCCGGATTATCTACCCGGATTGCTTTAACTGATGTGAGTCTGTTATGCATCCCGCTGTAATACTTATCGTAACCTGAGATCCAGCGTTTCTCGCCACCGAAGTTTAACGTTCCTCCATATTCGGTCACATTCATGGTACCGCAAGCCCTGACGATCTCCCAGGAGTCAAAGAAGCTGGCTCCTGTGTAGTTGTAACCATCGTTCAGAAAATTCCAGACAAAATGAGTTGGATACAGGTTGTCGGGTGTATTGGCCGGAACCAATCTTAACCGGTCGATCTCGTAAGTAAAATTGAAAGCGACCCCGGCCGATTGGCCACACTCAAAGCCCGATTGTGTAGTGATTGAACGAAAATAGGGTTGTGTGGAATTGTCAATGGAGAAAGGAAGCAACGGAGCTGTTGGACCTTTGTATTCATCCGGCAGTTCAAGGAGTGGAATCGATGATAAGACATACTGTTCCTGGAGTGAAATAGCTTTTGGTTCCAGTCCCTGGGCTGCAGGGGTATCCTGAGCAAAAAGAGTCATGGGTGCCAGAATGCAAATAGAAAAAACCGTTTTCAGAACCGCACTATATCTCATCTTTTATAAATAAAATTCTCTGCAAGTTTAAGGATTTTCAGTATGATAGAGGTACTTTGCATCTTTTCTGATGATATTCTCAAGGGTTGTATGGTTCTCCTTTGCCTTTTTTACCATGAATCTGAACCACTCAGGTTCATTTCGGATACGATTCTCATAGGGATACCACACCGGGTCTGTGTGTTCCGGAAAATAGGCCTGATAAGCTTCATCCGGAAAGTTCCAGAAACCGCAGTGGAGATTGATCTCCGAAACCATCAGGAGGATGATATCAAACTCCCTGAATTTCTCCTTCAAATTGTCTTTATCCACATAGACCGGTTCTTGGTTATCGATGATATCCGGATATAACTTGGAGTTGTAATACCAATATTCCTCATCTTTAAAAAGATTTCCGGTATAATCGTTGATCAGGTTGATATAATAACTATCAGCCACTACCAATACAGACAGGTTCCGGGTGAAATTGGTTGTGTCAAATTCGATTTTCGGGTAAGCCATCGTTACCTCTGGCAACGGGAAAATGAGATTCAGCATGTCGCCGATATCTTTGTCTGTCCATATCAATGAATCGGAGACTCGAATCCCAGCTATACGGATCTCAGGCAAGGGTGTCTGACATACCCATTCAATGTGTTGTTTCAGTGTATCCAACACCAGGCTTGCGCCATAGATACTCCAATGCATGCCATATTTCGGGAACAATGGAAACCTGCTGGTATCTTTCATCAGCAAAAAGTACTCATTCAGGTTCATCATCGGGATATCCAGCTCTTTGGTCCGTTTGGTAATGTAATCGTAATTCGAGATGCTCCTTTTCTCCGGATGATAGATTTCAGGAATATACTCAGGGTGAAAACTGGCTTTTCCGGGTTCGAATATCAGGAGAAACTCGATTCCCTCTTCCTGAAATTGCTGTTGAACATCTTTCAGCTTCTTCAGTTTGTAATCGATCGTCTCTTTCCCGATAAAGAACTCACCTGTATATTCCCTGATGTAATCTTCTTCAAAGAGGTATCCTTCCTCACCCTGTATGAAACCTTTTGCATGAGTGACTCCGAATAAACGGTAATCATATTCGTTATGAATGCGGAAAAACGTATTTCGCAGTCCTACATGATCCTCAATCTGATTTGAAATATTCTCCTGAAATTCACCGCTGAACAACCTGTCACATGTAAAAAATTCTAATTCGGGTTCGGGTTGAAGCCTGAAATAGCCATTTAACTTCTTTTGATTCACAAGTGAGAACTCCTTCTGAAACAATGGGAGGGAGAGCATACAAAGAATCAAAATCACGAAGGTGCCTTTAAGGATTTTCACGGGCCTGTTTTTCCTAACAAAACTAATGATTTTCCATGAATTACTTACTTTTGTGACATGTGTAAGACGTTCCGGTCAGTGAAAGGGATACTATTATTTATTGTACTGGTTTTCTTATTGGCTTCGTTCAGTCAGCAACAAATTTTTCACATCCCGGAAACGAAGTTGGCGGGCGTATCGGAACCCAAACCCGACACACTCTCATGGAAAACCTGGACCGGCGGAGATTATCAGTCTTCCATGGAAAACTACCTCGATTTCCATGCAGGCTTCAGGAATTCCCTTGTAAGGTTACATAACCAAATCGACTATACGATTTTCCATCTCTCATCAAATCCAACCTTAACACTTGGGATAGACAATTTCCTTTTCGGCGATATCTATCTCGAAGCCTATACAGGGAAAGATTACATCGGGAAAATCATGATTGCGAAGAAAATCATGATGCTGAACCGGATTAACCAGATTTTGCAAAAAAAAGGGATCGACCTGATCCTGGTCTTTCCCCCGAATAAGGCACGGTTTTACCCGGAGTACATTCCCGGGCATGAACTAAGGCAATTTAACGGGAACTCAAACTATGAAGAATTCATAAGGCAATTGGAAGCGTTCCCGTCTATCTCTGTGATAGACTTTAACCGTTATTTTCTTCTGATGAAAGATACGGTTACCTATCCACTCATTCCCAAACATGGGATTCACTGGACCAATCATGCCTGTCAGACTATCATCCCCGACACCCTGATTCGATTGATTTGCAGGAAACGGAATTTGACTCCCCCTGATTATATCCCCACCGGTATAGTTTATCCGGATTCGCTTTTGATTCCCGATTACGACCTTTATGAATTATTAAATCTCTTTTACACACAATCGGGTGAACGGATTCCCTATCCTGTGTTTAAGGAGGAAAGGGATTCGGTCGTATTGCCGGTCAGGGTTCTCACGATCGGCGATAGTTTTTTCTGGAACCTCTATGCTCACTACCCCTGGAAATCGCTTTTCAGAGTCAATGATTTCTGGTTTTATGGCAACCAAAGGTATCCGAAACACAAATACAGGGAGCTGTCTGAAACGTCTGTGGAGGAGATCAGGCAGGAATTTCTGGATCATGATGTAGTGATCCTGATGATCGCTGAGATCAACCTGGATAACCTGATGCACTTTCCAGAAAATGCCATTCTATGGTTTGACCTTTAAGATATAGATAGCTCATCGAACTTTTCCTCTGTTATACAATAGGTGTTTAACTTCCCTTTCCCTTTAGTAAATTTGTTGTTACTGAAAAAAAAGAACTGATAATCAAATTGTTCAAGAAATTCAATAACCTCTGGGCTTATGGATTCAATGAGCAATATGGGTTTATGGGTATAAAGGGTATGAGAGCCTCCTTGTAAGGCATCTAATTCATACCCCTGGATATCAATTTTTATAAAATAGGGATTCAATTGGAATTCATCAAGTTTACGTATCTGACAATTTAATTTCTTAATAGACAATGTTTGTTCGTTGAACCTCCAAAGCCTGGATCGCAACCAGCTTTCAGCAGAATCGTATTTGAATGAAGATAGACCATCAAACATCCACTTTCTGTAAAAAGGAATATAAAGATCAAGTTTTTGGTTTTCAGATCCTAGTCCACAATTATAGACTACTACGTTCCGGTTTTGTCTGAAATAGCTTTTAAGTTTACTAAATACAAGAGGATTGGGTTCGAATCCGATAATCCCGTTTTCCAGGTTTGATACTACTAGCATGGATAATATAGCTTCCCCGCGATTAGAACCAATATCGATGAATACCTGATCAGAATCAGGTTTAAACATGTTAAGTGCATGGAAGTCACTTTCGTGAGGTCGTTTGGTAAGCTTCATGATAGCAAGCTTGAAAGAAAACCTGATGTCATGCAAATAAGGAAATAGTGTTTGAATTGATCTAAGGATTTTTTTCATGTTTGAATCATTCATTCTTGCTAACCAGGGCTTCTGACTTATCAGAAACGGAAATAGATAAACGGACTGAATCCGGATGATGTGATGGTCGCTTCGCTCAGGATGAACAGGAGGATGGCAACAACAGTAAACAAAATAACTGTCAGGCTTTTCGGTGCCGTAAACAGTTTCTCACTCCAATCTTCAATTCGTTTCCAGCCACCCCAGAAAGAGAAAAAGATAGCGACACACAGAATCGTCCAGAATTTGGAATTCAACCAGACATCATTGGGCATCTCAACAAACAGGAACATCCTGCGAACGTAGAACCAGGCAAAATCAAGACTTTCCGAACGGAAGATCACCCAGCCAATGACCAATACCACGAAGGTGATCAGGATAGCTGGAATCCGGCCCGCTTTTTTCATCCATTTTGTAAAGAAGAGTCGGTCGATGATGAGGAAGAAGGCCATATAGCCTCCCCAGAAGATAAATGTCCAGGCTGCTCCGTGCCAGAACCCGCAGATCAGGAAGGTGATCGCGGCCGCATACATGTATAGTAGTTTATCCGTTCGGATTCCCATATAATGCTCTTTCTTCCACTTCCGGGATGTGGAGTAGGCGATTGGAAGAAAGAGGTAGTCGCGCAGCCAGGTGGAGAGGGTGATATGCCAGCGTCTCCAGAATTCGGTGATGCTGGTGGAGATATAGGGAAAATTGAAGTTTTCGGGCAGGCGAAACCCGGCCATTTTTGCCAGGCCGATTGCCATATCTGTATATCCCGAGAAGTCGAAATAGATCTGGAAGGTGTAAGCAATGGCACCGATCCATGCCAGGCCGGAGGAGAGTTCCAGCGAGTTGAGGGCGAAAATCTCGTTGACCGTCACCCCCAGTATATCGGCTATCAGCACTTTCTTTGCCAGCCCGATGACAAATCGGTAAAATCCGATGAGTCGTTCGTTGGAATTCTCCTGGGCTTTCCGGTTACGGATCTGATCGTAGATCTGGCCGATCCTGACAATCGGACCCGAAAGGAGCTGAGGGAACATGAAGATGTAGAGGGCATAATCCTGTAACCGGGTTACGGCCGCATGGCGCTGCTTGTAAACATCAAAGGTATACGACAATTTCTGGAAAGTAATGAAGGAGATCCCGATAGGCAGAGCGATTTGCGTCCATGCGGCCGGTTCACTGCCAAACCAGCTCAGAATATCGTTGAACTGGTCGACAAAGAAGTTCATGTATTTGAAATAAATCAGCAAACCCAGGTTCATCAGTATACTTAGCCAGAAAAGAAGTTTTCGTTTTCCGCCTTCACTTCGACTCACCTCTTTGAGCAGAAAGAAATCGACCAGGATGGAACCGGCCACCACAAAAACAAAAACCGGAGCTCCCCAGGCATAATAAAAGATGCTGACCAGCAGCAGGAAGGTATTCTTAGGCCACGTTCGCGGAATCAGCGCCAGCAGAAAGTAAATGATCAGAAATGCCGGCAGAAAATACAATAGAAAAAGGCTGGTACTGAATATCATAGATAATACCTATTTCGGACACAATAATACTAATATTGTTGTTATTATTCGAGTAATTCTTTGTTTGTAATTATTATGGCCTCTTTTTAAAAAGGAATCCTATTTATCTTTTGTGGGTTACTTTACAAAAAATGTGACTCTGGTAGTATCCAGGAAGAACTGGCTCCTGTTTCTGTTCCAGCAATAGACCTTGATAGTGCATTCAGATAAATCCCATGTCGGAATTTCAAATTCGGCTTTCACATTGTACCATTCTGATTTCCTGACCGCTACGGAATCCAATCCGGCACTCTGGTATATTACCGGTACATAATCTCTTTCAACAGAGCAAACAATACGAGCCCCCAGTAAGCTGTCTCCCGGATTCTTCACCCGTGATTCAACAACTATTCTAGTTGGCTTTGCCAGTTTAAAGTCCTCTATCAACCAAGATCCGGAAGCGCTAAATTCGTTGGATGGCTCAACAATAACAGGATCGATATCCATTTGATGCAGTTGGTATCCTCCAGGGATCAATCCTGCACGGGCTAAATTAATCTTATAACTGGTAAAATCCCAGGCACTTCCACGATAGCACCCTGGATACGATAAAATTGACGTGAAAGTATAGACGCCAAATAACACCATCATAACCAAAAGTCCGGCTTTATATGCCCATTGTTTTTTACTAAAAACCGCCCGGATAAGGTAACCAAGAGGGATGAGCAACAGAACGTAAAACTCGATGAAGGCACGGTGTCCATATGAACATCCAAAATACCAGGTATCCCATGAGGCAAATATATAGCTCACGATGAAAAACAGGATCAGAATAAGTATTCCGTTTGGAATTCGCTTCCAGATCATATAGAAAATTCCAATCACCATCAGGAAAACAACTGGGCTGTATAGAAAAACTCCGTTTATTGGGGCGAACCAAACCTCCAGTAGATAGGGGTGCAACCATTGATTAAATCCTTCATGGCCATAAGAGTAAAAGAAATATGATCCCCAGGCATACTTCCAGTAAAGCATTTGAGGCAGGAAGACCAGGAAGAGGATCACGAGGAAGGAGAAGATATGTCTTGGTTTGAGAAATAATCGGATCCGGTCTACGATCTCTTTCCCAAAACGAATATCCCAGAAAAAGAACAGGAGAAAAAGGATTACATTACTAGGTCTGACTAACATAACCAATGAGAAGGCAAATGATAATAAGAGAAACCGGCCGAAATACTGTTTCTGCAGAAACCGTTTCAGGGCAAAAAGGAAGAGAGCAAAAAGAAAAAAGGAGTAGACATGCGACATCAGGCTATCAACGATTGTATAATAGAACAAATTGGTCCCGAAATAGACTACGAGAATAAGAATATACTGGATGGCAGGCTTGAAATAGAGGGCAAGTACGCGTCTCAATAGCATGAGCCCGAATATCAGGTATATCACAGCGGCTATATTCACCATCTTATGATACCAGGGAGAAAATCCTCCTTCCTCCGGGATATCGAATGCCAAAGACAGGAAGTGAGTGGCGAGAAAGAAGGGGGAGACCAGGAGAGAGACTCCGTAGGTATATTTAATAAAAACCTTTCCATGGTCGGTATTCGGTACAAATCCAAAGCCTGTCTTCTCGGCTATGCCGTCGGGAAAGAGATCTGGATCAAACCGGAAGAAAAGGGAAGCAGGGAGGTAGCAATAATACCCCGCCTTGTCAGCATAGATCTCGCTCCTATGATTAAAATATCCTTTCCCCTGATGGTAGTTGAAAGAGAGAATAATCGTCAGGATAAAGAGCACGAAAAAAAAGATCCGATTGAACCGCATGTTAAACAAAATATCATTCATATCTAACCTCGAGATTATCTATAAATATGGAACACTTCACGGGATTCCAAAAATAAATCAGAAGTTTAGTGTCACCAGCAATTTTTTCAGGGATAGTGAACGATGTTGAAACTTGTTGCCAGCTATTGGAGGTGGTAATCATGTTAGTCAGATCAATCCCTTCCCATTTCAGGGAATTTCCTTCTTGTTCAACCGAAAATACCAGCGTGGCACCTGAAAATACTGAATCAGGGTAAAATACCCAGGCAGAGACCTTCACCATTTTAGGGAGGTTATCCTGAGGGAAATCCCTAATGTACTTTATTGCCTTGCAACAATATTCATGTTCCTCGTCAAAGGTGGCACTATACATCCCAGACCTGACGATTTCACGCGAAACAATTTCATCTTCAATCAAAGCCTGATTCTCAAAATCATTCAAATACGAGATCACTGACGATGAAGTAAAAGGAATACCCGCTCGGTCCAACTGCCGAAGGTAACTATTCCAATCCCAGGTGCTGCCAAAAAAACATTTATTATCAATAGATGTCATCTGGATATTGTAACATGAAAAAGCAACAAGCAAAAGCAAAACAACCGTTTTCAGGATCCTGCTTCTTTGGTTGATTACCGACTCTATCAGGAAAGCAAATGGAATGATGAAAATGGCGTAATACTCAACGAATGAGCGTTGACCAAAGCTGCAACCAAAATACCATGTTTGCCAGGAAGCACATTCATAGCTCAGAAGAAGAAATAAAATCAGAAAAAACCACCCGTTACGATTCCTTCTCCATATCATGAATACCATTCCCACTAAAATAACCAGTACACTGGGGGAATAAAGGATCAGTCCGTTCAGAGGAGCGAACCAGACCTCGAATAGCTTTGGGTACGCCAAATTAGTAAATCCCTCATCTCCATATGTATAGAACAGATAGCTGTCATGAAGGTATTTCCAGTAAATGAATTGCGGAAGCAACACTAGAAAGAGTACTAGAATGAAGGTGATCAGGTATTTCGGGGTAACAAAGACCTTGATTCGCTTCAGAAGATCTCTCCATCCGGCGAGATCCCAGAAAAAGAAAACAGCAAACAGAATCACGTTTGTTGGCCTGATTAAGATTGCCAGTGAGCCTGAAAGGGCGATTAAGAAGAAATATTTATATGCGTTTTTCTCCCAAAATTTTTGTGCGGAGAAGAGAAACAGGGAAAAAAGAAAAAAGGAATATACATGCGACATCAGGGTATCCTCTACGGCATAGTAAAGAAGATTCGTACCGATAAAAATGAAGAGGATTGATACGTATTGAGTTAACTGTGAAAAATACTTCGCCAGAACTATTCTTAACAGCATGAGTCCCAGGATGAGATAACATACTGCTGCGATATTCACCATGGCATGGTATAGAGGAGAAAAACCTCCTTGTTCCGGCAGGTTGAAAACAAGAGAGATCCCGTGAGCCAGGAGAAAAAATGGGGATAACAGGACCGCAACGCCACAGGTATATTTTGTGCCGACCGTTTGGTTTTCCAAATCGATCATGAACCCACTACCGGTTTGTTTATCAATATCCTGCGGTGCCTTTTTAGGATCAAACTGGTACAAAAAAGTCGCCGGAAGGTATATATAATACCCTGCTTTATCCGCCCAGATCGTCCCTTTCCTGGTAAACTGGTCATGTTTAGGATGCCAGGAAAAAGTAAGCGTGAGTGCACCGGCAAACAGGATCAGAAAAAAAGCGATCGACCAAATTTCAGAACGTTTTCCCATGATCCATTTGTTATCCCGACGGTTTACTCTTCGTGTGGTTCAAGCAATTCAATGTGAATATCATCAACGTAAAATAATCCTCCACTCCTGTTCCAGATATACGCTGTGATCAGGTCATCCTCATCCGGAACATAAGGGAGCTGGTAATCCATCACCACCTTGCTCCACTCTCCAACAATCAGCGGTTCTTCTTCCAGGGCAATGGACTTGTATTTGTAGCTGCCATCACCGCTGCTCATGGTGATGACCAGGTTAGCGGGGGAGATTGTCATTTCTGTGACTGGATAGATGAAGATGTGTACCCTGACCCAGGAGCCTTCTTTCGGATCAATGCTTCGATACTCAGTTTTGATCCCGGGAGAAAACTCCATGGTTGAATCCATCCGTAAAGAAAAAGCGCCGGATTTCGCAAACTCATTTGTGAGATGCGGGTCCTCGGATGCTCCTTCAAATTCAAAATTGTGAAAAGCGATGGTTCGCTTCTCATATTCCTGTCCATTTTCCAGAAATTCGCGATCGAAATTTTCGACTACCTCGAGCAGATTGCGTTTAGATGGGTCAACATTCTTTCTTCCGAAAATCGCCCAGTAATAATCTTTTGTCATCCGTGAAGGATCGATGATCCAGGTCATGTATTGCCAGGTTTGAAACAGATTCAGCCAGATGAAAAATATCGCCAACAGGCCGAAAGTGATCTTGACCCAGACTTTTCGTTTCAGGATCCAGGTGATAAAAGCGCCGA
The DNA here is from genome assembly GCA_964616825.1 of uncultured Prolixibacteraceae bacterium. Taxonomy (GTDB): domain Bacteria; phylum Bacteroidota; class Bacteroidia; order Bacteroidales; family FEN-979; genus QYOJ01. The sequence continues at coordinate 44,861 of CAZTSX010000013.1, forward strand.
AAGGGAGGGCCATGATAGCATATGACTGCATCAGTGATCGTTGTCCCAGGCTACCACCATACCACCAGGTGGTCCAGGAAGAGATGATCAGCAGGTTGATCGCAAAAAAAAGAAATGTTGCCCAGAAGATTTTGAGGTTATGTTTATATAACAAGATAAATCCCAGCAGGGGGAAGATCATCATCGGAGTATAGATCAGCCAACCTTTTTTCCACGAAAAGAGGACTGCTATCAGGTAAGGATCAAGGAATTTCAGTTGCTCCCCCTCTTCATAACTATAGTAGATCCATGATCCGGCATGTATCTTCCAGTAAATCAGTTGAATGAAGCCAACAACAATCGTAACCACAATCATTGTAGTGACTTGTGACCAGTGGCCGGTGACCAATGATAGCTTTCTCTTCAAACTCGCTTTACTGTAAACCCCCCAGAGCAATGGTATCAGGGCACTAATGATTTCGGTGGGACGGATCAGGGCAGAAAAACCGATAAAAAATCCTATCAGGATCGCATAGCGCCATTTGGGTGTTTCATGCCAACGGATCGTATACCAGATGATCAGGGTATAGAGAGTGAAAAGAGAATTGTGAACCAGGGCTCCGTCATAGGCAGTGAGTTCAAAATAATTGGTTCCCAGCACCAGTAAAACCATAACGATGGTGGTGATTGTGTCGGAGAAATACCGCAGCAGGATTTTTCGTAAAAACCAAATACCGATGAGGGTATAGAGCAGGCATCCGAGGACAATGAAAATCTGGTAGGGTAATGAAAATCCATCACCAGGGAAGCCAAGTGGGCCAGTGAGCCAGTGGGCGAGAAAAAAGAAGGGAGCGAAGAGTATAGCCATTCCTATTGGATATTTCATAATATAATCACCCTCAGGGCCCATATATGCCTGGTAAAATCCAATTGTCGGACTGTACTGATCAAGGATTTTCTGCAACCAGCTAAAGTCATTGATTCCTATATCGTGATAGATGAATTGCGCAGGCAGATAGAGATAATACCCAAAAACATCCCAGGAGAGAATCGAAAGATGATCGTAGGTCAGCCACCTGGGAAGCAGAAAACGTCCATAGATAATACATCCTGAGAGAATCAGGAATGCAATCAGGGAGACAGGTTTGATTGTTTTTCTTTCCAACATGCTATCCCTGCTTCAAGTATTTCCGGTTAAAAAGGTTGTATTTAATCAGGCAAATGACTGCACGGAAAGCATCCTTCATGGTGATCTTCTTGCCCTCTTCGTATGTTCGGCCGTAGTAAGAGATTCCCACTTCATAGATCCGTATCCCCGGGAATCGGGCAATTTTGGAAGTGACTTCCGGCTCAAAACCAAACCGTTTCTCTTTAAAATAAATCTGTTTCAGGAACTCGGCCCGGAAGAGCTTGTAACAGGTCTCCATGTCGGTGAGATTGAGGTTGGTAAACAAGTTGGAAAGGAACGTGAGGATCTTGTTTCCGATGGAGTGCCAGAAGAAGAGGATCCGGTGCGGCCTGCCCCCCACAAACCGGGAGCCGTACACCACATCAGCCATCCCACTCAGCATGGGTTTCAGCAGCACATTGAACTCTTCGGGATCATACTCCAGGTCGGCATCCTGGATCACTATAAAATCGCCTGTAGCAAGTTCGATACCTTTGTGCAGGGCGGCTCCTTTGCCTCTGTTTTTAGGTTGATTGTAAAGCTGGATGCCGGACTGTGGACTGCTGACTGTGGCCTTTTCCATATAGTCTTTGACAACCTTTTCAGTTCCATCCGTCGACGCATCATTGATGATGATGATCTCGCGATCGAGGTTATCGGGAAGCTTGACGGCCAGCACTTTGTCGAGAATGGTTGCGATGGTTTTTTCCTCGTTGTAGGCCGGGATCAGAATACTCAGTTTCTGGTTCATAAAATCAGGTATCTGTTACTTGATGATGACTTTCTGTATTTTTACTCATCACTCATAAAAATAGATCCGTTTCACTCTCCGTGAGATACCGGTCATGATCTCATACGGAATCGTGTCGAGTATTTTTGCCAATTCGGAAACCGGAAGCTGATCACCAAACACGATCACCTGGTCTCCCTCTTCTACCTCCTTGCCGGCAGCCAGAACCTCTGTGATATCGAGCATGCAGAGATCCATGCATATGTTCCCGATGATGGGCGCCGGCTGGCCTTTTACCATCATATGTCCGATGCGATTACCCAACTTCCGGTTCAATCCGTCGGCATAGCCGACAGGAACAATAGCTATAGTTGTATCTTTCCCGGCCTTGCCGGCCCGGTTATATCCAACCGTTTCACCTCTCTTCACCTCCTTGATCTGAACGATCACGGTCCTCAATGTAGTAACATTGCGAAGCCGCTTCTGCTCTTCCCTGTTATATCCAATCCCGTAAAGTCCGATGCCGGATCTGACCATATCAAACTGGATGGCAGGGAAGCGGCTGATCCCGGCTGAGTTAAGAATATGCAGCAAGACTGGGTAATCCAGTTCCCGGGTAATTGCCTCACTCATCTTGCGAAACCGGTTAACCTGATCTGTTGTGAATGAATCGTGTCCTTTTGCCTCGCTTGCTGCCAGGTGGGAGAAGATGGACTGGATATGCAATCTGGGATTCTGTTTCACAACTTCAATCAACGCATTGAGATCCTGAGGACCAAAGCCCAGACGGTGCATCCCTGTATCCAGTTTGATATGGATCCTGACAATGCCCTGTGTAGAGGTGTAATTTCTCTCAATTGCTTCTTCCAGCATTTGGAGGATCCGCAGGCTATAGATTTCAGGTTCCAGATTCCAGGCTAGCAGGGAATCCAGACTCTGGTCTTCCGGGCTCATTACCATAATCGGAAGTGTGATATCCGCCTTCCGAAGCTCAACACCTTCATCCGTATAGGCAACGGCGAGGTAGTCGACCCGGTGAAACTGCAACAGGTTCGCAATCTCAAAGCTGCCGCTTCCGTATGAGAATGCTTTAACCATCGCCATGATCTTCACGCCCGGATTCAATTTAGCCCGGAAATAGTTGAGGTTATGAACCAGCGCTTGCAGATTGATCTCCAGGATCGTCTCGTGAGCTTTTTGCTGAAGAGCCTGGCTGATCTGTTCAAACCCGAATTTCCGGGCCCCTTTCAACAAAATACTCTCATCGCGAAATGAGGAGAGTGGGAACTGAATGAGAAAATCTTCTGTAGTTTCATAAAAGACACGCTTCATCGGGAACATTTCCTGGTAACGGAATAGTTCCGGGCCAATACCAATAATTCTGTCGACCTCCCGGGAAATGACAATCCGTGCAACTTCCTTGTAAAACTCCTCCTGATCCCGGCCGGTTTGTAGAATGTCGGAAAGGATAAGCGTCTTGTTTTTGTGCTGATTTTGCTGCATGAGGAGGTCCAGGGCGATACTGAGTGAGTTGATATCGGAGTTGTAACTGTCGTTGATTAACGAACAGGAGTTGATCGCCTCCTTCAGCTCCAGACGCATGGCGACGGGAGTAAGGCTTGTGAAACGGAGAGAGATGCGAGTTGCGAGTTGCGAGTTGCGAGTTGCGAGTTGCGAGTTGCGAGATTCTTGAACCTGAACAAACGCCCAGCAGTGAATAGCGTTGTCAATAGAGGCGTTGTCAATGAATGGAATGGTAATCTCCATCTCTTTCTCCTGAATGGAGCCCTGAATGATAGTCTGGTTCTCCTCTTTTACGATGCGTTGAATCCTCAGATCATCTGTATCCCGTTTTCCCCAGGTGAATGTTTTCAGGTTCGCAAGATCAGGCGAACGATCCAGTTGGTCAGTGATAACTTGATAATCTGAATTGTAGATCAATATCTCAGCGTTCCTGAAGAGTTTCAGTTTCTCGGTTACTTTCTCGGCATCGTCACTGAACAATTCATCATGAGCCGGCCCGATCATCGTGAATATCCCGATCGTGGGGTAGATAATCTCCTCCAGCTTCTCCATTTCGCCTGGCTGTGAGATTCCTGCTTCAATGATGGCCAGGTTGTATTGGGTTTCCATGTTCCAAATCGATAAGGGAACGCCAATTTGGGAATTGTAGCTTTTGGGACTTCGAATCACTTTAAAATCAGGTGAAAGGAGCTGATAAAGCCACTCCTTCACTATGGTTTTTCCATTACTCCCGGTAACGGCGACAACCGGATAATCAAACTCTCTCCGATGGAATGCAGCCAGTTTCTGAAGAGCCGCCAATGTGTCGGGAACCAGGATAAAGGTTGGTTGCCCGGTGCTCGTCCCTTGAACCTCATCCGGCAAATTGCTAACCAGAAAGCATGTTACCCCTCGATTAACGAGCTCCCTGATATACTTGTGTCCGTCGTTCCGGATGCTTACAAGTGCAATAAACATCGACTCTTCCGGGTTTTCTACCTGATGTCGGCTATCAATCATCAGATCGCGAATAACAGGGTTTTTTCCCCCGGAGGTTATCAGTTTTCCGTTTGTGATCTGAGCAATTTTACTGGATGTATATTTGGTTTGTGTCATTGGTTATTGTTTTCCTGCTGTGACTTGTCCGTATCCAACTGGTTCTTCCGCAGCTCCTTGAATTGTTTCCGGTTGTTGAATATGTCGCAGCCCTGAAAGAGGGCGCTTCGGAATGCTTGCGGATTTGCCTCATTTTTACCTGCAATATCATACGCTGTTCCGTGTGCCGGTGAGGTTCGAACCACAGGCAGACCGGCAGTAAAGTTTACTCCCTCGCTAAAAGATAACAGCTTGAATGGTACCATCCCCTGGTCGTGGTACATAGCCAAAACGCCATCGAATTCACGAAAGTCGGAAGAGCCGAAGAAACCGTCGGCCGGATAAGGGCCATAAGCAAGGATGCCTTCCGAGAAGGCTTCAGCGATCGCTGGCTTGATAACCTCCTGATCCTCCTTGCCAATCAATCCTTCATCTCCTGCATGTGGATTCAATGCCAGGATAGCAATCTTTGGCTTAATCACCCCGAAATCCTGCTTCAACGATTCATTTAAAATCGTGATCTTCTTGAAAATCAGCTCTTTGGATAAATGCTCGGGTACATTTGCCAGTGGAATATGACCGGTAACCACACCAATCCTAAAGTCGTGACTCACCATCAGCATCAAGGAATCCTCTGTGTTACACCTGTTTGCCAGGTATTCTGTATGACCTGGGAATGTGAACTTCTCAGACTGAATGTTGTTTTTATTGATCGGAGCTGTTACCAGGATGTCTATCTTCTCATTTAACAGATCATCCATCGCCATCTCCAGCGACTTAAAAGCAAGTTCGCCGGCAATGGATGTAATACTTCCAACATCTATTTTTACCTCCTCCTCTACGATGTTGATGATGTTCAGACGACGCGGTTGGGCCTGTTCTGCTTTCTTGATGATGTTGAAGTTTATATCATCCAGATTCATCAGCTTCTTGTAATAGGATGCTATCTTCGAAGATCCGTATATAATTACTGTACAGGTTTCAAGCATTCGCTGATCCTGAATTGCTTTGATGATGATCTCATAGCTGATACCGTTAAAATCACCATGAGAAATTCCAACCCTGATGCGCTTACTGTTATCTGAAGTTTTTTCCATGTTTTATCGTGAATCGTGAGACGTGAATCGTGAAACGAAAAATATACTTTTTAGAATTATTCCATTCTTTTTTTGATAAACTCAACAATCAATCTGACCCCGACGCCTGTTCCTCCCTGCCCGCGATAGGAATCCCGTTTGTCAAGAAAGCATGGGCCTGCAATATCGAGATGAATGAATGGATAATCGGTAAACCGTTGAAGGAATTTCCCGGCTGTGATAGCTCCAGCTTCCGGGCCACCAATATTCTTTATATCTGCCACTTCCGATTTCAACTCTTCACCATAATCATCCCATAGAGGCAATTCCACGATGCGTTCAAAGACCTCAAATCCGCAATCCCGAAGAAGCTGATGCTCTTTTTTGGCGTTTGATTGCATCCCGGCCATAGCTTTGTGTCCCAGCGCTCTGACAGCAGATCCGGTCAATGTGGCCATGTCGATAGTCAGGGCCGGGTCATATCGTTTGGCATAGCTTAGTGTATCAGCCAGGATCAGGCGCCCTTCAGCATCCGTATTGACCACCTCAACAGTCATTCCGTTTTCCATCCGCAACACATCTCCCGACACAATTGCTTTCGGTCCCGGGCGGTTATCCGTCGCCGGAATCAGGCCGATGACATGATAAGGGAGCCCGGCCGTGGCAAGAGCAAACAGGGTGCCGGCAACAGCCGCTCCGCCAGCCATGTCGGTCTTCATATTCTCCATGAAATTTCCTGTCTTCAGGTTCATTCCTCCTGCGTCGTACACAATTCCTTTTCCGATTAAGATCAATGGCTTTTTGTTGATTGCTTTTTCAGGTTTATGCTCCAGGATGATAAAGACCGGAGGCTCATGGCTCCCTTTGTTTACGCCCAGGATACCTCCCATCTGTAATGCTTCTATCTTCTTCTTGTTTAACACCTCTATACTGATACCAGCCTCTTTCACCTTCTTTTCAATCTCCCGGGCAAAAGCAGGAGCCGTAAGAAACGAATTGGGTTCGTTGACCAGATCTCGCGTAAACGCAACTCCATCCAGGGTGGCATTCAGCTCAGCAAGTGTGTTTTTTGATATGCAATCAGAAAAGATTACGATCTCCCGGAGCGTATGCATCCCTTCTTTCTCCGTTTTATATTTTAGAAACTGATAGCTTCCCAGAACCAATCCTTCTGCCAGCGCTAACGATTCAGCACCACGTGATTCTACATCAAACAGGGTGGATCGCTTGAGTTTCTGTTCGTTAAGGAACGCCTGTATCTTGTCTCCAGCCTTCCTGCACATCTCTTTCCGCTTGGCTGATTCCTTCTCCTTCGGGATGAACTGTACCAGCACCCAATGCTTATACCGGTTAAAAGGGATCATCTCAATCTTTTTGGCCTGCTGCTCCTTGATAAACGTTTTTTCCTCGGTTGTGAACAGGCCATTTGGGATTTTTCGGGTTGAACTGATAAAAATAATCAGGTTATCACCGGCTTTCAGCTTCGATTGGAGTACAATCTTTGGATGCATGATTTTTCGTATTTTTGAACTGTAAAGATTGCAAAGTTAGAAAAAAAACAGCCGGAAATGTTGACTCTGAATCAGATCGCTGAGAAGGCGCTGGCCATGGAATTTCTCGAATTACAGGAGGGATTAAAATTAGTGGATCGTTACCCGCTTGCAGGGCTGATGTATATCGGTCATGAGTTAAGGAAGAAACACCACCCCAACACACATGTGACCTGGATCTTAGACCGTAATGTCAACATCACAAATATCTGCCTCTCCGGCTGTAAATTTTGCAACTTCTATCGTACATCAGCCAGCTCCGATGCATACATCACTTCCCTTGATGATTACATCCGGAAGATCGAAGAGATGCTAAAACTGGGTGGTAACCAGCTGCTTCTCCAGGGCGGCATGCATCCGAAACTGGGAATAGAGTTCTATATCCAACTTTTTCGGGACCTGAAGCAAAACTATCCCGATCTGCGGTTACATGCACTGGGACCTCCGGAGATCGTTCACCTGGCAAGAATGGAGCAAATGACATACAAAGATGTGCTTCAACAACTGGTGGAAGCAGGCCTGACCAGTTTGCCTGGTGCAGGTGCCGAAATCCTGGTCGACCGGATACGCAAAGAGCTCTCTCCTGCTAAATGCACAACAGCTGAATGGCTGGATGTTATGCGTGCAGCACATCAGTTGGATCTGACCACCTCTGCGACCATGATGTTTGGCCATATCGAAACGATGGAGGAGCGGCTTGAGCACCTGATTGCGATCCGGACTGTTCAATCAGAAAAACCTTCCGGGCATAAAGGTTTCCTGAACTTTGTGCCATGGCCTTTCCAGGATGAAAATACGGTGTTGAAGGAAAAATCCGGAATTACAAATAGAGTAACACCGGAAGAGTATATACGCATGATTGCTATCAGCCGGATCATGTTACCCAATGTCCCAAACATCCAGGCTTCCTGGCTCACGGTAGGGAAAGATACGGCACAACTTTGCCTTCATGCAGGTGCCAATGATTTTGGCAGTATAATGATCGAAGAGAATGTTGTATCAGAAGCCGGCGCCTCCTACAAATTTAACGCAGAAGGCATCCAGCATGCCATCCGCGAAACCGGGTTTGAACCGGTGCTGCGGGATCAGTCGTTTGTTTGGACGAAAGAGCAGTAGGGTGACCGATCCGGTTGCCCTTACAGCTATTTAATAAGGTTATCCTTAAGCCAGTCCTGGTAAATACTTTTTCCAATGTCGGTTCCTGCCTGGTCAATATAGTTCGCGTCAGTTATCGAGACCGATGCGGTCCATAAAATTTCATCCTTTTTATTACCATAAAGATTTGCGGTCAGGTTAACGATTGTAGTAGTGGTCCAATACCCTCCTGTGGTTACCATATTGTATCCAGGTCCATAATATCCCGGTCCATAATATGGGTAGTTATAATTATAATAACCGTAGTAGTTCATGTAGTAGGGAGGATAGCTGGGGAACATGGTCGTTGTAGGAGGCACATAATCTTTCTCTTTATCTGTTCCTTTGTAAGCAAATATCACAATCGCATCTGCGCCGACACTATCCACGATCCGTTCCAGCTCTGTATACTCATATTTCTTGGTCGGATCGATTAAATCCAGGGCCGCAATAGCTTTTAATCCCCTTGAGTTGAAATACTGGACCATCGCATCTTCAAACGGTTTTTCATATTCAAGTTTCTTGAACATTCCCCAAACCACGACCTTGCTGATTTGCTCATTCTCTTTGGGATTTTTCCAGGAGGTAAGTGTGACGGGAGAACATCCGGCGATTACGAATGCTGCCAGAACCGCAATGACTCCAAAAGATAAAAGTTTCTGTTTTTTCATGATGTTAGATTTAGATTGTACACTATTTTTCGATGTAACAAACTTACATAATAATCCCGGTATTTTTGCAATCAACAACAAATTTATTCCAGATTCCGAACCATCCGGGATTCACCACTATCTATGTTCATAGCGACCAGGTTTCCCAATCCGGGGAAGTCAGTATAGAGACATCCTCCATCCAGATTGTAGATCTGGGTATCTCTGTCTGATAGCCTTCTGAGTATCTCCTCCCTGTGAAGAGGGGAGTGCCCATGAATCAGTTTTCTTCCTTTAAGAAAATCCGAATGATACGCCTCCCTCCGTGTCCAGATCATTGTATCGGTATCATCAAGCGGATGCAGGCTCTCGGGATTTAATCCAGCGTGGACCAGAAAAAATCCTTCGCTTTCAATATAATATGGCATCTGTTGAAAAAAGTCAAGGTACCGGGCCGGGATACGCCTGACACCTTCAGGCCCAGGGTAACGTTCCATATCAATTCCGAAATTATGTAAGGTGGTCATCCCGGCATTACTCATCCAGAGAATATATTGTCTTTCTGATCTGATCGCGTCAAGAAGCATGACTTCATGATTGCCTATGATAGACCTGACATCATATGCTTGTTCCTGAAGCCGGAGGATATAATCGATGACTGCTTTGCTGTCGGGTCCCCGGTCGATGAGGTCTCCCAGTAAAAACAAGGTGTCGTCAGGTTGCAAGCCGATCTCTTTCTCCACCATCGCCCGGAATGTAGCGATACACCCATGGATGTCTCCGATAACCCAGCGAGATCCCACAATTATTGTTTTGACTGAGAAGGTGCAATAAATCCCAGGTT
>CAZTSX010000013.1:54689-89872 GCA_964616825.1 uncultured Prolixibacteraceae bacterium
CCAATCATCGAAAATGTCGCATATTGATAAAGATGTGCCAGTATGCCGATGGAGTCGAGGATCAGGATCCTGGCGGAAGCAGCGTTTTCGGAAGTCAGGTTTGAATAACGGATAATTCGTGAATCGTGAGACGTGAGATGTGAATGAGGACTGGTGACTGGTGACTGGTGGACTGGTGGACTGGTGAGCTGGTGATTTAGTTTCGATTCGAGTTCAGCGATACGCGATGTGTGAACTTCATGTGGAGCAATGATAAATTTGAGGTCGGGATGATTCTGGCCGATCAAATCCATGATCATGGCTTCATCTGGCTCCCATGTGCTTCCACCCAGAAAAATCCTGGCATCACCTGTAAATTTCTCAATCTCCGGAAATGATCTCGCTTGCTGCGTGATCTCATACACGCGGTCGAAACGGGTATCGCCTGTAATTGTATATTGCTTTATACCCAGCGATTCTATCAGATCCTTCGCCTCTTCGCTCTGCACAAAAAACCAGGAGATATTTTTCAGTTGCTTCCGAAACCAATTACCATAACCTTTAAAAAATGGTTGATTCTTGTGAAAGATGGCCGAAATAATAAAAACCGGAATGTTTTGCCGGTTTAACTCTCCAAGTAAATTAAACCAGTATTCATACTTGATAAAGAAGACCAGTTTTGGCTTTAAAATCCTGACCCATCGCCGGGCATTACCAGGCGTATCGAGAGGCAAATAAAAGATGCCCTCAGCACCCGGGTAGTTCTTCCTCACTTCATATCCACTTGGAGAGTAAAATGTCAGGATGATCCTGTATTCGGGGTATGCTTCCCTGAAGCGCTCCATCACAGGGCGTCCTTGTTCAAATTCCCCAAGAGAAGCACAATGAAACCAAACAGTTCCTTTCCACTGGTTATCGGTTGATTTTAATAATTCTTTCAACCGGCTGTTGATCCTTCGCCTTCCTTTCACCCATTGCCTGGCTTTGGGATTGAAAAGAGAAACAACCCGGATTCCCAGGCCGTAAAGAAAAATGCTGATGGAGTAGAGTGCTGCCATTTGCTATTCGCTATTCGCTGGTTTTTCGTGAATCGTGAACCGGAGTGAAACGGAGTTCGGCAAAGCCAATCGTGAATCGTAGATCGTCATTCGTAATTAATAAAGATAGTATTCTTTCGGTGTCCGGCGATAAACCGGAATGTTCCAGGTCACTTTGATCCCATAGAACTGACTTGAAAGGTTCTTCTGATCCGGTTTTCCGGTATCGAAATCAACATCCCGCTTACTCTTTGTCCATGCCTGGATAAACTCAAATGCCAGGCTGAAATTCAACAACCTGCTGCTGCTCATAAAAAGATATCCGATCGAACCTGATAGTGCAAAGCCACCATTGAGTTTGTCGTATCCCTTTTTGTAATCGCCCCAGAGTTGAGGTGCCGTGTTATCGGGATTGAGGATCCTTATTTTATTCTGCAGGTATCCCCCGCCTGCCATCAAGGTAAATCCGCTGTTTGGATTGGGCCCTACCCAGGGAAAAAGCTTCCCGAACATTCCAAAAAAACTAAATCCACGTTCGTAAAGGATGATGTCAGCGATCCTCCCGTTCGCGTCAATGATATAGCCTTCGGGAGTTGAGATTGTTACCAGCAGGCTGTCTTCGTTTTTTACCATACTGCCAAACTGAAAATTACCCTCCACTGCAAACAACCAGTTCGATCTGGTTTTTATCAGGAAACCTCCCCCGATACTGGAGTTGGATCCAAACCGTGTAGCCAGATCACCTCCCGGAAACTGGTAGCTGTACGTCGCATAGATCATGGGTGTAGTGATCGACGAGTCTCTGATGCTGACCTGTCCCAGGGCTGTCCCAACAACACAACTAATAACTACAATTGCAAGTATTCGCTTTATCATCTGTCGATAAACAAGTTATAGTTTTATGCCAATACCTAATCCAATATTGAAGGTGGATATCCTCTTCCTGACCTGCCGCTCTCCTCCCTGATATACAGGACGGTAGTAGCCGGCTTCTGGATCATATACATAATTGAAAACATAATAATCCTTTGTCCTTAACGGATTCGCACCCATGTATGAGAACGATAGATTCAGTGTCAAATTATCTGTGATGTTATATCCTATTCCAGCAAGTGCCTGAAATGCTACGCCCAAACCAGGTCCCTGCGATAAGTTCATCGGGCCGGGAGTCAAGCTATCGATCGGATCCGATGGAAGCCATATTTTAAAAGTTGAGGAGTAAGAGAGTCCCCCACCCGCCAGCGCTTTCACTGTCAGCGTGAATTTTCCGAAGCTTTTTATCAGGACAGGCCCTGCGATCAGATAGTGGTTAGTCCAGGGCTTTTTCCCAAGCGGTTCATAATGTCCGACAGGTGTGATCGTGTCCGCATTGTGTTGGATACCATTACGTTGAAAACAGTAGGATGCAGCAATGCCAAAACCAAATCTCCCAAGCCAGTTACCTGAAGCCTGCACAAAAAATCCATGGGAAGCAAATCCTCCAAAATTTTCATCTTTGTTTGTACTTGTATATTTTCCAAAAGGCATTGAATATCCGGCATTAAAATCCAATATAAAACGTCCGTTTTTCCCGGGTTTAGTCACTGCACTGTCCTGCTGAGCCATCAACATGACTGTTAAAAGAAGAAGGATTACTAATATGAATATCTTTTTCATAGGACAGTTTCAATATCTTACAAAGGTAATCGGAATTTCTGAGAAATCAGTTGAAAACAGATACACAGGCTTGGTGTTTCAAAGAGGATTTTTACCTTTGCAGGGAATATATCTTCCGAAAAATCAATACGTTTAATAAACCCAAAATTTACATTTATGAAAAGGAATTTTTTGCTTGTAGCATCATTGATTTTCATCCTGATGCTTGGAGGTTTTACCACCGCTTCTGCATGCACCAATTTTCTCATTACTAAAGGCGCTTCAGCTGACGGATCGGTGATGATCTCCTACTCAGCCGACTCGCATGTCCTGTATGGTGAGCTCTACTTCTGGCCGGCCGCCGATTATCCTGAAGGAACGATGCTGGATATTTTCGAATGGGATACAGGAAAGCCGATGGGACAGATTCCACAGGTCAGCCATACCTTTTCTGTCGTTGGAAATATAAATGAGAACCAGGTGGCTATCGGGGAGACGACTTACGGCGGCCGGAGAGAACTTGGCAAGCAACCAGGCGCTATCATGGATTACGGCAGCCTGATGTATATCGCTCTCCAACGAGCTACTTCTGCCCGTGATGCCATCCGCATCATTGCCGACCTGATGGACAAATACGGGTATGCCAGTTCGGGCGAATCGTTCTCTGTCTCCGATAAGAATGAAGCATGGATCCTTGAGATGATCGGCAAAGGAGAAGGAGAAAAAGGGGCTGTCTGGGTCGCTCTCCTGGTTCCTGACGGGTACGTTTGCGGCCATGCCAACCAGGCACGGATCACCACCTTTCCTTATCAGAAAGAGAACAAGTGGGATGATCCCAATGCCACCTGCTACAACGCTCCCGACGTGATCTCGTTTGCCCGTGCCAAAGGGTGGTATGATGGTCCCGATAGTGATTTCAGTTTTTCAGACACCTATGCTCCCGTCGGTTTTGGTGGAGCCCGTTTCTGCGAAGCCCGCGTCTATGCGATGTTCAACCGGGTTAACGCCAATATGGGTCAACATGAAGAGTATGCCCGAGGTAACATTGAGCATGGTGACCATGGATATGCTTCCAACCGGATGCCTCTCTGGATCAAGCCTGATAAAAAAGTGTCGGTACATGATATGATGGAGCTGATGCGCGACCATTATGAAGGCACTTCCATGGATATGACATACGACTTTGGCGCCGGGCCTTTCCAGGCCCCATATCGCTGGCGTCCGATGACCTGGCAGGTTGATAGTATACCTTATTGCAACGAACGGGCAACCTCTACCCAGCAAAGCGGATTTGTCTTTGTCGCTCAATCCCGTAACTGGCTCCCCGACCCTATCGGTGGCATTCTCTGGTTCAGTGTTGACGACACCTACACCAACTGTTATGCCCCGATGTATTGTGGCATCCTCAGGGTTCCGGAGCCTTATGCAGTCGGTAATGGCGATATGCTGACCTACTCACCTACCTCTGCCTTCTGGACATTCACGTTTGTCTCGAACTGGGCCTACACAAAATACAATTATATGATCAAGGATATTCAGAAGGTTCAGAAGCGCCTGGAGACATTTTTCATCAACGCAACACCTGGTGTTGACAAAGAGGCACTTGTCCTGTACAACGAAAAGCCCATGGCTGCACGGGAATTCCTTACCGATTATTCGGATGCAATGGGGAATTACACTGTTGATACCTGGCGCGATCTGGGGCAGTACCTGCTAGTGAAATACCACGATGGCAACGTGAAGAAAGAGAAGGATGGGAAATTTGAATACAATGAGTGGGGTGTTCCTGTGTTTCCTGATCAACCCGGATATTCAGAAGAGTGGTACCGGATGGTGGTCAAAGATCATGGCGATAACATCAAGAGGAGCGGTTCAGGACATTGATTACTCAAACACGATTTTCCCCGCATAGTTTTTCTTCCCGTTACTCAGGATGGCGTGGTAAAGCCCTTTTGCCTGGGCGCGGATGTCGAGCCGAACTGATGCCCCAGCCATTTCCACCCTGACCTCCTGCACCAGCCGGCCGGTCTGGTCGAAGATCTGTAACGTTAACTTTTTTTCCTGGCGGAACTCTTCCGGAATGGTGACGTTGCACAATCCTGTATTGGGATTGGCATAGATCAGCAGGGTATTTGATGAGGGTTTCAAAGGTTGCGGCACCCCGGTGATCGGCGAGCATTTGGCGGCAAAAAGGTCAGATTCTCCCCGGGATGTGAAGGTGTTTGGGCCTATCTCTAAGGTATTTTTAAAAAACCCAGTTAAACCAAAATTTCCCTGGTTGTCTACATTTATGTTCAGGATTATTCCTCTTGAATACTGCCTAAGGCCGATGCAGGTTCCCCCAGGGGAAAATTTGGCCAAAAACATATCAGAGACAGATCCGGATGTGAACACCTCGGAACCACATTGTATGTTGCCACCAAAATCGCCAGATAAAATGATCTGACATCAGGTTCCAACACAGCCATGATGGTGTCGATGACGATGGTGTCATTTAATGTATAACCATTCACGAATAGAGAATTGTTTGCATAGGCAAGGTTTAATGGAGGGGCCTCCGATGAAATATAAATACTTGGATAATAATTTCGTGAAATTTTCTTTGCCCATATTACATTCCCGTTTACATCATACTTCGCCAGAAAGCCTCCACGCGGGATTGTGATGCCATCGAAGGTGATGCTATCGGTGGTGGCTCCTGAAATATAAATATTCGATTGGTCATCATACGTCAAATCAAATGCGTCATCATCGCCGGATCCTCCTGCCGTTCTGGCCCAGATCGTGTGCCCGTCCGTATCCATTTTCACCAGAAATACGGTGAGACCATTACCATGCAAGGTGGTATCCGGCAAATCAAGATAATTGTAAAAATTACCTGTTATCAGAATATGATCATTTATCGTATCAAAGTCAATCCCGCTAATAGATGATAGGATATTGCCTGATGAGGGGTTGTAACTTTTGAATTCTATAACCCATTCTTCTGTTCCCGAAGAATTATACTTGACTAAAAATGATCCCCGGATAATGGTATCGGTTTGAAAATAGCATGGATTGCTTCTAGTACTTCCGCTGATGAAAGTATTTCCGTTTTGATCACTAATTATACCATTTGCTACGTCAGACAATGCACCACCTGCAGATGACGACCATTGGCAATCCTGAGGCAATACAGTATTAGTCATTCCAAGAGTCAGAATGACAATTGATAATATATATACATATGTTTTCATCTCTCCTGGTTTTTATAAGATAATGATTTTCTTTAATTTGGATTGTGTTGGTGTACTTATCTGAAGGAAATAGATGCCCCTGGCAAGGTGTGAAAGGTCCAGGGTAAAATGTGGTTGTGTGGCTGAGCCATGGTGGACGCGGTTCGTTAACTGATCAAAGACATCAACAGTGAACATCTCGGATGGGATTGGTTCGTTAATTTCAATTGTAAAGATCCCTGTACCGGGGTTGGGGTAAACCATAACATCCAACGTAGGTTCTGTTATATAGAACTGAAGCTGGATCTCAGGGCTATTGGTTAACCCTTCAACCGCATTGTCACCAGGCAGCATTGTCCCACTCTTTGCCATATTAGCCAGTCCCTCACAGGGCATATCCGTATAGATCCAGGTCTCACTATTCAATTGCGCGTGAAATTCCTGTTCAATATTGATCTCCCGGCCGGCCCTGATCTCGCACGTGCCCAATGGTTGGATTTCTACATCAACCACGATGTTCTCAAATGTCTCCACAAATGGAATCTCCGATCTTGTTAACGTATCTGTTTGGCCTGTTAAGATTCCAATCTTAGGATCACTGCATGTTTTATACACTCTGGAACATGCGGCGGCAGAGATTTTAATCATTTCAATTGTATTGTGTTCTGGTAACCTAGGATCATAATCATATGGTATTAGTTCAAAATATCTATTTACATCTGTAAATGTATAATGTGTATTCCAGAATGTTATATCTTTATCTTCATCATAATACAATCTCGTCCACCCCTGCACCAGTGCATCCGGAATAGGCATGTAATATTGATCCTGAACATGACCGGTTACGATATTGGTATTCGGGGAGTAAAAAGCATGTTGATACGGGTCATAATAATTGGGAGGTGCGGCACACATGGATTGTCCCTGTGGTGGAACAAACTCCTCAAAAGCCTGACAAACCGGTTTCATAAGCGAAGTACATGGTACCGGTGCGCAGTTTCCATAGTCCAGGATTCCATAGAATCTCTGTTTCAGGTTCCAGTAGAAATTCTGGTATGTCCACCAACTGTAACCACTTCCATTGCAATCCCATGTAAGCGGCAAGGTGGCCGCCGCGTAATCATACTGATCATCAAGGTCTCCGTCAAGAACCGGGAAGGAGTATCCCGATTGAGCCGTAAAGCCGGTCTCGCCAACGACCCACGGGATTGGAATGTGAATCTGATTCCAGTAAAAATATCCATGGATCCGGTCAATCATGGGATCCAGATAATCCGGAGCTTCATATTCACGTATAAAAGGATAGACATGAAATGAATAAAAATCCAACGACATAATAGAGGGGTCAAATTCAAAGATATCGGCCATTCCATGACCTCCAAGGGTTATCAGATGGTTAGGATCATTTATTTTTATTGATTTATACCATGAATTAACATTATTACAAACGTCCTCTTTAAAATGTCCAATCTGAGAATGTGGCCATAATGAATAACTGTCCCATGAAAACTGTGGTTCATTGTCCAGGTCATAAGCTAAAAGAGTGGATCGAGCTTCAGTAGGCAAGAGTGTTATAAAAGCTTCCGAAAATGCTTCAAGGTATTCACTATGTGCATCAGGATATATGTCAGGATCATACCATCCACCACCTCCCCCGGAAACCAGTATTACCTTTAATCGTTTCCCATTTACGTCTGTTGTTTGAGAAACAAGTGTGATAAAATGCGCTATATGTTCAAACAACCGTATAGAAACATCATCGGTAAAGGGTGGCTCAATTAAAAAACGCTTATCCAACAGGCAATCCTGCAAAGAATGGATTAATGTATTTATGTAAAACCCTGTAACCGGACATGTCCAGTTGCATTGGGGATTATACTTATTCACAATAAAAGTTCCTTCCGGGAGATGAGTCGGATTGATCCCCATCAATCGAATGGCATTGAATCCCATGGAGAGTAACTGCAGGAAATCGTTTTGCAACTGTTGGTCACAAGTAACCATATCATTACATTCAAAAGAATTGGTCGTACTCCAGGAGTGTTCAGGACTTATAAAGGTTGTCGAAAAATCTAAAGGATCAACATTTACGATATTTACCACATAATTGCACACTACCGGATAGAGATCATTGCCATTCTCATCTTTGAACTGCCTTCCTTCGATGGTCACATATTGTGCGACCGAAGCTATATCAAAGATAGCAATTATAAACAAAAGCAGCAAGAACCGTTTCATTTCCGACCCTCCCCATTGGCTTCTATTAACGACTTTAATTCATCTATCTGCTTCTGGAGATCGATGATGTACAACGCCTGCTCTTCAATTTTTTCCAGCAATTTAATCTGCATGGAACCCAACTCCATGCCTTCGTTCTCTGCGATATCCTTCGCTGAGGGTATTCCGGGCAATTTATGATTGATATCAATATAATCTGCCAATTCACTGATGGAAAGTCGTGGATAATCCTTTTCAAATACATAATCGGGAAAGCTGCTTGCAGTAACCTTCACTTCACGGGCCATAATTCCTCCTTCAACATATAATTTAAAGGTAGAGCCCGAAGCCGGAGGTGTGGTTCCAATTCCAATCCGTTGCGCTTCGAACGAACCTTCTACATCAAACCATGCTGTCGGCCACAGGGTATTGATGCCTATCCATCCGTTTTCGGCAATGAAAAAATCGGTGTTACCTCTTGTATGATTCCAGATAAAGAAGGAATTTGGACGGCTATCATTAATGTGGCTTCCGATCGCCCACTTTTCGATATCATTTCGATGAAACTGAATTTCATTCGTGCTCATCGATCCGGAAGCCTGGTTCATGATAAATCCACACTTTTCTCCACCGTTATGAACGATCTCCAGGTTTGTACGTGGAGCTAACAGGCCAACTCCCAACTTGCCCTCATTGGTCAGTGTCATCTTAAAGCGGGAAAGCATCTCAGGATCTGAAAGGGGAGTAGGGGAAGAACCTCCCGTTGAGGATACCACTCCGAAGAAAAGATCTCCTTTTGTATTGCCAAGGATCAGTGAACCTCCGTTATGTGTTTGGTCGCCGAATCTGTACCAATAAGAGTTCGCTCCCCGGAAGAGGTTAAATCCTACATACCCAACAGTATTACTGGTATTTAAACTAAAACCTAATGCATGACTAAGGTAAAGCCTGTTGTATTCGTAATTCGGATCTCCTTCAAAAATAGATCTTCCCAACACATGCAGCGGAGCACCCGGGCTGGCCGTATGGATCCCGAAATTTGAACCGAGATAATAAAGTGACGTGGTAGTGATCTCCGTTACATCCCCCTCCTCATGCCCCCCGCCACCTCCTGTACCAATCCATTTGGAAATAGCATTTGCGTCTCCGCTGCCGGTTACTGTTTGGGAAATAACTAAAGATGGGACTAAGAGAGAGAGGAAAGAAAGAAAGAAAGAAAAGAAAATCGCGATAAAGGTGATGGTTTCATGGCTATATTTTTGATAGGTTGTATTTTATGCATGCAATTACTATGCCAAAATCACACAATGCTCAATATCAACATGTTAATTAAAATATGAGATTTAACGCGCATGTTTAACTGTCAAAATATTATATAGTTGTGTTATTTATTTTGACACATCCGGATCATCTCTTCAAAATAAACAGAGTGGCAAATTCATTTTTCCAATCAACCATTTCTTTTTACCTTTGCTACTGGAAATCAACAAACATAAACAGAGAGAAAAATGGAAGAAAAAACTCCCGCTTCCCGGAAATGGAGGATTTGGATCATCGTGTTAGCGGTGATCATTGTTGGACTTGCAGCCTGGCTGGTATACCAACAGCTTCATCTCAGGAAGCTGGTCGACGCCCGGGAGGCTGAAAAGATCGTACTCCAACATGAGTTGGATTCTTTGATGACAGAACACAATGAGATAAAGGAGATCTACGGCACTCTTTCCGATTCCCTGGCGACCAAAGACAGCATTATCCAGGCAAATGCCAAAGAGATTCGCAAATTACTGGACACCCAGTATGAATATTATAAGATTCGCAAGAAAATGGCTATGCTTCAGAAAGTAGCCCAGGGCTATGTGCATCAAATGGATTCACTGTACACGGTGAACAGGGAGCTGAAAGAGGAGAATGCACGAATCCGCCAGGTTGTGCGAACCGAACAGGGAAGGAACCAGGAACTGATTCAGGACAAGGAAGAGTTGACTCAAAAGATGACCCAGGCAGCTGTGTTACAGGCTTACGGTGTATCTACAACCGCTTTCAAAGTTCGTGGCACCAAAGAGACTGAAACGAACAAAGCTAACCGTACCGATAAACTCAGGATCTGTTTTACTATCGGAGAGAATCCTTTGATCGAATCCGGCACCAAGGTCCTCTATGTCCGGATCACACGGCCTGATAATGTGGTGGTTATAAAGAGCAAATACAGCACCTTTGAGTATAATGGCCAGACTATCCCTTACTCTGTCAGGGAGGATCTTGACTATACCGGCAAAGCCATGCGGACATGCGTGGAGTGGATCAAAGGCGACAAAGAGGCCGCGGCGATGAAAGGGATGTACCTTGTCAATGTCTTTTTCAATGACCGCGAGATCGGGCAGGGCTCATTCAGTTTAAGATAACAGTAAGCAAAGGATAACAGGATAAGCCATGTCACCAGAAGAAAAACCGTATCGTGTCGGGATCCTGACCGCCGGCGGTGACTGCCCCGGGATCAATGCAGCTATTCGTGGAGTGGGGAAGACAGCTATTCTGGAGTATGGGATGGAGGTAATCGGGATCTCCTCCGGTTTCCTGGGATTGATCAACCAGGAGTATGACATCCTTGATGAAAATCAGCTCTCCGGGATTCTGACCGTAGGCGGAACCATCCTCGGAACTTCCCGTGAAAATCCATTTAAAAAAAGCGCCTCACTGCTGTCAGTTGACAAGCCGAAGCTGATCAAAAAACACTACAAGGAGATGGGGCTGGATGCTCTTGTCTGTATCGGTGGCAATGGAACCATGCGTACATCGGCCCATCTTGCAGAAGCGGGCCTGAATGTGATCGGGATCCCAAAAACCATCGATAACGACGTCTGGGGAACCGATGTCACCTTTGGATTTGACTCAGCGCTTAGCATCACTACTGATGCTATCGACAGGTTGCACACGACTGCCAACAGCCACAAACGAATCATGGTGATTGAGGTGATGGGACATCATGCCGGTTGGCTGGCACTCTATTCCGGTATAGCCGGTGGAGGCGATGTGGTCCTGTTGCCAGAGGTGAAGTTTGATCTTGATATTGTAGCAAAATGCCTGAAGAAAAGAGCGATCAATAAGAAGCCATACTCCATTGTCGTGGTTGCCGAAGGGATCCCGTGCCCGAAAGGGGAGTCGGCAGGTCGCTTCATTGCCAGGTCCATCAAAGATATGACCGGGTTGGAGACCCGCGAAACCATCCTGGGGTATATCCAGCGTGGTGGGGATCCATCACCCATGGACCGCATCCTGGCTACCCGGTTCGGAGCTGCAGCCGTTGAACTGATCGCCAGAAAGAAATTTGGGATGATGGTCAACCTGAAAGGTGGCAAGATCAGTTCTATTCCTATTGATAAAGTAGGAGGAAGACTCCGTACCGTTGGCATGGATAATTCGCTCATCAAGAAAGCCAGGAAGATGGGTGTTTGTTTTGGCGATTGTGAACCCTAGTTTCAGTATTTGATATCCTTCACATTGAGTTGCAGTGTAACCGTTCCGTTCCACTCATTCTCTTCAATATGATAGCAGAGGTCGAACGGGATTCCCTTTTCAATATGCGACAGGTGACTGCCCTGCTGAAAAGCAATGCCTGAAAAAGGGCCGCCATGAACCTCAGGATGGACCACATTTAGCTTCAGGTGATTCTTCCCGACGATTCGTGTTCCACCCGCATTCACCACCCCTTTGGTAACAAAGAGCGGCGCCAGATTACCTGGACCAAATGGAGAAAACTGCTTCAGGATATTGAAGAACCTGGAATGAATAGAGAAAAGTGGAAGCTTGGCATCAATCAACATTTCAGGGACTAATTCAATCCCTTGCAATCGCTCTGCGACAATCTCTTCGAACCGTTGTGAGAACAACTCCAGGTTCTTCCTTTTCATCGATAGCCCTGCGGCAAACTTATGGCCACCGAAATGTTCCAGCAGGTCACTACAGGAGTCGATCGCATCGTAGATATCAAAATCCTTGACCGATCTTGCTGATCCGGTAACCAGGTCATCGGCCTGAGTAAAGACAATAGTCGGACGGTAAAAAGTCTCCGTCAGGCGTGAGGCCACAATACCGATAACTCCCCTGTGCCAATCGGGGTGAAAAACCACGGTCGCCCGTGCCTGCTTTAATTTCTCATCGCTGCTGATCATCTCCGTTGCCTGCTGGGTAGCTGTGGCATCCAGCGACTTTCTCTCCGTATTGTAGGTGTCTATCTGCTTGCCGATTTCCATTGCTTCTTTGTAGTTGTCAGCAATCAATAGCTTTACCGAATTCTTCCCGCTTTCAATCCGGCCTGCTGCATTGATACGGGGACCAATAAGGAATACCAGGTCAGTTATAGATAACTCCCGGTTAAAGAACAGATCGCTATCGTCTGGTCTTTTCTTCAGAATGTTAGAATATTTCAATATCGCTTCAATACCCGGACGAGGGCGTATATTGATCAGCTTCAGTCCATAATAGGCCAGGATCCTGTTCTCTCCTGTGATATCCACGATGTCGGCGGCAATACTGACGACTACCAGATCGAGATATTCTTTCAACTCCTCGAAGGGGATATCATTCTTTTGTGCATATGCCTGGATCAATTTGAATCCTATGCCGCAACCTGACAGCTCTTTATAGGGATAAGGACAATCGGCGCGTTTGGGATCCAGCACTGCAATGGCAGAGGGTATCTCAGGACCGGGCCGATGATGATCGCAAATAATAAAATCAACACCTTTCGCTTTGGCATCGTTGATCTTTTCAACTGCTTTGATGCCACAATCGAGCGTGATCACGAGGGAGAAACCATGCCCGGCTGCAAAATCGATTCCCTGGTACGATATTCCGTATCCCTCGTTATAGCGATCCGGAATGTAAAAATCAACCTTATCAGTGAATTTCCGCAGAAACTGGTAAACAAGGGAGACAGCAGTTGTTCCATCCACATCATAATCCCCGTAAACAAGTATCTTCTCCCCATTGTTTATTGCCTGCTCAATCCGGTTGATGGCTTTGTCCATGTCCTTTAGCAGGAAGGGATCGTGTAGGTCGTCTAAACTGGGCCGGAAAAATGATTTGGCCTGATCAAATGAATGGATCCCTCTTTGAACAAGAAGGTTGGCCAGATGCTGATCAATGTTCAGCTCCCGGGAAAGTTGCTTGATAATAAGCTCTTCGCCACGATCTTTTATCACCCAACGCTTGTCCATGGATGGATTTTTATATTAAACGTACTAAAACTCCGCATTCTTTGGTGTACGCGGAAACGGGATCACATCCCGGATGTTCGACATCCCGGTGACAAACAGGATCAACCGCTCAAAGCCTAAACCAAACCCGCTGTGAGGAACTGTTCCAAACCTCCTGGTATCGAGATACCACCAAAGATCTCCTTCCGGGACATCCAGCTCTTTGATCCTTTTCAAGAGCTGATCAAAATTCTCCTCCCGTTGCGATCCGCCAATGATCTCCCCGATCCGGGGGAAAAGCACGTCGAGACCTCTGACAGTTTTCCCGTCATCATTCTGCTTCATGTAGAACGCTTTGATCTCCTTTGGGTAGTCGGTCAGCATCACGGGGCGATTGAAGTGCTTCTCCACAAGGTACCGTTCATGTTCAGCCTGAAGGTCAGATCCCCAGACGACAGGAAACTCAAATTTTTGCCCCGATGCGTTTAGGATCTCGATAGCTTCAGTGTAGGATAGCCTCTCAAACGTGTCGCTTACCACGTGCCTAAGCCGTTCGATCAATTCGTTGTCATACATCTTGTTTAAGAACTCCAGATCATCCATACAGTGATCCAACACATATTGGATCAGAAATTTCAGAAAATCCTCAGCCAGATCCATGTTATCATGAATATCATAAAATGCCATCTCGGGTTCGATCATCCAGAATTCAGCCAAGTGACGTGGCGTGTTGGAGTTCTCGGCACGAAAGGTAGGTCCGAAGGTATAAACCAGCGAGAGAGCAAGCGCGCCCAATTCTGCTTCAAGCTGACCCGATACTGTCAGATTTGTCTCCTTGCCAAAAAAGTCCATGTCATAATTGACCTCTCCATCTTCTGTCAACGGGGGATTTTTGGCATCCAGTGTGGATACCCGAAACATCTCTCCAGCACCTTCAGCATCCGAACCGGTGATAATCGGGGAATGGAGGTAGTAGAATCCGTTGTCGTTGAAGTATTTGTGAATGGCATATGACAAGGCATGGCGAATGCGTAGCACAGCTCCGAAGGTATTGGTCCGGGGACGTAAATGAGCGATCTCCCTCAGGAATTCCAGGGTATGTCCCTTTTTCTGCAATGGATAGGTCTCCGGGTCGGCAGAGCCATATAACTCAATTGTTTTGGCTTGTACCTCTACACTTTGTCCCTGCCCCATCGATTCAACCAACCTCCCTGTAACAGCAATGGAAGACCCTGTAGTGATCTGCTTTAACAGGTTTTCATCGAAATTGGCAACTTCTACAACCACCTGCATATGATGGATCACAGAACCGTCATTCAGGGCAATGAAATTAATGTTCTTGTTCCCTCGCTTGGTCCGTACCCAACCTTTTACAAGAACCTCTTTGCCAATCTCTTTCGATTTCAACAAATTCACCACTTTCGATCTTCTGAGATGCTCCATGCTTTCACAAATTAGATTGCAAAAGTACTGATTTCTTTCCAATCAGATGTTACCGCTAAGTCACACATTGTGGTAAAAAAAGCCTATTTTTATCCTCAAAATATCTTTTCTATGACTGAAGAAATTACAAAACCCCGTAAAAAGCATCGTGGAGAAGCGATCTGGGCCATCATATGGAACATCTTTTTTCTCTGGATCGTCAACAAAGTCCCTGATTGGAATCTGGCTTTTATCAGCGAACAATACGATACGATTCTCTGGATTTTAAACCTGAATATCATTATCCAGATTGCCGGATATGCGTTGATCCTGTTTCTCGATTTTCGCTGGTTCTGGCATCTGACCAGGACAATCCTGGATGCTGCCAGCCTGGTGACGCTACTGGTGCTTTATTTTATTTACCCGTTCGATTTTTCCACCATCGACGGTTGGTCGTGGCTTGATGTTGTGATTCCGATCGCATTCATTATCGGTATTGTTGCTTCCGGAATTGGAATAATTGTTCATCTCGTCAGGTTTATCTTCCAGCTGACTAAAATATTGAAATGACACTCCACCTCAACATCGAACCTCTTCAAACCTGGATGCCATGTGGCACAAAGCCCTGCATCATTGCAGGACCTTGTTCGGCCGAAACAGAAGAACAGGTGATCGATACGGCGATGAAACTAGCTAAGATCCCAATGGTGAAGGTGTTACGAGCAGGGCTCTGGAAACCAAGAACCCGGCCGGGAGCTTTTGAAGGTATTGGTGATGAGGGGCTGAAATGGTTGCAGCGAGTCCAGGCTGAAACAGGACTGAAGGTTACTACCGAAGTTGCCAACCCGGTCCATGTTGAGAAGGCAATGAAAGCCGGCATCGACATTCTCTGGCTGGGAGCCCGCACTGTGGTCAATCCTTTCTCCGTTCAGGAGATCAGTGAAGCCCTGAAAGGGGTTGATATCCCGATAATGATTAAAAATCCGTTGAACCCTGATCTAACAACCTGGATGGGTGCGCTGGAACGCATCAGCAAGGTTGGAATCAGGAAACTTGTTGCCATCCACCGTGGTTTCTCATTCTATCAACACTCCCCGTTTCGCAACGACCCCATGTGGGAAATCCCGATCGAGTTGAAACGACTCTTTCCCGAACTGCCTGTAATTGTCGATCCAAGCCATATCTGCGGCACAAGAGACCTATTGCTCTCTGTATCACAGCGAGCCATTGACTTGGAGATGAACGGATTGATGATCGAAGTGCATAACCGGCCAAAAGAGGCTCTTACTGATCGACAGCAACAAATCACTCCCGAAAATCTCACCTCTCTACTCTCCCAACTGATCATCCGCGAGCCGATAGGAAGTGATGAATTTCAGAACCTGCTGGAAGAGTTGCGGTCGGAGATCGATAAAATCGATCAGCAACTAATTGACATTTTGGCACGGAGAATGACCATTGTGGAAGAGATTGGAAAATACAAGAAAGCCAACAAGATCACAATCCTTCAATTAAAACGCTGGAACCAGATCTTCAGTGAACGTATCCATAGTGGGCAGGAGCTCGGATTGTCAAAGGAATTTATCATGAAACTGCTTGAAGCGGTGCATGAAGAATCGATCCAGAAGCAAATCGATATTATGAATAAGAAGGATTGACTACATCCACCTTCGTATCCTGAAGTAGATGATCATAGCCATAGCTATCACAACCATGGCAATTGCGAGAATGGCAAAAGAGAATGGGTGCTCACTAAGTGGCAGCTGAATATTCATTCCATATAAACTGGCAATGAATGTAAGTGGTAAAAGAATCGATGAGATCAGGGTCAGGATTTTAATCACTTCATTTGTTTTATTCATCTGCAGCGAATCAAACGTCCGGGAATATCCCCGGATTAACTCTCCTGCATCCTCCACCATATCCCAGATCTTCTGGTAATAATCGAGAATGTTTCCCCAGTAATCTTCCATGTTTTCAGCAAATCCAGGAATCGTACCACTCTGCAAGCGGTTGAACAGAATCAGTTGGGGCTTGAACATGGTGTTCAGCAATACCACATTCTTTTGGGTAAAACTGATCTTTGTGATGGTCTTCTCAGCTTTCCTGTTGAACAACGATTTCCCGCAACTGTCAACATCTTTCTCCACCTTTTCTGCCAGAAACTGTGTTTCTTTGATCAGGCGTTCCAGAATCTTATAGAGCAGTGAGTCGGAGCTGTCAACCTCCATCTTCTTGCCACCCAGGGCGCGAGCTTTCTCCTGTCCGAAAAGTTCTTTGACCAGCCAGTGAGATTTTCCGATGGTGATCAGAAAATCCTTTCCCCAAAAAATCTTGATCTCTTTTGTATCAACGAAGGTTTCACTAATATCAAAACTCGGAAAATGGAGGATTAGAAAATAGTAATCGTCATAGACGTCAATCTTCGGACGCAGGGTAACAATACTGCGGCAATCTTCCAGGTCGAGCGGATGAAAATGGTATTGATCCTTCAGTACCTCCAGATCTTCCTCACTGGGTCGTACGATATGTGACCATCTGAGGGCCCCGTATTCAATCGTTTCAATCATGCTGCAAAAATACAAACCCTGACTGAGGTTTACACTATTTTAACGGAAGAAATTTCCCGGGTTAAAACGAAAAAATATTATGGTTTCCAACGAAACGTGCTGATCATATGATCGATGTCACCTTGAAGGAATTCAATCACAGGAGCCAGGGAGTCGTTATTGGGAACGATATTGAAATAGAGGGCTCCTCTCACGAACTTCGAGTTGCTGTCGGTCAGGTAGAACTGATATGGTGAGGCCGCTTCTGTTCCTTTGATGGCAAAGGTTAGTCCGTAAACCTCCGCTTCAGGATTGATAAACTCCTGCTGGGTTATGGCGTTGGCTTTGGGAATATGTTTATCTACAAAGTGGTGAGAATCCTCCAGATAAGTATTTAGGTTGTCATCAACCACTTTGTAGCTCACATGCAGTTGCGCTTTGAAGGCCGGATAGGAGATGTTGATCCAGAAAGGTTCCGCCAGGCCAGAAGGATCAGGGGAAATGGTCGCATAGATCGGGTATTCAAAAGCATAAGGGAAGGTTGTGTCAAACTCCCGGTAGTCATGCGATGGAACATCAATCCGGAAATACCCACGGGGTTTTGGGGTGTAATCGGACTGACAGGAAGATAGCAAAATCACTGACAGAATAATGAGGGGAAGTTTTTTCATATATGTTAATTAGCGAACTGGTGAACTTGTGATCTGGTGAGTAAATTCATTAAACTCACAAGTTCACCAATTCACCAGGTCACCAGTTAAAAAGGCAAGTCATCTTCCGGGATCGGGGTTTCCACTTCCGGCTTTTCGGCTGGAGGAGTTGCTTCTCTTCCCACATCTTCCTGGACTTCATCCTTCCGCGGGCCGCCACCCAGCATGGTCATGTTATCTCCCAGGATCTCAAAGACATATTTCTTCTGTTTATTTTCATCTTCATAGTCCCGTCTTCGAATCCGTCCTTCGATATACACTGAACTTCCTTTTCTCAGGTACCTTTCTGCTACTTCAGCCAACCCTCTCCACAACACAACGTTATGCCATTCCGTATGGGTAATACGCTCTCCATCACGATTCTTGTAGCCTTCAGTGGTAGCTACTGAGAAAGAAGCTTTTTTCACTCCGTTGTCAAAGCTGTGAATCTCCGGATCTCTCCCGAGATTTCCAACTAAAATCACTTTGTTTACTCCATTTGCCATTTCTACATGTTTTTAGTGAATGTTTCCGTTAACAAAATTACACATTTTTCCCGGCAACCGGGATTCATTTGACATTAATCCGGTTAGCATGCAAAAGGTTATACCTTGAGGGTCCTTTTTTTTCATTTTTTTTTGATTTTTCCCACCTTTGCATGCCGTAAACCTACAGGATGAACCGGAAAATCCTTCTTCTTGCTATCCCTAATATCGCTACCAACATTTCAATCCCTTTACTTGGGATGGTTGATCTGGGTTTGATGGGGCACCTGGAGTCGGAACTTTACATTGGCGCTATCGCCCTGGGGGGTATGATTTTAACTTTCTCTTCTGGGGCATTCTAATCCCGATCATCACCGTTCTGATTTTCCTGCCGGCATACTACCTGCTTAAAGAGCCTCTCGGAAATAATGGGTTGTGGCTGGCGACAATGATATGGCTTGCGGCCAGGGGAATATCGCTGAGGTTTCTTTCGAAGCGGGCGATATATGCAAAAACAAGGGAAAAAGATTTACGATTTTAGATTGTCGATTTACGATTATCGAGCAGATCTTCGACAATATCCTCCACCAGCACCATCCCTTCCAGCTGATGATGTTCGTTAATCACCGGGATTGAGAGGAGGTCGTATTTAGAGATGAGTTCAGGGAGGATGTCGATTTTATCTTTATCCAGAACAGTTACCGGCTTTTTTGTCATGATCTCATTCAATCGTTTGCCTGGATCGGTGATCACTAATTCGGCGAGTGGAATGGCAGATACAAATCTGTCATCCTGTTCGGTCACAAACACTGTATTGATATGAACCGGTTCGGGTTGCCCTTTCCGGATCAGAGAGATTGCCTCTTCAACAGTCAGATCGGCCGGCAGGGGAAAGAACTCCGTATTCATAATACTTCCCACTTCATTATCCTCGTATTCCAGAAGCTCTCTTACCTCTTCTGATGACTCATCCTCCATCTCCTTCAATAGCTCCTCCGCTTTATCGTCATGCAACTCCTCAATGATATCGGCCGCCTCGTCAGCATCCATCTTCTCCAACAGATCTGCAGCTTTCTCCAGGGGCAAACTCTCAATGATATGGACCTGGGCGTCAGGTTCCATCTCTTCCAGTACATCGGCAGCTTTTTCTTCGTCCAGGGCAGAAAAGACATAGGTTCTTGTAGCTTTATCAAGGTCTTCGATGATATCAGCCAGGTCGGAAGGGTGCAACGTTGTTAGTTTAGAGGTGGACTTTGACAGTAGCAACTTAGATGTAGCGATATCTACCGACTCGATATCATCCCAGAGGACCTGCTTGCTGGCGATATCAATCCTGAACCACGATAACATCTTCTCAACAGGTTTCAGGATACCCAGCCGACGCAACCAGCCGCCAAAACCAACATCAACAGCGATAGCAAACGTGCCGGATGGAATATAAACCAGTCTGACATCCCATACTTTCTCCAACTTTTTCCCATTGATATCCACTACCTGCTTGTTGAGGATGCTCTCCTTCAACCAGAGAATATTGGTCAGATAGGCTGTGGATATCTCTTCTATCTCAGGATCAATAATATAGGATGAACGGTTCTTATGGATGATCTCAAAGGATGAGAAATCAAGGATCCGTTCATACATACCAACTTTTACTTTCGCTGCTATGACTTTGGGGCGAATGGGTTTATCGGGAGAGGGATCAAGCGGAGTAAGGTCTACCAGGAAGTCTTTGATCTTTCCGGTGACGTTGCCATCGGAAGAGTAAAACTTCTTGCCCAGAATCTGGCTCAGGTAGAATGTGGTCTGTGTAGTCATTTATCTTGCGTCTCGCAGGGCCGTCGTCCATTGTGAATACCTTACTAAAAAATAACGTGCAAAGTTATTAAAAAACTTGGAATGCAATGAATGGAATATTTTTGAACGTACCTGGAGATCAACTTTGGGATGGGAATTAGTTCCAGATCATCAACAGGAATGCTCTTCAATCGAGGATCCGGTTCAGATGGAAGAGAGATCCGGTAAAAAGTTGCCAGGATTATTTGATGCGACAACGTATGTTTGAACTCCTCCGAGATACTTCCTAATTCAGGGGAGAGGTTTTGAAAAATGGATTTCCATCTTTCAGCACCTTGAAGAGTTTGTTTTGAAACCCGTTTCGATGTCTCGATCAGGGGGAAATCATACAGGTTTTTCCAGATATCATCACCTGTCCGCTTATTGATAATGATTCTGAGTTTCCCATCTTTGAAAAAAGTGATCACCAGGTAGTGAAAATATCGTCTCCTTATACTGGCTGATTTGGACTTTAACGGGAACAAACTAACTCGATCATGTTGATATGCATAACAGGAATCCCGGAAGATACATGCAGTACAAACCGGATTTACCGGCTTGCACACCAGTGCTCCGAACTCTATCATAGCCTGGTTAAACTGGCCTGGTTTCCTCTTATCCATTAGCTTCTGCGCCTGAGCAACCGCTCTTTTCTTGCCGGCAGATGAACCCACTTGCTCCTGGAATCCGAAATATCTGGCCATGAACCGGTAAACATTCCCATCCACTGCCGGGATCGGTTCATCGAAAGCAAGTGAAGCTATGGAAGCAGCCGAATAATCACCAACTCCTTTTAATCTTTTAATCTCTGAGAATGAATCGGGGAACTGACCGTCAAATTTTTCGACGATAACACGGGCTGATTCCAGAAGATTCCTGGCACGAGAATAGTATCCCCATCCCTGCCAGATCTTCAGCACCTCCACCTCTTCTGTTTCTGCCAGCGCGATTAGATCAGGAAACCGCCTGATAAACTTTCTATATTGATCCAATCCCTGTTCCATACGGGTTTGTTGTAGAATAATCTCCGAAATCCAGAGCAGGTATGGATCCCGGGTTCCACGGAAAGGAAGATTGCGCTTATGTACCTTGTACCAGGAAATCAAATCAGACGTGAAAGACATACTGGATGACTGGATGACTGGATGACTGGATGACTAGATAGTGAAAATATAGCCAATAAAAATACGAAAACAATCTTATCCAGTTATCTAAACTATCCAGTCATCCAGTCATCCAGCATTTTTTTTCTCATATTTCATTCTCTTTCAAAAAAATTATATATTTGCAGCCCGATTGAAGCAGAACAAATTCATTCATTTTTAACAATATAACTATACTTGAAGTATGACAAAAGCAGAAATTGTAGCAGAAATTGCTAGTAAGACCGGTATCGAAAAAGTTGCCGTTCAGGCCACCGTTGAAGCTTTCATGGACACTGTAAAGAACTCAATGGTAAGCGGACAAAACGTTTATCTTCGCGGGTTCGGCAGTTTCATTATCAAAAAAAGAGCTGAAAAAACAGGAAGAAACATTTCCAAGAACACCACCCTGATCATTCCTGCCCATAACATTCCCTCTTTTAAACCGGCTAAAACCTTTGTAAACAAGGTTAAATCCAGCGTAAAAGTTTAGTAATCTCATTAGGTTAATTCTATTATGCCAAGCGGTAAAAAGAGAAAGAGACATAAGATGGCTACGCATAAGCGAAAAAAACGCCTGCGTAAGAATAGGCATAAGAAGAAATAATTTCCTGCCTCTGCTACATTTCCTTCTGTCAAGAAGGTCACAAGGTAAATCTTGTGACTGGTAAACAAACAGGACAGATGTGAACAAAGAATTAATTATCAATTCAACCTCATCCGAGGTTGAAATTGCGTTACTTGAAGACAAATTTCTTGTTGAGTTAAACAAGGAAAAATCCAACAACGAATATGCTGTTGGTGATATTTACATAGGTAAAGTCAGGAAGATTATGCCCGGGCTCAACGCAGCATTCGTTGACGTTGGATACGGGAAAGATGCATTCCTTCATTACCTCGATCTTGGGCCCCAGGTACTGTCGCTGCTGAAATATATTAAAGCAGCACATTCCGGGAAAAAACCAAATCTCTCTATTTCAGACTTTCCGATGGATCAAGATATCCAGAAGACAGGAAAGATCACCCAGGTGTTGAAGCCCAATCAGCATGTTCTGGTACAGATTGCGAAAGAACCTATTTCAACAAAAGGACCGCGTGTTACTTCTGAACTGGCTTTTGCAGGCAGATATCTGGTGTTGATCCCATTCTCAAACAAGATCTCCGTATCGCAAAAGATCAAGAGTGTTGATGAACGGAGCCGGTTAAAGCGCCTGATCACCAGTATCAAACCAAAAAACTGTGGAATCATCATCCGTACAGTAGCGGAGAATAAACTTGTGGCTGATCTGGATCAGGACCTTCGCAATCTATACAAAAGATGGGAGATCATCACCCGTAAACTGAATGGCGCTACTCCACCTCAAAAGATCATCGGTGAGATCGACAGAACTTCTGTCATACTGCGGGATGTGTTGAACGAATCGTTCAACCAGATTATCGTTAATGATGCGATTCTCTACGAAGAGACCCGGAACTATATCCAGAAGATCTTTTCCGATAAGGTAAATATTGTCAAACACTATACCGGTCGCACACCGATATTTGAAGCCTACGGTGTCGACAAGCAAATTAAAAGTTCATTTGGAAAAGAGGTCACGATCAAGAGTGGCACCTACCTGGTCATTGAACATACGGAAGCGCTTCATGTGATAGATATCAACAGCGGACATCGCGTTAAAGCAGATAACAATCAGGAAACCAACGCACTGGAGGTGAACCTGGAAGCAGCTGCTGAGGTAGCAAGGCAACTTCGCTTGCGTGATATGGGGGGCATTATCGTGATCGATTTCATCGACATGACTGAGAGCCAGAACCGCCGAAAGCTCTTCGACAAATTGAGAGAGGAGATGAAGAAAGACAGGGCCAAACATGCCATTCTACCTCCCAGTAAATTTGGCCTGGTACAAATTACCCGGCAGCGAGTGCGTCCCGAAATGAATGTGAAGATCCTGGAGAAATGCCCGGCCTGCGATGGGACCGGCCAGATCAAACCCAGTTTGCTCCTTACCGATGAAATTGAAAACAATATCAGCTACCTGATCCACGAACAAAACGAACGAAAACTAACCCTGATGGTGCATCCGTTTATCTATGCATACATAAAACAGGGCACGTTCAATTTGCAATGGAAGTGGTACAGGAAGTTCCATCAGTGGATCAACGTAAAATCACAAAACTCCAATCATTTTCTGGAGTACCACTTTTTTGATAAGAATGGAGATGAAATAAAGATGTAAAATGGAAATTGTAGTAAGTGGAATCAGATCAACAGGAAACCTGCATCTCGGAAATTATTTTGGAGCCATCAGGAACTTTGTAAAGATGCAGGAGAAAAATCACTGTTTTTTCTTCATTGCTGACTATCATTCGTTAACCACCCACCCGACTCCTGAAGATTTGCATAGCAACGTTAAAACCGCACTGGTTGAATTTTTGGCATGTGGGTTGGACCCTGAAAAAGCGACACTTTATGTCCAGAGCGACCTGCCGGAAGTTTCAGAACTTTATCTTCTCCTGAATATGAATGCTTACCTTGGAGAGCTCGAGCGATGCACTTCGTTCAAGGAAAAGATCAGGACACAACCAAAAAACGTGAATGCCGGATTGCTGACCTACCCAACCCTGATGGCCGCTGATATCATCATTCATAAAGCGCATAAAGTGCCTGTTGGAAAAGACCAGGAACAACACCTCGAGATGACCCGCACCTTCGCCAGCCGATTCAACCGTATGTACAAAGTAAACTTTTTCCCGGAGCCTGTTGCCTACAACTTTGGGGAAGAGCTGGAGAAGATTCCGGGACTGGATGGAAGCCCCAAAATGTCGAAATCCGAGAACGAAAGCAGTGCCATCTTCCTGGCAGATTCCCCGGATGTGATCCGGAAAAAGGTGATGCGTGCCGTTTCCGATACCGGTCCAACCAAACCCAATCAACCCAAATCACAACCAGTTCAGAATCTTTTCCAACTGATGAATGCCTTTTCAGCTCCTTCTACATGTAACCATTTCGAAGATCTCTACAATAAATGTGAGATCCGCTACGGTGATATGAAAAAGCAACTGGCCGAAGATATCATTGCTTATACCAAACCATTCCGGGAGAAAATCGAACGATTGGAAAGCGATGACATATACCTCCGTAAAGTAGCAAAGATGGGGGCTGAAAAAGCGAGAGCCTCTGCCGATAAAACGATCACAGAAATACGGAAGATTATTGGCTTCAAACCCTTTTAACCAAGCACCATTAAGACTATCCCCGTCACATGATTGAAACCACGGTTGTACCGGAAAGCGCTGTGCTGATCGGCGTAACACGATCCGGTGAAGATATTGACACAACCCGTGAGCACCTGGATGAAATGGCTTTCCTGGTAGAAACGGCCGGTGGGATTCCCGGAAAACGATTTATCCAACGCATGGATTATCCGGATCCGAAAACCTATGTAGGATCCGGCAAGCTGGAAGAGATCAAAACATTTGTGAGCCAGCATAAAATAGATCTGGCCATTTTTGATGATGAGCTCTCTCCCGGTCAACTCCGAAATATTGAAAAAGAACTGAGCGCCCGTATCATTGATCGCAACAGCCTGATACTCGACATTTTTGCAAGACGAGCCCGATCCTCCTACGCTAAGACCCAGGTTGAACTAGCCCAGAACGAATACTTATTGCCACGCTTGACCCGCCGTTGGACTCACCTCGAGAAACAGCGTGGTGGTATCGGATTAAGAGGTCCCGGTGAGCAGGAGATTGAAACCGACCGGCGATACCTCCGGTGGCGGATCAAACTGCTCAAGCAAAAGCTGAGGGAGATCGATAAACAAAAAGCAACACAACGGAAGAATCGCCGGAGAATGATTCGTGTCGCGCTGGTGGGATATACCAATGTGGGCAAATCCACGATCATGAACCTGCTTAGTAAATCGAATCTTTTCGCCGAAAACAAACTGTTTGCCACGCTTGATACAACCATCAGAAAAGTGGTGATCAACAACCAGCCATTTTTGCTTTCCGATACAGTGGGATTTATCCGGAAGCTGCCCCATTCATTGATAGAATCATTTAAATCAACCCTGGATGAGGTGCGGGAAGCAGATATCCTGATACATGTAGTTGATCTCTCCCATCCTGATTATGAAGAACAGATCCATGTCGTCAAAGAGACCCTGGTTGAAATCCGTGCGGCTAACATACGAACCATCATGGTTTTCAATAAAATTGATGCCTGTAAACCTGCCGAAAAAGATCCGGATGACCTGAAAAATATCTGGATTGCCAGGGAAAATTCACCTTCGATCTTTATTTCGGCTACGAAAAAATCACATATTGACACATTCCGTGAGAGACTCTACCAGGAAGTCTGTAAGATTCAGCAGACTCGTTGGCCGGAAAGGAAAATGTAGGAACGTAAAGACGTGGGAGGTAGGACGTGAGATAAAGGGACGTGGGAAGTGAATTAATCAGAATTCAATACTTTTGTTCTGTACAATATTTTCACCATGAAGATTAAAAAAATCCATCTGATTCTGGTCTCCATCCTTTCCGGTCTGATCCTGACCCTGGCCTGGCCGGTTAATGGGTTTCCGGGACTGCTGTTTATCGGATTAGTGCCACTTCTGTTTGTAGAAGATTATATTTCCAATCGCCGTGACAAATTTTTCAGGTTCAGTTTCCTATTTTACTCCTATCCTGCTTTCTTTATATGGAATCTGTTAACAACCTGGTGGATCTATAATTCAACCCTGGGTGGAGCGATCATGGCTGTGGTTCTTAACTCCCTTTTCCTGGCTATTGTCTTTCAGGTTTTCTCCTGGGCGAAGAGACAACTCTCCAGTAAAATGGCAGGTTATTTCGCTCTGGCCTCTTTCTGGATCGCCTTTGAATACCTTCACCTGAACTGGATGATCTCATGGCCCTGGCTTACGCTGGGGAATGGATTCGCAAGCTATTACAACTGGGTGCAGTGGTACGAATACACCGGTGTGATGGGAGGAACGCTGTGGGTGTTGGTGGTTAACGTAGTGATCTATGAGGGAATTCGAAATTTGAAATTCGAACCGGAACGAAGCGGAACTCGGCGAAGTCAAATTCAAAATTCAACCATTTTGCTTTTTATCACTTCTCTATTGATCATAGTTCCTATTCTTATTTCCTTTTCAATCTACCGTAACTACACCGAAAAACCTGATCCGGTCAATTTTGTGGTGGTGCAACCCAATGTGGATCCTTATAGTGAACAATATTCGCTACCACCACCGGAAGTAGTAAATCGGATCATGACCCTGGCTGCCCCCCTCCTCGACAGCACCACCAATTTCCTCATCGCTCCTGAATCAGCCATCCAGGAGGATATGTGGGAAAACGATATGAATACTTTTTTCACGCTCAAGCTGCTCCGGAATGTTATCCGTAAATATCCTGAACTGAATATTCTGATCGGCGGTTCTACATTCAAAGCATATGAGGAGGGTGAAGCATTGTCGAGGAGTGCCCGGAAATTCAGAGATTCAGACGGCTTCTATGATGCATACAACACAGCCATATTGATCAATGCTTCGGATTCGATGCAACTCTACCACAAATCGAAACTGACACCGGGAGTGGAAGCTCTTCCCTCTTTCAAGGGATTCAAGTGGCTGGAGAAATTTGCCATCAATCTGGGTGGTACGGTAGGCAGTCTGGGCACAGACGATCACCGGAAAGTGTTTTGGACGAACAATACCACACGGGTATCACCAATCATCTGTTATGAATCTGTGTTCGGTGAATTTTTTGCCGAATTTGTCAGCAATGGTGCCCAGATTATGATCATAATTACGAATGATGGATGGTGGGGAGATACACCCGGACACCGGCAACATTTTACGTTTGCTCATCTGCGAACCATCGAAACCCGGCGAAGCATTGCCCGATCTGCCAACACCGGTATCTCAGCTTTCATTGATCAACGGGGCGATGCCTTCAATGTCACCAAATATTGGGAACCTGCTGCCATCAAAGGAACTCTTAACGCCAATTCCACTTTAACTTTTTATGTCAAACATGGAGATTATATCGCCCGGATCGCTGTGTGGTTAACTTGCATATTACTATTAATCAGCTTAAGTGTTCGTATTTTTGTGAAGAAATGAAAATCCAGACTATCATATCTATCCTTATATTGATCTTCTTTTGGGGGTGTAATCAAACACCCGGGGATAAAACTTCAGGAAAGAAGTCTGCCACAGGTATCGCCATAAATATCCCCCAATTCAACGCCGATTCTGCTTTCAATTTTGTCAAAGCCCAGACGGATTTCGGCCCGCGTGTAAACAATACGGAAGCTCACCGGAAGTGTGCCTCATATCTGATCGATAAACTGAACGAATATTCACCCGATGTCGTAACACAAACCGGGATTGTGACTGCATATAATGGGACTCGCTTGCAATTTCAGAATATTATCGCTTCCTTCGGTCATGACGGAAACAACCGTATCTTATTAGGAGCACACTGGGATTCAAGACCTTATGCAGATCATGATCCGGATGAAACCAAACACAACATGGCCATTGACGGAGCCAACGACGGAGCCAGTGGGGTTGGTGTCTTACTGGAGCTCGCCAGGCAAATGAACCAAACACATCCTCCGATCGGAGTGGATATCATCTTCTTTGATGCAGAAGACTACGGACCTCCTCAGGATCTGCAGGACAACCAGAATACAGGGGAACACTGGGGACTCGGGTCACAATATTGGGCAGCTAATCCACATAAAACTGACTATTTCGCCAAATATGGTATCCTGCTTGATATGGTTGGAGCCTCCAATGCCACGTTTCTTATGGAGGGAGTCTCCATGGAGCATGCACCTTCCATTGTCAAGAAGGTTTGGGATATCGGAAACCAGATCGGTTATTCCTCATATTTCCTCTATCAGCGTGGTGGATTTGTCACCGACGACCATTACTATGTAATCCGTGACCAGGGTATTCCGATGATCGATATCATTCATCTGAATCAAGATACTGAGTCAGGCATGTATGAACACTGGCACACCATGGAGGATAATATAAATAAAATCGACAAAAACACCTTAAAGGCTGTAGGCCAAACCATGTTGACTGTAATCTATTCGGAAAAGTAATTCTTCACGGAACAGTTACTTCATCCTTTTACTGAACTTACGTTGAATCTCAAGAATATTGTGAGTATGATCAAGAATGATGGATGTCAGGTTCATCAGATCCAAGATAGCCATGCTCTTTCTGGTGGAAATCTCAGTCTTCTTCAGCTTATGAATTATCTTAACTTTCAGGTTCACAATTCGTTCCTGAACAATTGTGTATTGGAGATCCATCTTTTCTGTTTTGGCGAAAGTTCTCTTTTCAAGGAGTTGTTGAGTCGTATCAAAGAACTTGATGAGTTCCCCGGATAATGTGATCAACTCCTCCTTTTCATCGGGCAGGAAAGGCGGATGGGAATTGTCTACATATTCAAAGCAGAGAAACTGTAACTGTTTCATGTATCCATGGATCTCTTTCATCTGACCAAAAATCTGAAGACTGAATACTTCAGCCTCAATAGCTGTATCATCAAGTTTCTTGATTGTTTTATCAAACAGCATTCGTTGTGTCTTGATCTCTTTCTGGAACTCCTTCATCTCAATGCCCAGCTTATTGAGTTTTTTCCGTTTCTCATCTACAAGTCCGCTTATAGCACGTTCATAAAAGTTAGCCATCTGCGAGGTAAATGTGATTAGCCGCACCTCGCAACGTTTGTAAATGGTCAACGTGCTGATGAACGTTTCATCTTTCTCAATGGTAGTCACGATCTCCTCTTCTTTCTCTTTCTTTTTATGAAAAATGTGTGTCTTGTAAACAAAGAAGAAGGCCAGGCCGATAAACATGATGATGGCAATCAATCCACCAAAATAGATTATTGTAGCAACGATTCCAGCTACTGTAAAGGCGATCAAGGCGGTGAAAAACCAGCCACCAACAACAGTAACAACACCCGATACCCGGTAAACCGCACTCTCTCTTCCCCATGCCCGGTCGGCCAGTGAAGCTCCCATCGCTACCATGAAGGTGATGTAGGTAGTGGATAAGGGTAACTTCAGATTGGTTCCGATGGTAATTAACACACTGGCAACGATCAGAATCACTGAAGCCCGTACCAGGTCGAAAGCTGGCTTATCTTTCGTTTGGTTGCTCTCTTGAACCTGTTCAAACCGTTTATCTATGGCATTTAAAACAGCTCTCGGAACGATAAATGTATATGCCTTACTAAATAGCAGGGCTATGAAAACCATCCCCCGTGCCAGCATAGAAGATTGGAACGTTTCATCTCCTTCCTCTTGCCTTCCCAGGTTGATGGTGGTCTTGGTTACACTTCTCGACTTTTTATTAATAAACAGCGTTGCTACCATAATCCCCCCGGCTACAATCAGGAGTAACGTCGGCGATTGTACCGGGTTTCGCAGCATTCCCATGGCAAATCCTCCCGGATCTCCGCTTCCCGATGCCTGGA
This sequence comes from uncultured Prolixibacteraceae bacterium, assembly GCA_964616825.1. Lineage (GTDB taxonomy): Bacteria > Bacteroidota > Bacteroidia > Bacteroidales > FEN-979 > QYOJ01. The sequence goes on from CAZTSX010000013.1 coordinate 84,599, forward strand.
AGATCTGAAACGATTCGAGACCTGCCAGAGGGACTCCGATGAAGTTCACCAGGTCGTTTCCTGCAAATGCCATGGCCAGAGAGAACGTACCGGCCATCACAACAACCTTTAAAATATTGAGCTTGAACAGCCAATACAGAATCTGAAAAATCACTGTTGATCCGATCAAGCTGACAAGTAAAATGATCGCAGTGTTCTCGTTGAACCAAAAAATCATTTCAGGGGTCAGCAGAGAGGATCCTTTTGCCCCTTTGATGAACAGAAAATAGACAATTGCAGAGAAGGCTATTCCTCCCCAGAGCGAGCCAAAATATTTGACCTTCTCTTTATAGTTGAAAGTAAACATGATCCGTGCAATATATTGGACGAAAGCCGCTATCGTAAAACCAATTGCAATAGACAGGAGTATCCCTGAGATAATCGCCACTACCTTTGATGTGTTGATATATTCGGCATAGGTTGCCATGGTAGCTCCTGCCTGGATGATCTTAACCGTGGAGATAGCAAAGGCGGCGCCCAGCAGTTCGAAGACAAGAGAAACAGTCGTTGAGGTAGGTAATCCAGCCGTATTGAACAGGTCAAGCAATAGCACATCGGTAATCATCACCGCCAGGAAAATAATCATGATCTCTTTAAAATAGAAAAACTCCGGGTTGAAGATCCCTTTGCGGGCTACCTCCATCATTCCACTCGAGAATGTGGTGCCCACCAGCACCCCTATAGCGGCAATAATCATGATGGTACGGAATGTTGCTGCCTTTGATCCAAGCGCAGAATTCACGAAATTCACTGCATCGTTACTGACTCCGACAATGAGATCGGAGATCGCAAAAACAATCAATACGATCACAATGAACAGGTAGAATATTTCCATGACTCAGATGATTTTAGCGCAAAAATATATCATCTGGTGATCGCAACAATATTAAATTATTGTTAACGACTATAACATTTCGTTCGCAAGGTTAGCCAACTCGGAGCGTTCCCCCTTTTCCAGTCTGATATGTGCATAGATCGGGTGGTGTTTGATCTTATCGATCAGCATGGAGAAACCGTTACTTTGTGAATCCAGATATGGGGTGTCGATCTGGTAAATATCACCCGTAAAGATGATTTTGGTATTCTCCCCGGCACGGGTGATGATTGTCTTAACTTCGTGTGGTGTTAGATTCTGCGCCTCGTCAACAATGAAACAGACGTTTGAGATACTGCGCCCACGGATATAAGCGAGCGGTGTGATCATCAGTTTCTCCTTTTCCAGTGCATCTGTGATCATCTTATATTCCCTGTCTTTCTCATTATACTGGTTCTGGATGAATTTCAGGTTATCCCATAATGGCTCCATGTAGGGATTCAGCTTCGACTTGATATCCCCCGGAAGGAAACCGATATCCTTATTGCTCAGGGGAACGATCGGCCTGGCAAGATAGATTTGCTTAAATCCTCTTCGCTGTTCCAATGCCCCTGCAAGTGCCAGAAGCGTTTTTCCGGTCCCTGCGATCCCCTGCATGGTAACTAGCTTGACTTCCGGATTCAGAATAGCATGCAGGGCAAACACCTGCTCTGCATTACGTGGTGTAATCCGGTATGATGGGTGCTTTTCCAGTTTTTCAATATGTCCGGTTTGAGGATTGAAGAATGCGAGTACAGAGCTCCTTCCGTTCTTCAGGATGAAGTAGTGATTCGGGATGGGTGTGGAAACACCAATATCGTCAGGCGAACAGAAACCATTTTCATAGATCATATCGATGACCGGCTTCTCAATATTTTCAATCAGGGATTTCCCGGAATAAAGTGTGTTCAAATCCTTGATCTTACCTGTCTGATAATCTTCTGAAGTGATATTCAGCGCTTTCGCTTTCAACCGAAGATTAATATCTTTGGAAACCAGGATTACCTCTTTCTTTGGATTCTCCTTGATCATGATCAAGGCGGCATTTAAAATATTATGATCGGGTTTTTCAGAACCGAAGACCTTGTTGACATCGAGTTCGCTCTGCTCATTCATCACCACTTTTATTTTGCCCCCCTTCCGGTTTTTCAGCGATATCCACCGGGTCAGGGTCGATCGGTTCGAGAGCTTGTCCATGATTCGGATAAACTCCCTCGCTTCAAAGTTGATGATATCATTTCCCTTTTTGAAATTATCGATCTCCTCGAGTACCGTGATGGGGATCGCTACATTGTTGTCTTCAAAAGTGTTAATGGCATCATGACTGTAGAGGAGAACACTGGTGTCGAGAACGAAGATCTTTTTCTCCTTCGCGGGATTAGCTGGCATAGGCAGAACATTTATGCCTTAAATGTATGCTAAGTACTCAAATTTTTTACGAAAAAAATCCTGAAGATATCAACAGATACCTGTTGAGAAAATTTATTTAACGATCATTTTTTTTGTGAATCGCTCTCCATTAATCACTACTGTGTAGAAATAAATCCCGGATCGTAACATGGAACCATTGAGGTAGAATGAATGGATGCCTGAGCTGACCTCTCCCCGGTTCTGGTTCAATACCTGGTGTCCTATGAGGTCGGTCACGTAAAGCGAGAGAGAAGCATTATGGCTTAGTGTTACATCAATTTTTGTTGAGGAATGGAAAGGATTTGGATAGTTCTGTGAGACAAGCGACTGTCGGATTGCTGGTGGCAAATCGATCCCAATAACAGTCTCTTTGGGCTCTTTCCGGTACTCAATTGTATTGTCATGAACCGCTATGTTGGCATCTTTTATTGAGGATCCCGGGATGTCTGCCGATTGATAGATAAAATGAATGTCTGTGGTGGTTGTATTTTTCGCCATAGAGGGAAAAACAAATTCTCTGAACATGTAGAGAATGCTTCCGTTCAGATCATTCATCTCGCCCCATGTCTGACCAAGGTTCTGGGAAGCACGGCTCCAGATATGGCGGTAATTGTAACCGTCAGGAGAGAGGTTGCCAACCGTAAGTCCTGACCAGATCGCAAAGATGTTGTCATTATCATCAATGGTGATCTGAGGATAGGTCGACATGCCGACGCCATAATAGGGAAACGAAACGATCGTATCGGCTCCTGTTCCCTCCAATACGTATCCCAGCAGTTGGCCATGAGCTTCCAGGGTATCAGGATCCAGGCTGTCGTTCAACATCTCCATAGTGCTGTTCCAGTATATCATCCCGTCGGTCCAGGGAAAATATACCCGTCCGCCGAGCTGCCCTTGTGCACGCATCCTGCCAAAAACCACATGGAATACTCCATTTTTATCCATCTCCACAGCTACTGAACCATCACAACAGGCGAAAATATCTGTTTCATCTCCGGAAGGGACCATTTTATTCCCGTTGTTGAGTATGGGTATCTTTTCCCATGTCGTACCGTTGTCGTAGGAGGCCATGATGAAGGTATCTGTCCAGTGTCCGCCCAGAACAAATGCGATGGTGTCTCCATGGGGAGATGCCCAGGCATAGTCATCGGCGCTGAAACCAAGATAGTCGGCTGAGGTCATCTCATCGAGAATTTCCCCTGCAATGTCCCATGTAGCTCCACCATCCAGTGAACGATAATAGACAATGGCTCCGTCCAGATCTTGATATATAGCGCCACCATTGCCTACAGGTGTAGTTAGTATAATCATATGGATATACTGATGGTCCGGACCAGAGGTGATCACACTTGGCCAGTCAATGCCCATTGCACCTGTCGGCGGTGCGATCTCCACTTCAGACCAGGTGCCGGTGCCTTTTTGCTGACGGGTGAGTATCAGGGCAGGAAAGGTGGCAAAATGGTGACTTATCACCAGCTCTCCGGTTGCACCCAACGGGCAGTATGAGGGCCATCCAGTCCGGAGACTCTCAATTCGTGCTGCAGGTGGAGGTCCCCAGGTAGTTCCGTCGTAAAAGTTATATCCGGTTCCCCTTTCAGCGTAACCGGTTCCTTCATCCATGCCACGGGTCCAGACACCGCCCATAGTTCCATCGGGATAGAGATAGAAGCGGTTCTGACAAGCTGTGTTGGTTTGAAGGTCATACCGCGTTGCGCCAATAACATCCTCAAACAATGTAGTGTTTGAAGCTGTCTTAACATATGGTTTTAACGGAAATGCCGGATTTTCTGTAGCTGCTGACTTCGGAACTGCCAGATTCTCCAGTTCTTTCGCAAATTGAGTTGGTTTGTTTTGGGTAACTGCCGTGATGCTAAACAGCATCACAACAACAAGTGCAAATACTTTTTTCATAAACAAGGTTTTTTTTGTAAATATAGTATAAAGCGTGTTAATATTCTTATTATACAAAGTAAATTTATATGTAATCCACTGCTTGCAAGGTAAACATAAGAAAAAACACGATCAAATAAAGGTGGTGAATTTCAACTATCTTTGCGAAGTAAACAGATCAAATGCCTCAAAAGAAACTCTTCCTTCTTGATGCTATGGCTCTCATCTACAGGGCTTATTACGCACTTAATAAAAATCCGCGAATCAACTCAAAAGGGCTGAATACATCTGCTATCCTGGGCTTCACCAACACATTGTTTGATGTGATTAAAAACGAACAGCCCACGCATATCGGAGTGGCATTCGATACAATGGCTCCGACAGTCAGGCAAGAAGAATTCACATTTTATAAAGCGCATCGGGAAGAGACACCCGAAGATATCGTTAGTTCTATTCCCATCATCCAGCAACTGATCGCCGGATTCAATATCCCCATTCTTGCGGTAGACGGATATGAGGCCGATGACGTGATCGGCACATTGGCCAAACAAGCAGAAGAGCGTGCATTTATGACATTTATGATGACTTCGGATAAAGATTTTGGTCAGCTTGTCAGTGAAACGGTTTTACTTTATAAGCCAGCGAAATTCGGTAACCCTCCGGAGGTCCTGGGAGTCAACGATATTTGCGAGAAATTTGGGATTCAGCGACCGGAACAGGTCATTGATATACTTGGCTTATGGGGTGATGCTTCAGACAATATACCCGGGATACCAGGCTTTGGACAGGTAACTGCCAGAAAATTGATCGCCTCATACGACTCTGTGGAAAACCTGATCAACCAGGCTGCTACCATTCCCAATGCTAAGTGGAAAGAGAAAGTATATGAATTTGGAGAGCAAGCACTCATCTCCAAAAAGCTGGCTACCATTATCCTCGATGTCCCGATCAATCTTGAAGAGGAAGCACTGAAACTTAAACCGCCGGACACCGACGCCCTTAAAGCGTTGTTTGGCGAACTGGAATTCCGGGCTTTTGGTCAACGATATTTCACATGGCTCTCAACCCAACAACAAACTCAC
>CAZTSX010000013.1:89972-91934 GCA_964616825.1 uncultured Prolixibacteraceae bacterium
GGCCTTTTTTCCGACGAAGATTTCGCCCCATTCGCTACTATCGAAACCACTTCCCACGAATACAAACTGGCAGATTCACTGGAGAACCAACAAGCATTGGTTAACGAATTAGCTAACCAAAAATCATTTTGTTTCGATACGGAAACCACCGGTTTGAATCCGAACGATTCAGAACTGGTCGGCATCTCTTTCTCATGGAAAGCCCATGAAGCATGGTATCTTCCTCTCCCCGACAACTACCATAAAACCCAGGAGGTAATGCTGGCTTTCAAACCTCTTTTCGAAGATCCCAAAATCGGCAAAATTGGACAGAACCTGAAGTTCGATATTTCTATCCTGAAATGGTACGATATCCAGGTAAAAGGAGCGTTGTTCGATACCATGTTAGCCCATTACCTTTTGGAGCCAGACATGCGTCATAACATGGATTTTCTGGCAGAATCCTATCTCAATTACAAACCGGTTTCGATAGAGAGTCTGATCGGGAAGAAGGGGAGTAACCAGCTGAGTATGCGGACGATCGATGATTCTACTCTGAAAGATTATGCTGCGGAAGATGCGGATGTCACGCTCCAACTCCAACAACTGTTTGAACCAAAATTACTGGAGACCGACACCCGGAAGCTATTTGATGATATTGAAATTCCGTTGATCCCTGTACTGGCATCTATGGAGGCTGAAGGAGTGAGAATAGATATCGGAGCTCTTGAAGATTTTTCTGTCACCTTGAAGCATGAGATTGGCAAGGTGGAGGAAGAGATCTATGCTGAGGCAGGTGTTCAGTTTAACATCGCTTCCCCGAAACAACTGGGAGAGATTCTTTTCGATAAGCTGGTTATTGTGGACAAGCCGAAAAAGACCAAAACAAAGCAATACTCCACCAGCGAAGATGTTTTGTCAAAACTTGTAAATAAGCATCCCATCATTACGAAAATCCTGGAATTCAGATCACTTGCGAAACTGAAATCGACTTATGTGGATGTGTTGCCAGCTCTCGTCAACCCACGTGATGGCAGGGTTCATACGTCCTACAACCAGGCGGTAGCTGCAACCGGAAGGTTGAGTTCCAATAATCCCAATCTGCAAAATATTCCAATCCGTACCGAAAGGGGACGGGAGATACGGAAAGCATTTGTTCCGCGGAATAAACAATATACCTTGATCTCGGCAGATTATTCGCAGATCGAGCTCCGGATCATCGCCCATCTCAGCCAGGATAAAGAGATGATCAATGATTTCAGGTCAGGTAAAGATATCCATGCGGCTACTGCTGCCAGGATCTTTGGTGCGGCTCTCGATGAGGTTTCACCAGAAATGAGACGGAAAGCCAAAGCGGTTAATTTCGGCATAGCATATGGCATGTCGGCATTCGGCCTGGCCGAACGGCTCAATATCCCCAGAACGGAAGCGGCCGATATAATCCGGCAATATTTTACTCGCTATCCTGGTATCCGGAAATATATGGATAAAACGATAGAATTCGCGAGGGAGCATGGATATGTGGAGACGATGATGCACCGTCGTCGTTACCTTCGTGACATCAACTCCGGCAATGCCAACGTTCGGGGCTTTGCTGAACGGAATGCTATCAACGCCCCGATCCAGGGGACAGCGGCCGATATGATCAAGATAGCCATGATCCGGATCTTTCAGGAATTTGAGAACAGGAAGTTGAAATCGAAAATGATCATGCAGGTGCATGACGAGCTGGTTTTCGACACACCCAAAGTGGAGGTGAAAGAGGTGAAATCCATCTTGCTTGACAAGATGCCAGGCGCTATTCCACTGGATGTTCCGGTAGTTATCGATATGAACAACGGAGATAATTGGCTGGAAGCACATTAAAGGATTTACGATTTGCGATTTTAGATTTACTAATTATTTCACCAGTTCACCAAATCACCACTTCACCATGGCACCATATCACCACATCACCATGGCACCATATCACCACATCACCAT
>CAZTSX010000014.1:0-48251 GCA_964616825.1 uncultured Prolixibacteraceae bacterium
GGAGTAAAGATCGCTTCCGTACCCCGCGGGAAAGTGATCAGGTTGGCAAATTTGTATCCGTAAACGAGGTTGTCCCATCTTCGCTGATATCCACCATAGATTCGAATTCCATGATGCCGAAAGATGCCTGGAAAGTAGAGATTCCCGCCAATGCCAAAAACAGCACCCATATCATTGCCGGCAAAGGGAGTATGCCGGTATTGAATATCCAGGTTTTGCCCCCATTTTGGGTATACGTCCTGGTAGTTTGACCGGAGGTAGTTATACATATAAAGGCGGTAATCCAGAGTGTTAATAGATCCTTTGGTAAACTTGTCCGGGGTTGTTTTATCATGGATCACAAAGATCCAAGTGCTTCCAACGATAGGTTGGATCCGCCTGTACCATAAGCCCCGGGAGAGATTCAGAGGGACGCTTATCGTTGCCTGGAGGTTGCTCTCGTTCCAGGTATACCGGAAAGTCTCACCGGTTTGGGAGTATTTACCAGTTCCAGCCCGCTTGCCATAGGAATAACGCAGATCTATGACCGGGAACCATCCCTGGTAGGAGAAGTCGAGGTAAAACTTTCCGGTTCGTTCACTCAGATTATATTGGTAACCCGCCGTAGCAAACGCCGTACTAAGAAGGTTTTGAGACATCACGGAAACGCCGGGGTATAAGGTAAGATTAGTTGCATCAATGGAGGCAGGTGCCCAACTGTGGATGTTGAAAAGATGTGCAGCTTTCCGGTAGCGTGTAACAGGATAACCTTGTGAACTGGTGAACTGGTGAACAGGTGAGTCACATATTTCCGTATTTCCGTATTTCCTTATGACACTGTCCTGAATATTAACTTTCTCCTGCCTCGCCATCGACTCAGCCAATGGAAAGGGTTGTTGATGAATGCTGTCCAGCCGGATCCACCGGGAAGGATCCGATTCACGCGTCACTATCATCATTCCATCAGCTCCATAATCGGAGTAGGTAAGCTGTTTTCCATCAGGAGAGATCTCAGGATCTGATGCCTGGAACCTGGAAGAAGTAACCTGGTAAAGTTGCCTTGTCACGGTATCGATTGCGTAAATGTTTTCAATGCCTGAGTAATCGGCTGAAAAAAGCAGATAACCTTTGTAAAAGAGGGGAGGGCCCCAGATTTCCCTGAAAGAAGGAGTGAGGATGGTCGTCTTATTCTGGCTCTCCGGTTCCACAACCCGAAGAGACTTTCCTTGCGGTGTCAGGAGAAGATAAGCGATTTTCTTTGCATCAGGAGACCAGTTGGGTTCCAGGAAAAGTCCGTTTTCAGGGGCGGTAATGGACTGGAGAACCTTCCCGGATTCTGTATCAAGGATATCAATAAAAGAGCGATTCTCTTCTGTGATCCTCACAGCCAGCACAAGCCTTCCATCCAACGACAACGCTGGCGAAAAATAACGACTCTTCCGGGTCACATCCCTCACTCGCCCACTCGTCCACTTGCCCACTTGCCCACTTATCCGCTTTCCTTTGTCCCTCCGTCCCTCTGTCCCTTTATCCCTCCGTCCCCCTGTCCCTTCGACCCTCTGTCCCTCTGTCCCTTCGACCCTTCGTCCTCTTTTTCCATATTTCCGTATTTCGAATGACCGTATGACCGAATAACTCCTGTTCTCCCACCGAATATCAGGACGATATTCAGTCCAGGTAATCATGTTACCTGCAACAGAATGGCTTCCCGGCGGATAAGCGCTTAACCGGCAAAGATTCTTTTCCAGGCCATTCGGACTCAATACCACCAATCGCTGAACGCCTTCATTACTCCATTTGGAAGCAAGAATAATAGAGTCGTTCAGGAATTGTGGCCGTTTGTAGCTGGTGTAGTCTGAAGCATCTGGTTTGGTGACACGGCTGAAGGCAGAACGCCATGTAGAGTCATCCTGCTGAAGCCAGGTAATCACAAGTTCTTCCATCACCTCCCTGTAGAAACCGGTTTTCCATAAACCCGTTTTTTGCTTGATGCCGGCGTTGAAAGGGACAACCATAAACGGGAGCCTGGCTACCTTGTTCAGGGTGTAGTTCCATAGCTCGTACCCGTATTTTTCCCGTCCTTTGGCAACAAGGTAGTATCCCAGCGTGTAGGCGTTGGGTGTGAAGGTTTTGTAAGAACCCATTGTGGCGAGGTCGTAAGTGTAGATCCCTTTTTGGAGTAGTTGAGCCCGAAGGGGAGCTGTAAAAGAGGAGACCCGTCCACGACCTGAATTTGAGAGCGCGGTCTCCGTTACCGTCGCATCTCCTTCCAAAAACCACTGAGGAAGGTATAAGCCAAGGACAGCTCCTGTAGCCTGTTCCCCAAAGATATAATAGAGCGCTTTTGTAAAGCCATGGTTCATCATACTGGTTTGGACAGCATGCCGGTACTCATGGAGCGCCAGTTGCTCGAGCCACTCTTCTGCATAGATATCCTGCGGGGGACATGAGTAAAGCTCAACTCTTTTAGGCGCCCATATCGTCATCCCATTCGAAATAGTTGAATGGGAATGAATGATAAACGGCATCCGTGGGACTTTCGTTTGCAGCGATTTGGTCTCAAATTTCGTTGTCAGATTAAGGATCCTGGCCAGGGATTGAGCGTTGGATTCAAAGCTCCGGGGAAAGATGATTTCAAAAGAATCGGTTTTGATCCGGCTCCATCGAATGGAAGCAGGATCCTGACCGGTAGAGTAATATTGGCCGGAAACCGTGCAGGTCAATCCGAAGAGGATCAGAAGAAATATGACACGTCTACGATCAATCATCTTGTTTCCAAAAGTACTTTTCAGGAATCAAGCAGCCAGGTGAACCCCCTCTCGTCTTCCTACTCAGGTGTTCAACTTGTTTTTATAAACCAGCAAATTTAAATGGTGCTGAGTTGATAAAAGAACCTGAAACATCTCCTTCATAGGTTTTTTCATCACCTACAACCAGTTTTTTGGGAGATGCATTTTCACTGAAATCGATCTTTTTCATGTCTACCCAAAACGTATTTGGTGTTAATACCGTTTCAAAATAGTAAACCAGATTTTTATGGTCGGAAACTGATCTCCATCTTGTGGAGGAAATATTTGGTTCATCTTTGGAAGAAATTCCATAGGGTACCGAGCAGTTTCTGATTACACTAAAAACACTTGCAACAGCTACTCTTGTATTATCAGTTTGTGGAATGGCATGAATGTAATATGATGCTCTGACAAAGCGGTCTGCAGCACGGTTGGTGCCCGGCAGCATGATTGTTCCCGGAATACCCTCCCAATAGGTATTTATAGCAAGCTGTTTTTCGAAAATCGGTGAGTTCGTCATCACCTGATAGGATGGGCTGTGATGAATCACCAGTTTGCCATCAATATATTCAAAAATGGCATTATCGCCGGTTGCATCTGATATGGACAAATGAAGTGTTGTAAACCTGTCGGTGCCGGGTATATATTCAGAGACAACGACAAATTCTTCCTTGCTTAGTTCTGTAACGGCTTCATCCACAGTGGCAAAATTATCCAGTACATATTGTGCCCATGCAGCAATGGAAAGCCCTTTATCCTGTCCTGTAGTATCAAACTCAGGATATATTGATTCGGCAAGCCACAGGATATTGGCAACTAAACCTTTTTCATTCATGCCATCGGCTGTAGCAATATCCCAGGCACTTGCAACGATGCTTCCATATTTTGATATCCAGGTAAGAGAGTTGGAACCTGTTTCACCGTTCCTTTCCATACCTCTCGGGAAAATCCATAAGTTGGCAGGAATTTTATCTTTCCAATCCATTGAACGGGCTGTGATTATTGTACTGTTAGGTCCTTTGTAAACTACCCTCGTACAGGCATCAGCATCCGGAATAAGTGTTATAGATAACAGTAATAAAGAGGTTATTAGTAACGATAATTTGAATAATATTTTCATGAGTTTGAATTTTTGTAAGTTTCTACTCTTCAAAGTTATAATAATTCAGGACGAGTCAAACATTTTTATATAGAGCACAAGTCCCAGCACTCAGGCTAGTGTTTCAGACTCGCCGGAAGGGGTGAAATCAGAGGTGGATATTTATACATTTAACAAGTTCAACTTGGAATTTGTATAATTATTATTCTATTTATACAAGGATCAAAAAATAAATCAATGGAAATTCCTGGGAAACTCTACAGGTAATTCTTCTCCATAAGGTATCCCTGGACATACTCCATGATCCCTTGTTCAAGCGGAGTAAATGGCTTTTCATATCCGATGGATTTCAGCTTATTCATGGTTGCTTCAGTGAAATACTGGTAGTTGTCGCGGATATCTTGAGGTGTATCTATGAAATTGATTTGCGGGGAAAGGTTAAGAGAGTTAAACACAGCCGTGACAAGATCAATGAAGGTGCGGGCGTTTCCTGTGCCGAGGTTATAGATCCCCGAATCCTGCTGATGATTCATCAAAAAGTACATTACATCAACTGTATCCTTTACATAGATGAAATCACGAAGTTGTTCACCATCTTTAAACTTCGGATTGTGAGATCGAAACAGCTTCACTGAACCAGTGTCGCGGATCTGGTTAAAGGCATGAAAAACCACAGAAGCCATTCTTCCTTTATGGTATTCGTTCGGGCCAAACACATTGAAAAACTTCAATCCACACCAGTAGGGGGGAGTCTTCTCCTGCTGTAGTACCCACTTGTCAAATTCGTTCTTGGAAATGCCGTAGGGATTCAGTGGCTGGAGTTTCGGGATCAGCGCATGATCGTCCTTATAGCCCAGGGAGCCATCTCCATAAGTTGCAGCAGACGAGGCATATATCAGGGGAATTTGATATTCAGTACAAAGTTTCCAGATCTCCTTGGAATAATTCAGGTTGAGCTCATCAAAGACAGCCATGTTGAACTCTGTTGTATCTGTTCGGGCTCCGATGTGAAAGACGAAATCCACAATTGCATGGTTTTCCCGTAACCACCGGGCAAACTCTTTCCGGTCGATAGTTGCTTCAAATGCTTTGCCTTCTGTGTTTCGTGCTTTCTCAGGATAGGAAAAATCATCTACGATCCCAATCTCCTTGATCCCTTTGTTGTTGAGCTTGCCAACAAGACAACTCCCGATAAATCCGGCTGCGCCGGTGATGATGATCATGCGTTCGCGATTTTTGGGCAAAGATAATTAAAAGTGGACTTGTTCACTTGCTCACTAGCCTTGTTCCCAAAACCTAACTACCTCCTCCAAACTCTCCCGCTCCTTAAGAATAGAGAAGGCTCCATCCTTGATTCCAAGAATTCTGGGAGTCTGCCGGCTGTTGTACCTCGACCACATCGAGAAGGTATAGCCTCCGGTGTCGTGGATCACGATATAATCTCCCTCTTCAACAGTTGGTAAAATCACATTTTTTGTTATAATATCACCGGCGAAACAGAGCGGACCTGCCAGGTTGTAGGGATTCTCATCATGTCCCTCTTTAAGATTCCCATGCCGATCCAATACACTGTATTCATGGGTCCAGTCAGCTGCACTCAAACACTCCCTGACAAACAAATCAGCTCCCACATGAATCATCGCCGTGTTGATCCCCGGATCCCGTTTCACATACTCCACCCGGCTGATCGTAAAGCCGCTGTTCACAAACGCCCACCGCCCAAACTCCGTAATGAGACGCCAGTTACTTCGTGACCCGTGACCCGTGACTGGTGACTGGTCCCTCTGTCCCTCTGTCCCTTCAAACAAATCCGGCGCTCTCACCTTCAATGCTTCCACATAATCCTTCATCAACGGTGGCGTTTGATCGTATAAGTAGGCAACCGGCAAGCCTCCACCGATATCGAAAATGTTTATTGGTTTTTCGCTGTTCGCTGTTCGCTGTTTGTTTATTTCGAGTGCAAAATCATAAAGTATACCTACACCTTCAACCAACATATCCATGGAGCACCCCTGGGAACCTACGTGAAGGTGGATGCCTGTTAACCATGGGTAGGTTAGAAAAGCCTCTTTCAACTCGTTTCGTTGCGTTTGGATAGGAACTCCGAATTTGGAGTACGCTCCGGCTACACTTGATTCAAGGATTGTTCCTATGCCTACCTGAGGATTTAGCCGGATCCCTATTGTTGAGATGGAATGAATATTATTGAGTAGAATACCTACTCGTTTTAATTCCGAAAGGTTATCGCAATTCACATGGACTCCCTGCTCCAAAGCAAACCGAAGATCGGAAATGGTTTTGACAGGTGAATCGAATACGATCTGTTCAGGCAGAAATCCTGCCCGCAAAGCGAGATAAATCTCTCCAACCGTAGCCGCTTCAGCCCCGACACCCAGGTTCCGGGTAAATTCAAGGATTTTTGCCAGGGGGTTGGTTTTAATGGCTAGTGCATGAAGTGTGCCGGATGGGAAGCATGATTTGAGATTCGCGATCCGCGATTCCAGGTAATCCAGATCCTGAAACAAAATGGCCGTATCCTCTTCACGTACAAGTCCTTCTTGCAAAGCTTGCTGAACTATTTTGGAGATCTGATGTCGGGATATGTTCGTTTGCATAGCTAATCATCGATTTTCTTCCCAAACTCAACGAAGGTTTGAATTGCTCGTTTTCCCTCCTCACCCGGATCCAGTGTAAATTTGTTCACATACAGTTTGATATGCTGCTTCATCACCTCCTCATCCATCTCCCGGGCATGCAATCTGACAAATGGCATGGCTTCATCCGGATGATCCAATGCATACTGAACACTTCGCTTCATGATCCTGTTTAGTTTGACAATCACCTCTTCACCCAGATCTTTCCTTGCAACAATCCCTCCCAATGGTATTGGGCTCTGCGTCAGGTCTTCCCAGTATTCACCCAGGTCCATGATCTTGACCAATCCTTTCTGCTCATAAGTAAAGCGATTTTCATGGATGATCACACCGGCATCAACTTCCCCTGAAAGAACAGCATCCTCGATGTCTGAGAAAAGCATGAACTCTTTTTTTCTTGCCTGGGGGAAAGCTGTCTTGAACAGGAGATGAGCTGTAGTATGCTCCCCGGGCAACGCAATCCGCAAATCCGGTATCATTGTCATTGCGAGCGAAGCGTGGCAACGGGATCCGGCAATCAGCAACGGCCCCTTCCCGAAGCCCATCGCGCTGCCGCTGTTTAATAACTCATACCGATCCTGCATCGACAACCAGGCATGAAAACTGACCTTAACCACATCTGCTTCCTCCGAAATCGCTGTCCGGTTCAGCTCCTCAATATCAGCTAACCACCAGTCAAACGATAATCCATCCAGATCAATTCTCCGGTGTACAATAGCATCGAATATAAAGGTGTCGTTCGGACAAGGAGAAAACGCTAGAGATAACATTTAATTATGAATTACGAATTACGAATTACGAATAAATAAACCATAATTTCCAATTTCTTTGAACAACTGGGCCAAAACCACATCCAGGTTCTTTACAGCCGCCCTGATATCCCACTTCGACTTATCCCTCTCACCAACCAGATTCGAGACAGCCCGGATCTGGGTACAAACAACATCTTCGACCATACATGCCCAGAGAAAAGCAGCCCCCTCCATACTCTCCACATCTGCTGGAAAGAGAGTTTTTAACCGGTTTATTTTTCCGGGATCAGTTTGCAATGTAATGACTGTGTTCCCTCTCCCTGTATTAAGTTGTTCGAGGCTTGTCATCTTTGGGTAGTTCACGTTGATCAGCTTTCCTTGATCAAATGGAAATTCGTCGGGATCCAGCAGTCCCGCCTCAAACAGGGAGAGGAATCTCCCATCCTGTTCTACACCAGCTTCCGGAATGCACTCCTCTATCACATGAATCACAGATCCGATTGGAATATCTTTGGAATAAGCTCCACAAATACCGGCATTGATGGCCAGATCATAACTGCCTGGAGTCATGTGTTTCCCCAGGCAGAAAGCGGTTTGTACCATTCCGATACCTGTTGTCAGCAAGTCAATCTCCAGATGATCAAAACGCAATTTATGCAAAATGGAAGGGATTAGCTCGATGTTTTCAAAACGGTCAGCCAGAGGCTTAACCTCAAATCGGGTAGCGGAAACGAGCAGGATCTTCATGACAAACAAAAATACATACAAAATGTGTACTTTTGGCTCCTGCAAACACATCTCTAACGACAATTTCATGGAACAGATCAAAAAAACTCTGAGAGAATCGGCGAAGATGCGATGGGCAATGATGCTGCTGGTTAGTTTGTTGATGGGTGCAAACTATTATTTTTACGATGCCGTATCGCCTTTAAAATCGATTCTTCAGGAACATCTGAACTTTTCCTCACAGGATTATGGAATTGTAGCCGGTTTTTACGCATTTCCAAATACCTTCCTCCTGATGGCGATCCTCGGAGGGATCATACTGGATAAGCTCGGGATTCGTCCGACCGGATTTCTTTTTGCCATTTTTATGTTGATTGGCGCTGTTTTGACAGCCTACGGGGCCACGGATTATTTCAACAATGGAGGTATTGGGTATGCTTTAATGAACTCTTTCTGGCCGGCATATAGCCCGGCATTAAAAATGATGGCGCTGGGAATGTTGATATTCGGCCTGGGTGCAGAAACCAGCATTGTAGTGACCAGCAAGATCCTGGTGAAATGGTTTAAGGGATATGAAATTGCGCTCGCCTTTGCGATCAATCTTGGTATTGCCAGAATCGGAACTGCTCTGGCATTCAATGTTTCACCACGACTGGTCATGCCCGATTTCTGGACTTTTCCAATCTGGTTTGCTGTCATGCTTCTCCTGATCGGATTTTTGGCGTTTTTGATCTATATGATGTTTGATGTCAAACTCGACAGACAGATTAAAAGTTCAGTGAAGCTGCTGGATGCTGAGGAGAAGTTCAAACTTGCAGATCTTGGTAAACTATTTTCCAACAGGTCATTTCTCTATATTGCATTCCTCTGTGTTACCTTTTATGCCGCTGTCTTCCCATTTCTCAAATATGCCCCTGATTTCTTTTATCACAAATTTGGAATATCCCGGGCGGCCAGTGGCGATATTGCATCGCTATTACCCTATGGAACGGTACTCTTTACGCCACTTTTCGGATGGTTTGTGGATAAACGAGGGAAAAGCGCTTCGCTGATGATATACGGCTCGTTGTTGCTTGTTGTGGTCCATCTGCTTTTTGCCCTGACGGATTTTAATCCCTATGTCCTAATGGTCCTTCTGGGGATAGCATTTTCCCTGGTACCTGCGGCAATGTGGCCTTCCGTAGCGAAGCTTGTTCCAGAATACCGGATCGGTACAGCATATGGTGCGATGTTCTCCTTGCAAAACCTGGGATTGTTCGCCATTCCGATCCTTGCCGGATATATTCTCGATAAGACCAACCCCGGAGTAACCCCGGAAGCGATAGAAGCCGGGGCGACCCTTGTCTATACACCAACAATGCTTATGTTTGTTGGTTTCGGGATCATTGGGTTCCTCTTTGCACTGCTGTTGAAGTGGAACGACAAATCCTCCGGCTATGGTCTCGAGCTGCCGTCTAATGTTCAAGCGGAAGCGAAGGAAATGGAAGAAAGAGTTTAAACACCAACCAGAATGAGATCCTGTATTGTAAAAATATTGACCTTAATATTTTTTGGAATTCCATCCTTCTCCGGATTTGCTCAGTTGAACCAGGGAGGGATACCCTTTAGCTCACTCTATCAGATTGATCAACCAACAAGTGTAGATCGAATACTTTCTCCCCCCAATATGGAAGTTGTGGAAGCTGAAGATATTCTTCATCCAATCCCTTATCGTTTCGCAATTAACATTCCTGTAAATGCCTGGGTAGTAGATCCTGAATCCGGCATAGAATTGCCCGGGAATAAACTTATGTGGCGTTACACTATCCATGCTCCCGGAGCGAAAGCCATAACAATCTATTTCGATCAGTTTTTCATCCCCGAAGGAGGAAAATTATTCCTCTACAACCAGGAGAAGTCAAAAATTATTGGCGCCTTTACAGCAATGAATAATAACACGGAGAAACTTTTCTCCACAGCATTGATCCCAGGTGACAGGATTATCCTGGAATATAATCAGGCAGCAGGAATCTCAGAAGTTCCACAACTCCATATCTCTGATATCGCTTATGCCTACAGAGGAATTCCTGGGTTTAAAGAGTTCACCGGTTTTGGGTCATCAGGCCCTTGTGAAGTGAATATCAACTGCGTGGAAGGAGCTGACTGGCAGGATGAAAAAAAAGGCGTGATGCGCATCGGTGTGAAGAAGTTTGGAGCCACCTTCTGGTGTTCAGGATCGCTTCTGAACAATACCAGGCAGGATAAAACTCCTTATGTCCTGACTGCTGATCACTGTGGGAAGGGAGCTACTCCTCAGGATATCAGCGAGTGGATCTTCTACTTTAATTATGAATCAGCAACCTGTCCAAACCCATCTCTTGAGCCGCTTTCTCGTTCAATGACAGGTGCAATTGTTAAAGCAGCCAGCGGGGATGTCAATATCAAGGGTTCTGATTTTTTCCTTCTGATGCTCAATCACACAATCCCGGATACATTTGATGTTTGGTTCAATGGATGGAACCGCCAGGATACCGCTAGTCAATATGGAGTAGGCATCCATCATCCCCAGGGAGATATAAAGAAGATCTCTACTTATACAACTCCGCTTATCTCTACCAATTGGAATGGACACCCGGAGATGACTCATTGGGAGTTAACCTGGGCCGGAACCCTGAATGGACATGGTGTTACTGAACCAGGCTCCTCAGGATCCCCGTTGTTTGACCCTGCTGGAAGAATTGTTGGCGCCCTGACAGGAGGAGAAGCCACATGTGATTCGTTTGCTTTAAACCTGCCCGACTATTACGGAAAATTCTCCTGGTCGTGGGATATGAATGGCCCCGATATTTCCGAACGATTAGATCACTGGCTCGATCCGGATAATACAGGAGTAGAAGTGTTGGATGGGATTCCTCTTGGTATTCCGGAACCAATTATTATTCCTGCAGAACTTCAGATCTACCCGAATCCGTCATCCGGCATCATCCATTTGAAATCTACACTTTTTGACCTTGGAAACACCATCCGGATCACCATCTTTGATTCCTGGGGAAGACCTGTTCTGAGATCAGGAAGATACGCTGATGATTCGGATGAAAGTCAACTGGATCTCTCCTCTCTGCCAAATGGATTCTATGTTCTACGGATACAAATGGAGGATCAAATCCTGACGGGAAGGATTATCAGACAATAAGAATGGAAAAGGAGATTCTTGAAGAGGTTAAAAAACTCGTGTTGGATACAAACTGCCCGGTTGAATCCCGGGTCATTGCTGAAAAGATTTGTAACGGTAGCCGAATTACAACAGAAGAAGGGCTCTGGCTCTATGAACATGGCGAACTGGGCTGGTTGGGTATGCTTGCTGAATTGATCAGGCATCAACTGCATGGCAATCACGTTTACTTTATCCGTAACTTCCATATCGAACCGACGAATGTTTGCATCAACAAGTGCCGCTTTTGCTCCTTTTCCCATCACTTCAGCCAGACTCATTGGGAACTGACTGTCGATGAGATCTTAGAAAAGGTCAGCGAACAACCCGAGGACATGCAGGAAATTCATATCACGGGGGCGGTCCACCCCGATCGGGACTTATATTATTATGGAGATATTCTGAAACAGATCCGGGAAATTCGGCCTGGATTGCATATGAAAGCCTACTCTGCGGTTGAACTGGATCATATGATCCGGCAGGCTGGACTAACCATTGAGGATGGATTGAAATACCTGAAGGAGTGTGGCCTGGGATCTATCCCGGGAGGAGGAGCAGAGATATTCGATGAAACCATCCGGAGTGATATTGCCGGGATGAAGTCATCATCGGAAATGTGGCTTGAGATTCACGAAAAAGCACACCGGTTAGGGATCTCTTCAAATGCTACGATGTTATATGGCCATCTGGAGAACTATACCCACCGGATTGATCACATGGATCGGCTCCGACACCTTCAGGATAAAACGAAAGGATTCAACGCATTTATTCCGCTGAAGTTTAAAAACTGGAATAATGAGATGGCACAACTCCACGAACTTCCTGTCGTGGAAGATATGCGGAACTATGCTGTAGCACGAATATACCTCGATAATATTCCACATCTGAAAGCATATTGGCCGGCTATTGGTAAAAAGAATGCCCAACTTACTCTCTCCTTTGGCGTTGATGATATGGATGGCACCATCAACGACTCAACGAAGATTTACTCTCTCGCCGGCGCTGAAGAACAAAGTCCTCGATTCACGGTTTCAGAAATGCAGGAATTTATAGGTCAGGTAAATCGCAAACCTGTTGAGAGGGATTCGTTTTACAACCCCCTCTGATTCTCCCCCTCTCCTTCAGGAGAGGGGGCCGGGGGGTGAGGTGATTGATTCTCAGGGCCAGGGGGTGAGGTAAGTTCTCTTTCAATCCGTTCATGCACCATATTCGCTAGCTGTTTTGGTTCCAGGTGTTTAAAGGATTGATAGGGGATAGGTTCAAGGATTACCACCTGCATGTTGTGCTGTTTGGAGATCAGAAATCCTCCTTTTTTGATTGCCTGGGAGGTCCCTTTGATCACAATTGGAAGGATGGGTGAGTGGGTGTCGAGTGCCAGGTGAAAAGCACCCGATTTGAAAGGCTGCAACCAGCCATCTTTGGAACGGGTTCCTTCCGGAAAGATCATCATCGAATTGCCATTGTATAATGCTTCACGGGCTTTCTCCATCATCCGGTGCATGCTCGACTTTTTGCCTCTGCGGAGAGCGATGTACTGGTTCATTGCCATATTCCAGCCGATGAATGGAAAAAAGAAAAGGGAGCGTTTGGAGACCCATTTAAAGTGAATTCGAGGGGTAAAGAGAACCAGGATATCCGCCCCCGATTGATGGTTAGAAACGATGACATAGGTGGCTTTGCGATCAATGTTTTCTTTGCCCGATATATGTAACTTCCACATGGGATTCAACCAGAAAACGATATTTGACCAGATGCAGGAAAATTGATGCGTTAGATATCTCCTTCTGTCAAATGGGAATGTCACAAGCCAGATTATCAATGCGACTGGAAACAAAATAGCAGAGCTTCCGAACATCTCTACCCAGAAATACACCGAGACAAGATATGAACCGACTTTTTTCATCGATGAGGATTTACATCTTATTAGTCATTGTATTATATTTTTTAGTTTATTCTGATTTAGTGTGTCCTGAATAATTTCTCCATTTTGAAAGTAATGCCTTTAAGTCCTCCGGTAGCTCTGAATCAAACTCCATCTTCTCCCCGGTAGAGGGATGAATAAAACCCAGCGATTTTGCATGTAACGCCTGCCTGGGAAGGATTTTGAAACAGTTCTGAACAAATTGTTTATATTTAGTAAAGGTTGTCCCTTTCAGAATCTGATCTCCTCCATATTTTTCGTCGTTGAACAACGGATGCCCGATGTATTTGAAATGAACCCGGATCTGGTGTGTCCTGCCTGTCTCCAGCATGCACTCCACCAGGGTAACATACCTGAAACGCTCAAGTACCTTGTATTGAGTAACCGCATGGCGTCCGATCTCCGGGTCTTCAGAAACAGCCATAACTGTCCGGTCACGTGAGCTGCGGGAGATATTACCTGTGATGATTCCTTCATCCTCTTTCAGGTCGCCCCATACCAATGCAACATAGTTGCGGTCGATGGTATGATCAAAGAACTGCCTGGCAAGCTTTGATTGTGCCAGTTCGTTTTTTGCAACCAGCAAAAGTCCGGTCGTATTTTTATCAATCCGGTGTGCCAGATATGGAATAACATCAGAGTTTTCATCTTCTGGAGAATTCTGAAAATGATAGACCAGGGCATTCAACAGGGTTCCTGTGAAATTTCCGTGCCCGGGATGGACAACCATTCCAGCCTCTTTGTTTATGATCAGGATATCGGAATCTTCGTATACTATATCGATGGAAATCTCTTCAGGATGGATCTCCGTATCGCGTGGAGGATAGGCAAGTACGATGGTGATGATATCAAGGGGTCTCACCTTGTAATTGGATTTCACAACCCGATTATTTGCCAGTATATTTCCAGCTTTGGCTGCCTGCTGAATTCGATTGCGGGAGGCATTAGCGATTTTCGAAAAGAGAAATTTATCAATCCTGAACGGTGCCTGACCCTTATCTGCTTCAAACCGGAAGTGCTCATAAAGTTCACCTGATTCTTCTGTATGTTCATGGAACTCACTCATGATAACACAAATTAGGTAGTAGGTAGTTTAACGAGTGATGACCAGTTTGGAGGTGGCCAGGGTTTGATTCGACCTCCCGGAAAGGGTAATAATATAAATTCCCGGCACTAATCCGGAGACATCTATTTCTCCATTAAAGATTCCTTTTTGTATCTCCTGCCCAAAGAGATTGTAAAGATGGATCACTGCTCCCTCGCTGTTATTGATAGTCGCAGGCAGTTCAACATGGATAATGCCGGTTGTAGCCGGATTGGGATAAATTTTCAAATGAAGAGGCTCTTCTTTTTCATCAGGAATGCCCAGGGGTATGGATTTCCCCACGATCGGACGGATCATAAGGGAGCCATTAAAAGCACTGGTAATCCACTCTCCTGCAACGTTATACATGATCTGTTCCCGGTGGTTATTGTATCGGTCGAATCCCAGATTCAGATTGTCGTTTGTGGTCTGTTCCCACCCCACATAGAACGTGGTTGTAATCCGCAGGGGAGGATCTATATGGTAGGTAACGAATTGATTCAGGTTATCAGCAAATCTTGGTTTTACCAGCGTATCGTAAAGTAACTCTCCGGGTTTGCTGTTGTTGTCATTCCAAACGGTTAAATAGAACCACTGGACGTTATCGCCACTCAGGGTCTCGTTGAAGAAGAATTGAACCGCTCGTAGCGTATCCGGGGTTTTGTTCAATTTGAAACGATAGGCCAGCATCGAACCGGCCGGAGAAAGTCCATATCCGGCATCCGGCGTGCCGTCATCATAAGCGTAATAGTTATAAAACACCTGGTTGGCGATCATGGAGTCTCCCAAGTTAGAACCGTCGAGGGCTCTAACCACGTGTTTGATGGCAAAGAGTGCGCTATCTCCTGTACTGATAGGAAACAGGTATTGCACCGGTGGATGAGCAAATGGGATGTATGTCACATATCCGAAAGTATAGAATGGTTTAATGATGTACTCTCCGCCGTCATACTCTTTTTCCCATGCCCCTCCGGGTGTACTCATGATATAATCGTAGCTGGAATTGTGATTCACAAGATCCCGGTTACTAATCAGAATACCCAGTGTATCAGCCATTTCGTTGGTAGGATTATCTGAATATTGAGGATATGGCATGGCGGAATAGTGCTTGAGCATCGAAGGAGGACGTTCAATGAAAGTGATCTCGGGTCGCAGTGTATCTGAATTGGCACGACCGATGTTTAAGTAGATGTTATCGAGGTTCCATTGAGAACAATTACTTTGCCAGCTTGGTTCGGCGGAACTGGCCAAACTGACGAAGTTATAAAACTGAAAGCGGAATTTCTTTTTAAAGAACTGGGAATCGACAACTGGGATCATGACCTGTACAAAATACTGGTTGTTTTTCAGGTAGAAGGTGTCAAGTGATAGCCCTTCAATCCCCCAGACCTCTTGCCAAACAGCCTCGATGTGTGTTGTATCGGTAGGAGTGATACTATCCCAGGCTGGCTTGATCAGGAATTGCAGGAGCAGTGAATCGGATATGTGAGGTGGTTTCCCTCTTCCCTGCGGTTGGTACCAGAAGCTCAGGTAGACCGAATCGGCTGGAGAAAGAGCCTTCGGAACCGGAGTAAATATGCTATCCAGTCGAATGAAGCGAGAAGTAAGATGGTCTGCCAGAAATGTAGTTGGCCCCGGAACGGCATCCGGATACATCTGTCCGGAATCGCTGATCGCATCCATTGTTACGGCTCCACGGTTTACAGGAAAAACCGGGATATCTGAATTCACAAAGGCATAACGGTCGATCCAACGTTCAGGACTTGGGAAGACGGTAGGTTCACGAAAATCGTCAAAGAAGGGAAGCTCCATGGGAATGGTATCCATGCCATTGGTAATCGCTTTCAGAATGCCTTTCTCAGCTATCTTCGCCTGAACAACCGGATTCATTTGCAATCCAACAAGCTGTTCCTGAGCAACGGAATAACCAGTTACAAAGAGGGAGAATATCGCCAATAATAGAAAACGCATTATTAATTGCCAAAAATTGCCATGAATTGCCATAAATTGCCATTTATTGTTATTTCACAAATACCACCACCTCACCAATTCACCACTTCACCAATTCACCAACTCACCAGTTATCCTCCTATGTAGTCTTCAACATCATACCCCCCAATATCCGGGATTGTATCTTCCTTCTCCTCTTTGATCGGGATCTGATAGCTGCCACTACCGGTTCCAACTACCAGGTCGATCCGGGTCCCTTTATAGATTCGTGCTTCTGGCTCAATAGGATGACCATCAATAAGTTGTTGTTGGACTGCATCTGCATCAAATGCAGGGGTATAATAGAGATTCCCAACCTTTAATCCGTAACTTTCCAGCATCGATTCAGCTTGCCGGAGTGTCAGAAATTTCAGGTCAGGCATCGAGACTTTATCTGGTGTAGCTGAGGAGATAGTGATATAGATCTGCCTGTTCTTTTTAACTCGTGCATCAAACCAGGGATCCTGGTAGATGATCGTTCCACGGGACAAGTCCGGGTCAAAAACCGAATCCAGGACAATAAAACGGAAATCGGAATAGTATTCATTCTGAATAACATCTTCCACAAGCATTCCTCTCAGGTCGGGAACCGGGAGGTACTTATTATGCCCGGTATATTTTGACAGGAAGATCAGTGTTCCCCAGATGATTGCCGCTGATATCACAGAAGCAATAAGGAGTTGCTTGATAAATTTCCAGCTGAAAAGAAACCTGATGAAATCCATTCCTCTATTTCCTAAAATAACCTGAAATTGTTAAATTTATTGTATTCACGACCCAATGGCAAACATACGAAAAATTGCCTTTTCTGCCATGGTCGTTTTTTTATGTTAATTTTGCCATAAAGGAATTCTATTCATGATAACGGTTGCTATAGTTGCCGGGGGTGATTCAGGAGAGTATCATATCTCCATGATGAGTGGCAGGCAGGTCGAAAAGAATATCGACCGGGAACGATTCGATCCGTACCTTATCGAGATCAGGAACGATCACTGGAAGTGCATTTCGAAGGGGAAAGAGGCTGAAGTTGATAAAAATAATTTTACATTAAAACGGAATGGCAAGCAAATCAGCTTCGATGTGGTTTTTAATGCCATTCACGGAACTCCGGGCGAAAATGGAAAATTACAAGGCTACCTTGACATGCTAAAGATCCCATATACGTCCAGTAACCTTACGACATCTGCCCTGGCGTTCAATAAATCATTCTGCAAACGGGTAGTGGACTCTTACGGGATTCAAATTGCCAGTTCGGTTCAGCTTAATCAATATCAACGGGATTCAGCGCTGACTTTGCTGCAAGATATCTCCCTGCCCTGTTTTGTGAAACCCAACTGTGGCGGATCCAGTGTGGGAATGACAAAGGTTACCCGGGAAGTTGATCTTCCGGATGCTTTGGATCTGGCATTTGCAGAGGATGATGAGGTGATTGTCGAAAAGTTCATCGAGGGGAGGGAGCTAACCTGTGCAGTTCTTCGATCGGATGGCGGCGTGGTGACCTTTCCTGTGTGTGAGATTGTGACAAAAAAGGAGTTCTTCGATTACGAAGCGAAATATTCTCCCGGACTCACAGATGAGATTGTTCCGGCACCTGTTCCCGAAGAGGTAACCCGGGAATGTCAACGAATCTCAGCCTTTCTCTATAACAAACTAAACTGCAAAGGGATCGTCCGGATAGATTTCATCTACTCAGGAGATTCCTTTTATTTCCTTGAGATCAATACGGTTCCAGGCCTTACCGAAGCCAGCATTGTTCCGAAGATGATCGAGGCTTATGGATGGAGCTATACTGAGTTGGTCACCAGAATGATCGATGAAATCTTATGAAACTTCTATTTGCTACAAACAACTCCCACAAACTCCGTGAAATTCGTGAGATCGCTGGAAAGGATTGCCAGATCCTTAGCCTGAATGATGTAAACCTGAATACCGATATTCCAGAGACACAGGAAACACTTGAAGGCAATGCCCGCCAGAAAGCACTGTTTATCTACGATCAAACCGGGTTTAGTAGCTTTGCCGACGACACAGGTTTGGAGGTTGATGCCCTGGATGGTCGTCCGGGAGTCTATTCAGCCCGCTATGCCGGCAAGGGCTGTTCGTTTGATGATAATGTCAGTAAGATCCTGGAAGAGTTGGAGAGCACAGAAAACAGGAAAGCATGCTTCCGATGTGCGGTTTGCCTGATCCTGGATGGCAAGGAATATTTATTCGAAGGCCGGATACCGGGAGAGATAACCCGGGAACGGAGAGGATCGGATGGATTCGGGTATGATCCCGTGTTCCAGCCTGATGGCCATATCCAGACTTTCGCCGAGATGCCACCCCACCTGAAAAACGGCATCAGCCACCGGGGGATAGCGGCTTCTAAAATGTTTCGTTTTCTACAAAAAAAGTAGGGGCGACCGGTCCGGTCACCCCTACTATGAATGCGTAATATAAAACTGTGATTTATTACGGGAACAACACCCCGTAATATTTAGTGATATCCACATACGGAAGGGTACTTCCGTACTGGGCATTGATCGATTGAATGAAAAAGTTTGCAGCTACAGCATTTCCTCTTGGTGTCATGTGAATGCCATCCAGAGAGAAGCCTCCTCCGGTGACAAACGTTGTATTCATTTCGACTCCGTCCCAGAGCATACCGGATTGCAACTCTTTCAGTTTTGCGTTCATATTTACTGTTGCCAGACCGTTGGTTTGTGCCAGGCCTTGTATGGTCTGATTGTAACCAGCAATAGCGGTTTCAATGTTGGTAATCTCATCCTGGGTCAGCACGTACTGATTAGGAATTGGCCAGGGAGTTAAGGTGATGGAACTGATCAGACCCATCCCGTAACACTTCATGGAATCCTGGGGAGCGGTTAACAGAACAAGTTCTCCAGGTTGCATCTGGCGTACCTTAAAGACAGGATGTGGTGATGTAGGATCTGGCACCAGAAAAGGATTGGGGCCTGCGTGATAAATGAAGGGCAATTGGAATAAAGACATGGCGTGGTTGACCAACTTCGCGAGGCTGTCGTTCAGCACCAGCCCGTTGTATGGGACAGTTGTAAAGAATGGAATGGTTGTGATTTCCGGGATATTGGCAA
Source organism: uncultured Prolixibacteraceae bacterium (assembly GCA_964616825.1). Classification (GTDB taxonomy): domain Bacteria; phylum Bacteroidota; class Bacteroidia; order Bacteroidales; family FEN-979; genus QYOJ01. The sequence continues at coordinate 19,279 of CAZTSX010000014.1, forward strand.
TGATCCCTTTCGCACCGTTGCCAACCAAACTTTGAATCACTCCGCCCATGGCAAATCCGAAGGTCTGCTGATCTGTGATTGAATCACCAACTCCACCGGAGGTCGCATAGCCAAGCACATCATTATTGCCCAGCCAGAGAGCAAAGAATGTAGGATTCAGTGGAGGAATCTCCTGGACTACCATATTCGTGGCAGAGGTAGCGAAACGGGCATAATAGGGATTCATCTGAGCATATCCGGGAACAAGCAGATGGAATGATTTGGCGCCCGGGATCCCCAGGTTATTTACCAGATACCCAACGGGTCCAAGTGGTTCTCTGGGACCAATATCAGGAATAGGTCCAAGAGAAGTTCCGGCACAGGTGGTAGCGTAACCCAGTTTTAACCTGGGCATTGAACCTGGAAATTCCACACCGTATTCACTGGTGACTATCGGTTGAACAAAATTACCACCTCCAACAAGTTTAAACTGGTTGGCCATGAGGTTTGCGAAAGAGGTTTCCTGCGCTGATTTGTATAATGCTCCATCGGCAAATCCGGCAACAAGGGAGTTTCCAACCGTTACGAAGCTTGTGAAGTCTGCACTGCCCCTGGTGGGCGTCAGTTCGTCGATCTTGGGTTCACAACCGGCAAGAATGACGAGCGATATAAGGATATAAATCAGTTTTTTCATAGCGTTCAAGATTTTATAGTTAGAAATTGTATGTTAAACCGATACCGGGAATATAGATTTGGCTCTTGTATGTACCCGAGAAGTTCTCCGGACTGTAAGTGCCTTCCCGTTCCATTCCCATCACATATAGAAATGCTGCATCAATGCTGAATCCTTTGAACGGAAATACAGAAAGTCCTGCTGTTAATCCGATTTGATTCATGCTCGGTGTCTGCGGGTTGAGGAAATCATCTGGTACAGGTGTAGGATCAAAATACCCACCCAACCTTGCCGTGATGATTTTATTGATCCTATACTGAAAACCAATGCGTGGAATCAGCCTGTTCTCATACATAGCAGGTGCCACTGTTTGATCGAGTGTAGCTGTTTTGGTCTTGAAGTCGAAGACCAGTGTATCATAGGCATTCCAGAATACATAACAGAGGTTAATCCCGATCAGGAATTTTTCTTTAATCTCATAGGAGATGCCAAAGTCAAGGTTTGCCGGAAGAGGTAGCGATGTAGCTACTTTCGTATCGGGAAAACTGGATGCAAGGGCAGCTGGAACGGTAAAGGTGGCATCGCCTTCATCAACCTTCATGTTGATTCGTGAACGATAACTCACCCCAATATCCAACCCTTTGGTAGGCCGGATAAAGATCCCGCCGTTAAATCCGACGTTGTATGTGCTACCTGTAATTGTGGCTTTCCCTTCGGTACCATTCTGTCCCTCAAGTGGCAACGCCTTGTTTAGTTCAACGTTGCCGATTGCAAAGACAAGACCGAAACCGATGCCGAAAACATCTTTGATCTTGTAAGAGAAAGAGGGTTGAATCGTTATGGCTTTGAAAGCCAGATCCTGAATCAGGTAACGCCCCTGCCAGGTCTCTCCCCAGGATAATTTATTGCCGTATGGCGTATTCACAGCAACCCCGATGCTAAGGTCATCAAAGGGTTTAAACGCTGCATAAAAGTATAAAGGAGTGTTGAGGATATTGTCGATGTTGTATTGGCCTATCACATCCTTTGGCTGGAAAGTCGTCCGGGCCATCAGTAGGCTGACACCTCCTGAGAAGCTGAATTTAGACGATACAAAAGCCATCGCACCAGGGTTATAAAAGATGCTGCTTGCATCATACGCCAGGGAGGTTCCAATCAAACCCATCCCAATGTTACGCATGCTATGCAAACTCACCTGGTAACCACCGCCGAAAGTTGTGGTTACTGCCAGACAGATGCCCAGCAGTAAAACTGTAATTTTCCGCATAGTGTTTTTTTTTGGTTAATACTTGATTGCAATAATACAAAAAAATAATAACACAAAGTATTTGCAAACTCACCACCTCACCATTGCCGCGTCACTGCCTGCTTCACTACGCTCGCAGCTTCGGCTCCTCGCAATGACATTACTCACCAACTCAACAACTCGCCAGTTCACCAGTTAATCACTATCTTTGTGCCTAATGATTATCGAGCATGAAACTTAGCGTTGGAGATAAAGTAAAATACCTGAATGCTACAGGTGGAGGCGTTGTCACGAAGGTGATCGATAGCAAGATGGTAATGGTTTCGGATCAGGATGGATTTGAGATTCCGACCCTGATCAGCGAGCTGGTCAGGGTTGTTCATGAGGAGGCAGGAGCCAGGTTTTTTAATGAACGTTTTGAGACACCATCTAATCAGGAGAATGATCATGGAAAAGTGCGTTCTGAGGAAGAGGAACTTCAGCTGGAATCCCTTGATCCATGGTTGATAAGAAACCGTAAGTCCGAGGATATCTACCTGGCATACGTTCCTCACGATCAGAAGTGGCTGATCACAGGCCTGGTAGATGTCTATCTCATTAACAATACATCTTTTGATCTGATCTATAACCTTTTTCACCGAATTGCTCGTGAGCAATTTAAAGGGATCGATTACGGTTCACTCTTCGCTAATACTCGCCATCTACTGGATACGGTCAGCCGGGAAGATCTTAACCTGTGGTCTGATGGATCCCTTCAGTTTCTCTTTCATAAAGAACAGTTGAATAATGTGCTTCCCCCATTTAATTCAGATTTTAGAATCGAGGGAAAGAAATTTCATAATGAAGGAGCCTACCGCGAATCTCCACTAATCAGAGAGAAAGGGATTATTGTCAAGGTGGTTTCACTAAGTGACTATCTTCAAGAGAGAGAAAAACCAGAAAGCATTCCGGTATCGCCCACTGTATCAGCTAATAAGGAGGATATCCCGATCATTTTCACTCATCAGATCGAACCCCGGAAAGCTGTTGTGGATCTGCACATTCATGAATTGATTGAAGATCCGTCGAACCTCCAGAAATCAGAGATCCTTGAATTTCAGAAAAACTACTTCTTAGAGTGTATGGATTCCGCTGTGGAGCATAATTTCCTGAATGTTATTTTCATTCACGGGGTAGGAAATGGGGTGTTAAGAGATGTGCTGACCGACCACCTGAAAAAAACAGGGGGCATCGAATTTTTCGATGCCCCCATGGTTAAGTATGGTGTTGGTGCCATTGAGGTACGACTACCTCACAACCAATAACTACCGGCTAACAGATATTTTCCTCGTATAGACTTTATTACCAGTGGTTAGTTGCAGGATATAGACACCTGGTGCCAGGTTCCGTGCATCAATCTCAACCTGATGTTCACCGGACGACAGATACCCTGGCTGGAGATTCCGAACCTTTTGTCCGAATGTGTTGTATAGGTTTAACTCCACGTTATCCGGGTTAACCAGATAGAAAGAGGCTCTGGTTACACCTGTGGTTGGATTGGGAAAGACCTGGAGTGCTCGGGTTTGATCAAAGAGATCACTGGCAGAAACCAGGTTGGCATTAAATTCTGTCATCTCTTTATCGGTGAAGTTTCCTCCCTGAGCAATCTCGGTACCCTGGTCATCCTGTAACATGTAGAGCCCGTTTCCATGACTACAGCAGATACCTTGTCCGCCGGCATCATATATGGTAAAGGTGTAACACCCTTCAACCGGAATCTCAATTGTATCGCGGTGGATGACTCCGGGAACGGTATAGGGCCCGCCATTTTGAATCACTGTACCCTGATCATCTTTTACATCCCATGTAGTCTCTTCAGGATTATCATCGGTTTTGATGAAAAGATAAAGTGTGAAAGTGGTAGCCTCAGCACTAATAATTCCGAAGTTAATGGTGTCATTCTTAGGATACTCATCTGTATTGCTGTTCGGGTTATCAGTGTATACCTTGAGTACATTGGTAGCTTCTGGTGTAAAGGTATATTCCGGCAGATTGATAACTGCCCTTTCCAGTGGACCGATTGAGCCTGTCCAGCTTTCAGTGACTACTGAACCATCATTGACCTTATAACTGAGGTCAAACGATGTGATGGTGTTATTGCCATTGTTTCGTATCGTTACAATTGGAGTAACCACTCCACTGCAATTAGTGACAGAAACGTTGGAGACATCAAGAACCTGGAGGTCACGATCGTAAGGAAGGGTCACCATGTCGGTCGAACTGTTGGCAGCCTGGTGAACCTCTTTGGTGGTTTTATTCTGAACGAATCCGACAGCGGCAAGCTCATCAATTTCATATACCTGATTAGGTTCAAAAGGCCAGCTCGTCTCAATGATAAGATAATCACCCGTTTCAAAGTCTGAGAAGGAAGTCCCAATATGGGATGGTAACATTTTTTTCATGACGTGATCAAAACTGGTCTCTCCATTAGTGCCCGGAGGGGAACTGAACTGAACCAACTTCTCGATGACGACATTATGCGCAACCATATTTCCACTAACAGCCTCAGTCGCCGTAGCAACCATGGTAAGTGATATCTCGTCCTGGGCTGCGGATATTGTGTGTTGAAGTGAGATCTCGAATGGAGATGGGACGGAACTTCGGTTATTGATCACAGACCACTGTAATGAGTTGCCACTTCCGTTGTATACATTCCCTTCAACCACTGAGTGTGGAACAGAGTTAACACTATAATAACCCCTCCTGGCATTATTTTCAACGGGATTTGCCAGGTACATCGGGTCATTTCCGGGAGGTGGCCAACTCATATGGTAAAAGATGGCGGTAAAGACGGTGGGGTTGGAAATCAGCCACCCGTGAATTTTGGTATTTGCTGTCACACAGGGCCCGCATGTTGTGGAGGTAAACTCCTCTAATAAAACCAATCGTTGTGTTTGTCCAAGTCCAGCTGAACTCAGAACAAAGATTGATGCAATAATAAAGAGTAATTTTTTCATTTTTTCATGGTTTAAATACTGATGTTTCAGTTGGTAAAGATATGGTTTTTCCTGTTTGGTTGCTTTACGTATCCAAAAAAACAGAATCATAAATAGAATTGGATTTTATGTAGTATCTTTGCAGACACCAATTAAATATTCAACAAACCATCATGCTTTATCCATTATGAAAAAACTGTTATTATCTGTTTATTTGCTTAGTATGGCAGCCTTTTTTGGCTATTCTCAAAGTCTTTCCCTCGATCATGAGGGTACTCCAGTACCAAACAATGGCAACGTGATCTATCCCGGGGAGCCTTCAACCGCTTTGATTGAAGCCCATATCGGCGTGACCAATAATAGTGCAGCCACATTAGATGTAATGTGCAAAAAAGTAGAGATCTCCCTCATTCCAGGTTCCAAAAACACCTTTTGCTGGGGGGGGCTTTGCTATGATACCCTTACCTATGTTTCATTGGATCCAGAGGTGATAGCACCAGGCGAGACAAATACAATGTTTATAGGGGAATATCAACCCAAAGAACATGCCGGGGAAACGATTATCAGGTATGTGTTTTTCGACCGGAGCAATGCCAATGATTCTATCTGTTTCCAATCGCTATACCAAGCCTATCCGTTAGGTATTGAGGATCAGAAAGGCTTAGTTGCACTCTCCAATGCATATCCCAACCCGGCCGACATGGAGGCAACTTTCAACTATACAGTTGATGCTGGTGCCAGGGCTGAATTGATTATCAGGAATCTCCTTGGATCAACCATCAGAAAGATGAAACTTTCAGGTGACGGACAGATTCGTATTCCTACAGTTGAGCTCTCAGAAGGGATCTATTTCTATAGCCTCATGGTAAACGGACAGATTCAATCAACCCGGAAACTGGTCGTTTCGCATTGAGCTTTACAGGATCGGGCATCAAACGTTGAAAGTTTTCTTCAACTTTTCCACGTAATCCAGCTTTTCCCAGGCAAAGAACTCTACCTTCTTCAGGTAAACATCTTTGTTGAGGCCATTCCCTTTTTTCGCTTTAGATCCTTTCACCGGATAGTATACCTCGATGGTTTTCGTGTATGGATCACGTCCCAAATGCCCGTAAGATGCGGTAGGCAGAAAAATAGGGTTCTTCAAACCGAATCGTTCAATGATGGAAAATGGTCGCATGTCAAAGACCTTGTTGATCTTCTCAGAGATCTTGCCATCGGTAAGTGTTCTGCCCTTTTTATCTGTAACTTTTGCTGTTCCCAATGTATCGACGTAAAGACCCACCGGTTGGGCTATGCCAATTGCGTAGGCAACCTGGATCAGCACTTGATCGGCAATGCCTGCAGCCACCATGTTTTTGGCAATATGACGTGCTGCATAGGCTGCTGAACGGTCAACTTTAGAAGGATCTTTCCCGGAAAAAGCACCCCCACCATGTGCCCCATGGCCACCGTAAGTGTCGACAATGATTTTGCGACCGGTCAAACCGGTATCTCCGTGAGGTCCCCCGATCACAAATTTTCCGGTCGGATTCACAAAAAGCTTGTAATCATCTGAAAAAAGCCTCTTTACTCGGGCTGGTAATGTCTTCTTCACCCTGGGGATCAGGAATTGTTCTATATCTTCGCGAATCTTATCCTGCATCTCTTTTTCGGCCGCTTTCAAAGCCCTGGCCCCTTTATTTTTGGGGAGAATAAAATCATCATGCTGAGTGCTGATCACGATCGTATCGATCCGTTTTGGTTGACCCTTATCATCGTATTCAATCGTAACCTGTGATTTGGAATCGGGTCTCAGGTATTTCATCTTTCGTCCTTCCCTGCGAATGGCAGCTAGTTCCTGTAGCAGAATATGAGCTAATTCACTTGAGAGAGGCATTAAGTTGTCCATCTCACGGCAGGCATAACCGAACATCATGCCCTGGTCACCGGCTCCCTGCTCTTCTTTTTTTTCTCTTACAACTCCCTGGTTAATATCAGATGATTGTTCATGAATAGTTGAAATGACCCCGCATGAATCGCTATCGAAACGGTATTCGGCTTTTGTATATCCAATATCCCGGATTACCCGTCGTGCCGTCTCCTGAACATCCACCCAGCCTTCTGTTCGAACTTCTCCACCACATACCACCAGGCCGGTAGTAACAAAGGTTTCACAAGCAACTTTGGATTCTGGATCCCAGCGTAAAAATTCATCAAGTAATGCGTCCGATATCTGATCGGCAACTTTATCCGGATGCCCTTCGGAAACTGACTCCGATGTAAATAAAAATCCCATAATCTGAATGTCTTTAGTTTTGATTTAGTTAACTAACGAAAGGGGAGGGATTTGATAGTTGGAATGGCTATTGGTTTAGCATTTTTTCCAGTGGTTGCAATCAATCAAATCTTTCCACCCTGCAAGTGCAAAATTACACCTTTTTTATTTACGAATGAAGAAAAGTTTGAATGGAATTATGTTGTGATGCATCAATTCAGGAATGCATCAATTCAGGAATGCAGAAATGCAACAATGAAGTAAACAAACTATTTCTTGAAGTTTGAGCCTTGAATCTCGTCCCTCGTCCCTCAATCCTCGTCCCTCAACTTTTAGTGAGTTCCTGAAACACCTCCTCCAGTTTTTGTTCGTCACGTTGCAGGGAGAGAACGGTAAGACCATTATCAACTGCAAACTGGAAAATAGCCGGCCGGATATCTATTTCGGTGGTGGATTCAAGATGGTAGATATTGGATCCTGGATCCTGGATCCTGGATGCTGGAGAGATCGTATTCTTAACTCCATGAATCGATTTGAGGTTCTTTTCTTCGACCAACTTATCGAATTCAACTTTCACGATTACCTTCGATGATTGGATCTTCTGCAGGTTTTTCGTTTTATCATCGGCAACGATTTCACCATTGTGGATAATGATCGTCCGGTTACAGATCGCCTCCACCTCCTGAATAATATGGGTAGACATCATGATCGTCTTTTCCAGTCCGATCTGACTGATCAGTTTCCGGATCTCCACAATCTGGTTGGGATCCAGCCCTGAAGTTGGCTCATCCAGGATCAACACTTCCGGATCGTGAAGCAATGCCTGCGCCAAACCCACCCGCTGCCGGTACCCCCTCGATAACGTCCCGATCTGTTTGTGCTGCTCAACCTGTAATCCGGTTAATTCAAGTATCTCTGAAATCCGGGATCTGAGATCCGGGATCTGGGATCCGCGATGCTCAATATTTCCAATGAACTGCAAAAACTCCTTCACATACAGATCAAGGTACAACGGATTGTTTTCCGGCAGATATCCAACCCGTCTCCTCACCTCAATCGATTGTTCCAGCACATCAAACCCGCAAACAGATGCATCCCCCGAACTGGGAGGAATGTAGCAGGTCAGAATCTTCATCAACGTACTTTTACCAGCTCCGTTCGGGCCCAATAATCCAACCACCTCTCCCGGCTTGATATAGAGAGTAACATCATTAAGGGCTTTTTGAGTGCCGAACAATTTGGTAATATGATCGACTTTGATGGACATATCTATTGGTTTGAAACAGGTTGCAAAAGTACGGATATTTTCTGTCTGCGGTAATCTGTGACATTCAGTGTCATCCGTGTTCCATTTTTTTTCGGTTACGATAAATGAAAAAAGTAATGGCAATAATGAACAACAACTCGCCTAACAGAAACAACCACCAGTCAAATGACCTCGGGATATATTTTGTGACATGATCCATGACCTCAGACTGATCGGAAAAGTAAAACCATTCAGAGAAAGAGAACTTGTCGAGCATATGCCTGGAATAATCAAGTATATAGGCCAGTATTGTGATCAGAGATCCCGTGATCAGGAACCCCCACTCTAATGTGGAGAGACGAACGCGATCGCGAGTTTGACCGGCCCGGATAATGACAACAGCAAGAAGGATCATTGTAATGGAATTAATCAGAGGCGCCAGAACCGGACCAACCCAGGTAGTAGGGATCAGGAAAAGAATGTCCCAGGTCAGTAACGACTCAGGCCAGCCAAGTAAAGCCCACAGGAATAGATAATAGAAAATATCCCAGATGGCAAACATATAGATGAACCAGGCAAACCGGATAATCCACCGGCGGGTGACAAGAAAAGAGACTGTCCCCAGCATAATGATTGTAGCTGCTTCCCGGATAATCTCCGTGACAGCGATCGGGTCTTCAATGATCTTCAGTGGAAAATCAAATCCTTCCGGATAATAGATAGCACGCAGGTAGATTACGACAGCACTTTCCAGAAAACCCATTGCAATGGCGAACAGGGATATGATAAGCAAGATACGGCTCATGTAACGATTTTTAGTTCAAAGTTAAGAAACTCACCAGCTAATTCTTCACAAACTTCATAAATCCCTCCAGATGCTCCCGGATCTTCCCCGACAGAAAATAGGGCAGCGACATCAGGTAAAATGTTTTGCCCCGGATGGTCTTCGTCTCCCTAACAGCAAGTGGTCCGGCATAGAGTCGAACTGCATAGGGATGCGGAGCTGAATCTACAAACTGATGCAGGGAACGAAGCCGGCCGGGTTCTCCCGTTTTGACCTCCACAGGGATTATCAGATCATTGTGTGCGATGACAAAATCGACTTCAGCTGAGGATTGTGTTTTGTCCCTAACCCAGAAATGGACATCCGGTTGCTCAACTTTTTCAGAAGCAATCAATTCCTGGGCAACAACATGCAGGGAAATCTGTCGGTTGAAAACAGAAGAAAGATCTTCCTGATCTGTAAGCGCTTCCTGGATCCCGTTGAAAAAATTGACCAATCCCGTATCCGGTAGCTGGATCCTGGGCGATCGGCCTGAGTCAATTTTCCATGGCAGACTTGTATCTATTGTAGGATAGATCAACTGGATGAGTGCATGCTCCTGAAGGAGGCGAAAGGCTCTCCCAACCTCCCTGCTACGGTATCTCATGTTGCTGAAACCACTGTATTTGATACGGGTGGCAGCATATGGAAAAGTATCCTGATAGATCTGCACCAGCTGTTCACGGGTTTTTTGGGTGAAGGCAATCGATGACGCTTTCGTGAACAGCCTCTCTAACTGCTTGTCATAGAGGGGAACTAGTTGAGGAACGCTTCGTGTCACTGCAAACAACTCTACGACATCGGGGATTCCTCCAACGAGGCAAAACTGATGAAAAAGTCGTAGGAGTTTTTCGTGACCATAATTCGGAAAAGGCACCTCCCAGAAAAGATCCAAAGACTCTTTATCCCCTGCAATCATCAGAAATTGCTCGAAATTCAATGTCCGAATTGCAAAACTCATACTCTTTTTAATCACCAACTCACCCTTGTCCGCCGAAGCCTTGGCGAAGGTGGAAATTCACCAGTTAATTCCTTACAAATGTAACAAAACAAACCATAACGTCAAAAATATCACTTTTATAGATCAAATTGTTTGGCAGATATTTTTTTTCATTCTAACTTTGCACCCCTTTTTTAAACTAAATCCATGAATACACTAAGTTACAAAACCATCAGTGCCAACAAAGAAACAGTAACCAAAGAGTGGGTCCTGATCAATGCTGAAGATGAGGTGTTGGGAAGGCTGGCCTCGAAAGTAGCAATACTTCTCAGAGGGAAGCTGAAGCCCAATTTCACCCCTCATGTTGATTGTGGAGATAATGTAGTCATTATCAATGCAGAGAAGATCAAACTGACCGGGAAGAAGCTGACCGACAAGGTTTACATTCGTTATACAGGATATCCGGGTGGGCAACGGAAGCGAACTCCAAGGGAGTTACTTGCTAAAAAGCCAACTGCAGTTATTGAGGTAGCTGTGAAAGGGATGCTCCCAAAAAGCCGTTTGGGAAGCGACCTTTTCAGGAACCTGTATGTTTACGCCGGGCCGGATCATCCTCACGAAGCACAGAAACCAAAGGAAATCAACTTAAATTCAATCAAGTAATATGGAAGTTATCAATTCCATTGGCAGACGAAAGACTGCCATTGCAAGAATCTACCTCCAGGAAGGCAAAGGAAATATCCTGATAAACGGACGGGATTTAAAGGACTATTTTACGACCTCCATTCTGCAGTATAAAGCGACAGAGCCTTTTATGGTGACCGAGACAACAGGAAAATATGATGTCAAAGCCAACCTCAATGGCGGTGGTGTAAAAGGACAGTCAGAAGCGTTGTCTCTCGCACTGGCGAGAGCGCTGTGTAAAATCAACGAGGAGTTTCGCCCGGCACTGAAAGCCAAAGGGCTGCTTCGCCGTGATCCACGCATGGTAGAGCGTAAAAAGTTTGGGCAAAAGAAAGCCCGGAAAAGATTCCAGTTCAGCAAACGTTAATATTATATCCGAACTATTATGCCTAAAACGACATTTAATGAATTGCTTGATGCCGGTGTTCACTTCGGCCACCTGAAGAGGAAATGGAACCCGAGCATGGCTCCGTATATTTTTATGGAACGGAACGGGATCCACATCATCGATCTCTACAAGACCATTGCCAAGATGGATGAAGCAGCAGCAGCGTTGAAGCAGATTGCCAAATCAGGAAAAAAAATCCTGTTCGTAGCAACAAAAAAACAAGCCAAGGAACTGGTAGCTGAGAAGGTCAAAAATGTCAACATGCCCTATATGACAGAACGTTGGCCAGGTGGATTGCTTACCAATTTCTCGACCATCCGTAAAGCTGTCAGAAAGATGACCTCTATCGATAAGTTGATGGTCAGTCCATCGTACAGCAATCTTTCCAAGAAAGAACGCCTTACCATTACACGTGAGCGTGCCAAACTGGAGAAGAACCTTGGGAGTATTTCTGACCTGAACCGGCTGCCTGCAGCGCTATTTATTGTGGATATCCTTAAAGAACACATAGCACTGGCAGAAGCCCGGAAATTGAATATCCCGACTTTTGCTATCGTGGACACTAACTCCGATCCACGGCTTGTCGACTTTCCAATCCCTGCTAACGATGATGCGTCAAAGTCTATCAAGCTAATTGTTGAAGTAATGGTGAATGCCATCGAAGAGGGTTTGATTGAGCGTAAACTTGACCGTGATAAGAAAGCAATTGAAGAAGAAAAAGAAAAAGAAGAATTAGCTGAGAATGAACTCAAATTGAAGGCGGAAAAAGATCTGGCAGATCTTGAGACCGATGAAGAGATCAAAATCGAAAAGAAAGATTTTGTTGATGCAAAACATTCCAAAATGAAAGCAGGCGACAGAAAAGATGAGGCTGATTCACCCAAAATACCACGAAAACGGATTACCAAACCCGCCGGTAAATCAAAACAGTAAATAGATATGAATATCACAGCAAAAGATGTAAGTAAACTGCGCCAGATGACGGGTGCCGGTATGATGGATTGTAAAAAAGCCTTGCTGGAATCAAAAGGTGATTTCGATCAGGCAGTAGATTACCTCCGGAAAAAAGGACAAAAAGTGGCTTCCAAACGGGCCGACCGCGATGCAAATGAAGGGATTGCCATAGCAAGAACAAATACAGACAAGAATTTTGGAGCTGTCGTGATGGTTAGCTGTGAAACTGATTTTGTGGGAAAGAACGAAGAGTTTATCCAGTTTGCCAATGATCTGCTGGATCTAGGTATCAATAACCAGTTGAACGAAGCAGCGCAGCTAAAACCAATGAAAGTGAGTGGCCTGACAGTTGAAGAAAAACTGAATGAACTCCTGGGGAAAACCGGAGAAAAAATGCAGGTAGCATCCTTTGAATCTATTGCAGCCCCTGCTGTTTTTGCATACAATCATCATGGGAACAGACTGGCAACAATTGTAGGCTTCAATAAAAATGATGTAGAAGGTATTGATGAACTTGGTCGTGAAGTAGCGATGCAGGTTGCGGCTATGAATCCTGTTGCTATTGATAAAGAGGATGTGGATCAGGCCATTGTAGATCATGAGATCGAGATTGGGAAAGAACAGGCAAGGCAGGCCGGAAAGCCGGAAGATCTGCTGGAAAAGATAGCAATGGGGAAGCTGAATAAATTCTACAAAGAGAGTACCCTGATCAATCAGGAGTTCATCAAAGATAATAAAAAGAGTGTAGGACAATATATCAACGAATATGATAAAGAGCTGAAGGTAGTTGCTTTCAAGCGTCTGCAGCTTGGAGTATAAAAAACCAAACATCTGTTCGTGAAGAGGCTGCCAGATACATATCAGGCAGCCTCTTTTCAGTAACTTTGCAATCATGTCCCCAAACAAAGATTCGGTTCGTACCATGTTCGACGAAATTTCGCCACGCTATGATTTTCTGAACCATCTTCTTTCATTTGGGATAGATCACAGCTGGCGAAAGAGGGTTGTCGAGGAGATCAGAAGATGGTTTCATGAGCCTGCTTCGACCATTCGGATCCTCGATGTAGCAACCGGAACAGGGGATCTCGCTATTGCAGTTTCGACACTTCAGCAAGCTAGTATTGAGGGGATCGACATCTCCACCAAAATGATGGAGATCGGCAGAAAAAAAGTGAGTGCCAGAGGGTTGTCCGGGAAGATCGTTTTCCGGGAAGGCGAAGCGGAGAATATTCCTTTTGAAGATAACCATTTTGATGTAGTGATGGTAGCCTTTGGTGTGCGGAACTTTGAGGAGCTGGAACGCGGAATCTCAGAGATGAAACGAGTATTGAAACCGGGTGGTGTGATGTTGATCCTGGAGTTCTCTCATCCTGAACGATATCCGATGAAAGCACTTTACAGCTTCTATTCCAGCGTGATCATCCCGCTTTTCGGGAAACTGATCTCCCGGCATCGCGAAGCATATGCATACTTGCCTGATACGGTAGCTGATTTTCCTTCCGGTGAGGATTTTATCGCTGTTTTGAGAAAAATGGAACTGAAGGAGCCTTTTCAGATTCCCCTGACAGGTGGAATCGCCAGCCTCTATTGCACCGAAAAATAGTTATCTTTGCGACGAAAACCCAAAATAAAAGCGCCTGACCAGCGTTAATGAATAAACAAAGCCGAATCCTGCCGTTGAAAAAACTGAAATATATTTTCCTCCTCCTTTTCATCCCGGTTACCTTGATCCCGTTTAACGGATCAGGACAACGGTTTGGTATACCGAATATGGCTATGTACGACAATGATAAGTTTCATTTCGGTTTTGTCCTGGGAGCCAATCTGAGTTATGCCACGATCAAACCCGTTCCTGATCTCACAAGTCTTGTGTGGGACTCCACATATATCCCCGATATCCTGCCGTTGCCTGATTCAGCTATGATCTTGTCAATCGAATCAGCTCCAACTCCCGGGTTTGTTATCAGTATCGTTTGCGATATGAAGATAGGTGCCCATTTTAACCTCCGTTTTGTTCCATCACTTGCATTTGGTGACCGTGACCTGATTTACAATCTAAAGACCTTCAGAGATGGCGATACAACCCTGGTTAATATCACCAAACGGGTTCCATCAACCTATATCAACCTGCCGCTTGAAATAAGGTTTAAATCACGTCGGTACAGAAACTTTCGGACCTATTTGATGACAGGTGTTCAATATACACTCGATCTGGCTTCACAGGCAAAAAAGCGGGAACAGAAAAGCTCTGATCAGAAGATTGTCAAGTTTAGTCAGAATGATGTGTATATTGAAGCTGGTATCGGATTTGATTTTTATAACGAGTGGTTCAAATTCGGTGTTGAGCTGAAAATGATGTATGGCCTGATGGATGTATTGACTCGTGAGAATAATATTTATACAGACGGAATCGCAAAACTGAACTCCAAAGTCTTTCAACTCTCACTTACCTTTGAATAAGCTGTTTCCTTCCCTTTTTGTATCTTTGTTCAGTAAAGATGACGCATGAGTAAAATAGCTGTATTCCCAGGTTCTTTTGATCCCATCACCAAAGGACATGAGTCGGTAATTCGACGGGCCAAACCACTTTTTGATACAATCATTGTTGCGATTGGTGAAAATTCAAAGAAGAAAGGATACTTTCCGATGGAAAACCGTATCGGATGGATCCGAACCGTCTTTGTAGATGATCCCATAATCAGGATAGAGACCTATGCAGGCCTGACCGTTGATTATTGTAAGAATGTGGGCGCTAAGTATATCCTTCGTGGCCTCAGAACAGCGGCTGATTTTGAGTTTGAAAGGAGCATCGGCCAGATGAATAAAGCCATGTTTCCTGAATTGGAGACGGTGTTTTTATTATGCGCATCCGAGTACGCTGCCCTTAGCTCATCCATTGTCAGGGAAATCCACAGGAACGGAGGAGACATTTCGCAATTTGTCCCTGCTGGTGTTGATCCATAAATCACCTGAAAGGGGCTAATTGAATAACAAATAACGTTTTTTCATTAATGACCCTAATGACCTCTTACATAATGATACGGCAGTCTTATAAAATCCTGTTTTCGTTTATATTCCTTTTTATCCTGATTTCAGGCATCGCAGCCCAGCAGGTAACCGTTTCCGGTTCCGCTTCCGGTGCAGAAGGGAAAACGCTAAAATTCGTTACATGGGCTGACATGATCACATTCACGGAAGAGTTGGTTGCACAAACTACGATCGATTCATTAGGTAAATTCTCAGTGAGTTTCGAACTTCCTTCCACATCATATATCGCTTTAGCTATTGATCTTCATAGAGCGGGGCTCTATATGCAACCAGGCATGGTATATCAAATAAAGATCGCACAAATCAACAACAAAGATAACCTGGAGGTCAATCCGTTCATTCTCTCTGAGGACATGGAGATCAAGTTAGTCAATCCGGGTGAAAACGGACTGAATTTCCGGATCAATACGTATAACGATAAATACAATCAGTTCCTGCTGGATCATTTCAATGCACTCTACCATGAACGGAAGAAGAGTTACCTGGATACATTTCAACTGCAGGTCAATGAAATCTTTTCTGGGATAGATCTGTCTTATTTTCAGAATTATATGCGTTACAAGACCGCTGGACTGGAGCAACTCGCACACGCAAAAAGTCAGTTCAATCTGGCCAGTTCATACTTCATCGATCAGCCCATACTTTACAAGAATGTTGAGTACATGCAGTTCTTCAACAATTATTTCACCAAGTACCTTACAGTTACTTCCAATATCCTCCGAAAGATTGACCTGATCTCTATAATCAAAGAGCCTGATCCTTATCCTGTTCTGATGAAAAAGTTAGCTGCCGACTCTGTTCTGAAGAATGAGAGCTTACGGGAGCTGGTGTTGCTAAAAGGGCTCTTCGAACTTTTTTATTCCAAACCGGAACTACAGGAGAACATCATCGGGAGCCTGGCGACGATTCGTCAGGAAAGTCCGTTCGAGAACAACAGGGTCGTAGCTGAAGATATGTATGATAAAGTCACAAAGCTAAGACCCGGAACAAAAGCGCCGGAGTTTTATCTTCAGGGACGGGAGACAGAAGGCTGGAAATCGTTGGAGGATCTCAAAGGAAAACCTGTCGTCATGAACTTCTGGACTACTTTTTGCGAAGAGTGCCTTGCTGAAATGGAACTTCAGGTTCCCCTCTATGAAAAATACAAAGATGAGGTGGAGTTTGTTAGCATCTGTATCAATAGATATTGGATTCAGATGAACTACTTTGCCAGGGTCAAACCGGAATTTGCCTGGTGGTTGCTTCATTACTCGGATAACACTGACTTGTTGATTGACTATGAGGTGAAAACATACCCTCTGTATCTGATTATTGACAAACATGGGGATACATATCAATTCCCGGCTCCTCCTCCAAGTGAAGGATTGGAACGGGTGATAGAAAGCATTATTCACTAATTGATTCAAAGAAATAAAATAGATCATGCTTGGTTTTGTAAAAAAAATGTTGGGGAGTAAATCTGAAAGGGACATTAAGGAGATTCAACCAATCGTTGAGAAGACCCTGGAGATCTACCCAACACTAAAGGGACTGTCGAATGATGAACTGAGGGCTATGACAGGTGAGTTCAAGAAGCGGATCAATGCATACCTGGTTGAGAAGGAGAAAGAGATCGAGGCATTGAAAGTTGAGATTGACTCTGAAGATGTGGCAATTGAGGAGAAAGAGAAGCTTTACGCAACGCTGGATAAACTGGATAAGGAGAGCTATGAACTCACACAGGAAATACTCAATGAGATTCTTCCTGAAGTTTTTTCTGTAATGCGGGAAACTTCTCGCCGGTTTGTGGAGAAAGAATACCTGGAGGTGACGGCTACCGAAATGGACCGGGAGCTTGCTGCCACAAAAGAGAGTGTTGAGATTATTGGTGACAAAGCGCGCTATCATAGCTCCTGGATGGCTGGTGGGAACATGATCCGATGGGATATGGTGCACTACGAATGCCAGTTGGGTGGTGGGATCGTCTTGCATGAGGGGAAAATCGCTGAGATGGCAACCGGAGAGGGAAAAACCCTGGTGGCGACGTTACCCGTCTATCTCAATGCCCTTCCCGGGAAAGGAGTCCATATTGTAACTGTCAACGATTACCTTGCCAGACGTGACTCGGAATGGATGGGAACATTGTATGAATTTCATGGACTGAAGGTTGATTGCATCGACAAGCATGAACCCAATTCCGATGCCCGCAGGCAAGCTTATCTGGCCGATGTCACATTCGGCACCAATAATGAGTTCGGATTCGATTACCTGCGCGATAACATGACGAGTTTACCCGAAGAGCTGGTGCAGCGTGAACATAATTATGTCATCGTGGATGAGGTTGATTCCGTGTTGATCGACGATGCAAGAACTCCGCTGATCATCTCCGGACCCACACCCAAAGGCGAGAACCAGCTTTTTGATAACCTGAAACCACAGGTAACCAAGTTGTACAATGCACAGCGTAACCTGGTCAATAAATTGCTGGCAGAAGCGAAAAGTCTGGCATCCCAGCCAGATACCCAGGATAACGTGAAGAAAATGGGCGACCAACTATTGCGCTGCCATCACGGACTGCCAAAACACAAACCCGTGATCAAATACCTCAGTGAACCCGGGATGAAAGCATTGATGCAGAAAACGCAGAACTTCTACATGCAGGAGCAGTCGAAGAACATGCATATCATCGATGATGAGCTCTTTTTCGTGATTGATGAGAAAAATAACACGATTGAGCTGACGGAGAAAGGGATCGATCTGTTGACCGAATCTTACGAGGAGGCCAATTTCTATATTCTGCCTGATATTGGGTCAGAGCTGGCTGAGCTGGATAACCAGGACCTGAAGGATTCTGATCTGATTGAAAAGAAGAATGTGTTGATGCGTGATTATTCCATCAAATCGGAACGGGTTCATACAGTTAACCAGTTACTGAAAGCTTATGCACTGTTTGAAAAGGACGTTGAATATGTGGTGATGGAGAACAAAGTGAAGATCGTTGATGAGCAAACAGGCCGTATCCTGGAGGGCAGACGGTATTCTGATGGACTTCACCAGGCTATTGAGGCCAAGGAGAACGTGAAGATAGAAGCGGCAACCCAGACCTATGCCACCATCACCTTGCAGAACTACTTCCGGATGTATAACAAACTGGCCGGGATGACAGGTACTGCTGAAACCGAAGCAGGTGAATTGTGGGATATTTATAAGCTGGATGTGATTGTAATCCCAACCAACAGATTGATCGTCCGGGATGACCGGGAAGACCTGGTATATAAAACCAAAAGGGAGAAGTTCAATGCCTTAATAGAAGAGATTAAAGATTTGGTGGATCATGGCAGGCCGGTGCTGGTAGGAACGACATCAGTCGAGACTTCGGAGCTTCTCAGTCGGATGCTAAAACGAGTCAATATTCCGCACAATGTGCTGAACGCAAAATTGCACGCTAAGGAGGCGGATATTGTGGCTGAAGCCGGAAAGCCTGGTACGGTAACGATCGCTACCAACATGGCTGGCCGGGGTACTGATATCAAACTTGGCCCGGGTGTGAAGGAGGCAGGTGGCTTGGCAATTATTGGTACGGAACGGCATGAATCCAGGCGGGTCGACAGACAGCTAAGAGGTCGCTCAGGACGGCAGGGAGACCCGGGCAGCTCCCAGTTTTTTGTCTCCCTGGAAGATGACCTGATGCGAATGTTCGGATCTGAACGGATCGCAAAGATCATGGACAGCATGGGAATCGAAGATGGCGAAGTGATTCAGCATGGCATGATCTCCAAATCGATTGAGCGTGCCCAGAAAAAAGTTGAGGAGAACAACTTCGGCATCCGGAAACGGCTGCTTGAATATGATGATGTGATGAACATCCAGCGGGAGGCTATTTATAAGAAACGCCACCACGCCCTCTTTGGAGACCGGTTGGCTGTCGATATCGCCAACATGATCTACGATGTATGTGAAGCCTCATCCATGGATTATCAGGACAATAAAGATTACGAAGGACTCAAAATGGAACTCCTGAAAGAGTTTGCAACCGAATGTCCGGTTTCAGAGAAGGAATTCGAAACAATGAACAGTGACGATCTTACAAACATCGTTTATGAGACTGCTTACAAACGTTATAAGAATAAAAATGCAAGCATTGCCGAACGGGTTTTTCCAGTTGTTAAAAGTGTACTGGAAAATGAAAGCCAATATGAGAATATCGCTGTTCCGATTACAGATGGCCTGAAAACGATGCAGGTGGTTGCCAATCTGAAGAAAGCTTATGAAGACAAGGGGAAAGAGGTAGTGCTTTCCATCGAGAAAGGTGTAGTGCTTGGAATGATTGACAATGCATGGAAAGACCACCTGCGGGAAATGGATGACCTGAAGCAATCGGTTCAGAACGCAGCGTATGAACAGAAAGATCCGTTGCTGATCTATAAGTTTGAATCATTTGAACTCTTCAAGTCAATGATGATGCGGACAAACAGGGAGATAATCTCTTTCCTGATTATGTGTGACGTACCAATGCAAGCTGATAATGTGCAGGAGGCCCAGACACGTAAACTGGATCGCCAGCGGTTGAAAGAAGAGCGCTCAGACCTCTTGTCGCAGGCACATTCCAATACACAGGAACGTGGCAGGCCGCAGCCCATAAAGGTCGAGAAGAAAGTCGGACGCAATGAACCCTGCCCCTGTGGTAGCGGCAAAAAATATAAGCACTGCCACGGTAAGGCAAGTTAATTTACGATTAACGATTAACGATTCACGAAAATATCTCCTATGAAATATCCATACAAACATTGTTCATATCAACCGGAATGATAATAATGGATATTCCATTTGACCATTAAAATCAAAAATTATTATCAAATGAAATACAACCGAATCCTCCTCAAGCTCTCCGGCGAAGCTCTCGAAGGCTCACAAGGCAATGGAATTGACTCGCAAAGGCTGGCTACTTATGCCGCCGAGATAAAAACCATCAACAATGAAAATGTTCAGGTTGCTATCGTGATTGGTGGCGGGAATATCTTCAGGGGTCTGAAGGGCATGGAAGATGGATTTGATCGTGTGCAGGGAGACTATATGGGCATGCTCGCAACCATCATCAATTCAATGGCAGTTCAGGATGCACTCGCAAAACTTGGTGTCAAATCCAAACTCCTTGGAGGCATTGCCATCGACCCTGTTTGTGAACGCATGAGTAGCAATCTGGCGATCGAATACCTGGAACAGGGGTATGTTGCCATCATCAGCGGAGGAACCGGTAATCCCTATTTCACTACCGATACCGCTTCAGCTCTTCGAGCCGTGGAGATCAAAGCCGATGCTATCCTCAAAGGGACACGAGTCGATGGCGTCTATACCGCCGATCCTGAAAAAGATCCTTCAGCTACCAAATACGATATTCTAAGTTTCGACGAAGCCTATAACAAAGAGCTGAAGATCATGGACCTCACTGCGTTTACCCTTTGCAAAGAGAATAACCTCCCAATTGTTGTGTTCGACATGAATAAAGCCGGAAATCTGAAGAAAGTTGTGATGGGGGAGAAGGTTGGAACCCTGATGAAATAATTGCGCATGATTGCCACTATTGCCATTATTGCGCAATCTTGTGCAATCGAAAATCATGTGCAATCCTGTGCAATCGAAATGTCGATCTCTGCTAACTCTTTTCCCAGCTTCTTTATCCCCTGAATGATCCGTTCGGTTTGTTTGGTAGAGGGCGTTTTTATCCCGTGTGTATATTGAGCTAACAGACTCTGATTCATTCCTATAAATTTAGCAAAAGCTTTCGCGTTTAATACTTTATAGAAAGTGAAAAATTGCGGTATATCAAGTATGATCTTCAGATCTTGCTCTGTAATCTCTTTCCCAGACTCTTCAAAATAGAAATTCAATGCCTCAACCAGGTTCTTTCTTAGTTCATGAAACGTTTCACCGGTAGTAACAACTGCATACTTTTTTGCATACCCGGAAAACCCCGTATTTGTTTTTTCAGCAACTATCTCAATGTTTTTCATGTCTGATTTCTTATCTGATTCCAGCATCTTTAAGGATCTTCCTACACAATCCAGATCCTACCTCTTTGCTGCCATGACTCGGCACAACTAAAGTCCCGTCTTTTTTGGGATGAATCATTTTAAGATGGCTTCCTTTTTGAGATTTGATAGTCCAACCCTCCTTTAGCAATAACCTGATCAGTTCGTTTGATTTCATCACAAAAGTAATAAATATATTACTTAATTACAAATTTTCTTTTGCATTAATCGGGTTTAGAAGGAAAAGGTTATACTGGAAGGGTGAAATTCTTATTTTTCAGGGAATGGTCTACGGTTTTGATAGGGGTGGAGAAAGTTCTAGTTCAGTAACATTACTACGATTGCTCTCATTCCTATTGTCTTATTTTCCCTTAATGACCTTAATGACCTTAATGACTAATGACAGTATTTCCGTATTACTGTTTGACCGTATTACCGTATAACTACTTTTTCAGCGTGATCAACGCCACTATCAGCAGGTAAAACATACACACAATCAACACCGACATCCCGGCCACGGTTCCGCTGATATCGGTAATCCAACCCATCAGCAGGGGAATAACAGCTCCTCCACAGATCGCCATCATCATCAGTCCGGAGATTTCGTTAGTGCGAGTGGGGAACTTCTCTACCGTGATAGAAAAAACCAACGGCCAGATGTTGGCTATCGCCAGTCCGATAACAAAAACCAGGATCCACGCCATAAAATGAGCTGTAGAGAAGAGGATGATCATCAGGGCAATGATTCCAAGGATGGATGTCCAGATAAAGAATTTCCGTGCAGACAACTTCGTGAGCAGGATAGCTCCCATAAACGTACCCAGCATACGGCCGAAGAAGTAAACACTCCGGCCAGACTCTGCTGCAATCTCTTCCATCCCAAAATGCTTGATCAGGAACTGCCCGGAGTTAGAGTTGAATCCCACATCCACACCTACAACCACAAAAATCGATAGCACCATCAACAGGATAAACCCATTGCTCAACAACTTGAAGGCGGAACCAAACGTAACACTCTGTCCTTCCTGCTTTCGTTCTTCAACCTTGATGCTGCCAAGCCAGAGAACAGAGATGATAGAGACAATACCAAATACCAGGAAGATCAATTTCCAGTCACCAAACTGAATCGCAAATAACCCTGCCAGCGGTGCTCCGATCATCGATCCGACAGCCTTGATGAATTGGGAAAAACTCATGAAACTGGATATCCGATTGCCAGGAACAACATCTACCAGCAATGGATTGGCAGAGACCTGGACAATGGTGTTCCCGATCCCCAGCAAAGCAAATCCGGCCAGGACAGTTCCAAATGAGTAGACGAAGAAGGGGAGGAGCATCCCGATGGCGGTAATTCCCATGCCCATATTTAACATGTGGCGTTTCCCGATCCGGGCTTGAAGGATTCCGGTAGGCACCGAAAGAAGTAAAAACCACAGAAAAGCGGCTGAAGGGATCAGTTGTCCCATGGTCGCACTGAGGTCCATGTCTTTGCTCACGCGATCAACGCCAATACCTACCAGGTCGACAAAACTCATGACAATAAACGACATCAACACGGGAAGCAGGTGGGAGTAGTTAAGTTTTTTTGTTTCCATACACGGATCTTATTTTGTTGAGATGAATGGCAATTTCGAATAGAACGATTCATCGGTCAGACGGGCACTCCCAGCAATGGCCGCGTATTCACCAAGTGCGGAAAGAAAAACTTTCGAATAGCAATGGTCTCTGTTCAATGCCTGGCGGAAAGGTTCTTCAAACAACTCATACCCTCTGGAAATGTTTCCCCCGATCGTCAGGCAGTCGGCCCTGAACTTCACCAGCCACGGGGCCAGGAAGCTTCCGAGGTTTTCTCCAAACTCCGTAAAGATAGCTCTGACATCAGGATTGACAAGCGCTTCCTCCGACATCTCCCTGACTCCACCACTGTCCCGCGAAAATCGGTTTTCATAAACACGCTTGAACCATCGCGATGAGAAATGATCATCCGCATTGCTCTCTCCGAAAGGCAGATGATAAACACAGCCGGCTTCAGGGACATCATCTCCTTTTTCTACAGGAATCCCATCATTCAGGAATGCAGAACCGAAACCAGTCCCGAGAGTGATGACGACCGTTCTCCGGCAGTTGGAAGCACGACCCAGCCACGCCTCTCCGACAGCAAAACAGGAGGCGTCGTTGAGAAAACGAACGGATATATTTTCTGGCAGATCCAGTCGCTTGCGGATCTCATCTCTTACATTGATGTTGTATAAATTGTCATACTTTTTCACACCTTCAAACAGGGCTAAACCAGTTGGGTAGTGAAAAGGCCCCGGCATGGCAAACCCAATACCCGATAAACTTCCTTCAGGGAGCTGAATGATTACCTCATGAAGAGAAGCTGCCCATGTTGTGAGGATTTCATCTGCAGTACCATGACAATCGACCGGTTTCCGACAGGTCAGGTGTTTAAGGATCTCCTTGCGTTGAAGATCAACTCCCATGCTTGTGATGTGACTGCCGCCAATATCTACTCCGATAACGATCTGGTTATTCATGGTTCGTTAAGCAAAAATATTTATTTTTGTAATACCACCAACTCAAAATGCCGTTATGACTGAGGAAACAGAATTTGCACTGGAGGAGGCCCGTGAAGGGATGCAACTTACTATTTCACATCTGGAAAAGGAGTTTCAAAAGATCCGTGCAGGAAAAGCCAGCCCGATGATGCTTGAGGGCGTGAAGATCGACTATTATGGGGTAATGACACCCATTGAGCAGACAGCCAACATCAGCACTCCAGATGCTCGTCAGATCATCGTGCAGCCATGGGATAAGAACATACTTGGATCGCTGGAAAAGGCGATCATGGCGGCAAACCTTGGCTTCAACCCGAAAAACGAAGGAGAGATTCTGCGGATCGTGGTACCCCCTCTTACTGAGGAGCGGCGACGTGATCTGGTTAAAAAAGCAAAGGCAGAAGCTGAAAATGCTAAGATCAGCATCCGGAATATCCGTCGGACCGGAAACGATACTGCCAAACAGCTGAAAAAAGATGGCATACCGGAAGACGAAGCAGACAAACTGGAATCCGACATTCAGAAGCTTACAGATGAGTTTACATCAAACGTAGATACCCTTCTCGATTCCAAGGAGAAGGATATCATGACTGTGTAACTCAACTTTATTCTATCTCCATGAAAATTATTGATGCACCAGTCTCTCTGAAGGATCTCTGGAAGGAGAAAGAGGTTGATTTTGTCGAGATCATGAAGATTGTAGTAGATGTTGACAGAGGAATACTTGCTATCGATGCTGAGATGCATGCCGATCTGGAACAACTTTTACTCCAGGAAGGTTCTGAACAACAATCGATTTGGGGTGCGAATGTCTATCCGGGAAATAGGGAAGATGATCTCCTTGAATTTACATCTTTTATTAACATCAGACCATCACAGGGCAACAGGTCGATGGAAGTACAAGATCCTGAAATCAGAAAAACGATTCACAAGATAGTCCGAGAATTATTGATATAGCGAGATGTATCCTTTAATATTTCATAAAACCTTGACTGTTGATCGTTGGAATTCTTATCCTGTCTTTCAGCAAATCCTGATGATATCCAATGAATTGAACAGATCTGAGAATAATCTCAAAAAAAGCGAAATTGAAAACTCCAGAAATGCTCTTGAACGAGCTATGGAACTCACTGATCTTACTATTAATGATCCGAAATGGAAACAAGGCTTAAAAGAGCTGCTTCGGTTTCGTGAATTGCTCGGCATGCTCTATTCAAAGCCAGAAATCCACTTGAACTACCTATTACAAAGCACATTTATTAAACTCAATCCGGAAGCAGCTAATATGCTTACCCCTCCGTCGGTTGTATCCTGACAAACAACGGGTTGTAATTTTTCGGGAAGCAACTTTGCTGCTGTTTGATTGTCCTTTATTTTAGACACATAAATTTTTATCACTATGAAAACATTTATCCGGTTTCTGATCACCGCACTTTGCGGATTGTACCTGGCCCTGGTGCTCACTACAACCGTCAGGGCACAAAAACCAACATGTACTTTCTCCATGATGGAGATCGCCTGCCTGGAGCAACATGTAAAGGTAACATTCACAGGCAGTGCACCTCAGGGAGCATTGTATGAATGGGATTTCGATGGAGCGGTTATACTCGAAGGATCCGGCCAGGGCCCTTACTGGGTCAAATGGCTGACTACGGGTGAAAAACATGTTTCAGTTGTTGTGATACATAATGGGGATACATGCACCCATACCAGAGCTATTCTGATCGTTGAACAACCGGCAGCATTTTACATGACCGGTGGTGGAGGTTATCCGGCCGGCGGATCCGGAGTCCATGTGGGGCTGAGTAGTTCCCAGTCAGGAGTTATCTATAAACTGAGACGGAATTATGAATATACCGGAATCAACAAGGTCGGTACCGGGAATGCAATTGACTTCGGAAAACAGACGGAACCCGGTATTTATGACTGTGTGGCCAAAATTGATGGTAGCGACTGCCTCAGGGAGATGGAAGGAGAGGTGGAAGTATGGATCATTGGAGGTCCTGCCTACCAACATATCTGCATGGTGACGTTCGATACTACGGCATTGAAAAACCTGATCATCTGGAATAAAATTGAGAATGATATCATTTCTCATTTTAATATTTATCGGGAGACATACCAGAGCAATCATTACGAAAAAATAGCCGAAGTTCTCTACAATCAATTCAGTGTCTATCTGGATACAACAGCGAATCCGTTGGTGAAGTCAGATAAATACAGGATGTCAGTGACCGACACACTGGGTAATGAGTTTGACGAATCACCTCCTCATAAAACGATCCATCTGAACATCAACCCGGGAATCTATGGATTTAACCTCATCTGGAACCATTATATAGGTTTTGAATTTTTGACATACAAGATTCACCGGAAGCTTGATAATGGCCCATGGTTGGTTCTTGATTCTGTAGCCAGCAATGTTGATTCCTATACCGATCTCTACACTACCCCCGGTCTTGCTACATACTTCATAGAGGTAGTGCGGCCTGAACCCTGTAATCCATCCAAGGGATCTTCCTATGCGTCGGTCATTTCCAATACTGCGACAGCAGCACCATTAGGGATGGAGGAGGATGAACTGTCGGGCATCAAGATCTATCCGAATCCGGTGCGTGAACGGTTATTCCTCTCAATCCCGGGGAATGGGAGCACTGTTTTTTCACTGCAGATTTATCGTCCTGATGGCCGGAAAGTGCATGAATCGCAAGTGAGAAAAGGCAATACAGGTATTGATGTTACTAGTTTCCAGTCAGGACTCTATATCCTGAAACTCAAAGGAACTTCCGCGACAGTTGTAAAGAAATTCTTCAAGAATTAATAAACGACGATCTCGTCAAGGAACATCCAGCATTTTTTCCCTTTTCCGTCATGCCAGTCGGGACAATTTCCCCTGGCATACCCTTTCACCCTGACATACCGGGCAACTGACCCCTCAGGATAGGAATTCGAAAAAGGTTGGATAATCGCTCTCTCTTCTTTTCCAGATAAAGGATTACGCTTTTCATAGATAGAATGCCATTTTTTCCCGTTTGATGACAAGGAAAACTCGACTATGCCAGGAAGAAAGATCCAGCTCCTTGAGTTCCTGAGAAAGGTTACGGAGACAGATTTCACAGGGATTTCTTTGCCCAGGTCGATGATTACCTCCACATTGTTGCCGAAAAAACCTTGCCAGTGTCCATCACGATGGTTAGCGGATCCGCGAAGACCATTGGTCAGTGCCCCGATACCTGATGCCGGATACCGGTAGGAGTATTCTTCAAGGTATTCAACCGGTTTTCCGGTACCATGATGGAATATGACGGGCATCTCACTTGGCTTCTCCTGCAGGTTCCCCTTGATAAATAACCCTGCTTTGATGTAGCTGTTTGAGGAGATCTCAAACGGACCGGTATACAAACTCGACAATGTGGTTGGATCGTCACCATTAGTTGTGTAATAGATCGGGATGCCTGGTTGTTCGGATGTGAGAGTGACATTGATTTTGTTCGATTTTTTATCGTACTGGGTCTGGATATCAACTTTGTATGAGCCTTTTGAGAAATTCACTCCCATGTTTTCCAGCCTTCTGTACTGGGTGACAAGCCGTTGCCGGAAGTCGTGCCAGTTCTTCTCTTTCTTTGGTGACCAGTCAATCTCTGCGATGGCGATCATGCGAGGAACGGCCATATACTCAGCATGTTCAGGTGTCGGGATGAATTCGGTCCATACATTCCCCTGGGCACCCAGGATGTGTTTTCCCTCTTCAGAAGAAAGTTCTCCTGGGATTGGCTCGAAAGAGTAAACCTTTTTCAGAGTAGTGAATCCGCCAATCGCCACCGGTTCAAACTCCGGATTTGCCTGGTAGTAATCAAAATAGCAGTGGGAAGTGGGGGTCATGATCACATCGTGTCCCTGGCGGGCAGCAGCAATGCCGCCTTCGATACCCCGCCACGACATAACTGTAGCATCAGGAGCCAACCCCCCTTCAAGAATCTCATCCCAGCCAATCAGCTTCTTTCCTTTAGAATTGATAAACTTCTCCATCCGTTTGATGAAATAGCTCTGTAGCTCTTTTTCGTCTTTCAAATCTTCAGCTTGCATTCTTGCCTGGCACTTCTGACATTGCTCCCAGCGTGTCTTGGTAGCTTCATCACCTCCAACATGAATGTATTCCGAAGGAAACAGAGCGATCACCTCAGTCAACACATCCTCAAGGAAGGTAAAAACAGAATCGTTCCCTGCACAAAAGATGTCGATATTGGGCCAATAGCCGCCCGGAGGAACTGTAAAAGGGCCTCCTGTACAAGAGAGGTGAGGGTAAGCAGCCAGGACCTCTACCGTATGAGCCGGCATTTCGATCTCCGGTATGATAGTTATGTATCGCTGAGCTGCATATTGGACAATTTCCTTGATATCTTCCTGGGTGTAAAAGCCTCCGTACGTGGTTTCCTCTCCTGGTAGTTGCTTAGGCCGATCGCGCCAGGGAAGATCTTCATGGTCTACCCGCCATGCACTCACTTCAGTTAGTTTCGGGTACTTCTTTATCTCGATCCGCCAGCCGTTGTCATCCGTCAGGTGCCAATGGAAAATATTCATCTTGTACATCGCCAGCAGGTCAATGTAGCGCTTGATGAACTCTTTCGGAAAGAAATGGCGGGAGACATCGAGGTGCATACCGCGATAAGGGAATCGTGGGTAGTCTTTGATATACACACAGGGAATATGCCAGGTTTTTCCGGGTTCGGGCTTAGACGCTTTGCAGACAGCTGGTGGAAACAACTGTATCAGGGTTTGCATCCCGTAAAAAAGCCCTGCACCTGAATTTCCTGTAAGCAGAATCTGGTTCTGGGAGACTTTCAACCGGTAGCCTTCTGTAATCTGATTCTCCCTGTTCCCGGCATATGCAAAAATGATAGAGTTTTCGTCAACTGTCTCCTCGTTCATAGCCTGAACCTGTAGAAATGGTCCTCCTGCCAGCCGGATCTGTTCCGAGAAAAGGATAGCAACATTCATCAGGTCAATGTCACGCTCGGCGACAAGAATATTGGTATGGTCATTGATTAGGAAAGATCCCTCTTTGAGTTTGACAGAAACAGGTTTCGGGACAAGCGACAACCGGGCTTTCTGCTGATTGCCCGCAACAACCGCAACGATCGAAGCAACAAAAATGCTGATAAGGATGGTAGCACGATGTAATTTTTTCATAGGATTA
>CAZTSX010000014.1:48351-61100 GCA_964616825.1 uncultured Prolixibacteraceae bacterium
AGCAACAAAAATGCTGATAAGGATGGTAGCACGATGTAATTTTTTCATAGGATTATAAGATTAATACAAGCCACAAAATTACTGTTTTCACTATTTTACTATTTCACTACCTCATCAACTCACCATTGCCGCGTCACTTCGTTCCTCGCAATGACATTACTCACCAGCTCACTAATTCACCAACGATCTCCCTCATTCTGTTAAACTGCTCCTCCATACTCTCCAGCAACTTGAATTGTGCACGAGCCCGTTGCAGGTTGTGCCCCTGGAAATGAATTTTGTAATAGGTATCTCCGTTGATGTGATCGGTGAGAAACCGTAATCCGATGATGAAGGTCATAAATTTAGCTGAGAAGGCCAGGTGGTCAAGTTCGTTCCTGGTCAGGGCAGGGCCAGCCACTTTAAGGAATCCTTTAGCATATGCTGCAAAAAGTTTCAGGTCGATGCCGACGTTCTCGTGGTTTGCGTCATCTTCTGCGCCGGTGTTGGCTCCAGTCCTGATGGCATCCCCAAAGTCATATAATGAATAACCGGGCATGACGGTATCAAGGTCAATAATGCAAACAGCATTATTCTCATCGTCAAAAAGGATGTTATTGAATTTGGTGTCGTTATGTGTGATCCGTAGCGGGAGATCCCCTCTGGACCCTAACTCATGTATCGCACGCATGGTTCCGGACCGGGATAATACAAACTCAATCTCCTTTGAGAGTACATGTGCACGATTTACAGGGTCAATCTTCAACGCCTCATCGAACTGTTCCAGCCGCCAGGTGATATCATGAAACCGGGGGATCGTTACCGTCAGGATTTCCGGATCAATGCCGGCTGTAAGTGTTTGAAATTGCCCGAATGCACGCCCCCCCTTGTATGCCAGCTCTGCATTTTCTATCAGGTCGTAACTGTGGCTTCCGGGAATGTACCGATAAACTCGCCAGTAGTTACCTGCAGGATCAGTGTAGAACAACTGATCATCTTGGGTCGGAATGAGTTCCAGAACCTGCATCTCCTGGTAGTTGTCTTCAATGATATCCAGCTTGTTGCGAATATAACGTGAAACGATATCGATATTCTTCATCAATCCGGGAATATCCTTGAATATCTGATGGTTGATCCGCTGTAAAACATAATCCGGCGTATATTCTGGTGATGTTTTGATAAGATAGGAGTCGTTGATGTGTCCCGAGCCGATAGGTGTAGTGGAAATTGGAGAACCCTCCATGGAGAATTCGGATAAAATGGAGGAGAGTTCGTTCATGATGCAAATATGGTATTTTTTTCCCTATTTTAGCCGCCTCATTATTGAATAGAACCTGATCCTATGGCTGAACCTGCTAAGAAATCGAAAATGTCATCCTTCCCCCGGAACTTCTGGACGGTGATCGTGATGGAGTTCTTCGAGCGGGGCTCATACTATGGTGTGATGTCGGTGTTGTCTGTTTACCTGGTACTTTCCAGAGATAGCGGTGGATTGGCGTTTTCCAAAGAGAGTGTTGGAGTGATCAAGAGCGTGATCACCCCGTTACTTTATTTACTTCCGATCCTGGCCGGGGCAATTGGCGATCGACTGGGATACAAAAAGGTGCTCTTTTTTGCCTTCATTTGCATGAGTACAGGGTATTTATTGACCGGATTCTCGGATACATATGGTACCGTATTTATGAGCCTGCTGCTGGTAGCTTTAGGAGCCGGATTTTTCAAACCTATGATCTCCGGCACCATCGCCCGCATTACCGACAAATCCAACTCCTCCCTTGGATTCGGGATCTACTACTGGTCAATCAACCTGGGCGCTTTTCTATTCCCGCTGATACTCGTGCCATGGCTGAAATCAATCTCCTATAATTACATCTTTTTCATGGCGGCGATCGGAACAGGCTGGCTCCTGTTTCTTAACTACTTTGTATTCAGGGAGCCCAAAGGGACAGGAAAAGGATCGAAATCACTACTGAAGATCTTCACAGAGATGTTGACCGTCCTGAAAGATTACCGCTTCATCCTGATGATCGTAATCTACTCCGGATTCTGGATCATGTATTTCCAGGTCTACGATTCGGTATTATGGTACCTGACGGAACATATCAACATGGCTCCGTTCAATAAGATTGTGAATTCCTTCCTCTCCCTTTTTGTTGCTAATCCAGACTGGAAGTTTGAAGCCGAACATGTGACCGCGATGAATGCCGGTCTGATTATCCTGTTGCAGTTGTTTATTTCAGCTGCGGTTCGAAAGATGAAAGCATTGCCAACCATGATCATTGGGATTGCTTTGGGATCTATTGGTATGGGAATCCTGGCGATATCACCCAGTCCTTGGATCTTCCTGGCCGGGATGCTTATTTTCACCCTCGGAGAGATGACAGCCCATCCAAAGTTTATCTCCTATGTCGGAATCATTGCTCCCCCGGATAAAAAAGCACTCTACCAGGGATATTCATTTCTCTATGGAGTGATCGGAAGTGGCGTAGGAGGCATCCTTGGAGCCTGGCTCTACGTGCTGTTTATCGAAAAATTGCACAAGCCTCCTTTGCTCTGGCTGACATTCAGCATGATAGGGGTCCTGAGCATCATTGGCCTCCTTCTCTACAATCGATTCCTGGTGCCTAAATCAAACTGACAACTCGTAATTGTTGTTTTTGGATTGATATTTCGGTATGTTTGTATCTGAAGCATTCAACAATCAGATGAAATATCTTATACTTCTCATATTCCTTTTTTTGGGATTAATCAATATAGTGATGTCACAGGAAAAAATTTATAGTCCGGTTGATATCGGGCAGCATATTGACCAAAACGAAGTTCAGGAAGAAACGTTATCCAATGTTGAGGATGTGTTCTTCCTGGATAAAGATAACCGGAGCGGGATCACCCCGGACGTGTATCAGACATTTATTCGCCTTCGGGACAGTTGGATGGAAGAGCACCGGGAAGAATACCTGAACAATTTCGCCCCCGACCCGGCTTTTCATGTGGATGAGGAGGCACCAGTGGATATTATCGTAAAAGAGTTTTCACCAGACAAGATCCGGATCTTTATCGTTTTCACAATCGGCCATTCCCGGTGGCACCACTACCACCTGATGCTGAAAGATTACCTGATTGAGCGCACGGATAAGGTTGACCAGATGTTCCGGCTGAAGCAACTTGAAGAACGCTATGGTGCTACATTCAACGGTCTGGGACACGGAGCTTCCTTTCATGACCTGCTACGATTGGTTGGGTTGAATTACCAGGAATATATCGGCCAGTCGCTACAATTCAGGACACTCTATTATCCAGATCAAAACCTGGAGGTGGTTCTTCAGGATGGCATAGTCAAATATTTGGTGGAAGAGAAACCGGCATGGGTTGAAAGATTAGGCACGGAAGTGGAGTCTGAAGAGGATGAGATGATTTTCCCATACGACCATTTCATCGTGAAATATGTTCCTGATCTCGGATTTGCGGCCATCGACTCAAACGGGAACTTTCTTTTCGAAGTCTTCCCATATGATAATGGCCCGGATTATCCTTCCGACGGACTCATTCGTATCCTGGAGAAGGGGCAAGTCGGATATGCCAACCTGGCAGGTGAGATTGTGATTGATCCCCGGTTTGAATGTGCCTACCCGTTTGAGAATGGAGTTCCCACGTAAGATGATTCTTTTGCATCAGGTTCCCGACATGGGAGCTGTAAGCAGCAACTGGATCAAACCGGGGCCACCGGAGGATTATCCTGCCAAACAGGATCCTGTTCCTGTTGCCGAACCACCAGAACCGACAGAGACTCCTGATGAACCAGATACTGCCCCAGAAGTATTGTACCATCCTGAAGATCTATTCCCCGATTACCGGCCCAAGCGAACACCGGATACGATGCTTGATTATATGCCCTCCCTGCTGGAAGACCTGGCCCGGATTCCAGAGTCCAACTTGTCTAACTTGTCCAACCTGATCGACCTGTATATTGAATACAAAAAAAACGCCGCCCGCTCGCCCGGCGAATGGGTCGACGGGAACATGATTCTTGGAGCCCGGGAAAAAGAGTATCGACCTTCCCGTGAAGAGTTGGTATTAAATGAGATCGGAGACAGAATTAGTTATGTGGTCTCAGAAACAGACCCTGGATCACTGGAAAAGTTATTGAAGAAAATGAAAAAATACCCAAAGAAGATTGAGTTCACCAGGTTCTATTACATACATTATGATGTCATGGGCTCAGGCAGGTTCTTCTACATCGATGGAATGGATAAAATTGAGTTTACTTTATCAGAATAAGCTACTTCCCCCTCCCCGGGATTGATCATAAATAACCAAAATCATGGATCAGGAGAAAATAGAACAACTTGTCAATCAGCAGATTAAAAAGACTGAAAAATTAGGTTATCAAAGTGGTGGAAGCGGCCATATGGGACATGTTTCTTACCGGATCAATGAGATAAATACCCGAAAACTGGACGACGATAAAACGGAAATATCTTACACCTATACGTTATATATTGAGACAGAATTTACATATCATCCAGATAATCCTCCTCATGAACCGACTTATTCCGGAGTCATCATAGTTGACAAACAGGGAAATTAACCTGCTTGTTATTTCTCCTTGTGGTTGGCGAATGGCTTGAGTGAAAATGAAAAAAAGTAATTTTTACCCGGAAGCCTGTATTTCGGGTATGGCCGGGCTCCCCAGCTGTCGTCACCGCCCACTCCCATCTGCTTATGATCGATATTCAGATCGATGAAATCCCGCCTCTTCAGGTCGGTTGTATGTTTCCCGCCCCACGAATAAGTCACAAGATCTTCATAGGTATATGGAAGGGCAGAGAAACAGAATAGTGGAGATCCTTTGATGCGTAGCCCAACTTCCTCTTTCCCGGTGAACTCCACCCACCTGACATCAGTCCGGTATCCATTCTCCTGCGGACGTATATAGGGTGTATACAGGTCATCAACTGAGGCTGAGTATAACCCGACAAATGCGCTGCTTTTCCGATCGGAGTAATTCTCCCAGGGTCCACGGCCATACCATGTGACCTGGTTGAAGCTCCCGGGAATCTGCATATTCAGTCCAAACCTTGGAAGTTCCGGCAACTCGGAAGTGCCCGGTGTCAGGGAGGTAGTAATCACGATCTCCCCGGAAGATTTAATCAGGTAGCTTAAAATCTCAGGGGAGGATACCGCCGGGAGATCGTAAACCACAGTCACAATAACCTGTTCGGGATGGGATGTCTCTGTGCTAATCTCTTGAAGCTGACGGTGTTCACTGGCTTCAAACCAGGGTTTTGACTGCTTATAGAGCTTGTTCCCGATATCGTTATCCGTCAGTGCCCGGCGGAAATTTGGGAGGGGTCCCCGTTGAATCAGATTGACGCCATGGTAGATAAAAGAGGTAAGCTCTCCGGTTAGCAGGTCGAATGTGACAGAAAAGTCCTCACCATTGATCACAATGCCTGAACCGGTTTCATTCAAACTGAGCGGTTTATTCCCTTTTTTTGCAGCAGGAGGAGCTACGGAGAAAGAACCCAGTTCAAATTGCTCGGCTGCCAGTGTATATCCCGTGAGGATTAATCCCCACGGTTTGGTTGTTTTTAAATAAATATTCAGAAAGCACTCCACATCGGGTTGTTTGATCAGCGGTTCGGCAGGAATTTTCAGTGTTCTTTTAGATCCCGGGTCGAGTGTATAAGGAGAGAATTTTCCCGATAACACCTTTTTCCCATCACCCATTATCTCCCATTCGACATGTGTGTTACTCAGATCAAAGAAGTTGTAATGATTGATCATGTCGAGCTGCAGGATCTCCAGGTCAATGGGCTCAAACTTGATGTATTGATAAACTTTTTTCACTTCCTGGTAAGCCGGATGAATAGTTCGGTCGGGAAAAATGATCCCGTTGTTCAGGAAATTTGTGCCGGACGGTACATCATCCGGACCATAATCTCCGCCATAGGTATAGTAAGGACGACCCGCCGGGTCGTCCTTCACCAGCGACTGATCCACCCAATCCCAGATGCATCCGCCCTGAAGTTGAGGATATTTTTCGATTACATCCCAGTAATCCTGAAGGTTGCCGGTACTGTTCCCCATGGCATGAGCGTATTCACACATGATCAGTGGACGGACCTGCTTCGTATAGCCATAGCGTTTCAGGTAATTGATGCCGGCGTACATCGGACAGAAAATATCGGTATTATAGGATTGCTGTGCTCGTTCGTACCAAACCGGCCGTGAGGGATCTCGTTCTTTGATCCATTCATAGGTAGCGACGAAATTAGATCCGTTTCCTGCTTCATTTCCCAGGGACCAGATCACCACCGAGGGATGGTTCTTATCCCGTTCCACCATCCGTTCCGTCCGGTTTAAATGTGCCTCCAGCCAATCGGGATTGTTCCCCAGGGTGCGTTTCGGGTCATAGCCCATACCATGGGATTCGATGTTGGCTTCATCGATTACATAAAGGCCATACTCATCGCACAGTTCATACCAGTAAGGATCGTCGGGATAATGGCAGGTGCGGACAGTATTGATGTTTGCCTCTTTCATCAGCTTGATATCTTTCTGCATCCCTTCGTGGCTCATCACATGCCCTGTGACGGGATCGGTCTCATGACGGTTTACCCCTTTCAGCAAAACAGGTACACCATTGATCAGAAACAGGCCGTTTTTCACCTCGGAGGTCCGGAATCCCATCCGGCAACCGGTTGACATAACCACATTCCCCTGATCATCCTTCAGTGTCAGCACTACATGATAAAGGTTCGGCAGCTCAGCACTCCATTTTCTGGGACTCAACACCTTTTCTTCGATTGTAAATTGCTTTTCAGAATTCGCAGAAATTTCCACTTGTATTGATTTTCGAAACAATGGTTCTGCTTTATCCTTCGATTCAAACAATCCAACATCCAACATCCAGAATCCTGTATCTTCCAGGGAAAGATTCTGAATGTCAACGACGACCTTAAACTCCCCATTCCTGTAATCATCTGTCAGTTCACCGGTTACAAAAAAGTCCCGGATTCGAACATCTGGCGTTGAGTAGATGAAGACATCCCGGTTGATGCCACTCATCCGCCACATATCCTGGCACTCCAGATAGGATCCGTCACTCCAGCGGAATATTTCAACCCCCAGTATATTTTTTTCGGGTTTGATAAATTGGGTGATATTGAACTCTACAGGTGTTTTAGCATCTTTTCCCATGCCGATCTTCTCCCCGTTCACATAAGCATAAAAGAAGGATTTGACGGCATTAAAACGAAGGAACACCTGACGGCGAGCCCAGCTATTTGGAATAGAAAAATGGGTGCGTAGCATGAACACAGGATTGTAATCATGAGGGACCTTCGGCGGATCCGGTTTCATCAGGTGCTCGAACTCATAGGGCTGGTTGACGTAAATGGGATAGCTGTAGCCATGGACCTCAAACGTAGCAGGGATCTCGATATCATCCCAGGGGCTGATGTCATACGCCGGTTGGTAGAAATCCACCATACGCCCATCAGGATTATCTGCCATCCGGATCTTCCAGGTGCCATTCAGTAAGATCGAATATGGGGTGCCAGCCCAATCCTTCTTCAGGGCGCTCGCTTCGTCAGGGAAGGGGAGGAAAGAGGTATGTGAGGGCTCGTTATTGATCCCTGTGAGTTTCGGATTTTCCCAGTCGTTAAGCTCCTGAGCAAAACAACTTTGTTTACTTGCAACCAATGTTATTGCGAGAAGCGTAGCGACGAAGCAAACTCCCCCTATCCAGATCCGACGTTTCATCATATTAAAATATTTTGTCTACGAATTATCTAACATCTACAGCAATGACATTACTCACCAGTTCACCAGTTCACCAGGTCGCCATCTCACCACCTCTGACTACAATTTCTGCAAATCTCAACTGACTTTCTGTTTTTCAGGATTCGTTTCCTGAATTCGTTGTACCTCTCTCCTTTCCAGATCTCATCAAACGATTGTTCATTCATATCTCCCATGGAATGATCAGCATCTTTATCAAAACAACACGGTACAACCTTCCCGTCCCAGGTAATCACACACCCGCTCCACATGCGGAAACACCGATTCGAAAGCTTGTTTTTAATAACATATTGGCGTCCAGTGACTGGTGATTGGTGACTCCTTGCCTCTATGCCTCTGTCCCTATGTCCCTCTATCCCTTCCTTTCCTCTCATTCGCTTGTACCTCGAATATTTTCCATCCTCAGGCATCAACGGATTCCCCTGTTCAAAATCATAAAACTGCGCGGTTTTCAATACGGTACATTCAACACCTAACAACTTTCCTAATTTCTTAATTTCCTTGATTTGGTGCTGGTTTGATTTTAATACCAGAAACTGGATCTCCAACCTGGGATGCCGGGCACCTAAATTTTTCCGGATCCTGACGAAATTCCGGATTCCTTCCACAACCGTTTCATAGGATCCGCCAACACGGTATTTCTGATACGCTTCCTGATTGGTTCCGTCCAGGGAAATAACCAGCTTGTCGAGACCGGATTCTATGGTTTTCCGGATGTTTTCTTCTGTGAGAAAATGACCGTTTGTGGAGGTCCAGACATAGATCTTTTTCGATTTCGCATAGGAGATCATGTCGAACAGGTGCCTGTTCAGATAAGGTTCACCCTGGAAATAGAGTATCAGATAGAGCAGTTTCTTTCCGGCTTGGTCAATATAAATCTTGAATCTTTCGATGTCAATAGATCCTGATGAGCGGGTTAATCCATGTTGCCCTGTAGGACATTCAGGGCAGGTAAGGTTACATTTATTAGTGGGTTCAATGGAGATGGAAATGGGATGCCCCCAGTGAATGGTCCGATGAAAGAACAAAGAAAAGATATATCCGGAGAAAATCTTCAGAAGATTATAGAATACACAGAAACAGCGCTTCCACATCCGGCATCATTTTGTTCCGGTGGTCTTTTTGAGTTGTCTCCGCTTTTTCCTTCTGTCGATCAATAATTTCCCGATGGCGAAAGCTTTCCCAATCACCAGGTTTGATGCTGCCACATCTCTGGAAATAGATTCAAAGAGATTCCGGAACGATAGAGTATCGATCAAGCCCCTGTAATCCTGATTAATATCCTGCTCTTTTTGTTCGATCTGATTCTGTAAGATCTGTTTCCTGATCAGCAAATCCCTCATCGAACGAACCGATTGTGGTACGTGTCTATTCATCATCTTGATCCTCCAGAATTATATTAGACATCTTTGAAACCAGCGGATTGATAAAGAGCGGATACCGAAGAAGGTATAGCACAACCCCAACCACAACATAGAATCCTGCAACAAGCAATGCCCCGACATAAGAGGGCCCGATGTATTCGCCCCACCAAAGGATAAATGCGAACGAAAGGAAGAATATGATGAGCATGACCAGAATAAAGATGATCAGGAAGATCAAAAAATGGGTCATGAACTGGGCCATCTTTTCAGCTGCAACAAGTCTGAAATATTCCAGCTTGAGCGCTACATACTCTTTGACATTATCGGAAAGTGATGAAAACTGTTCACCGATTTTTTTTGTTTCCATAAGGAGGTTGTAAACAGATGAAACTTATTTGGGTTTTCCGGTCTTGGGCCGTCCTCTCCTGGGAGGCGGCTTTTTGTCAACCTTCTCTTCCTTTTCCAGGTTGAGGGCCGACTTGATGTCGTCGATCTCTTCGGCAAATTCTTCATGAAGCTGATCTGCCAGATCGTTAAAGTTCTCTTTCAGTTTCTTCCTGGTTTTCGTTCCTTTATCAGGTGCAAA
The DNA here is from genome assembly GCA_964616825.1 of uncultured Prolixibacteraceae bacterium. Classification (GTDB taxonomy): domain Bacteria; phylum Bacteroidota; class Bacteroidia; order Bacteroidales; family FEN-979; genus QYOJ01. Next base: position 58,087 of record CAZTSX010000014.1, read on the forward strand.
CAGGATACCGACAGCCACCCCTGCTGCAAAACCTGCGAGGCCGGCCAGAAATGCGCTTGAATAACTTTTTGCCATAATACAAGGATTTTCACAAAGATAATAACAATTCTGTTATTACATCTGATCAGTCAGACTTCTTACTGTTCTGTACTGTCCCAGAAATTCTTTCATCAGGATCCGGATTAAGGTATATGTAGGAACAGCGATAATCATGGCTGGAATACCTCCCATTGTTCCGGCTGCGATAATCACGAGGAAGATCTCGATAGGATGAGCTTTGACGCTTTTCCCATAAATCAAGGGTTCGAGTACGATCACATCAATCAGAATGATCGTGATGTACACCAGGATAATCCGAAGGGCAGTCGGACCCATCATAGCATAATCGCCCATACTGACCACACCGGTTACACCCAGAATAACACCCATCAAGGTCGCCATGACCGGCCCAAGGTAAGGGATGATATGGATGATCCCGCCAAAGAGTCCGATCACCAGAGCACCCTTTATGCCAATGATAGTAAGGCCGATCGTGTAAAGGGTTACCATGACCATGATATTGATCAGCAGGCCGATGTAGTAACGGGAAAGGAGGTGTTTGGTTTTCTCAAATACACGAATAGCCTTATTTTCAGATTTTTCATTGACCAGCAACAGAATAACACGTCGGACCAAGGTGGTGTCATATAAAAAAGTAAATGAGATAAATATGACAGAGAAGACATCGAAGAAGAATTTTCCGGTGAATGCGAAAATGTCTCCCACCAGATTAGAGAAAAAACCGAAGTTGATCATATTCATGAGCTTGTCTTCAATGAATTTGGTAACAGGCATCTCATGAGGCATGATCCCGAAACTGATCAGCATGTTCTGCAATCCGTCGATCTCTTTGCTATAGTAAGCCGTGAATTTATCCATATTAATGTTGGAGATCAATTCAGCTTCCTGAATAATCAGCGGAATGAAGAAACTAAACAGGGTAAAAAAGATTATAACGATCAACAGTACAGTGATGATTGTACTGGCCAGGTGAGGGAATTTGAATCTCCTGATCTTAATCCGGTCCAGGCTGGCAAGGAGGGGCTGACCGATGATAAACACCACCAGGCTAATCAATAAAATGGTGACAATGTTGGAAAAATACCACAACAGGAAACCTGCAAGGAGAATAAACAGGATGATGAAAAACAGTTTGTTTTTTTGATAGAGCTCTCTCATGGCAATTTTTTTTGCCAAGATAGTGAAAAAACAGGCTCAGAACTAGTCTAAATCTTATCGGTTAGTGACCGGACGACTTTAAATTGACTCAAAAACTCTTTGGCTACGATCCGGAGGAAGGTGTATGTTGGGACGGCAATGATCATCCCGATAATACCACCGATACTTCCTGCCGCAATGATCACAATGAAGATCTCGATCGGGTGAGCTTTAACACTCTTTCCATAAATGAGAGGCTGATAGAGGACATTGTCGATGATAATGACAATTAAAAATACCAATCCAATTAGCAGGGCAGTGTCGCCGATCATACCATAATGGCCCATACTGATCATACTGGTGACACCAAGAATCACACCCATACTGGTTGCAATGACTGGTCCCAGGTATGGAATAATGTTGATGATCCCGGCAAAAAAAGCAATGACCAGCGCTCCTTCAATTCCCAGGATACTAAGTCCGATCGAATAGGAGATGATCATAGCAATCACATCCAGGAACATTCCGATAAAGTATCTTGATAACAGGTGCTTACTTTTATCAAGTACCCGGTTCGATTGATCAGCATACTTCTCAGGCATGATGGTTAGCACAATGGTACGGATCATACTCGGGTCGTGTAGAAAAAAGAACGAGATAAAAAGAACCGAAAAAAGATCAAAGAAGAAGGTCCCTGTGAGTGTAAAGATATCTGTGATCCAGTTGGAGAACATATCAACATTAATGAACCGCATGGCCATCTCCTGAAGAGCAGCAAGGATGCTTACTTCTTTCTTCAGAACGCCAAACTCAATAAGTCGTTGTTCAACCCAGACGATCTCATTTTCATAGTAGTGTGAGAGCTGGGTTACGTCGATGGAGGAGATAAGCTGTGCTTCTGTCATAATGAGTGGGATGAAGAAGCTGAAAAATCCGATAAAAGCTACCAGCAGGATGAGCAGGGTGAGAATAACCGCCAGGATTTGAGGAAAATGAAACTTTCCGATATGGATTTTACACAATAACCTGACAAGAGGTTGCCCGATTAGCGTTACAACCGCAGCAATCAGGATGAAGCTGAGGATATTGGAGAAGTACCAGAAAAGAAATCCTATCGCCACCACAAACAGGATGACAAAAAACAGTTTGTTTTTTTCGTAAAGCTCTTTCATGTCGGAGGATTTAAAGATTTGCGATATATGTCATTGAGAGGAACGAAGTGACGAAGCAAAGGGGTAATTTTTGATAAAGATACAAAAACACCTGATTCCCAACTCACCATTGCCGCGTCACTTCGTTCCTCGCAATGACATTACTCACCACCTCACCAGTTGCTAAAACGGAAAAATTACACTGATTTTGTACGCAAAATTATTCCCCACCCTATCAAATGAATAGGGTCCCCAGCGATAGAAAGCACCGATCCCGATCGTATAAACTCGAAGATTTACCAGGTTGTTGATCAGCAGCCCGGTTTCATAATAACCCAGGTTCATCTCCCGCAGGTTATCAGTCGAATAGGTATACCGGTCTCTATCCTCCAACCAGCCAAACCCGATATTCTGGGAAAGAGCAAATTCGGGATGGAACCACTTCTTGCCCTTGAATAACAGGTATTTAAAATCGTGGTAAATATAGAGTGAGAGATACCGGTTCGATAAAAACTCATTCATTCGCATCGTGGCAAATGAGTTGGGAGCGTAAAGGGTGATGAGCCGGTAGCTGCCATGGCCGTTATACAGGTTGCAGGCAGGGATAGGCAGGTCGACATACCCGGCGTTGAACTGGAAAGAGAGGTCGCCAATGTATTTAAACTT
>CAZTSX010000014.1:61200-78827 GCA_964616825.1 uncultured Prolixibacteraceae bacterium
GGTCGACATACCCGGCGTTGAACTGGAAAGAGAGGTCGCCAATGTATTTAAACTTGAAGGTCTTCTTTACCTTCAGATCTATCCGGTTGTAGTCATACTCACCACCCAAAAATCCCTTGATCCCCCGGGTATATTGCAACCAAACAACGGGATACTTGGTCCCAAGCGACATTTTTGCCTCCACGGTTTGCAGGAATTTCTCTTTATGCGCCCATTTGAATCCGGCTGTGATCTCGGTAAAGACAAACTCGTTGTCGAGGATCGTCGCGTTCCCTTCAAACGTTGCCAGATCGAAAGTTGTAGTCTTTTTGTATTGCCTCGACAGCCCGACACCAAACAGGAGATACTTAAAGGTTCTGAAGGTCAAACCCAGGTTTGCCGACTGCGTGCGATCCAGTTTTTTGATCATCAGACTCCGCCAGTTTCCTGCCAGAGTGGAACTTAGATTGGAAACCATTTCATCAAAAAACCGAACACCTCCCGACTCAATCAGGTCATACGAGTAGGCTGCATTGATGGTTACATCATTTCGCCGGTTGAGTAAAAAGCTTACATCACCGCCATATTTGCTGGTCGAGATCGCAAAGGCATACTGGTAGAAACCGCCTATTTTGAACCACCTGGAAACCTTGTCATTTGTATGGATACCTAAGCCAAGGATGAGGCCTTCGTAGTAGTTGTATCCGATCATTCGGTTGATATCAAAGTCAATCGGCCCCCACGGAATCCTCCCCGACATAACAGTCTGGAAAGTTTTTGCCATCTTATCAAAATTTTCCGCTTTACCGATGCTGTCTAATACATGATAGGTACGGCGATCCTTCGCATCCAGGGTGTCTGTCCGGTATAGGTTCCAGAAATCATCGGTACGCTTGGCTGCATTTTTATCTACTTCGATATCGAGATGATTAAACTCCCGTCGAACAAGATCCGGATTCAGCACAATATCCTGAATGTAACTTCGTCCGCTTCCCATCGCTTTATATTTCCCGATTTGCAGATTGGTGAAGAAGACATCGGTATTTAACTGGACGGGGAACCAGTGCACGCTGTCAACAAGCTCATACATCTGCTGGATCTTGATCCGGAGGCCCTTCTGGCTGGCTGGTTCGGCAATCACGTTCTGGATTCCCCAACGATGTGTGCTGATCGAAATGATCCCTTTCAACCCATCGAAGTTAGTTCCTTTTCGTGGCCGGAATGAGATGACAAAGACTGTGTCCCGAGCCATGTAACTTGTATCTTCAATTTTGAAGAAATACTTGCCAAGGCTTCCGCTGCTGATCGGATTGACATAACTGCTCTGGAAGATAGTGATAAAGGGTTTATAAAAGGAAAAAGACTGAATCTGGGTAGCCAGGAAGATAAATATCGGATCTTTAAATCCCGACATTTTTGTAGCTACCACATCGTTGTAACTTCGATTCGGAAAAAGGTACTTCCTCTTGGTTACGTTCTCCATCAGGAAAAGATATTGCTCACTCATCAACTTCTCGATAAACCGGGTTGCAGAGTCTATGGCAATTGTATCTTTCTGAACAGAATCCGTTACCTCCTGGAAATCAAACCCAATTCCGGCCATGCCTCCTTGCCGGGTTGAGTCAGATGAAATTTGATTGATGCTTGTATCGGCATCGATTGAGAAAATTGTCTTCTCATACATCGTATAAGAAAACGATTTCAGCTTTTCGGGATCATTTATATCCCTGTTATCGATGGTGTTTCGGATGATCCGGTGAGCCGGATTGACACCTGCCAGGATCTCCACCTCCTGTAATTCAATCTCTTTACGCTCAAGGAAAATTGTCAGGTCTTTCGCCTTTTTTTCAACCTGAAAGACCTTCTTTTCATAACCAACGTAGGAGAGTTTCAATGAAGTGATGGGTTCATAGTAACTGAAACTGAATTCTCCATCGATATCGGTAGTTCCACCATAGTTACTTTCATTGATCACAATATGTACAAATGCCAGCGGTGCTCTTGTCTCTCTGTCAAAAACCTGTCCTGAAATCCTATATGACACCTGGGAAAACAGACTGGCCAATGGGATTAGAAAAAGAATGGAAAGAAAGTAAAGCTGCAAACGCATGCCGGAAAATTTTGCCAAAATTACAAAAAGGGAATGAATGATCTGTCGTTATCTGTGTTGCTTAAGGCATCTGTGTCATCAGCGTTCTATAATTTGCTATGTTTGTAAAAATTCGTTTTTTTGGGGAAAACATTTCCAATCATCGCTAAAACCCTTACCGGGTTCGAAGGGATTCTTGCTTCCGAGCTGCAGGAGATGGGCGTTAAAACAGAACAACTCGCTCGTGCCGTAAGGTTCAAAGGGGATCAGGAGATCCTCTACCGGGTCAACTACTGCTCACGACTGGCGCTCCGGTTTCTTAAATATGCAGCATCCTTTCAGGTGCACAAACAGGAGGACCTCTATACGCGGATAAAAGATCTCCCCTGGGAGCAATACATGACCGTAAACCAGACATTCGCTGTCGATGCTGTCATTAGCAAATCGGTTTTTTCCAACTCACTTTTCGTGGCTCAAAAAGCAAAAGATGCTATCGCAGACCGGTTTCGCATGATCTATGGGAAGCGCCCTTCAGTTGACCTGAAAAATCCCGATCTGCGTATCAACATCCATCTGAATAAAGAGCAGTGTTCGGTATCTCTTGACAGTTCAGGTTCATCCCTCCACAAACGGGGATATCGTCAACGGACATGGGAAGCTCCCTTAGGTGAAGTCCTTGCGGCAGGACTGATTCAGCTTGCGGGCTGGGATAAACAAACACCTCTGTATGATCCGATGTGTGGCTCCGGAACGGTCCCGATGGAAGCGGCGATGCTGGCATCGAACACCCCGGCAGGATACTTTCGCCGTGAGTTCGGCTTTATGAAATGGAATGATTTTGATGCCTCTCTGTGGGCAGAAATCAAAACAGATGCCGATGGGCGGGTCCAACCTGTTACAGTGCCTGTTCGGGGGACAGATAAATCACGTCAGGCGATCCATGCTGCGAAGATCAATATACAAAAGACCCACCTGGGGAAGGCTGTTCAACTCACAGTGTCTAACTTTCATGCAACCAAACCACCATTCGAAGAAGGGTTAATGATCATGAATCCTCCCTACGATGAACGGATACAGCTCGATGATGTGATCGCTTTCTACCGCAGCCTGGGTGATGCCCTGAAACAACTTTACACCGGCTGGCAAGCCTGGATCATCTCCTCTGATCTGAAAGCGCTGAAGTTTTTTGGCCTGAAACCCTCCCAAAAAATACCCTTGTTCAATGGGCCACTCGAATGCCGTTTCGCCAGATTCGACTTATACGAAGGAACTAAAGAACGTTAGACGTAGGACGTAAGACATAAAACGTAATACGTGAACTATTATCCAGTCATCCGGTTATAATTGTCATTGCGAGGAGTTAAACGACGAAGCAACAGCATCCAGCATCCAGTATCCAGAATCTGCATCCATTTTTTCAATACCTTTGAAATCAATAAAACGATCAGCATTATTTCGGCTATGACAAAGGACAAATCGTTAATCGTAAATCGCAAATCGTAAATTGGAAGTGGATCGTTTAACTCTCTTCGCCGACGTCATTCTCCCGCTCCCGGTAAGCGGCACCTTCACCTATCGGGTGCCCTATGCCTTGAATGAAGTGGTGAAGGAGGGAAAGAGGGTAGTTGTTCAGTTTGGCTCGCGCAGGATCTATACAGCCCTGATCCGGAAAATCCACGAGAAACCACCTGCCAGGCACGTACCCAAATATATTCTTTCAATCCTGGATGAAGCACCGATCGTATCAGATATTCAATTTGATCTCTGGGATTGGATCGCTTCTTATTACCTCTGTCATCTCGGAGAGGTGATGAATGCAGCTCTCCCTTCCGTATTTAAGCTGGCCAGTGAATCGAAAGTGGTTCTCAATCCCCTCTTTTCAGGAGATACAAGCCAGTTGAATGAAAAGGAGTTGTTGTTGCTGGAAGCGTTGGGCAATCAAAAAACCATCGCTATCTCGGATGTAATGAAGATCCTTGACCAGCAAAAAGTAATCCCGTTTATCAAGACCATGATCGACAAAGGGATGATCCTGCTGGAGGAGGAGATCAAAGATAAATACCGGCCGAAAAAAGATACTTTCATCGCTCTTTCTGATAGACTGGTTGCCAGCGAAGAGATGCTTAGAGAGAAGTTTGATCTGCTGGAAAAGAGAGCTCCCCGACAATTAGAGGTGTTGATGACTTTTATCCATATGACCGGTTATACACAAGGGGAGGCGGTTTCGATCAGCAGATCTGCCCTGTTGAAGAACCTGAAGGGAGGCGGAAGTGCTCTGGACTCCCTGATTAAGAAAGAGATTTTTATCCTCACTGAGAAGCAAGTTAGCAGAATCGATTCAGGAACGAATGGGATCTCAACAGACAATATCAAACTCACAAAAATTCAGGGAGATACATTATTAAATATCAGAAACGGATGGCATGAAAAGGATGTTGTGTTGCTTCACGGTGTAACCTCCAGCGGAAAAACAGAGATCTATATCAAGCTGATCCAGGAGGTGATCGATACAGGAAAGCAAGTACTCTACCTTCTTCCTGAAATCGCGTTGACCACCCAGATTATTACTCGCCTGAAGAAATATTTTGGCGATCGCATCGGTGTCTACCACTCCCGCTTTAACGAACAAGAGAAAGCTGAGATCTGGAACCGTACGATAGAAAACCAATATGATGTGATCCTGGGTGCACGGTCGGCTCTCTTTGCTCCCTTTACCAACCTGGGATTGGTGATCGTGGATGAGGAACACGACTCATCATTCAAGCAATATGACCCTGCTCCCAGATACAATGGCCGTGATGCAGCGCTTTTTCTGGCCCATCTGTTCGGAGCAAAAGCACTACTCGGTTCTGCTACTCCATCCCTGGAGAGTTACTTTAATGCCAAGCAGGGCAAATACATGTTGGTGGAGCTTTTTCAACGTTATGGCAACTTCCCTCTTCCTGAGATGCAGGTAGTGGATATTAAAAACGAATTGCGCCAGGGGAAGATGAAATCGCATTTCTCCTCGGTGTTGCTCGCCCGATTGAAACAGGCACTGGATAACAAGGAGCAGTCAATCCTGTTTCAGAATCGCAGAGGATTTTCACTCAGGCTGGAGTGTGAAGTTTGTCACTGGATGCCCTCCTGCAAAAATTGTGATGTTACATTGGTATACCACAAAAAGATCAACCAGCTGCGTTGCCATTATTGCGGATTTGTGACACGGGTGCCGGAAAAATGCCCGGAATGCAACAGTACTCAGATTCACATGAAGGGCTTCGGCACTCAGCGGGTAGAAGAAGATCTTCAGATCATGTTGCCGGAAGCTCGCATTGCCAGGATGGACCTCGACACTACACGGTCGAAACACGGGCATCAAAAAATCATCACCGACTTTGAAAATCAAAATATCGATATCCTGGTAGGAACTCAGATGGTGACCAAAGGACTCGATTTCGACCATGTAAGTACAGTCTGCATTCTCAATGCCGACAATATGCTTAGCTACCCCGATTTCAGATCGGCTGAAAGAAGTTACCAGCTAATGGCCCAGGTCAGTGGGCGCTCAGGACGAAAGAAAAGAAGGGGAGAGGTAATTGTCCAGACATGGCAACCCTCCAATGAGATCATCCGGGATGTAGTAGCTAACGATTATCAGGCAATGTATCTGAAGCAGCTCAACGAACGGAATCGTTTCAAATATCCTCCTCTTTACAGGCTCGTTATCCTGCGCCTGAAGCACAAAAAACCAGATAAGCTAAACAAAGCTTCCTCGATTCTGGCAGCCGACCTTCGTAATGTATTTGGCAAACGTATTCTCGGCCCCGAATACCCGATGGTTTCCCGTATTATGAACCTCTATATCAAGCAGATCATGATCAAACTGGAACGGGGAGGGAAACTAGTTCCAATGAAAGAACAGCTCAAGGAAATTATCGAAATATTTTCGCGAAATAAGGAATTTTCAGGAGTTAGGGTGATCATTGATGTAGATCCGGTGTAGTATCTATCACCAGAAAAACATCTTCATTCTCCTTCTTCATCAGGTACTTCTCCCGGGCGAAGCGCTCTAGTTCAGCAGTATCATTCAATAACTTCTCCGTGAGAATAGAATCTTTTTGGATCTCATCCAGATAGAATTGTTTTTCGCGTCTGAGTTCATTTAACTGGTTCCTGAGTTTCAGGCGTAACACCGCATTATTGCTGTCAAAGAAAAATAACCATACCAGAAATGCAACAGTTGTCAGGAAATATTTATTCAGGATAATATTCAAGATCTTCTTCCACATCGAACTAACAAATTTACAACCAGTTATTTAAAATTCAAAAAAAACTTTAGCTCACCAGTTTAATTTAAAAACATATATATTTGTTTACATAAATGCCATGCTATGGAATCTCACGCACATGATCCTCTGATCGAGGAAACCATTCAAAAAGCATTAATCGCGGCTCATGCGTTCACAAAGCTTGATCAGGAACAGACTGATGAAATAACCCGTGCAGTTTATGAGGCTGGATTCCTCAACCGCTGGAAACTGGCCGAGATGGCTCACAAAGAGACAGGTATAGGGAACATACATGATAAGATGGTGAAGAATATCATTGCCACCAGATTTGTTTATCGTGATATCAAAGATCAAAAAACGGTAGGAGTTATTCAGAAAGATGAAGAGGCGATGATCACTGAGATCGCCCGACCGATGGGACCGATATTCGCGATCACCCCGGTCACCAATCCAACCTCTACCGCGATGTTTAAGAGCCTCATTGCGATGAAGACCAGGAATCCGATCATCATATACCCGCACGGAGCAGCTCGGGAATGTACTATCGCAGCTGCTAAGATTTGTTACGAAGCGGCACGTAACGCAGGCGCTCCAGAGAATTGTATACAATGGATCCCGCGTGCTTCAAGAGACCAGGTGCTGGCATTCATGGGCCATTCAAAAACAGCATTGGTGCTGGCTACCGGTTCAGTAAGTCTGGTTAAAGCTGCGTATAGTTCCGGAAATCCAGCCATCGGAGTTGGTCCCGGCAATGTTCCTGTATACATCGGAAGGAGTGCTGATGTGAAATTTGCGGTAGATCAGATCCTGACATCGAAGTTGTTTGATCTGGGAACCATCTGTGCCAGTGAACAATCAGTGGTAGTCTCCCGACATAATGCAGAAGATGTACGAAAAGAGTTCAAGCGGCAAAAGGCCTATTTTCTATCTGCCAACGAAATGGAGAAAGTAGGAAAGATAGCGATCAACACAACACAGAGATCGATGAACCCGGAGGTGATTGGTCAGACTCCTGAGGTAATAGCTCGCCTGGCGGGGATAGAGATTCCTAAAGGAACCAGGCTGCTCATTGCCCATATGGAACCACACCAGGTAGGCATCAAGTGGCCCCTTTCACTGGAGATCCTTGCGCCTATTCTGGCCTACTACGAAGTTGTGGATTTTGATAATGCAATCACTTTGTGCAAACGGATCAATGCACATGGAGGACTGGGCCATACCGTTGGCATCTACTCTAACAACCAGGCCAAGATTCATTACTTTGCACATATACTGAATGCCGGACGTATCGTCGTTAACACACCCTCTTCGCAGGGAGCAATTGGTGGGCTATATAATTCACTCACACCCTCGTTGACACTCGCTTGCGGATCAGGCGGAAAAAACTTTACTACAGATAATATCTCCGTCAGTCATCTGTTGAACATCCAGCGGATTGCTCAGCGGAAAATTAAAGTCTGTGCAGAGCATCATAAAGGGGAGGCATACTGTTGCGATAGGAACCTTACATTAGAGGAGATTGATAAACAATGTGAGACAGCGAAAAGCGAACATCAAAACTCGAACAAAGAATAAGTATCGTCATTCACGTTTCACGATTCACGATTCACGACTTCTTCCCAGAAAGATATTCGTAAATCTTCACCTGTGATTGTATGGGCCTGCCCTTTGTTTTACGATAGGTATTTGGCTCACCTTGCCCAACAAGTATCCGGGCTTTCGTATTGTCTTTGAGCTGGATTTGAAGCATATCCCAGAGTTCCTTCTGGATTTTTTTATCGTAAACAGGACAGGCAACCTCAATCCGGTTGTCGAAATTTCTCAACATCCAGTCGGCTGATGTGATGTAATATTTTGGGTCTCCACCATTACAGAACACCAGAACCCGGGAGTGTTCCAGAAATCTGTCGACAATACTGATGCCTTGTATATTGTCACTCATTCCGGGAATCCCTGGAATAACGACACAAATGCCACGAACAATCAACTTTAGTTTAACACCCGCCCGGCTTGCCTGGTAAAGTTTTCTTACAATCGTTGTATCGACCAGGTTGTTCAGTTTGATAATCGCCCAGGCCTCTTTCCCCGCTTTAGCCTGACGGATCTCATAATTCAGCATGCTGATGAAATGAGATCGCATGTTAAAAGGGGCAAGCACCATGGACTTGTATTTATAAGGCCGGTAAGCGGATTCCATCTGGTGAAAAGCATTATTCACATCCTGACAGATCCGGGGATCAGATGTTAACAGGCCATCGTCTGTATAGACCAGTGCGGTATCTTCATTGAAATTCCCTGTACTGACCATCGCATAGAGCCCATTTACGTTATTCTCTTTTCGACGAATCAACAGCAATTTGGAATGGACCTTATGTCCCGGAATACTATGGATGACTTTGACACCCTCTTCCTGAAGCCTCTCGGTCCAATAGATGTTTGCCTCTTCATCAAAACGGGCCTGCAACTCCAGGTATACTGTTACGTATTTTCCATTCCGGGCAGCGCTGATCAAGGCATTGATGATACTTGAGTTTTTGGCAGCCCGGTAAATGGTCATCTTGATCGATCTGACTTTGGGATCAATAGAAGCTTCCCGCAATAGGTCAATGACATGTCTGAACGTCTGGTAGGGAAAATGAAGCATGATATCCTTCTCCTTCATCAGGGCGATGATACTGGTATTGAGAGTGATTTCCGGATGCCACTTCGGGGGCATGGGAGGATACTCGAGTTCCGGATGATCCAGATTCGGGAATCTCATGAAGTCTTTGAAGTTATGATACCTGCCTCCTCCCCGGATCGGATCATCTTTTCGGATATCCAGTCTTTTTGTGATTAACTTCAAAAACTCCTCCGGCATGGAGTTGTCGTAAACAAATCTGACCGGATTCCCACGCTTCCGCTGCTTGATGCTTTCCGCCATCACCTCCAGGAAGCTTTTTAAAACGTCTGTATCAATATCCAGCTCCGCATCACGTGTGACTTTCATTGTATATGCGGAGTATTTGTCATATCCCAGGAGAAAAAAGATCTCTGACAGACAGAACCGGATCACATCATCCAGCAACATCACATATTGGTTTTTTCCGACCTTTGGCAGGATGAGAAAACGGGAAACCGATCTGGTTGGCACCTCAATGAGCGCATGGTCAGGCTTTATCTCAGGATCACTGCTTTCGAGGGAGACAGCCAGGTAGATCGATTTGTCGACCAGGGATGAGATATCTTTGAAACTGCTTATCATTAGCGGAAACAGGAATACCCGGACCTGCTCCTGGAAGTACTTCCTGACAAACTCTCCTTGCTTTAGTGTCAGCTGTTTTTCATTGATAATATGAATATCGTGGTCAGCGAACTCTGTGACAATAGCATTGAAAATCCGCTGGAACTCCCTCTCCTGCACATGAACAATTTCCCCTATCTGCCGCAGGATTTTTTTTGGATTGTAATCTGTACCTTGGGTGATCTTTCCCACTTTTACGATCCTGTTGAGGGTAGCGACCCGGACCCGGAAAAATTCATCCCGGTTGTTGGAAAAGATTCCGAGGAACTTCAGTCGTTCGATGAGTGGATTTCGCTTGTCTGCAGCCTCCTGTAACACCCTTCCATTGAAATAAAGCCAGCTTATTTCACGGTTCAGTATCTGCGATTTGGTTTGAGAGGCCATGGATTCTATATGAGTTTTTTTGGCGTAAGCATAAATAGCAGACGCGATTTCGCATTCGGAATATCTTCCCACTGATCCGTGGCAAACGAGATGCCAACTACAGCTGATGTCGGCATGTAATCAATCCCGGGATGCACAAAGAGGTTACCCAGGTTGCTGATCATGGGGTTGTGACCGAAAAGCATCAAGGAATCTATATTATTGGAAGTATCATAAATAATATCAAGGATATGGTCATAATGACCATTATAGATTTTCCGGTCAATCAGGATCTTCTCCTCAGAATAACCTAAACCTCTGGCAAATATCCGTGCCGTCTCGATGGCTCGGACAGCCGGACTTGAAATGAATAAATCGGGAGAGATCTCCTTTTTTTTCAGGTATTCAATGACCGGTTTGCATTTCCGGATGCCTTTTTTCATCAATGGTCGCTCAAAATCACTCAACTCGGGATGATCCCAGGAAGATTTCGCATGCCGTACAAGATATAATGTCTTCATGGTTATCAATAAGCAAACAACGGAAACTCATCCATCATCTCATTTACCTGATTCTTCACCTTCAGAATCTTATCTTCATTCTCAATATCCCCGATCACTTCATCAATCAGATCAACAACAGGCGCCATATGCTCCTCTGTAAGGCCACGGGTTGTAATCGCAGGGGTGCCAATACGTAAACCGGAAGTCTGGAAAGGCGACCGGCTGTCAAACGGAACCATGTTTTTATTAACCGTGATATCAGCTTTTACCAGGGTATTCTCAACCAGCTTTCCGGTAATTTCCGGGAACTTCTTCCGCAGATCAATCAACATCAGGTGGTTATCCGTTCCACCGGAAATCACATGATACCCTTTATCAACAAATGCCTGAGCCATAACCGAAGCATTTTTCTTAACCTGGATGATATAATCCATATATTCATCTGAAAGCGCTTCGAAAAAGGATACCGCTTTGGAGGCAATGACATGCTCCAGCGGGCCACCCTGGATGCCAGGGAAAACGGCTGAATTGAACAGCTGTGCCATTGTTTTTACAGCTCCTTTCGGTGTGGTTAATCCCCATGGATTTTCGAAATCTCTTCCCATCAGAATCATACCTCCACGTGGCCCCCGCAGAGTTTTATGTGTCGTGGTAGTAATCACATGACACCAGGGGATGGGATCATTCAGCAGCCCGCGTGCAATCATACCGGCGGGATGTGCGATATCGGCCATCAGGATAGCTCCGATCTGATCAGCAATCTCCCGCATCCGTTTGTAATCCCAGTCGCGTGAGTAAGCAGAAGCTCCGGCGATAATCAGCTTGGGTCTGGCTTCCAGGGCCAGTCTCTCCATCATATCGTAATCGACGATCCCGGTAGACTCTTTCACCTGGTATGCAACAGCTTTGTAAAGAATCCCGGAAGAGTTAACCGGAGAACCATGAGAGAGATGTCCGCCATGAGCCAGATCAAGCCCCATGAAGGTGTCTCCGGGTTTGAGAACTGTCATCAATACCGCCATATTCGCCTGAGCACCGGAGTGAGGTTGAACATTAACCCACTCAGCATTGAACAGCAGTTGAGCCCGCTCTATCGCAAGAGCCTCTGATTCATCTACATACTGGCATCCACCATAATATCTCTTCCCGGGATAGCCCTCTGCATATTTGTTGGTCAAACAGGACCCCATCGCTTTCAATACCTGATCGCTGACAAAATTTTCTGAGGCAATCAGTTCCAGGCCACTGGTCTGACGATGTAATTCTTTCCTGATGATATTAAAAATAGCTGTGTCTTTTTTCATGAAAGTTGAAATTAATAGCGTTTTGCTTCGTTTTCCGGATATGGTTAGCAGTCACAAAATTAGCATATTTACGAGATTTTCTGCAACTTTGTGTTTTCACATCAGATATACCGGAATGCCATCTTCCCCAGGAAACATACTTCCTCTTACCACTCCCCACTCATCTCGCCCCTCGTCCCTCGTCCCACGTCTCACGTCCTACTTTCTACTCCTTCTTTTTCCCATTCTCTCCTTTGCCCAATTCGATGCCGGACCCAATGACACGATCAACCCGGGTGTTCCTGTCACCCTGACAGCTACTTATGGATTAATCGGAGAAGGTGTGGTTACTTCTGATGACGGTGTGGAAGGTCCATTCCCGATCGGGTTTAGCTTCTCTTTCTTTGGAAATATCTATACTCAGTTTTATATCGGGGCAAATGGTTGGATCAGCTTTTCTCCCAACGTGAATGCAAGAGGAACACGCCAACCTTTCGCTGTTCCGAACGCCGCTGATTACAACCCGAAAAACTGTATCCTTGGACCATTTCAGGATCTGAATCCGATCCAGGCAGGAAGTCCCTATATCTTCTATCGTACCGTCGGAGCAGATTCCAATAGAAGCATGGTAGTGATGTGGTGCCAGACGCCCATGTACCTATGTATGGATTCATTGATCACATTTCAGATCGTTCTGAATGAAGGAACGAACACCATCGAGAACCACTTGATGGTCAAGCCTTCATGTACCGACTGGCAAAACAATACCGCAACACAAGGTATGCAAAATGAGAACGGATACATTGGTTATGCAGTGCCGGGCCGGAATGCGACCTCATGGTCCGCCAGGATGGAGGGTTGGATCTTCTCTCCCACCTCTGTGGATAGCTTTCAGATAGCCCAGATACCCTATAACCTGCATCCTATCATCCCCGGAGAGAAAATCGTCTATAGATGGTATCAGGGATCCGAGCAGATCTCTTCCCAGCAACGTGTGGTGGTTACTCCTACAGAGACCACAACCTATCACGCCTATATAACGCTTTGTGATGGCCAGGAGTTTGTGGATAGCGTTACCGTCTATGTTATCCCCTATATTCCTAACGCATTTACTCCCAATGGGGATAGATTAAACGATGAATTCAAAATTCTTGGGCTTCCACCTGAAAATATCACGGAGTTTCATCTCCAGGTGTTTAATGGGTGGGGAGAGGTAGTTTTTTCTACGAAGAATATTGAAGAGGGATGGGATGGCACGCTCAAAGGAGAGGAGTGCCCGGGTGGCGTTTATGTATGGGCGATTTTCTATAAGGTGAACAACAAACATACAGTGACCAACAAAGGCCTCATCACCCTGATCAGATGATCCGTATCTGATCAATTCTCAAAAACCTCCGAAAGCACCCCATCCAGGACTTCCCGGTTAAATGGCTTCTCAATATAGTGATTAGCCCCTTTGGCAATGATGAACTCCTTCTCATTCCGGAAGGTATATCCTGTGACAGCAACGATCGGAGTGGTCTTGTAGGAAGAGATCTTCCGGATTTCGGTGATCACATCAATACCATCCATACCAGGACCAAGATTGATATCCATCAGGATACAATCATATTGTTTCTTTTTAACCATCTCAAGTGATGACTCGCCGTCATATGCAACATCCAGCTGGTATTCATTCTTCAGGAACAATTTAATTAGCTCGATATTTGCCTCATTGTCTTCCACCAACAAAAGGGATGGTTCGGTGACAGCTGGTTTTTCCTTCGGCCTGGGTTCAACTGGCTCCGGTGATGCGACAGCTTTTTCCGTTGGTTTTTCTGCTTTCCAATTGACAGGAAACGACAGGATAAATGTTGATCCTTTACCTGGTTCACTCTTAACATTGAGTATGCCTCCGAGGATTTTGATGCATTTTGAGGCGATCGACAATCCCAGACCACTCCCCTCATAGGGTCGGTCATATCCTTCCTCAGCTTGCCGGAACTCTTCAAAGATCAGGGATAGCTTTTCGTCGGGTATACCGATTCCGGTATCACAGATCCGGATCTCAATCTGATCCTGGTTGCTGCCAGTCGCACATGTATTTATAGTAACCTCGCCGGAATTGGTGAATTTTACAGCATTGTCAAGAATGTCGGTGAGGATACGTTGCAATAACGATGAGTCAGATATTAGAGTCAGTTCATCCTCAACCGAAAGCGTGAAATCCAACCCTTTTTCAATAGCCTGTTCTTTCATCGGTGAGGTTATCTTCTGTAACGTTGAGGCCAGGTTTATCTCTTCTGGATTCAAGGAAATATCTGACTCCAGTTGTGCAAGGAGCATGATAGAGTCCAGGGTTTGTTGCAATCGTTTTCCCGATGATAGAACATACTCTGCTTTTGTCCGGGTTTTCTCATCTTCTAACTCTTCGAATAAGATTTCGGAGAAGCCGAGGATGCCATTCATGGGAGTCCTGAATTCGTGACTCATATTTTGCATCAGGGCAGATTTCATACGGCTCGACTTTTCCGCTTCACTCTTCGCCAGTTGCAGCTCTTCTTCAGCCTGTTTTTTTTCTGTCACATCGATAACTATCCCACCCATCAGGGCTTCTTCCTCCTCGTCAGTGAAAACCTTGCAACGGCGATCGTAAACCCATCGGATGGATTGATCAGGCCGGACAATGCGATATTCACCCTCACATACTCCCGTACGTTTAAGTTCTTCCGCCATGGGGCCTAAAAGACTTTTGTCATCCTCATGAATAACATCCTGCCATAACATAGGATTCTCCTCCAGCGCTTTAACGGGCTGTCCATAGATCGCTTCAAAAGCAGGATTGACGATGTAAATCTTTTTACCATCCATGGAAGAGAGAAATACCAGATCCCGCAAATCTTCAATCAGACTCTGAAATCGTTTTTCTGTTTGAGTAAGAACAGATTCAATACGTTTCTTTTCGCGTTTCACCTGGGTCTCTTCAAGTTCCCGTTTGACCGCCGGTCCCAACCGGTGAAGATGGGTCTTCATCAGGTAATCATTGGCGCCACCTTTCATTATGGTGACAGCGATATCTTCACCTACAGTGCCGGAAACAAGGATAAACGGGATATCAAGGTTTTTTGAATTGAAGAGCTCAAGTGCATCTTTCCCCCCGAAACCCGGCAATGAATAATCGGAAATGACCAGATCCCAGGTGTCACTGGCAAATGCCTGCTCCATTTCGTCCCGTGTTTTTACCTGAACATGATCAATGTCAAGTCCCTCTTTTTTCAATTGCCTGACAACCAGCAACGCATCTGTATCGTTGTCTTCCACCAGCAGTAGCTTGATCTGTGTCATTGGATGTTGATTTAAATGGTGAAGAAAAATGTGCTGCCTTTTCCGGGTTCGGAAGTAGCCCAGATCTTCCCCCCGTGTTTCATGATAATTCGTTTTACAGTGGCCAGCCCAATTCCGGTACCGCTAAATTGATCATCACTATGAAGACGCAAGAAAGGAGTGAACAGCTTCTCATAATGACCCATGTCAAAGCCAATGCCATTATCCCGGATAAAGAATATTTGTTGATTATTTTCTTTTTTAAGACCAAATTCCACCTCCGGATTCGTTGATTTTGCGGTATATTTCCAGGCATTCCCTAACAAGTTGTATAATGCAATCCGCATCATTCTGGGATCTATAGTTGCTTGGATATCTGATTGGATATCAACCTTTACTTTCCTGTGAGGATCTTCGTTAGCAAGTTCATCCATGATCTCGGTCGCCATAATACTCAGGTTGAAATCTGTTTTATCGATCTCCTGGCGGGCAATACGGGCCAGCTTCAGGAACTCTTCGATCAACTCTCCAATCTCAGTAGAAGAAGCTGCGATCTTCGTCATAAGATCTTTGCCGGGATCATCGAACTTGTCACGGTAATCTTCTATTAATGCTTCAACCAGTCCTTCGATACGCCTGACTGGGGCGCGAAGGTCATGGGAGACGGAATAAGAAAACGCCTCCAGTTCCTGGTTAGCTGCTGCCAGTTCACCGGTACGGTCCAGAACCCGTTGGTCAAGTTCCCTGTTCAGTTTCTGTAACTCTTTGGTGCGTGCCTCCACCAGGACCTCCAGCTCTTTCTCCCGAATTTGGCGGATACGGTACTTATAAATAGCATATAGAATAAACAATCCTACGACTATACAAAGAACCATAAACCAGATCCGCTGGTAGAAATAGGGCTTGATTTTGATTGGAATGGAGGTTATCTCGTCGCTCCATTGGCCTAGATGATTGGTCACCTGTACCTGGAAGGTATAGCCCCCGTATGGAACTTTCGTGTAGTGAGCCTTCCGGTCGGTACCGTAAGTCACCCAATCATCATCATATCCCACCAGTTTATAACGGAACTTAATAAGCTCTGGAGAAAGGAATGAGGGGGCTGTAAAATTGATTTCAAGATGGATCACCGCGGGTGGAAAAACATAGGATGCTGACAGGGGCTGGGGTGTGCTGTTTACAATCACTTGCTGAATTGCGACGTGAGGAAATGGCACCTCTCTATGGGAAACATGGGGTAGGATAACAGCAATCCCGTCATTGGTAGGAAACCAGAGGGAGCCGTCCGCCAGCTTACACCCTGCCGGGAAGATGCCGGCGTTCAACCCTCTGGACTTATCTGAATCAGAAAAGGAGAATACCTGTACATCAAGTTTCTCCTGCTCACCTGTCAGAGGTTGATGCAGTGAATTTTTATTCACAGAGATGATTCCTTCGCTGGTACCTAGCCAGAGGTAACCGAACTCATCTTCAAAGATCTGGGAGATGATGTCATCCAATCCTTCTGAGGATCCGAATGATATAATATCACCTGTCGAGATATCAATCCTGTTTAGCCCTCCGTTGGCTGTGCCGATCCATAATATACCTGCTGCATCGATGTATATGCAAAGGATCATATCATCCGATAATCCCTCACTTTTGGAAATCTGTGAGACAACTCCATCCTGGTACCTGTTTAAACCCCCTTCCTGGGTGCCTATCCAGATGTCTCCGGATGCATCCTCGGCAAAACAGAAAATTCCATCATCCGAAAGACCATCCTCAATACCTAACATGGCGGTGTCCTGATCCTTGATAATGACGATTCCCTGATTGGTTCCAACCCAGATGGCTCCATCACTAGCAGCAAAGACAGCATGGTAGAGAGGATTATCATAAAAACCATCTGATGAGAGTGACCTCACTCTTTCCAACCCATTAAAGATTACAAGTGAGTCAACACTCCCTATCCAGATTTGATGATCTTTATCTTCTGAAATCGTGAAAACCGGATTGGTCCCGATTCTAACCGAATCACCATGTTGAGTAAATGTGCCGTTGGAGTAATAATCGACCCCTCCTTTTGCATTCCCGATCCATACATTATTATCCCTGGCAGTAAATAGCGGAAGGATATTATTGCCTGACAATCCTTGTTCTTTCGTATAAAGATAAACCACACGTTTTTGAAGATGACTCAGTCCGAAATTTCCTTGAAACCCAACCCAGATCGATGACTCCTGGTCAACGAAAAGACACTGGATCAAGTTTGACGGAAGACCCTGCTGATCAGTGATACGTTGAACAGTTGAGGTGGGCGGGTAAATTCGGTAAAGCCCTTCCCCATTGGAGGAGAACCAGATATCCCCTGATGGGTCCTCGGTGATAGCAGTGATATCAGCATCATTTGAGAGTAAATCTGACTCAACCATCTGGATCTGATCTTCTTTCATTAGATTCAGGCCTCCGCGGGTTCCGATCCACAGTCTCTCGCTGGTGTCAAAAAAGAGGGAGCGGCCTTCATGTAATGATTCACGAATCTTTTGTATGGAACTCCCTCTATTGACAAGT
>CAZTSX010000015.1:0-44875 GCA_964616825.1 uncultured Prolixibacteraceae bacterium
CCCTCGGATCTGCCTTCACCGCCATCTTCGCCATCTTCTCTACTTCCAGGCTGGGAAACCCAAATTCTTCAACGATCTTCCCCAGGATCAGATAGATGCCGTCGCCCCTGAAAGGATATTTACTAACAGCCTGAGGAAAATGCACTGTATCAAAAAACTGTCCGTGAACATCGATGAAGGTGCCGAAGTGCATCCACTCCTTTTTTACAGTTCGTACATATTTGATCGTTACCAGCAACCCCAGCATCCGTACCTTTTTTCCGGTTAACTGGTTCATCTCTGCAGCCATGACCTCTCCCCGGAAATTGGTTTCAAGCAGATCGAACCAGGTATGGCTGACCGGCCAGCCAAGGAGTTCTATTTCATCATAAACCTCCTCTAACTGCGATTGCCAGAGCGCAGGGAGTTCAAATTTCTTGACAGGAGTTTCGAAGAGGGTCGAGGGTCGGGGGGCGAGAGTTAAGGAAGGTGAATCGTGAGACGTGAGACGTGAAACGTGAGACGAACCCCGAATTTCGAATTTCGAATCTCGAATTTCGTCCTTCGTCCTTCGTCCTTCATTCCTCGTCCTTCCCAGCAGCATATGCGCTTCCCAGAGCAGCGTGGCTTTCGGTTTCCCGGTAAAGCGGAAGGCGCCAACACGAATCAGTATAATGAGTTGGTCCAGGGTAATTGGAACACGTTGAATGAAATCTTCCAGACTTACATAGAGCCTTTCGTGCTTTCTCCCTTGATCCTCGTCCTTCGTTCCTCGTCCTTCGTCCCTCCCCCCCCGCTCTGCGCTGATCGCTTTCCCCAGCTGGTATTCGAGGTTTGCAACATGAATAAATCCCACATAAATATCCTTCTCTCCGCGTAAACACGTTTTGTAATCCCCATTGTTAACACAAGGCAAATGCATCATGGCTCCCCAGTTCTTTGCTTCATTCATATAGACCCAGGAAGGGTAGAATCCCCCGAAATTATTGATCACCCCTACCATGAATTCAAGCGGATAGTGAGCTTTCAGGTAGAGGCTCTGGTAGCTCTCAACAGCATAGGACGCCGAGTGAGCTTTTGAGAAGGAGTAGCCTGCGAACGATTCGATCTGGCGCCACACCTCTTTGGTAATCTTATCAGGATATCCGGCCTCCTTGCAGTTGACAAAGAACTTATCAATGATTCGTTGCAACTCCTTCTTTGACCGGTACTTCCCGCTCATGGCACGCCTTATCACATCCGACTCGCTCAGATCAAGGCCTGCAAAGTGGTGACAGATCTTCAGCACATCCTCCTGATAGACCATCACGCCATAGGTCTCCTGCAGTTGCTCTTCCATAATGGGATGGAGGTAGTTGAACTTGTCCGGATTATGGAACCGGTAGATATACTCTTTCATCATGCCAGAGCGAGCTACACCAGGTCGTATGATCGAGCTGGCTGCCACCAGGGTCCGGTAGTCTTCGCACCGGAGCTTCTTCAGTAACCCACGCATGGCCGGACTCTCTACATAAAAACAGCCGATGGTCCGCGCCGATTGCAGCAGCTCTCTGACTTTGGGGTCCTTTTTAAACTGCCCGACATTGTGGACATCCACGCTGATGTTCCGGTTTCGGTTGACGATTCCGGCTGTCTCATAAATATGTCCGATCCCCCGCTGACTGAGAATATCCAGTTTCTCGAACCCAATATCCTCGGCGACATACATATCCCACTGAGTGGTGGGGAACCCTTTCGGAGGAAGGTCAAGAGCCGTATAACAGTTGATAGGCTTTTCGGAGATCAGGACACCACCGGCATGAATGCTCCGGATATTTGGAAAATCCGTCATCATCTCTCCTATCCGGCTGATCTTCTCAATGATACTGTTCCGGTTCAGCACCTCCTCCGGGTGCTTCAGGAAGGCATCTATCTCCCCTTTCGGTAAACCATGTACCTTACCCAACTCCCGGTAAATCGATTTTCCTTTGAAAGTCGACATCGCCCCCAGCAGAGCGGTATGCTCATGACCATACCGTTTAAATATGTAGTCGAGCGCTTCATCGCGCTCCTTCCATGAGTAGTCGATATCGAAGTCGGGAGGCGATGTGCGTTTGGGGTTGATGAAACGTTCAAAGTAGAGGTCGAGTTCGATAGGATCTACGTTAGTGATCTTCAGGCAGTAAGCGACAATGCTATTGGCGCCGCTCCCCCTGCCTACATGATAAAATCCGCGTGACATGGAGTACCTGATCACATCCCATGCGATGAGAAAGTAGGCGGCAAAACCCATCTTACAGATGATATCTATTTCGTGACGGATCCGGTTTCGCGCTTCAGAATGGTTTTTACCATACCGGTACTCCAGTCCATCGAACGCCAGTTTCTCCAGCAGAATCTGATCATCATATATATCCCCGGTAAAAGTTCGTTTGTTCTTACACTCCCGGAAATCAAAATCGATACTGCACTCATCTATCAGTTTCTCAGTGTTCCGGATGATCTCCGGATATTCCCGGAAAGGTTCCAGCAATTCATCCATGGGCTTCATTACCTCTTCTGCAGAAGCCAGATACTGAGGCTCAAGCCTGGAAAGCAGAATATTATGATCAATCGCCCGCAGATTTCTGTGCAACTCCCAGGTAGCCCTGCCGGCAATCGTAACCGGCGCTATGATGACCATTCGGTCCAGCAGGTGGCGGTGTCGGGAGAGGATGATAGGATTCATGTCGGAGGGAAGAATGCCGATGAATGAGGGACGAGGGACGAGGGAGGAATGACGAGTTTTACCATGTTTAACTGGTGAGCTAAAAGGATATATCATAACCGTATTCTCCAACTCCGGCGCCTTGTCAGGTAATGGCAGATTTCTAAGGGTATGATGACTGAGAAATTCGTTCAGTTCCCGGAAGCCTTCATTGTTTTTAGCCAGTCCAATATAGAGCAATTGATCCTCCCGGCGAAACTCAATCCCTGCAATGGGCTTAACCCTCTTCTCTTTGCAGGCAGCTACAAAGTCCATGATCCCCGTAGAGTTATTGATGTCGGTGAGCGCCATTGCAGGGATACCGTATGCTACAGCCTGCTCTACCAGCTTCTCGATAGAGAACGTGCCGTAACGGAGAGAGTAATATGAGTGACAGTTTAAGTACATTCCACCGCCACCCCCCTTCTTACAATCTTGCGTCCATATTTTCTACGGACATGATCCAACGCCTGGTAAAGGTTGATCATCTCGGTACTCTCTTCAAACAAATTCAGTTGCGGATTACCGGAGATAAGGCTACTGAAACGAACGCCGATAAGACGAATCAGCATCCGGCGCTGATAAAGCCGGTCGAACAACTCCTTCGCCACCGGGATCAGCACATGATCAAACGCCGTATAGGGAACTTTCTTTTGCAATGTATGCGTGTCGAAATTCGAGTAGCGGATCTTCACCGTGATGCAGGAGGTGAGTTTCTGTTTATCCCGCAGCTCATAAGATATCTTCTCCACCATCTTTACCAGGATCTCTTTCATTCGCACGATATCGATGCTGTCCTGATCAAACGTATTTTCCGTACTCACCGATTTCGCATCACGGTAAGGCCTGACCGGCGTCCGGTCAATCCCGTTCGCTTTTTCCCAGATCACAATGCCGTTCTTGCCCATTACCCGCTGCAGCATCTCTACCGGCATCTGGCTGAGGGTATCGATCGTGACAATGCCCATGGAGCGAAGCAAGAAATAGCTTTTCTTCCCGATCATCGGGATCTTCCGGATCGACAACGGCGCCAGAAAAGGCTTTACGGCCTCGCCTGGAACCTGGAGCTCTCCGTTGGGCTTGGCTTCTCCGGTAGCGATCTTCGACACCGTTTTGTTCACAGAGAGTCCAAACGATATAGGCAATCCCGTATTCTTCGTGATCGTCTGCCGGAGCTCATGTGTCCATTTCAACAAACCAAAAAAACGATCCATCCCTGTCACATCGATATAATGCTCATCGATAGAGGCTTTTTCATATAGCGGCGACTGCTCCGCAATAATATCTGTGACCGTATGCGAATAGTTTGAGTACAACTCCATGTCGCCACGAATAAAAATAGCATCGCGACAAAGCAATCGTGCCATCTTCATCGGCATAGCGGAATGAACGCCAAATGTCCTTGCCTCATAGCTGCAACTGGCCACGACCCCACGGTCAGACATACCACCGATGATCACCGGCTTACCCTCAAGCTCGGTATTAACAAGGCGTTCTACCGACACGAAGAAGGTGTCGAGGTCAAGGTGAACTATGTTGCGAGAGTGATTAATTTTTAATCATTTTTGCGATTACAATATAATCATTATATTTGCACTACCAAAATTCTCAACCATGTTTTTTAGTTCGAATATTAAATTTTTACGGAAACGAAGAGGGCGAACACAGGATGAAGTAGCCATAACGCTGGAGATGAAGCGATCGACACTCAGCGGGTACGAAAACAATGTAGCCCAGGCCGGGATGGAAGCGTTGATCGGATTCTCAAACTACTTTAAGGTAGCAATCGATACGCTGATCAGAGTGGATCTCACTGCACTTCCTGAAAGTCAGCTACGGCAACTTGAACGGGGGTATGATGTGTTCATCAAAGGAACAAATCTGAGAATCCTGGCTACAACTGTCGGCATTGATAACGAAGAGAACATTGAGCTGATATCGGAGAGAGCGAAAGCGGGTTACAGCAGTGGTTTTGCCGATCCAGAGTATATCAGCATCCTGCCCACATTCAGGCTACCCTTTCTGTCAAAGCAGAAAAAATACCGTACCTTTCAGATCAGCGGGGATTCTATGCTCCCAATCACCCACGGCGCTTACGTCACCGGAGTCTTTGTCCAGGATTGGAACACCATCCGGGACAAAGATGCATACATTATCCTGACAGTTAATGAGGGGATCGTGTTTAAAGTGGTGGAGAATCATATTAAGCAAGAGGGGAAGTTAATTTTGCACTCGATGAATCCACTTTATGACCCTTACGACCTGGAAGTGAAGGATATTCGGGAAGTATGGCAGTTTGTACATTACATCAGCAATGAGATCCCTGAGAATGTAACAAGCGAGAATTACCATCTGGTTGAGAGTGTCAAGAAGCTCACGGAAGAAGTAAAAACCATTCAGACAAAATTAAAAATCTAATTATCCACATTCCGATATTGATAATTATTTATCGGATATAGCAATAATCCCTACTGGATTTGATATATTTGCTTCATAAGTTAAAAACCAAACGATAAAATAAAATACAAAATATATGAAAGTCACTATCGTAGGCTCAGGGTATGTGGGCCTTGTAACAGGAACTTGTTTTGCAGAAGTTGGGATTGATGTTACGTGTGTTGACATTGATCAGAAAAAGATCGACAACCTCAAAGAGGGGATCATCCCAATCTATGAGCCTGGTCTCGAAGATATGGTTCACCGGAACATGAAGAAGAATAGACTCAGTTTTACAACCGACATCAAAGAAGCTCTTGTTGATTGTGAAGTGATCTTCAGCGCCGTTGGTACACCACCCGATGAAGATGGCAGCGCCGACCTGCAATATGTCATAAGTGTTGCCCGAGATGTAGGGAAACATATGGATGATTACATTCTGATCGTTACGAAAAGTACTGTACCGGTCGGAACTGCGGAGAAAGTTCGTTCAGCCGTCAAAGAAGAACTGGATAAAAGGGGTGTCAAGATCGAATTTGATGTAGCTTCTAATCCTGAATTTCTGAAAGAAGGCGCAGCCATTGATGATTTCCTGAAACCTGATCGCATCGTAGTAGGTTGTGATTCAACTCGCGCTGAAGATTTGATGAAGGCACTATATAAACCGTTTACCCTGAACGGACACCCGGTGATATTCATGGAT
The DNA here is from genome assembly GCA_964616825.1 of uncultured Prolixibacteraceae bacterium. GTDB lineage: Bacteria > Bacteroidota > Bacteroidia > Bacteroidales > FEN-979 > QYOJ01. Next base: position 5,844 of record CAZTSX010000015.1, read on the forward strand.
ATTATCTCTGCGGAGATGACCAAATACACCGCCAACTCCATGCTCGCTACCAAAATCAGTTTCATGAACGACATTGCCAATTTCTGTGAGATCGTTGGAGCTGATGTCAATATGGTTCGGAAAGGGATCGGATCTGATACACGGATAGGACACAAGTTTATCTACCCCGGAGCCGGATATGGAGGAAGCTGTTTTCCAAAGGATGTCAAAGCCCTGATTAAAACAGCAGATGAAGTTGGATATTCTCTGCGGGTGCTGAAAGCTGTTGAAGATGTGAACAACGACCAGAAGTCGGTGATGTATAACAAAATTCACGAATACTTCAACGGTGATTTGAAAGGGAAAGTGATTGCGCTTTGGGGATTGTCTTTCAAACCTCAAACAGATGATATGCGGGAAGCTCCTTCTTTGGTGATGATCAAACTTCTCCACGAAGCCGGAGCCAGGATAAAAGCCTATGACCCCGTTGCCATGCAAGAAGCTAAACGTATCCTGGGAAATAACGTTGAATACGCTGAAGATCAATATGATGCACTTATTGATGCCGACTGCCTCCTGATGATCACAGAGTGGCCGGAATTCAAATTTCCTAATTGGAACGTGATCAAAAAACTCCTGAAAGAGCCTGTTGTTTTTGACGGTCGGAACATCTATGATGTTGAAGAGATGAAGAAGAACGGATTTGATTATTTCTGCATCGGGATCGATACTGCCAAATAATAATATATGATCAAGAAAAAAATCCTGGTAACCGGGGGAGCGGGCTTCCTCGGTTCTCATCTTTGTGAACACCTGTTGAACGAAGGCAACGAAGTTGTTTGCCTCGACAATTATTTTACCGGTCAGAAACAGAACGTGGTTCAATTGTTGGACAACCCTTTTTTCGAATTGATCCGGCACGATGTAACCATGCCCTATTTTATTGAAGTGGATGAGATTTATAACCTGGCCTGTCCCGCCTCTCCTATTCACTATCAATACAATCCCATTAAAACGGTAAAAACATCAGTGATGGGAGCCATTAACATGCTTGGTCTGGCCAAACGCATCAAAGCCAAGATCTTGCAAGCATCTACCAGTGAGGTTTACGGCGATCCGGAAGTGCATCCTCAGCCTGAGGATTACTGGGGTCATGTGAATCCGATCGGCCCACGATCCTGCTATGATGAAGGGAAACGTGTAGCAGAAACGCTATTTGTCAACTATCACCATCAAAATAATGTTAGGATCAAAATCATCCGTATATTCAATACATATGGCCCCCGAATGCATCCTCACGACGGTCGGGTCGTTTCAAATTTTATTGTGCAAGCCCTGAATGGAGAGGATATCACCATCTACGGAGACGGATCCCAGTCACGAAGTTTCTGTTATGTAGACGATCTCCTGGATGGAATGATCCGGTTCATGAACTCACGGGAAGAGTTCATCGGGCCCGTTAACCTTGGTAATCCAGGTGAATTTACGATGCTTGAACTGGCTGAATTGGTTCTGAAGCTTACCGGCGCCAGTTCGAAAATTATTTATATGCCATTGCCTGCTGACGATCCGACACAACGTCAGCCAAATATCTCGTTAGCAAAAAGCGAATTAGGATGGGAACCGAAGATCCCACTTGCAGAGGGTCTAAAGAAGACGATCGAATACTTTAAATCGATTTAGGAAAGCCTGAATTATGAAGATCCTGATAACCGGAGCAAACGGTCAGATGGGAAGTGAATTCCGATGGCTTGAAGAGAGCTTCGAAATGTATCAGTTCCTCTTTACCGATATAGAGGAGCTGGATATCACAAATCCTGATTCTGTTAACGCTTATTTTCGGTCTGAGAAGCCCGATATCATAATAAATTGTGCAGGCTACACAGCTGTTGATAAAGCTGAAGAGGAGCCTGAAAAAGCGATGCTTCTCAATGGCATCGCACCTGAGATCCTGTCAAAAGCTGCCACAGCCAACGACACACTGTTAATCCACATTTCCACCGATTATGTTTTTAATGGCAAGGCTTACAAGCCTTACACAGAGGAAGACTCGCCGGATCCAATCTCTTTTTATGCACAAAGCAAATATGCTGGTGATGTTGCTGTAGAGACAAATGCTAACCGCGGGATAATTATCCGGACTTCATGGCTTTATTCATCCTATGGAAACAACTTTGCAAAAACAATCCTGACATTAAGTAACGAGCGTGAAAATTTGAATATTATTTTTGATCAAATTGGAACCCCTACCTATGCACGGGATCTATGTAAAACAATACTTGACATCCTTCCTGATATGGAAACCTGTCAGGGAGTGGAACTTTTCCACTACTCGAATGAAGGTGTAGCCTCATGGTACGACTTTGCATCAGCCATTGTGGATCTTACACGGATAAATTGCCAGGTCTATCCAATTGAGACAAAAGAGTATCCACTTCCAGCACCCAGACCATATTATAGTGTCATGAACAAGAGCAAAATAAAATCACAGTTTGGAATCAAGATCCCTCATTGGCGAGATAGTTTGAAGGACTGTCTGGCACTCCTGAATCATTTATCAGAAATCGAACAATGAGGGACGCAATAGATCCGACTGTTTTAGAACGAGCAAGTGCATGGCTTGAAGGAGCTTTTGACGACGACACGAAGGTGAGAGTAAAGGAGTTGATGGAGACAGATCCGGTTGCATTGACTGATGCATTTTATCGAGACCTGGAGTTTGGAACCGGCGGATTGAGAGGAATTATGGATGTGGGAACCAACCGGATGAATAAATATACGGTAGGTATGGCCACACAAGGACTGGCTAACTACTTGAAAATGATGTTCCCGCAAGTGGATCCTATTAGCCTGGTCCTCTCATACGACAGCCGGAACAACAGTCGCTATTTTGCCACCGTTACAGCTGAAGTTCTTGCAGCAAACGGATTTGTGGTATACCTGTTTGATGCTCTTCGCCCCACACCTGAACTTTCATTCGCGATTCGGTATTTAGGCTGTCAGAGCGGTGTGATGCTTACTGCATCTCATAATCCCAAAGAGTACAACGGATACAAAGCATACTGGGATGATGGTGCCCAGATGATCGCTCCGCACGATGTCAACGTGATCAATGAAGTGAAGAAGATCACATCTATTGACCAGGTAAAATGGCAAGGGAACCGGCACAGAATCCAAATTATCGGTAACGAAATCGATGAAGCATATTTAGATGAAATTCTTCAACTAAGACTCTCCCCTGAAGCAATTGACCGACAAAAAGAGCTCAAGATCGTATTTACACCACTACATGGTACAGGCCAGACCATGATTCCGGAGATTCTCAAAAGGTTTGGCTTCGAAAACGTATCTATCGTTACTGAACAAGCTACTGCTGATGGAAACTTCCCAACTGTCCATTCCCCAAATCCCGAAGAGCAAGATGCGCTGAATATGGCGTTGCAACTTGCAAAGAAGATTGATGCAGAACTGGTTATGGCAACAGATCCGGATGCCGACAGAGTAGGAATCGCTGTAAAAGATCCTGCAGGGAAATTTATTTTGTTAAATGGCAACCAAACTGCAGCTCTGCTCTTTTATTACATCCTGAACAGGTGGAAAGAACTTGGAAAATTTACCGGCAAGGAATATATTGTTAAAACAATTGTAACTACCGAATTATTGCGGGATATTGCTCAATCATTTGACCTTGAATATTTCGATGTCTTAACCGGATTTAAGTTCATCGCCGACATCATAAGAAAACATGAAGGCGAAAAGACGTTCATTGTAGGTGGTGAGGAGAGTTACGGGTACCTGATTGGTGATTTTGTCAGAGATAAAGATGCGGTTAGTGCCTGCGCTTTGATCGCTGAGATAGCAGCCTGGGTTGCAGATCAGGGAAAGACCGTGTTTGACCTCCTCCTTGAGATCTACACATCTTTTTCATTCTACAAAGAGAGACTATTATCTGTGACAAAGAAAGGGAAAACCGGAGCAGAAGAGATTCAGCAAATGATGGTGACTTTTCGTGAGATTCCTATGGAGTCTATCAACGGAATCAACGTTGTGGGGATTAAAGATTACCTGAAACAGGAAGCAAAAAACCTGATTACAGGAAAAATGACAAAGACTGATCTCCCTGCCTCAAATGTGCTGCAATTTATCCTGGAAGATGGAAGCATAATCAGTATTCGTCCTTCTGGAACAGAGCCCAAAATTAAATTCTATTTCAGTGTACGGGAAACGTTGAATGAGCAATCAGATTATGACCGCAAAAATCTTCAACTGGAAGAAAAAATCAACGGGATCATAAGTTCACTGGAACTTACCTAGATGTTCAAACAGATTTTTAATGGTGTATGTGTCCTGATTGTCCTTTTCTCCTTTTCATCGAATCTGTTATATAGTCAGAAAAAAGAGAAAAAAAGGTCATTCCCTAAAGAGATATTAAAATATGATACAATCTCTTTGTCTGCCGGGATTGTGTTTATCAGCCCGACAAATTATTTCATTATTCCCAAAGACACCACAATCATCATCACTTCATTACGAAAATTACATGCCGATGAAATAAATCAACTTCGCACCCAATCGTTTTATGATTCCATTTACGAGAAGTTCAACAGAAACAAAATTGCCAAACTTCTCTATAACCTTGCATTTGTTCCTCCGAAAGTCAGTACTTTATCTGATACCATTCAAAATCAAAAGATTGAAGTCCCTTTTCTGCCTTACCAGGGAATGTACATCCGTGAAGTGAAGATCAAAATCCTAGATCCTTTTGGGACCAGTATCTTTGACACCTTACGACAACCACAGACATCCGCAGGAACATTTGGAAACAGTATTCATATCACTACTCATAAAAGTGTTATCAGGAAACAGCTAATGTTTAAAAAGGGAGAGCGGGTCAATGCCGAACAAATTGCTGATAACCTGCGAATACTGAAGGATCTCTCGTTTCTTTCCAATATCAGGTTTGCTCTAACAGAAACTTCGCCAGGGAGTGACACAATAACAGTTACTGTGATCGCCAAGGATAACTGGTCAATTGGCGGTTCATTCACAGTGCTTGATCTCACAAAGTACCGGGGAAGCATTTATGACGCTAACTTTCTTGGAAGTGGAAACCGATTATCCGTAAACATGTCAATATATGGTGACCGGGCGCCATTTTTTCGTTTCGATAAAATATCCTATAATTTCACCAACATTCGGGGTTCGTTTATCCATGGATATGTTTATGCCAGCCAGGATGACATTGGCAATAAGAAACTTTTCCTTAGTATGTCAAGACCTTTTTACAGCTATTCCACAAGGATTGCAGGGGGTTTTAGCTTTACCCTTGCCAAAACTGTTTCAGAGCTGACTGACGGCCGGACTCAGAGCGGAGAATACCACCAGGAGTCAGGTTGGCTTGGTCACTCCTCACCTATCCAAAAATCTGATCCTGCTACACGATTCATTATCTCTCAGGGCTTTTTATATCGGGATTTCTTTTCCCATCCGGTGATAACAATTGACTCAAATGCAGGCTTCTACAATAGAACGGATATTCTCACAAGTATCGCTGTTTCAAAGAATAAATATTACAATACTGATTACGTGCTGCAGTTTGGGAAAACTGAATCATTTCCATATGGTTTCCTGGTACAACTTACTTTTGGCCCCACTATTACTAATTTCTATACACGATGCTACATGAACATCGGTGCAGCTGCAGGAAACTTCATTGATAAATTTGGCTATCTCTCTGGAGAGCTAGGCCTGGGCGGGTTTCTCAACCGTGAGGCCGTTGAAGACGGTCTGCTAAAAGTGAGCGCTCAATATATGAGCTATCTCTATTTCTCGTCCTCAAAACGATTTAAGTTCCGGTCTTTTATTGGCACTGAATTTATCTATGCATTCAACGAACGGACAAATAACAAAGCCTATTTTGACCTTGCTGAGGAATTTCAGATCAAGAAAGTAAACATCGATTCCCTCTATCTGGGTTGCAAAGCCCTCAGCGTTTCTTTTTCAACAGTAGCCTATCCTCCATGGTATTTCTATGGATTCCGGTTTGCCATGCAGGGAACAATCCAGGTCGGACTGGCAGCCAATAGATATAAAGCACTCTCTCAATCTCATCTTATTACCGGGATAGGGATTTCAATGATGGTTAAAAATGACAACCTGATCTTTCCCACATTGAAGATAAGCTGTTTTGTCTATCCAACAGCGCCAGGTGTACCGATTATCCAGTTTGACATGAATGAGGTCAGTAAAACATTGAGGCAAAACTTTGCTCCCAAAGCGCCCCAGATTCAGACAATACAAAACTAAACCTGTATCTTTGTTAAGAAATTTTCAGCAATGAAGCAAAAACCAGAAGCCGGTTCAGATGTTCTGCAATCAAAGCAGGTCCTTGAGATGCTCACGGTTGCTAACGATTTTACAAGCTTTATCGAAAAAGCCGAGGAGTATTCCAGGGATCAGATCATTACCTATCTGCAAAGGATATTCGCGGTCATCTATCTGAAAGCTTCTCTCCTACCTGATGTCAAAGTCAAAGATGAAGATGCCATCGAACATTATGTTACAGAGGAAAACTGGGAAAATGTTTTCAATACAATCCATGCAAAACTGGGCCAGGAGGATCTCTATTATTATATTGACTTGCATGAACGGACTCAACAAGATGCTATCCGGGCCAGTATCTCGGAAAACATTGCAGACATATATCAGGATTTGAAAGATTTCATCCTACTGTTCCAGAAACCGATTCAAACGTTTCAGGAAAATGCAGTCAAGGAGTGCAAACACCTCTTCCAAACGAGGTATGGTTACCGTCTGGTAAATTGTCATACCGCAATTCATTATCTGATCTATCAGGAGGGACACTCGAATGATATTTCTAATTATCAGAAAATTCTATAAAAATCTTATCTTTACAGAACTTTTTAAAACCTCAACCTATGATCGATCAAGAAAAATTTAAAGAGAACTTCGTATATCTTGATAAAGAAGTAGTTGTGGAGATTATTGATATTTTCTTAAATGAATTCGATGAACGATTCTCAAATCTTCTGGAAAATATCAATAATCAGGATTTTGATGGATTGAGGTTTAATGCACATAGTTTGAAAGGAGTGATTGCCAATTTCATGGACCCGGTAACCATCGAACTTTCCACTACGTTGGATGAAAAAGCAAAAAATGCAGATAACACAGGTCTGGAGGAACTTTACACCGAGCTAAAAAAAGGATCGGAGTCCCTGGCAGAAGAGTTACGGGAAATTAGAACTGAGTTTACCTCCTGACGCCTGCTCTATCCAGGCGATTCATTCCTTCAATCGCTTTCTGATTGTTTATATTAAGTGTCAACGTAGTCTTGTAATCACTGCGGGCCTGATCCAGTTGACCATTCAATTCATAAGCGTACCCCCTGTTAAAAATCGCATCTATATAAGCCGAATCAATCCGGATAGCCTCAGTAAATGCTTCAACAGCCATGGGGAAGTCCTGTATGTATACCAGATAAATATACCCCTTGTTGTAGGGTGCATTCGGGAAAGAAGGTTCAGCAGCGATCAATCTGTCATATGTCAACAACGCTTTTTCAAACTGTTCCGTGTTCTGGTAATACATTCCCAGCATATAAAGTGCTTCCCGGCTTTTCGGACGGATCCTCAACGCGTTGGTGAAGTAGCCCTCAGCGAGGGGATCATTTCTTATGGCAAAAAGGTCGCCAAGCTGCATATATGCATCATAGTATAGTTGATCCTGATCCACTGCTTTCATCAGATCTCCAACTGCAATGGCTGTATCCCCCTTTTCCAGGTATCCAAGAGCACGAATGAAATAAGCCTTCGGATTATATTCATCCGATCTGATGAGTTCATTAGTGATTCGAAAAGCAGCAGTGTAATCCCGAAGGATAAGATGCAGTTTCGCCAGTCTCAAACGTGCATCCTGGTTTTCCGGATCAAGAACTGCTGCCCTGTTCAGAGCCGTCATGCAATTCGCTGAATTCCCCATCACCAGCAGGATATCCGATAGTGTGATGTAATATAATGGTTGTTGGTCATCCAGTGAGATCGCCTTGTTGATATCTTTCAGTGCGAGATCAATGTTTCGAGCACTCAAATAATACGTTGCCCGTTGTTCATAGAGATCAGGATTGGATTCATCTTCCTCAATCTCCAGGTTTAACTGGTTTAGACTAATCGTTGAAGAATCAGCATTTGAGAGCGTATCTGCCGAATCACTTCCAGGTCTGCAACCGGTAAAGATGATCATCGTGCAAATAACCAAAAGAACCAGGATCCGCCACATCTAGGATTGCTCTTTTAAAACCTCCATTATTTTCCCTTCCAGCTCATCTGCGAGTTCAGGATTGTCGATCAGGATCTTTTTCACTGAATCTCTACCTTGCCCCAATTTCGTGTCACCGTAACTGAACCAGGATCCACTCTTTTTCACAATATTAAGATCGGTCGCCAGATCCAGAATCTCAAAAATACGGGAGATCCCTTCTCCGAAAATAATGTCGAACTCAGCCCTGCGGAACGGAGGTGCAACTTTGTTTTTGACAACTTTCACTTTCACCCGGTTTCCAATAGCTTCGTCGCCCTCTTTGATCTGCGACATTCTGCGGATATCGAGGCGCACAGATGAGTAAAACTTCAACGCATTTCCACCCGTAGTAGTCTCCGGATTTCCAAACATGATCCCAATCTTCTCTCTAAGCTGGTTGATGAAGATACAGCATGTAGCCGTTTTGGAGATCGTGGAAGTGAGTTTCCTGAGAGCCTGGGACATCAGGCGTGCCTGCAATCCCATTTTGGAATCGCCCATCTCCCCTTCAATTTCACTCCGGGGAGTAAGCGCTGCAACCGAGTCGATCACGATGATATCAATGGCTCCCGATCGTATCAGATTCTCAGTAATCTCCAGCGCCTGCTCTCCGTTATCCGGCTGCGATACCAACAGGTTCTCCACATCAACACCAAGTTTTTGAGCGTAGAATCGGTCAAAAGCATGTTCAGCATCTACAAATGCTGCGATCCCTCCAGCTTTTTGAGCTTCAGCGAGTGCATGAAGTGCAAGAGTTGTTTTTCCGGACGACTCAGGACCGTAAATCTCAATTACTCGTCCCCGGGGAAGTCCGCCAATACCCAATGCCGCATCCAATCCGATAGAACCTGTTTTGATCACATCTACATTTTCTACCGGAGAGTCGCCCAGCTTCATAACTGTTCCCCGCCCGTATGTTTTCTCCAGTTTGTCAAGAGTCAGTTGAAGGGCTTTCAGCTTTTCTTTGTTTACATCTTCTTCCTTTGTCATTTTTCCTCCTTTGTTTTTAGAATAGACGATGCATGTGTCGTCCTTGTTCTTCTCTATATCCGGAATCAGGTCAAAAGGTTATACAAATATTTTTAAAATTTCAATCTGTAATCGATTTGAATTCCGATTTACGAATTCAAAAATATAAAAATATAGGCTGTGAGTTCTGATTTTGGCAGGCGAGTTATTAACAACCAGAACCGGAATTTTGCTGAAAATATTTGCAAAATGCTGTAATCCCACACTCAGCACAATCGGGTTTACGGGCTTTGCAAACATATCGTCCATGCAGGATCAGCCAGTGATGTGCCAGGGGTATCAATTCCTCAGGAATATACTTGATAAGTTGCATCTCTGTCTGATATGGATTTTTCGCTCTAGTCGTTAAACCTATTCTGGCAGACACACGGAATACATGGGTATCTACTGCCATCGCAGGCTTATTGAACAACACGGCTGCCAGCACATTCGCAGTTTTCCGCCCAACACCGGGAAGCTTCTGCAACTCATCTATATCAGAAGGCATGTTACCATTGAACTCCTTAAGAAGTGTTTGAGCCATGCCAATGAGATTCTTAGTCTTGTTATTGGGATAAGAACAACTTTTGATCAAATCAAAAACATCTTGATGTTTTGCTTCAGCTAACTTTTTTGCAGTTGGAAATTTCCGGTAGAAGCCAGGAGTAATCAGGTTAACCCGTTTGTCCGTACATTGAGCTGATAGAATGACTGCTACGATAAGTTCATAGGGATCTCGGTACTCCAATTCCGTTTCTGCTACTGGATTATGCTCCTGGAAATACCGGATCACTTGCTCAAACCGCTCTTTTTTTGTCATACTTCTGGTTTTGTCAAAAGTACAGATTTTTTAAAGAAACTGGTGAGTTAATAATTCTGTGCCTTCATGCCTTGTCCCTGAGATCACTATCTTTGTTCCGCATGAGTATACGCCCATTCGACATCGCTATCATTGGAGCGGGACCAGCCGGAGCCACTCTGGCGCTAAGCCTGGCGCCAACCGGCCGGAGGATTGCCATTGTTGACAAACAATTATTTCCCAGGGAGATGATCTGTGGTGATGCCCTTAGTGGCCAGGTTAACAATGTACTGAAACGGATGCCTGATGGAATTTACCAGGACTTCCTCAACCAGGTAGTGAAAACCCCTTCCTGGGGAGTTCGCTTTTTCTCTCCCGGGAACGATCCGTTAGAGCTTCCTTTTTTGGTCCCCACAACAAAAGATCAAGAGCCCCCGGGATATATCTGTCCCCGTGTCGATTTTGACAACTTCCTTTTTCAACGGTTGAAGAACTATTCGAATATTGAACGTTTCGAAGGTAGAACTGTGAAGGAGTTAAAGATCAAATCCAATCATGTACTTATTACCACCGACACTCAGACAATACAAGCTGAGTTGGTAGTTGGTGCGGATGGGCTTAACTCCATCGTCAGGACAAGTGTGAGCGAGCGGCAACTGGATAAGGGATACTATTGCATGGCGATTCGGGCCTATTTTGAGGGGGTAACAGATTTTCATCCGGAGAATTTCATTGAGCTGGTCTTTCTGAAAGAGCTGTTGCCTGCATATTTCTGGATCTTCCCCGAGGTGAATGGACGAGCCAACGCAGGACTTGGAATCCCGTACGCAGACATGATCAAGAAACGACTCTCACTAAACCAAACCATGGAGCAGCTCATTCAGGAACATCCTTTGATCGCTCCCCGATTCCGGAACGCCACCAGGGTGACCAAACCGAAAGCCCGCGGGTTGGCTCTTCATCGAAACCTGAAACAGCTCTCCGGGGATCGTTATCTCCTGTTAGGGGATGCCGCCCTATTGGTGGATCCTTTTACCGGCGAAGGTGTTGGCAATGCTATGGCAAGTGCAGAATCCGCAGCGGCAGTCATCAAAGATTGTTTCAACTCAGGCGAATTTTCCTCCACCCGGCTCCAGGCATACGATAAGCGCATTGAACGAAGAATGGGAATGGAGCACTCTACAAGCGCCTCCATGCTGCGATTTGCACATTTTCCAAAATTGTTTGACCTGGTTGTTCGAAAAGCGAACAAAAATAAACTGTTTAAGGAATTTCTTGCTTCTGCATTCAACAATGATGATGTGCGAAAAAAACTGGCTAATCCGCTGTTTTACGCCAGACTGGTTATTGGAATATAAGGTGAAAATAAATACCTCAGAATCCTTTCCCGAGAATGTGAATTGCGCCACGGAAAACTTCATCTTCATATTGCCCCTGGCATTTCAGGATATAAAAATAGACTCCATCAGGAAGGTTTCTGCCATCCCAGTCACCACTTTTGTAGTTGATCTGTGAGTAAACTTTTTTACCCCATCTGTCGAATATTACGATCTCGTTTCCCAGATAGGCTTCCCGGAAATCGACATCTGCATTCCCTACTATCTGGATCATGAACTGATCATTCTTCCCATCCCCGTTTGGAGTGAAAGCATATGGAATCTTCAGTTCCGCTACTTTGACCGAAATATCATGAATAACCGTTGTATCACATCCATTCAGGTCTGTAACGTTAAGCAGAATGGTGTAATCTCCGGTTTTAGCATAGGTATGCATGACCGGATTGACATCAGGAACGGTATATTCGTCATCGAAATCCCACTCCCAATTGACAATGGAATCCCGGTATTCCAGAGGGAATTCCACAGTCACATTCGGGTTGGTCAGGTAAAACGTATCCTGGGGTGATAAGTAATCGGTCAGGTAAGAGATGAAAGAGATGTGAGGAGATTTCAACACGTCAACATAATATGCGCTATCGATCCTGCATGCATCAGAATCGTATACCTTCAGGGTGTAATCGCCCATGCAGAGGCCAAATACAATCGTATCCTGAGAGTAGCCTCCACCCCACACATAACCATAAGGGGGAGTCCCACCTGAGATAAGGGTCTTGAATTGCCCTTTACAATCACCCCTGCACCCTAATTCATTATAACGGTATAGGGTGTCGAACTTCATGGCGGGGTACATCCGTAAATGGGCGCTGTTGCTGGTATCTGTGTCTATGCCGTTTGATACGACACACCGATAGTAACCGGTATCACTTTCAAGTGTATGAGAAAACGCCAATATCGAATCAGTTGCTTCCGGAATGTTCACCTGATCTTTCTGCCACTGATAGGTAATTGGACCTACACCGGTAACCATGGTCTTAAAAGCCATCGAATCCCGAAAACAGATCAGCGTATCAGCCGGTGAGACCTCACAGGTAATCTGGGCATGCGAAAAAACTGGGATCAGGAGCAGTAACAAATAGAAGATTCGTCTCATCCGCAAGTGAATCATTTGGGGTGTAAAAATACGAATAAATCTATAACGATAGATGAGGAAAGATATTTCTCGTTTCATTCTGCTTAATCCGACAAAAAAGCTTATTTTTAGCTCTGAATCTTGAATTTTACAATGTATGAATTTCAATAATTTCACAATCAAATCACAGGAGGCTGTTCAGAAAGCCCAGGAAATTGCACAGGCATTTCAGAACCAATCCATTGAGACATCGCATCTGCTCAAAGGAATGCTGACCGTGGATGAGAATGTCATCCCCTATTTGTTCAAAAAACTGAATGTCAGCATGCCCATTTTCACCAAAGCGCTTGATAAGATCATCGAATCTTACCCAAAGGTTTCTGGTGGTGAAGCATTCCTCAGCAAGGAATCCAACCAGGCGTTGCAAAAAGCAGTGGCACTAAGTCAGGAGATGAAAGACGACTTCGTATCGATTGAGCATATCCTGCTGGGAATTTTATCAGGGAAAGATGCCACTTCACAACTGCTGAAAGATAATGGCATCATTGAGAAAGACCTGATGACCGCGATCAAGCAACTGCGTCAGGGGAGTACCGTAAAAAGTCAATCGGCTGAGGAGAACTACAACTCCTTGAACCGCTATGCCCGGAATTTGAATGAAGCTGCCCGCGAAGGAAAGCTCGACCCGGTGATCGGGAGGAATGAAGAGATCCGGCGTGTATTGCAGATCCTGAGTCGCAGAACGAAAAACAATCCCATCCTTATCGGCGAACCTGGAGTAGGTAAGACAGCTATTGCTGAAGGACTTGCTCATCGCATCATTGATGGTGATGTTCCGGAAAACCTGAAAAGCAAACAGATCTACTCTCTCGACATGGGTGCATTGATGGCCGGAGCCAAGTATCGCGGCGAGTTTGAAGAACGGCTGAAGAGTGTTGTGAAAGAGGTGATCAGCGCCGATGGCGAGATCATTCTCTTCATCGATGAGATCCACACCCTTGTTGGAGCCGGAGCTACCGAAGGCGCCATGGATGCTGCTAACATCCTGAAGCCCGCCCTGGCACGTGGCGAGCTGCGTGCGATCGGAGCAACTACATTGAAAGAGTATCAGAAATACTTCGAAAAAGACAAAGCGCTTGAACGGCGCTTCCAACCGGTGATGGTTGAAGAGCCTGATACGCTGGATGCCATCAGCATCCTGCGCGGGTTGAAAGAACGATACGAAACACATCATCACGTACGGATCAAAGATGACGCCATTATTGCCGCTGTTGAACTTTCACAGCGATATATTTCTGACCGGTTCCTGCCCGACAAAGCGATTGACCTGATCGATGAAGCAGCCTCAAAATTAAGGCTGGAGATCAACTCTCTCCCCGAAGAACTGGAGAAGATCGAACGGCTGATCCGACAGCTTGAGATTGAGCGGGAAGCGATTAAACGCGAAAACGACAAAGGGAAACTGAAGGAGCTTAATGAAGAGATTGCTAACCTCAGTGATGAACGGAATGAGATGAAAGCCAAGTGGCAGGCGGAGAAAGATATGGTGGATCAGATCCAGAATCAGAAAAAAGAGATCGAGGAGATGAAGCTGGAAGCCGAACAAGCAGACAGGAATGGGGAGCTTGGGCTGGTTGCGGAGATACGGTATGGCAAGATCCCGGAAGCGGAGAAGGCAATTGAAACTTACAAAGAGAAGCTTTCAGAGATCCAGAAAGACTCCCCGATGGTCAATGAAGAGGTGGGGGCTGAAGAGATCGCAGAGATCGTTTCACGCTGGACTGGCATCCCGGTTACCCGTATGCTCCAGAGCGAACGCGATAAACTGATGGATCTGGAGACGGAACTGCATATGCGCGTAATTGGACAGGATGAAGCAATTATGGCCATCTCTGATGCGATCCGACGAAGTCGTGCCGGCCTGCAGGATGAACGCCGTCCGATCGGATCATTTATTTTTTTGGGAACCACCGGTGTGGGTAAAACAGAACTCGCTAAAGCCCTGGCCGAATTCCTCTTCAACAACGAAAACAATATGGTGCGAATCGACATGTCGGAATACCAGGAGCGCCATACCGTTAGTCGCCTGATCGGCGCTCCTCCGGGTTATGTGGGATACGAGGAGAGCGGTCAGTTGACCGAAGCGGTACGGCGGAAACCCTATTCTGTGGTCCTGCTTGACGAAATCGAGAAAGCACACCCGGATGTATTCAACATTCTGCTGCAGGTGCTTGACGACGGCCGCCTGACAGATAATAAAGGCCGCACGGTGGATTTTAAAAATACCATCATCATCATGACCTCCAACATCGGTTCGCATATCATCCAGGAGAACCTGGAAAAAGTAAATGAAAACAACCGGGAGGAGATCCTTAACAAAACCCGCAAAGAGGTCTTCGATCTGTTGAAGAAGAGTATCCGGCCCGAATTCCTGAACCGGATTGACGAGATCATTATGTTCCAGCCATTAACCAAAGAGGAGATCCAGGATGTGGTGAAACTGCAATTAAACGTGGTGGAAAAGATGCTTGAAAAGAACAACATCAAGCTCTCTGCCACAAAAAAAGCGATTGAATATATTGCCAACATCGGGTTTGACCCCCAGTATGGCGCCAGACCCATCAAGCGGGTCCTCCAGAAACAGGTTCTCAATGAACTTTCAAAGATGCTCCTTCAGGATAAGATCAACCGTGACTCTGAAATTGTTGTGGATGTCAAAGATGGGGAGTTAGTGTTTGAAAACAAATAGATGATGGACCAGCAGCAAACCAATTCCTATTTCTCCCGCCGTGACGCCCTGAAAATGATGGGTGTGGCAATCGGAGCATCCTCTTTGATGACAATGTCACCTCCAGCTTCAGCATGGAGGCCTTTACCCCCTGGGGTGGACGGCGCACTCGCGTTATGGGAAGCATGGGTTTCATTGAAGGTGACATGCGCAGGTTCACCATTTATGACTTCCATAATGGGAATTCAGAAACCCTGGAAGCGAGCGAACTAAATACAAAGAAATATCGGAATTCCGGTCATGGTGGAGGAGATTGGTGGCTGGTAGCCGACTGGCTTCAGGCAATCTATCAACAGGATCCGGGATTGCTTACTTCAACCATTGAACAATCCATCGAAAGTCATATCATGGGGTTCATGGCGGAAAAGAGCCGGAAAAAAGGTACGGTAGAACGAATCATGATTTAGAAGATGCCGGATAAATAACATTACTCTATTGGGGACTATAGACTGAAGACTTATTCCTTTTCCTCAAATTCCTCTTTCTTCAACAGAATGCCCTCATCGTAATACTCCTTCAACGTCACGTTGCCTCTATCGTCGTAATAAGTCCAGGTGCCGTCCTGATGGCTGTTTTTGTATTGCCCTGTAACCAAAATTTTTCCTGTCACAAAGAATGTTTTGATCGGGCCTTCCCGTTCATTATTATGATATGAACCTACCAGTTTGGGAGCTCCGTCATCATAAAATTGCTTCCAGGGACCCTCTCTGATGCCCTCTTTCCAGGTGATGATCTCAGCTTCAGCCTTTCCGGGATAAAAGATCTTCTCTAACCCTTCTTTGATTCCCATTTTGTAAAACTCTTCTGATACCAATGCCCCGTCATATTCACTAAAAAATTGCCAGAGGCTGTCACGCTGCTGATTGATGTATTTCCCTTTGGCCATCATATGTCCGTTCGGAAACCAGGAGGTTGTGTATGTAACGATTCCATCGGTTGAAAAAATTGAGATGGTTCTGATTTTGCTGTTCTGATAGTAGTATGTGAATTTCCCAAAGGGGATGCCCTCTTTGAACTGGCCTTCGTATATCCGGAATCCCTCTTTGTCGTGTTTGCGCCAGAATCCCTGTTTTCTTCCATGAACATCGGTTTGATTAACAGTATCCTGGGAAAAAGAGAAGAGACTGAATAAAAAAGCGCCAACGACAAGTAAATCTCGGAGCATATCTGGTTAATATTTACCTTTGCAAAGTAAAGAAAATCACAACATATTTTGTACAACTTACCGTCAAAACTATTTGAGAACGCAGTTAACGAGCTCGCCAGCCTTCCTGGGATCGGTAAGAAAACCGCGCTGCGCATGGCCCTGCATCTGCTCAGATGTTCTTCGGAAGAGGTAGAATCCTTTGGGAGTTCTGTAATCAAAATGCGTAATGAGGTGATTTTTTGCTCTCAATGTGGAAATATATCCGATAAAGAGTGTTGTGAGATTTGCTCCAGCCCGAAACGGGATGCCTCAATTATTTGTGTGGTGGAGGATATCCGCGATGTGATGGCCATTGAAAATACCGCACAATACACCGGTGTTTACCATGTCCTGGGAGGCATCATCTCTCCTATCGAAGGAATTGGCCCTCAAGACCTTAACATCGAGCATCTGATTGTCAGGGCTTCTACTGAGGGGAGTAAGGAGATCATCCTGGCCCTGCCAACAACCATTGAAGGGGATACGACTAACTTTTATCTCTTCAAGAAACTGAATCCATTGAATGTGACGATCACTATGATCGCCCGTGGGATCAACGTGGGTGATGAACTTGAACATACTGATGAGGTTACTCTGGGGAGGTCAATCCTGAATCGGACACCATATCAGGTGGTGAAGTAGTGAGGTGGTGAGTTCTTTACTCGTTATCTTCTTCAAACAACTGAAGTTGATTGAGTTTCTCATTACTAATATTCACTTCCAGGTCTGCATAATTTTCAAGCAGCGGACGAATGGCTTTCTTGATGATCTTATTCGGGGTGGTTCGTCTGGACTGTGCAAATTGTTCCAGGGAACGTTTCTGCCTGGTTGTAAGCTTGATCGTGATAGACTTGAAACGGATCGGTTTCCTCTTCTTGTTAGTTCTTTTTTGTAGCATGAATACTATTCGCTGTTTATGATCTCTTTAAAATCATTCAGTATCTTCCGGGCCAGGTTATCGGCTTTCTCCTGCATATCACTCTCTGCATAGATACGAATAATCGGTTCAGTATTCGACTTCCGCAGATGCACCCACTCTTTGTCAAAATGGATCTTCACCCCATCAATCCGGCTGATATCATGATCTTTATATCGCTCTTCTATCTTCTTAAGGATCTCATCCAGCGCTATTTCAGGTCCGAATTCGATTTTATTCTTAGAGATAAAATAGGTTGGATATTCTGATCTGAGGACCGAACATTTCTTCCCCGATTTTGCGAGATATGTCAGGAACAGGGCAATTCCTATTAATGCATCACGACCGTAATGCAGATCAGGATAGATGATCCCTCCATTTCCTTCGCCACCGATGACCGCTTTTTTGCTTTTCATCATCTTAACCACATTGACCTCTCCAACAGCAGAAGCAAAATAGGACCCGCCGGCTTTCTTCGTGATATCCTTTAACGCTTGTGAAGATGAGAGGTTCGAAACAGTATTGCCAATTTTGTGCTGCAATACATAATCGGCAACGGCAACCAGCGTATACTCTTCCCCAAAAGGTTCACCAAGCTCGTTGATGATGGCGAGTCTGTCGACATCCGGATCAACCACAAAACCTACATCCGCTTGATGCTTAACCACCTCTTCGCAAATAGCTGAAAGATGCTCAGGCAATGGTTCCGGGTTATGAGGAAACTCTCCGGTGGGATCACAATACAGACGATGGATCACATTCACACCCAGAATCTCTAAAAGTAACGGGATCACTATGCCTCCGGTAGAGTTTACCGCATCTACCACAACGCTGAAATGGGCTCGTTTAATTGCCTCCGGATCTACCAGTGGGATGTCGAGAATAAGGTCTATGTGTTTCAGCAGAAAACGATCATTTGAAGTATATGTCCCAAGGTCATCCACTTCTGAATAGATGGCCAGGTCTTCCTTTACAAGCCTCAAGAGCTCTTTGCCGTCCTTTGCTGTAAGAAATTCCCCTTTCCGGTTCAGCAACTTCAATGCATTCCACTGTTTGGGATTATGACTGGCTGTAATAATAATGCCACCATCCGAACCGGTTTCTGTCACAGCAATCTCAACCGTAGGGGTTGTAGTCAGGCCAATATCAAGTATATCGATGCCCATCCCCATCAGCGTACCACACACCAGATCACTGATCATCTTGCCGGATCTTCTTGCATCACGTCCAACAACAACCTGGAGTTTTTTATCTGGAATCCGATTCTTCAGAAATGATGCATATGCTGTCATATATTTAAGAACATCTAACGGGGTTAATCCTTCATCAGGTGCACCACCTATTGTCCCTCGAATTCCAGAAATGGATTTGATCAACGACATTTACAAATTTTAAACAAAAGTAAGGTGGTTTTTACGCTCTATGTGGAAATGTTGATAACTATTGAAATCTTGTCATGATAACAAAATTAACTCTGCATGAAGGAAATTGTTAATTTTGCATGAGGAATAAAATGTTATGGAAAATCCTTTTGATCCGTTTTCTGACCCCGAAATGCTTGAACTGGTTCGCCGTTTTGAGGAGATGGCTGACCGAGGCGATTTTGGGTTTTTCGATCTGGATGAATTTGAGGATATCCTGGAGTATTACCTCTTTCACTCCCGTTCAACTCACTTTCAGCGTGCCCTGGATATGGCGTTGAAGCAACACCCCGGGAGCATCACCATCCAACTTAAAGAGGCTCAACATTATATCAACACCAGCCGAAACCAGCAAGCTCTGAGAATTCTGGAAAATACCGAAGACGCAGTTAATGATCACGACATATTCCTGACAAGAGGAGCATTATATAGCCAGCTTAACAAGTACGAGAAAGCCATTGAAGCGTATAAAAAAGGAATCCACGAAAGTGAAGATCTGGATGAGATCTATGCAAGCATTGCCTATGAATATGAAAATCTGGGAAAATTCGACAAGGCGATCACATTTCTGATCAAAGCCCTGAACCAGAATCCCGGCAATGAATCTGCTCTGTTTGAACTCTCCTTCTGTTGTGAAATCAACCAGCAAACAGAGAAAATTATTACCTACCTGATTAAATTTCTTGACCAGCATCCCTATAATAAATCTGCCTGGTTCAACCTGGGTATTGCTTATAGTAACCAGGAACTATACGAGAAAGCAATCGATGCATACGAGTATACCCTGGCAATAGATGAGGCCTTCTCTTCAGCCTATTTCAATATGGCCAACTGCTATGCAAACATTAAGGAGTATACGAAAGCTATCGAGACCTATATGGAGACCTTTCTCTACGAAGAGCCTGAGCCATTAACCTACTACTACATCGCTGAATGCTACGAAAAACAACATCAGTTTGAGTTTGCTGTCCAGCAATACAAGAAAGCGATCAATATGGATCCGGAGTTTGCCGATGCCTGGCTGGGTGTGGGAATGTGTTTCGACGAACTCGGCAAACCAAGTATTGCTTATGCATACATCAAAAAAGCTGTTCGCCTCTCTCCTACGATCCCCGAATACTGGTTTATCCTTGGAGAAGTCCAGATTAAGCTGAACCGCTTTCCGGAAGGGATCTCCTCCTACCAGAAAGTGATTGAACTTGATCCCGGCGATCCGAGGGTATGGCTTGATCTCGCTGGAGTTCATGCAGAGTTGAAAGATTATCAGATGGCCATACAAACATTAAGGGACGGATTGAAATACCATGAAAATCAAGCGGACTTTTATTACAGTATAGCCTATTTCATGGTGATGAATGGGAAGCATAACCAGGCTCATGAATTCCTATTCAAAGCGATGGACATGGACTCCGAAGGTTATAAACGCCTGTTAACCACCTTCCCGGATGCAGGAAAACATCCTGCCGTGATGGATATCATCTCATCATACAGGAAAGGATAATCCATTCATGTAAGCATGAAGAAAATCTATGGCCTGATCGGTTTTCCACTTACCCACTCCTGGTCACAGAAATATTTTGAAAAAAAATTTTATGACAAAGGGCTCAGCAAATGCATATATAAGCTGTTTCCACTATCTGATATAACCGATCTCCCATCACTGGTTGACTCCATGCCCGGGTTATGCGGACTCAACGTGACGATCCCATATAAAGAAGCCGTCATTCCATATCTTCATTCAATTGACAGCAAAGCCAGAGAGATTGGCGCAATAAATACGATCGTAATAGAGCATCTAAATGGAAAGAGAAACCTTAAGGGATTCAATACCGATGCGGAAGGATTCACTCTCTCCTCCGATTTTTCAAATCATTCAAACGCACTGGTCCTTGGAACAGGGGGGGCATCCAACGCAATCTGTTATTCGCTGAGACAATTGGGAATCGAACCTAAACGGGTATCACGCTCGCCGTTGCAATCAGAAGTGTTACGCTATGAAGAGCTTGATCAGGCAATCATGAATCAGCATACCCTGATTGTCAACACCACGCCCCTGGGCATGTCTCCGAATGAATCGACCTACCCTCCCATTCCCTATCATCTAATCACATCAAATCATTTTCTCTACGACCTGGTCTACAATCCGCTGAAAACGATTTTCCTGCAAAAAGGATCTGAGCAGGGCGCAACAATCCAAACAGGACTGCAGATGCTTCATCATCAGGCAGACCTGGCGTTTGAGATCTTAATCTGAGAAAACAGATTTACACGATACTCGTTACTCTTTCTTCGGTTCTTCTGAACGTATTACTTCAACGTGGAAGTTGGCTACCATCGCTGCAATTGCTCCGACAGCAGCAAGAATTGGGGCAACCAATGCACCGATGAGACCAATTGTTACCGGGATCTCCAGGAATACTTTTCCGTCTTCATCCTTAATGATGATCCGGCGTACATTGCCTTCATGGATGAGCTCTTTAACCTTGTTAATCAACTCTCCACCTTTCACCTTGAATTCCTCTTTAATGTCCATAATACTCTGCTCTGGTTATTTCATAAAATACTTGATCAGTTTCAATCTGTTTCTATACGGAGGATAACGCAAGCGGATATCAACCCAGGTCACTTTTTTCATAATAGACCGTTGATGAGAAAACGTGTCGAAACTAAACTTCCCGTGATACTGACCAATTCCACTGTTTCCCACGCCACCAAACGACAGGTTCTCATTGGCAAATTGGATGACCACATCGTTGATACATCCTCCACCTGCATGAGAGGATGATCCGGCGAAACATCTTCCAATATGGTCGGTGCGATATATCTCTCATCGATATTCACCGTACCTCCACATCTAATTGTTGTCCCTTTAATCAAGCCGGCCAGGCGCTCTGTTTTTGGCTTATTGATAATCCGGCAATAATCGAGACTTTTTTGGGGATCCTCCCCAAAAAAACGTGTTACGGAATCTTGTAGTAACGAGATAAACTTATCCTTAACAGAACGGTGTACAAAAAGATAATCTGGCGCGACACAGGTCTGCCCTGCATTGAGAAACTTCCCCCAGGCAATGCGTGCTGCTGCAACGGATAAGTTGGCATCGGCTTCAACGATACACGGACTTTTCCCTCCCAATTCAAGCGTAACCGGAGTCAGGTGTTTGGCTGCTGCCTCCATTACGATCTTACCTACGGCCAGGCTTCCTGTGAAAAAAATGTAATCCCATTTCTCGGCAAACAATGCCTGGTTAACATCCCTGCCTCCCTGATGATAAGAGATGTATGCTGGTGAAAAAAAATCACTGATCATCTGACTCATGGCTTCAGTGATATGCGGTGAGTAATCTGAAGGTTTCAACGCAATGCAGTTCCCTGCTGAGATTGCACCAACTAGCGGAATGAGTAGGAGTTGAAAAGGATAATTCCAGGGAGCGATGATCAATGCCACTCCATAAGGCTCTTTAAAGATCCGGCTCGTCGACCAGAAATGGATCAATTGATCCGTAGGAACCCGTTCGGGGCGAGCCCAACTTCTGAGTTTTCGAATATGCAAAGAGATCTCATTTAATACTAAGCCAATCTCTGAAGAATACGCTTCAAATTTCGATTTATGCAAGTCTTTCCAGAACGCATCATAGAAGCGGTCTTCATGAGCTATAATCGCCCGGCGAAGAGTTTTCAACTGGTTGATCCGAAAACGGATATCACGAGTTTGATAAGTGTTGAAAAAATCACGTTGAGCCTGAAGGGTTTGGCCAATTTTTAAATGCATCTGACAGGAAAATATACACAAATATATAGGATAAAAATTTATTTGCTCATATCAAAGAAAATAATTACTTTTGCAGCCCGTTTTGATGCGCTCTCGCAAGGTAAAAAACTGAATAAAAACGATAATTTATAATGAATTTTCCTCCTGAAGTAAAAAAGAAAACATTTAAAGAGTACGGAAAGTCAGAGTTTGACTCGGGTTCAACCGAAGCTCAGGTCGCACTCTTTACCATGAAAATCGAACACCTGACTCAACATCTAAAGAAAAATAAAAAAGATCTTGTCACAGAGAGATCATTGGTTTTGATGGTTGGAAAGCGTCGCCACCTGCTGGATTATCTGAAGAAAAAAGACATTGAACGTTACCGTACGATCATCAAGAAATTAAAACTTAGAAAATAACAATATATATCTGACAGAACTAAAAGAGGCAATTCCCGAATTGCCTCTTTTAGCATCTGTCGGTTTCAAATACTAATAAAATATGAATGCAATTACAAAAACAATTCAATTAGACGACGGCCGTGAAATTACGATGGAAACTGGTCGTCTTGCTCGTCAGGCTGACGGTGCCGTTGTGGTAAAAATGGGCGATACGATGTTGCTGGCCACAGTGGTAGCCAAATCAGAAGCTGCTGAAAATGTAGATTACATGCCGCTTAGTGTGGATTACCGCGAAAAATACGCGGCGGTCGGACGATTCCCTGGCGGATTTTTCAAGCGGGAAGCACGTCCTTCCGATTATGAGATACTGATTTCAAGACTCGTTGACAGAGCGCTGCGGCCCCTCTTCCCGGAAGATTTCCATGCCGAAGTACAGGTGCTTATCACCCTGATCTCAGCCGATAAAGATGTTTTGCCAGACGCACTCGCTTGTCTGGCAGCCTCCACAGCCCTTACTATCAGTGATATTCCCTTTAATGGTCCGATCTCTGAAGTGAAAGTAGGCCATATCGATGGAAAGTTTATCGCCAATCCTGCCTATTCATCCCTCTCAGAATCGGATATGGATATCATGGTTGCTGCCTCGCAGGATAACATCATGATGGTAGAGGGAGAGATGAAAGAGGTAAGTGAGAAAATGATGGTGGATGCCATCAAGTTTGCTCACGAAATCATCAAAGTTCAGTGTCAGGCGCAGCTTGATCTGGCAAAGATGATAAAGAAATCCAACACCAAGCGGGAATACAACCACGAAACAAATGATCCTGAGTTCAAGCAGACAATGCATGATGCTACCTACCAGAAGATATACGACATGGCTGCCAAAGGGATAGCTGATAAGAAGGAGAGAAAAAGGATTCTTGATGCCATCAAAGAGGAGTTTGTTGAAACGCTGAGTGATGAGGAGAAGGAAGAGAAGAAGATGATGATCTCCCGCTACTATCACGACATTGAACGGGATGCGATTCGGAATGCCACTCTCGATACGAAAATCAGGATTGACGGAAGAAAGCTGGACGAGATCCGGCCTATCTGGACAGAAGTTGACTACCTGCCTGCTGCCCACGGATCCGCTATCTTCACTCGTGGTGAAACCCAGTCGCTTACTACCGTGACACTGGGAACGAAGCTGGATGAACAGATCATCGACGGAGCTGTGATCGAAGAGAGGTCTAATTTCCTCTTACATTATAACTTCCCACCATTTAGCACTGGTGAAGCTAAATTCTTAAGGGGCACAAGCCGGCGGGAAGTAGGTCATGGAAATCTGGCCCTGAGAGCCCTGAAATTCATCCTTCCCGATTCAGAAGAGAATCATTATACCACTCGTGTGGTATCAGATATCCTGGAGTCGAACGGCTCCTCTTCCATGGCTACAGTTTGTGCCGGAACCATGGCGCTGATGGATGCCGGTGTGAAGATCAAAAAACCGGTCTCAGGGATTGCCATGGGACTGATCTCAGACAACGGAAATAAGCGCTATTCCGTTTTGTCAGATATTCTGGGTGATGAAGACCACCTGGGCGACATGGACTTCAAGGTTTGTGGTACACGCGACGGTATCACCGCTTGTCAGATGGATATCAAAGTTGACGGCATGCCTTATGAGATCCTTGAAGAGGCTCTCGAACAAGCCAAAGTGGGCAGACTGCATATTATGGATGAGATGATGAAGACCATCTCAGAACCCAGACCCGACTATAAACCATGCGTACCGAGAATAACACAGATGAAAGTTCCAAAGGATTTCATCGGCGCTATCATCGGACCGGGCGGGAAAGTGATTCAGGAGATGCAGCGGGAGACCGGAACCACAATCGTTGTGGAAGAGGTCGGAGAATTTGGTGTTATCGATATTGTTGCCAATAATGTAGAAGACAAAGATGCTGTTGTAGAACGGATCAAAAACATATGTGCCGTACCTGAAGTTGGTGAGATCTACAAAGGAAAAGTGAAAAATATCACCACCTTTGGTGCCTTCATTGAGATTCTGCCCGGACAGGATGGGTTATTGCACATCTCGGAGATTGAATGGAGACGTCTGAACAGAGTAGAAGATGCCCTGAATGTAGGAGATGAAGTAGAGGTAAAACTGATTGATGTTGATCCCAGAAATGGCAAGCTAAAACTCTCACGGAAAGTACTTCTTGAGAAACCGGCTGACTATAAGGATTCCAGACCGAAAAAATTCTAGTGGTTTCTGAAACCCGAATTGCGTTTTTTTCGTAAACAAATGAGATCCGGATGAGACAACTTAAAATTATAAAGCAGGTCACCAATCGTGAGACTGCTTCACTTGACAAGTACCTCCAGGAGATAGGTAAAGTGGAGTTGATCACTGCTGATGAAGAGGTGTCACTGGCCCAGCGTATCAAACAGGGAGATCATTCTGCTCTTGAGAAACTCACCAAGGCCAATCTGCGTTTTGTCGTATCCGTTTCCAAACAATATCAGAATCAAGGACTTAGTCTTCCCGACCTGATCAATGAAGGGAATCTTGGCTTGATTAAAGCTGCCCAACGTTTCGATGAAACCCGTGGATTTAAGTTCATCTCATATGCCGTGTGGTGGATCAGGCAATCGATTCTCCAGGCTCTTGCAGAGCAATCGCGTATTGTGCGTCTTCCGTTGAATAAGATCGGTTCGATTAACAAGATAAACAAAGCTTACGCGAAGCTTGAGCAGAAATATGAACGTGAGCCCAACATCCAGGAAATCGCCAAGCTGCTGGAAATCTCGGAAAATGAGGTCAAAGAGTCGATGAAGAACGCGGGTAGACATGTCTCAATGGACGCACCCCTCATTCAGGATGAAGACAACACCATGTACGATGTTCTGAAAGGTGAGGAAAATACGACCCCCGAAAATGGATTGCTCTACGAATCCCTTAAGCGGGAAATCGAACGGGCTGTGTCTACGCTAACACAACGGGAAGCTGATGTGATCCGTCTATATTTCGGACTCAACGGAAGTCACCCGATGACACTGGAGGAGATCGGTGAAAAATTCGACCTTACCCGTGAGCGCGTTCGACAGATCAAAGAGAAAGCCATTCGCAGACTGAAACATACATCAAGAAGTAAAATTCTGAAAACATACCTGGGATAACAACTGGTAAATTGAGATGTCTCATTTAATTGCTCCTTCCCTATTATCCTCGAATTTCCTGAAGCTGGAAGAGGAGATTGACATGGTTAACCGAAGTGAAGCTGACTGGTTTCATCTGGATATCATGGACGGCCTATTTGTCCCCAATATCTCGTTCGGATTCCCTATTTTGGAGCGCATCAAGAAAGCGGCTAAAAAGCCGATGGATGTTCACCTGATGATTGTTGATCCCGACCGGTACCTGGATCGTTTCAGAGCATCCGGTGCGGATATTATTACTGTGCATTATGAAGCCTGTGCCCATCTCCACAGAACCATCCAGGCTATCAAAGACTCAGGCGCTAAAGCTGGGGTCTCTCTCAATCCCCACACACCAGGCATGCTTCTGCGAGAGGTGATCAACGAACTCGACCTGGTCCTGCTGATGTCGGTAAATCCCGGTTTCGGCGGGCAGGAATTCATCGAACAAACCTACCAGAAAACCCGCGAATTAAAGACCCTGATCCTCGACAACGACTCAGAAGCCCTCATCGAAGTAGATGGTGGAGTTACTCTCGACAACGCCCGGCCACTGATTGATGCAGGTGTGGATATCCTGGTAGCAGGAAATACTGTTTTTGGCTCAGAAGACCCGGTTGAGACCATCCATCAGTTGAAACACTGCTAAAGAAACACGGATCCCGGATGCCTGATGCCAGATGCCGGATAATCAAAACCATTCCTCATTCTTCATTCCTCATTTCTTATTCCTTATTCCCTAAGCCACTCCCTATTTTTGTATTTTTGTTTAAAATTCAGAGGATATGGAAAAGAAGAATCACGAGAAGTTCAACAATATCGTACTGATTCCCACCGACTTCTCTGAGATTTGCGATAATGCAATCCATCATGGCATCGAGTTGGCTAGATTTTTAAGATACAGCGTGTGTATCCTGCATGTGATCAATAGAGAGGCCAAATCAAAACTCAAGAAGGAGAACCAGGATATTAGCTACATTGAATCACAACTAAATGCCTACACAGAAAAATATCAGAAAGAGTATGGAATTCAGATAGATACAAAGCATGTTGAAGGAAGCATCTTTAATGAAATCAATAAGGTGGCAACCGATATCAAAGCTAACCTTATGATTCTCGGCACCCATGGCAAGAAAGGGATACATCATCTCTTTGGAAGTCATACATTGAAGGTTGTTCTCGAATCACCCATACCGGTTATAGTAGTCCAACATAAATCGTTCGGCCAAGGATATCGAAATATCGTATTCCCTGTCAGCAATGATGTAGAACCACGCCAGAAAGTTCAGTGGACTAAATTGATTGCCAAGCTATTCGATGCCAAAGTACAAATCTACTGCAGCCTGGAGAAAGATCCCCTGATGAACAACCGCCTGGAGATCATTACCAGGCAGATCACTGATAATTTTGATGAATCAGAACTGGAATACACAATTAAGGTTGCTGATAAAACCGGTAATTTTGCTGACCAGGTCCTCTCCTATGCCAAAGCTAATTCAGCAGATCTGATCATGATTATGACACGCCCCAACATTGATCTGCCAGGGTTTAGCCTTTCTGGTTGGGACGAACCTCTGATGTTTAACGAAGGACAGATTCCGGTGATGTGTATCAATCCGGTCGAACTTGGCAACTATTACTGGGAGTGGATTATGCCATTTTAATCAACGAGCAATATCAGCGAATAGATTGATATTGTATGGAAAAAGAGAAAGCAAGGAGACGAATTGATGAGTTGACGAAAGAGATCAACAGGTATAATCATGCCTATTACCTCCTATCGACGCCTGAAATCAGTGATCAGGCGTTTGATATTTTACTGAAAGAGCTTGAAGCGCTGGAAACAGCGTTTCCTGCCTTGACTTCTCCCAACTCTCCTACTCATCGCGTGGGTGGCGGGATTACCAAAGAGTTCAAACAGGTTACCCACCGATATCCAATGCTCTCCCTTAGTAATACTTACTCCAGGGATGAAGTGCAGGAGTGGGAAGGGCGAATTCACAAACTGCTTGAAGAAGGGGTAGAATATGTTTGTGAGCTGAAATTTGATGGTGTCGCCATCGGACTCACATACAGGCAAGGTATTCTGATTCAGGCGGTGACACGTGGAGACGGAATGGAGGGAGATGATATCACCACCAACGTCAAAACGATCCACAGCATCCCTTTGCAGTTGACAGGAGATGGATATCCCGAGGAATTTGAGATCCGTGGGGAGATCTTTATGCCACACGCCAGTTTCCGTCACCTGAACAAACTTCGAACGGAGGAGGGTGAAGCTACTTTTGCCAATCCACGGAATGCCGCTTCGGGCAGCCTGAAGATGCAGGATTCAGCCGAAGTAGCCAAACGGAGACTCAACTGTTTCCTCTATTACCTCCCTGGCACCAACATTCCTTTTCAAACACATTACGAAAGCCTTCAGGCTGCCCGAAGCTGGGGTTTCCCCATCTCCGATTACATCGCCAGGTGTTCCAGCATCGAGGAGATCTTTGAGTTCATCACAATGTGGGACCATGACCGGAAATCATTGCCATTTGACATTGATGGGGTCGTGATCAAAGTAAACAACTTCAACCAGCAGGAGATCCTTGGATCCACAGCTAAATCTCCCCGCTGGGCAATAGCCTTTAAGTTCAAGGCAGAAGAGGCGGCTACAGAGTTGATATCTGTCGACTTCCAGGTAGGAAGGACAGGAGCTGTGACTCCGGTAGCCAACCTCCGGCCGGTTCTTCTGGCCGGAACAATTGTGAAACGAGCTTCTCTTCATAACGCCGACGTCATCGCTGCACTAGATCTTCATATGGGCGATACAGTTTATGTGGAAAAAGGTGGGGAGATCATTCCGAAGATTACCAGCGTAAAGCTGGATCTCCGTCCAACTGATGCTGACAAAGTGACGTTTATTGATAACTGTCCTGAATGCAACACTCCCCTGGAGAGAACAGCGGGGGAGGCAGCATGGTACTGCCCGAATCACGATAGCTGTCCTCCGCAGATCAAAGGACGTCTGGAGCACTTCATCAGCCGTAAAGCTATGAATATTGAGAGCCTGGGCGAAGGAAAGATTGAGCTATTATTTGACCGGGGATTTATAAAAAATGCAGCAGACTTATATAATCTAACATACGATGAACTGTTGGGTCTTGAGAAGATCTATGTAGATGAAGAGAACGGGAAAGAGCGCAAAGTCAGTTTCAAAGAGAAAACAGTTCACAATATCCTGCAAGGCATTGAGCAGTCAAAATCAACCCCGTTTGAGCGAGTCCTTTATGGACTGGGAATACGGCATGCCGGAGAGACAGTGGCAAAAAAACTGGCGACTCATTTTCATTCTGTTGAAGCATTGATGCAGGCTGACTATGATACCCTGGTTGAAGTGGATGAGGTAGGCGAAAAGATCGCTCTCAGCCTGATTGATTATTTTCAAGTCCCGGAAAACCTGGAGAACATCCGGCGTTTACAAAAGGCTGGAGTAAACTTTAAAATCAACCCGGGAAGAACTATAACTGGTGATCTTCTTGCAGGGAAAGCAGTTGTCATCAGTGGAACATTTGAGCTTCATTCGCGGGATGAATTGAAGCAGATGATCGAAGAACACGGAGGTAAAAACAGCGGATCTGTTTCATCGAAAACCTCTTTCCTGCTCGCTGGCGCCAATGTCGGACCCGAAAAACAAAAAAAAGCGGAAACCCTGGGGATCCCGCTCATTTCAGAGAACGAATTCTTAAAAATGATCCGTTCAGTATAGTCGTTAGTCGTATTTCTTCACGCTACTGGCTCCGCTCATTTCCACTTTTAGTTTCTGAACATCAAGATCCAGATCTATTTCTGCTGCGCCACTGATCTCCATAACCAGTTCATCACCCTTGATCTTCGACTCTGTGGTGAATTCAACAGCACCACTGAGATCAATAGATTCGAGATCGGCCACAGTGATAAATGCTTTCAGCGTATTCACATTATTCCAGCATGATGGCTTTGGCTTTTTCATCCCGATCTTCAGGATGTCACCATCCACTTCCGTTGTGATATACTGCATGATCTCTTCATCGGCTTCGATGACAACCGAGCACGTACCAGTTTGTTTCACATATACCTCAAACGCTCCTCCTACCCTGATGCCTGTGAATGATCCTACTTCCCGCTTCTCTTTTTTTACATTGTCACCTTTCGGCGTGGAAAGCTCAGCTCCAAACAGGGAGGTCATCCCGGAGAGAAGAAAGATCCAAATTCAGCTTTGAGCAAGTTGTCTCCATGGTTTAGGGTTTCGATCACAGCATGACCGTATTCAATAGTTATTATACTTCTACCCTTCAACTCACCGATTACCACATCACCAAATTCATTGCTGAGGTCCAGATTAACCGTTGCAGGCATATGCACAAAATAGTTAATTGAAAATTTGCCCTTAACCTTAAATCCTTTTGCCAATCGTGTCCGGGCTGTAACAGTACTCTCACTCCCATTTAAGGTAATATCTATTTGCTTAAATATCTCTTCTGCCTCTTCCTGTGATTTGGTGTCTACCGTAATTACAATGTTAATTGAGACCTCGTTCTTTTCCCATGTTGTGCAATGAATACTACCAAACGAGTTTTTCAAGGTTACTTTCGCGTCAGAAGAGATTGCATATTTCTTGTTTATCTCTTTTGTGATCTCGGATCGGTTAGCGCCATCAGAGCATTTAGGAATTAAAAAGACGATGAAAAACAGAAGTATTAATATGTATATTGGTCTCATTTCAGTTGGGTTTGATGGTTCGTTCGATTATTATTCGCCAGCACATTTCTTTATCTTTCCTTTCAGTAAGGCATCATTTAGCAGTGACTCTTTGGCTTTACAATTTTGGATCAGAGCAGCCTGAATTCGACTGTTTGAAGGGTTCTCCTGCAAGGCATTGACAAGCTTATCCTGATTATTATCAAACTTTGCAACCTCTTTTTCTGTTTGGTTAATCATGCTTGATTTATCCGGGCAAAGCTGTGCAAGCTGATTGAGTTCAATCACTTGCTGGTTTGAGCGCTGCTGATAAATAGTAATAATCTCAACCAGCTCATCGGGCAAACTGAGAGTTGCCTGCTGAAGTGAGGTCTGACCTGAAAAATCATAAGTTGATAATTCAAATACAGCTAATCCGGCAGTGGCCAGGATGATAATCCCTGCTGCAATCTTCATCCATAAACGAACAGGGCGTCTCTCCCGGGAGGATACATCTTGTTGCCCCAACCGTTGCTCAAACCGATCAAAATGGTCCTCTGTTGGCTCCTCATCATTGAAC
This sequence comes from uncultured Prolixibacteraceae bacterium, assembly GCA_964616825.1. Classification (GTDB taxonomy): domain Bacteria; phylum Bacteroidota; class Bacteroidia; order Bacteroidales; family FEN-979; genus QYOJ01. Next base: position 37,350 of record CAZTSX010000015.1, read on the forward strand.
TTCTCTGCATGGCCTCTGATGAAATTTTCCAATTTGTTCATGATTAGTTATAGTTAATTCGTTTTGTTAATCTCGTTTCTTGAATAATCTGAAGCAGCCTCTTGCGTGCCCGTGAGTATCGTGTCCGGCTGTTGTTGTATGAAATGTGAAGGATCTCGCTGATCTCCTCATGGTCATAACCTTCCAGCAGATGCAGCGAGAGGACAATCCGATACTCTTCTGGTAATTTACTGATCGCTTGCTTGATCTCACGGACCTTCCACTCAATCTCCTCTTCTGTTGGGTGATCCTCCTCATCAGGAAAATCGAGTTCCGATTCATCAATGGATGTCTGTTCCTGTCTTTTGCGTATGACATCCAGTGCATTGTTAATAACGATCTTTTTCAACCAGGAGCCGAATGTCCCTTCCCCGGAAAAGTGATCCGGCTTTTTAAATGCAACCAGAAATGATTCCTGCATCACGTCTTCCGCTTCTGCTGTATCTTTCAATATTCTGAGGCTTGTATTGAACATGGCTTGATAATACAAATTATAGATTTTGAATTGGGCTGCCCGCTCTCCATGCCTGCAGGCTTCAATCAGCTCATGGTGAATGTATTTTGTTTTATGTTCCAATGCGCGGAATTCTGGTGAAATGACTAGCTTAATTGATGAATGTTACAAATTTTTATAAAAGTATTTAAAAAAGTAACTTTAAGGCCTTGAAAAAGCCAACCATCCCTGTCTATTTCTATGCTGTGGCCGCTATGCTCTTCTGGGGCATGTCATTTGTATGGTCATCGATCCTGCTGAAGTATTATCAGCCGATCACAATTATCTTCATCCGGTTGCTCATATCCTCCATCTTTCTCTTTTGCATCATCATTCTGTTCGGGAAATTTCAAAAAATCCAACGCCGCGACTACAAATGGTTCCTGCTAAGTGCCCTTTTTAATCCTTTTCTATATTTTCTGGGAGAAAATTATGGCCTGAAATTCTCAACAAGTACCATCGCCGCAATAATCATTGCTACTATCCCTGTTTTCTCACCACTTGCAGGATACCTGGCTTACCGGGAGAAATTACGCTGGTTTAATTTCATTGGGATCGGTCTCTCATTTGGAGGTATCGCTATCATGCTGCTGTCACAAGGGATGCAGCTCCAGGTCTCATTCCTTGGAGTATTATTCCTTGGGGGAGCTGTTGTGTCGGCATTACTCTATACCATTATGTTAAAAAAGTTATCTGCGACATACTCCCCCCTTAACATCATCGGCATCCAGAATTTTATTGGGATCTTTCTTTTCCTGCCTCTGTTTCTCATTTTTGAATTCCCGCGAGCCCTTTCTGTAACACCCAACCGGGAGATCATCTCCTCTTTCCTCATGCTTGCAATCCTTGCCTCCTCATTATCGTTCGTCTTCTTTGCCCATACAGTAAAAATTCTGGGGATCATCAAAGCCAACATCTTTTCCAACCTGATTCCGGTCTTTACTGCCCTCTTCTCATTCTGGATTCTGGATGAATCCTTTACCATGCAAAAAATAATCGGGATAGTTATCGTTATCCTGGGCGTTTATATCACTGAAATTAATCGCAAGAAAGGATTACAAAAGTCCTGATTTTGTACTTTTGCAGATATAATTCTCCCCTTGTTGGTAGGATAATCAAACCAGGGTAATCCTGGTGCCACCGTTATCGATTCCAAGCATCGTAGTCTTCGTGATGATGGTATCTTTCCCAGACCGTTCAACAAAATGGATAGCTGCCCGGATTTTCGGGCCCATACTTCCTGCCGGGAACTGTCCCTCCTCAAGATACCGTTTCGCTTCAGCAATAGTGAGGCGGTCCAGCTTTTTCTCTTCCGGAGTATGATAGTTCAGACATACCTTCGGGACATCTGTCAGAATAAATAATTTATCCGCGTTGATCTGGGATGCCAGCAATGCAGAAGCAAGATCTTTATCGATAACTGCATCTATACCCTGTAATTTGTTCGGTGCAATATAAAAAACAGGGATTCCGCCACCTCCAACAGCAATCACAATCTGTCCACCACGCGAAATCTGCTCAATTGTCTTCTTATTCATGATCACCAACGGAGTGGGTGAAGCCACCACCTTACGCCATCCTCTGCCCCGTGGATCTTCTGCAAATTCTGAATCAGTAGCTTTTGCCATTTTATCAGCCTCCTCCTTCGTATAATAGGGGCCGATAGGCTTTGTTGGCTTCTTAAATGCAGGATCATCCTTATTCACTAGCACCTGGGTGGTGATAGTAATGATATCCCGCTCCATGTCGTGTGCTTCAAGCACATTCTTCAGCTGTTGCTCAATCATATATCCAATGGAACCCTGAGAATAGGCCACACAGATATCCAAAGGCATCTCCGGGATTCCGAACATCTTCTCACCTGCCGTATTGGAAAGCATGATATTTCCAACCTGAGGACCATTACCATGTGTTATAACAATGTTATATCCCCTTTTTACTAGTTTCACCAAAGATTCACAGGTAGCCTTAGCATTCGCCTCCTGCTCATCGATGGTCCCTTTCTGACCACTTTGCAACAGGGCATTTCCTCCTAAAGCGACAACAGCAAGTTTCATGACGGTAGAATAAATGAGTGGTAAAAGTAGAAATTTTTTTTGAATAGATTTTGTTACATTCGCTCCAACAATGAAAAACCAACAGAAAGCATATCTTTTTGCCCTGAGCGCTATCTTATGCTGGAGCACAATTGGTTCGGCTACAAAAATCTCACTCAGGCATATTGATTTCATCCAACTCCTCCTTATTGCCAACCTGATCGCTATCCTGTTTCTGTTTGGTACACTCATCTTCCAAGGTAAGCTCGTAAAACTATCTGTCCTGACACCCCGGGATTGGATTAATTCAGCCTTTCTCGGCCTGCTCAATCCATTTCTTTACTACATAACACTTTTTCTTGCATATGACTTACTCCTGGCCCAGGAAGCAGGCACACTTAATTATATCTGGCCTCTATTTCTGGTGCTTCTATCGATTCCATTGCTCAAGCAGAAGATCAGTGTATGGAGCATCATTGCTATCCTGGTCAGTTTTACCGGTCTCCTCATCATATCCACAAAGGGGGATTTACTTGGATTCAGGTTTTCCAATCCCTTAGGTGTCTTTCTGGTCATCTGCAGTGCGATTTTCTGGGCGTTATACTGGATCCTGAACATCAAAGATCCTCGGGAGGATGTCAGTAAGCTTTTTCTTAATTTTTGTTTTGGATTCCTCTATATCCTGATTGTCTACCTGTTCAGAGGGGACTTTTACATCCCATCATGGGAAGGAACCATAGGGGGAATGTACCTGGGTATCTTTGAAATGGGACTGACTTTTGTCCTCTGGCTAAAGGCATTAACCTACTCATCCACCACTGCCAAAGTATCCAACCTGATCTACCTGTCACCCTTTCTATCCCTAATTATCATCCGGTTTACCGTGGGTGAGGAGATCCTTCTCAGTACAGTGATCGGGTTGATCTTTATTGTTGGTGGCATAATCCTCCAGAGGTGCCTGAAAAAATAATATCTTCCGTACTTTTGCAATATGGAGTCTACAACCATCGCGTTTCACCATTTTGGATGTAAAGTCAATTTTGCAGAAGCATCTTCGTTGGCTAAGCAATTCAGGGAGAGAGGATACGAGATGACTGATTACCGCGAGAAAGCTGACATCTATGTGATCAGTAGCTGTGTGGTGACCGCTACCGCAGAGAAGAAGTGCAGAGCCGCTATCCGACAAGCACATAAACTAAATCCGGATGCACGGATAGCGGTTATCGGTTGCTTTCCGGAATTAAAGCACGATGAGGTCGCTGAAATGGATGGGGTGGATGTGGTGTTAGGTCACAGTGATAAGTTTAACTTGTTGGAGAAAATCGAAGGACAAGGGACGAAGGACGAGGGACGAATATCTAGCATCCAGCATCCAGCATCCAGTTTCATCCCCTCTTACTCTTCCGGTGACCGAACACGCTCTTTTTTGAAGATCCAGGATGGGTGTGATTACCACTGCGCCTATTGTGCCATCCCACTCGCTCGCGGAAACAGCCGCAGTGATACCATCAAACACATCCTGAAGGAAGCCCGGTCGATTGTTGATTCCGGCATCAATGAGATCGTTCTTACAGGGGTGAATATCGGGGATTTTGGCAAACATTCCGGAGAGACCTTCCTGAAGTTATTGGAGTCTATGGAGAAAGAGATTCCAGTTCCACGGATCCGTATTTCATCAATTGAGCCTGATCTGCTAAGCAATGAGGTTATTGAACTGGTAGTATCTTCAACTAAATTTCTTCCCCATTTCCATATTCCATTGCAATCGGGTTCCGAAAAAATCCTGCAGGCTATGAAACGGAAATACAAACGAAAACTCTATGCGGATCGAGTTGGAAAAATTCGAGCACTACTACCTTATGCCTGTATCGCCTCTGATGTGATTGTCGGTTTTCCTGGTGAAACAGGAGGAGATTTCCGTGAGACCGCTAATTTTCTTCAACACCTGCCTGTCTCGTACCTCCATGTTTTCTCCTACAGCCGCCGGGAAAACACACTGGCAGCCAATGTCGTAAATACGATTCCCGGAAGCGAGAGAAAACGTCGCAGCGAACTGTTGCATCAACTGTCTGATCAGAAAAAACGTGATTTTTACAACCTCAACAAGGGAAGGAAGGTGAATGTTCTCTTCGAATCTGACAACAAGAATGGCTACATGCATGGATTCACTGAAAACTACATCAAAGTGAAAACACCCTTCGATGTGGAGCTGGTAAACACAATACAACAGGTGAAACTTGATACGTTGGAGGATATGACGTATGTGTTGAGCTGGTGAACTTGTGAATTGGTGAACTGGTGAGTATAAAAAGTAATTCGTAATTCGTAAATTGCAAGCATGTTTCCCAGGATCAGTGACCTAATTAATTACATTTTCGGCCTGAACATCAACATCCCGATCCAGAGCTACGGGCTGATGGTGGCACTTGCTTTTATCTCCGGCGCTCTCATTTTGCATGCTGAACTCAAACGGAAAGAGAGGATTGGCCAGATTCCTTCTCAGAAAAAGAAGATCATGAAAGGTGGGACGGCCACATTCCAGGAGCTGATATTCTCTGCTATCTTCGGGTTTATCCTGGGATGGAAAGGGATTGGATTATTTCTGGATTATAATCTGTTCAGTCAAAATCCTCAGGACTACATCATTTCGTGGAATGGAAGTTTCCTTGCCGGTCTGGCAGTGGCTGCCGCTGTTGCCGGATACAGCTATTACAAAAAGCACAAAGAACGTCTGGAGACGCCTGTCTGGGAAGAGGTTACTGTTCACCCCTACCAGCTAACCGGAAACATCCTCCTGATTGCAGCGATTTTCGGGTTAGCCGGGGCGAAAGTCTTTGACACCATCGAACACCTGGATGACCTTTTCCGCGATCCACTGGGGACACTGTTCTCTTTCAGCGGATTATCATTCTATGGTGGATTCATCATGGCAGCCATTGCCGTGATCTGGTACTCCAAAAAACACGGAATCCGAATGCCTTATATTACTGATGCAGTAGCGCCTGCGTTAGTATTTGCTTATGCGGTTGGTCGGATCGGATGCCAGCTTTCCGGTGACGGATGCTGGGGAGTGATCAACCTCGATCCAATGCCGGCATGGCTAAGTTTTCTCCCTGATTGGGTCTGGAGTTTTCAGTATCCCCATAACGTCATCGACGACGGAGTGCTTATCCCCGGTTGTCAGGGTGACCATTGTTATATTCTTGCTCAACCTGTATACCCTGCTCCTCTTTATGAAACCCTGATGGGATTCTCGATCTTCGGAATTCTGATGGGCATTCGTAAACTGCTGAAGGTTCCTGGATATCTTTTTTCTATCTATCTGATTCTGAACGGCATCGAACGATTTCTGATAGAGAAGATCAGGATCAATAAACCGTATGATCTCCTGGGAGCACAGGTTACACAAGCGGAGATCATCGCGATGGGATTGATCATTGTCGGAATCATCGGGTTCTGGTTTTTCAGGTGGCTGGAAAAAAGAGCTGAAGTTCAAAAAGAAAAACAGTAATACGGAAATACAGTCATTAAGTCATTAGAGTCATTAAGGGAAAAACGTATAAAAGACATTTACTCGTTACCACATTAACTAATCAGCACATCAACATGTTAAACCTCGAAAAACTAACCCAATCTGTTTGCCAGCTTTGCGAAAAGGCCGGGGATTTCATTTTATTGGAATCAAGCCATTTTCAACAGTCAGATATCCGTGAGAAAGGGCATTCCAATTTCGTCACGTATGTAGATGAACAGGCCGAACAGCTGTTAATTGAGGGATTGTCAGAGTTACTCCCTGGTAGCGGGTTCATTGCAGAGGAGAGTCCTGATCTGGCTACTGCCGAATTCACCTGGATCATTGATCCCCTGGATGGAACCACCAATTTCATTCACGGAATTCCGCTAATCAGCATCAGTGTTGCCCTGAAGCAGGGAGACGAAATACTATCCGGCGTAATATATGAGGTTGGGCAGCGGGAAATGTTTTATACGTGGAGTGGGGCCTCCTCATATTTGAACGGAGAGAAAGTCCGGGTCTCCGAAACAGATAAACTCATCGACAGCCTGTTCGCAACCGGATTCCCTTATTGTGATTACAGCAGGCTTGATGATTACCTCGATTTCTTTAAATTCTTAATGCAACACTCACGGGGCATCCGTCGACTGGGCTCTGCCGCTGCCGACCTGGCTTATGTGGCTTGTGGCCGGTTTGAAGGATTCTATGAATACGGACTCAGTCCATGGGATGTAGCTGCAGGAAGCCTCCTGGTAACAAATGCGGGAGGCAGGGTTTGTGATTTCAAAGGAGGCGATAAGTACCTGTTCGGCAAGGAGATCATTGCCACCAATCTTCCTATTTTTGAGACATTCCTGAATCATTTTCAAGAACATTTTTAATCTGTTGATATGTATAAAAGGATTGAGTTAATCCAGGGTGATATTACTTCATTGTCGGTTGATGCGATTGTGAATGCCGCCAACAACTCGCTTCTTGGAGGAGGTGGTGTCGATGGGGCTATCCACAGGGCTGCGGGGAAAGCACTTCTCAACGCGTGCCGCTTACTGAATGAGTGTGAGACCGGGCAAGCCAAAATCACACCAGGATTTGATCTCCCTGCGAATTATGTGATCCATACCGTAGGACCTATATGGCATCATGGCAAGTACGGAGAACCGGAATTACTCGCGTCCTGTTACCAAAAATCGCTTGAGCTGGCAAAGGAGAATGGTTGTAGCATTGTAGCCTTCCCAAATATCAGTACCGGTGTCTATCGTTTCCCCAAAGAACTGGCATCCGAGATTGCTATGAATGAAGTGAAAAGATTTCTTTCTTTCAATGATATTCCTGAAAAGGTTATTTTTGTCTGCTTTGATGACGAAAACTTCAGGATATATAATGAACGACTTTCGTGAATCGTGAAACGTGAATCGTGAAACGTGAAACGTGAAACGTGAAACGT
>CAZTSX010000015.1:44975-56058 GCA_964616825.1 uncultured Prolixibacteraceae bacterium
TTTCGTGAATCGTGAAACGTGAATCGTGAAACGTGAAACGTGAAACGTGAAACGTAGTTGGAAGTTTCCATAATGACCTTAATGACTCTAATGACCTAATGACTACTATTTCTATCAATTCTATTATTCATCTCTACAGAAAGTATTTTCTGATTTATATTCTCCTGCTTGCTGCTTTTTCAGGTTTCTCACAGGCTGAACGAAAGGACGTTTCAGCTATTCCAGCTTCAGAATCGATTAAAATTGATGGCATCCTTGATGAACCTATTTGGAAAGATGCGCCTTCAGCTATAGATTTCATTCAACAGGAACCTTATAATGGGCTGCCAGCTACGTTACAGTCGGAAGTAAAGTTCGTTTACGACAACTCAGGACTTTACATTGGAGCGATGATGTATGATCCATCACCCGACAGCATTCTAACACAGTTGGGTTTAAGGGACTCGGATAATCTCAATGCCGACTTTTTCACGATCATGCTGAGTCCCTTCGACGAGGGATTGAATGCATTCGCTTTTCGGGTCTATGCTTCCGATGTACAAACCGACTATAAGATATCTGGAGAGAGTGACAGACATCTCGATGTCAGTTGGGATGCTGTTTGGAAAAGCAAAGCCAGAATTACCGATTCCGGTTGGATTGTTGAGATGAAGATTCCCTATTCAGCCATACGGTTTCCTAAAACTGAGATCCAGACCTGGGGAATGAATTGCCAGCGGGATATTCGCAGGAGCCGGGAGCTGACATCCTGGAACTTCATTGACAGAAAAGTGCAGGGGATTGTTAATCAGGAGGGTTTGTTGATAGGTATCCGGGGCATCAAGCCTCCATTACGTCTCTCCTTAACACCCTATCTGTCAGGATATATAGAGAAAAATCCTGATCATGATGACTGGCAATTCTCATATAATTATGGTGCCGACCTGAAATATGGCATCAATCAGAGCTTCACACTTGACATGACTCTGATACCTGATTTCGGGCAAACTCCTTCTGACGATAAGGTCTACAATTTCTCTCCTTTTGAGATCCGTTATTCAGAAAAACGTCAATTTTTCACCGAAGGAACGGAGATGTTCGACAAAGGAGGGATCTTTTATACCCGGAGGGTTGGAGATGAACCCGAAGATTATGACCAGGTTTATGATCACCTCGACAGTAACGAGGTGGTAAAAGAAAATCCAATGAACACACGACTGATCAATGCAACGAAAGTTTCAGGACGTACAAACAGCGGTCTAGGAATCGCTGTATTCAACGGTATGTCGGCAAATACGTGGGCAAAGATCGAGGATACAGTCACAGGAGAAGAAAGACGTTTTTTAACACAGGGTTTTACTAACTACAATATGTTGGTGTTGGATCAGGCTTTGAAAAACAACTCCTACTTCTCGGTATTGAACACCAATTTGTACAGAACGGATATTGGATATTGTGCAAACGTAACCGGTATTGATTTCAAGTTTGCAAATAATAAATATACTCACTCCATTGTTGGGAATGCATTCATCAGCCAGAAGTATTATTCACACGCAAATCCGGATTTCGGATATGCATTTGAGTGGGAGGCCGGAAAAATCAGCGGTAACTTTCAATATGCATACCGGATGGAGGTTCAGAATGAGACTTATGATCCAAACGATATGGGGTTTAACTCACGGAACAACCGGTTTGAGAATGAGATCTCCCTGGAGTATAATATCTATGAACCTTTTGGGAAGGTCCTGGACTGGTTTAACGAGATCTCCATTGAATACAACACTCAATACAAAGGATTAGACTACACCTCATTGATCATTGAAGGCTCCACGCGCACCACCACCCGGAAATATCTGACCCTGAGCGCCTTTTTTGAGATCAAACCAGATGGCTTCAATTATTATGAGCCACGCGTGGATGGCTGGAAATACAGCAATCCGGGTTACGTTGCCGTTGGAGGTTTTACCTCTTCCGACTATAGGAAGAAGCTGGCTCTTGACACACGTGTGACTCTGGCTTACTCATCCCGCTACCTCACCTTCTATTATGAATTTGAACTGAAACCACGCTTCCGTCCGAACGACAGACTGTTTTTTGTCTATACCTTCTACATGGAGCACCTGAATAATGATCCGGGATATGTACTCGATTCACTCAACGCAACGGGAGAGCAGGTGATCATCTTTGGCCGCAGGGATGTACAAACATTGACCAATGTGCTGGAAGCCAATTACATGCTCAGAAGCAACATTAGTTTGAACCTTCGGTTGCGCCATTATTGGGTTTGGGCTCATTATCTCTCCTTTTACAACCTTCGACCGGATGGTTACTTAAATCCTTCAGACTACTCAGGCAACCAGGATGTTGACTACAACCAATTCAACATCGACCTAAGCTTCATCTGGGATTTTGCTCCCGGAAGTCAGCTCTCATTTGTTTGGAAAAATGCGGTCAACACATCTGACGACATAATTGATTACCATTTTTTCCGAAACCTCGGAAACACCTTCACCGCACCAGCAACTAATAGTTTCTCTATCCGGGTCTTGTATTATATCGATGCAATGTATTTTAAGAAAAAGAAGAAGAAACTACCATAAGAAATTGCCATGGATTGCACATGAATCACACCCCATACATTCCACATCTCACATCCTACATCCTACATCTTACCTCTCATCTACATCCTACATCTTACCTCTCACGATTCACGTTTCTCGCTCAACTCCAACCACCTGTCTCCTTTCTCCGCCAGCTCTCTGAGAATCACTGCAAAGCGTTGGGATTTTGCATGTAGTTCTTCCGTCTCAAGTGTATCTGAATTCAATGACATTTCAATCTCGCTCTTCTCGTTTTCCAATGCCTCCAATTCACGTTCTAACACCTCCAATTCACGTTTATCCTTAAACGTTAGCTTACCTGGATCGGGCTTTTTGTAGGCGGGCTTCACAGGCTCTGGAAGTTTTGCTCTGGCTTTAAGTTGCCGTTTGCGATGTTCGATGTAGGCACGGTACCGGGTATAGTTCCCCGGAAAATCCTTTACTACGCCATCTCCTTCAAAGACAAAAAGGTGGTCGACGATTTTATCCAGGAAAAAACGGTCATGTGATGCGACCAGTACACATCCATTGAACGATTCGAGATACTCCTCAAGTACATTGAGGGTCAGGATATCCAGATCATTAGTCGGTTCGTCGAGGATCAAAAAATTGGGACTATGCATCAGCACTGTAACCAGGTATAAGCGACGTTTCTCACCCCCGCTGAGTTTGTATACCGGCTGATGGTGAACAGGATACGGAAACATAAAATAGTTAAGAAAAGCAGCGGCAGAGATCATATCTCCATTTCCAAGTTTCACGACATCGGCAATTTCACGTACTACATCAATCACTTTAGCATCAGGATTGAATGAAATACCCTCCTGAGTATAATAACCAAACTGAATGGTTTCTCCTTTCTTCACTGATCCCTTCTGAGGTTTTAATTTTCCTGTGACAAGGTCCAGAAAAGTCGACTTTCCACTCCCGTTATCCCCGATGATGCCGATCTTCTCATACCGTTTGAAGGTAAATGAAAATCCTTTCAACATTGCTAGTTCCCCCCAGGAGAACGACAGGTCATTTACTTCCAGGATCTTTTTCCCCATCCGTCGACCTTGAATGTGGATCTTCATTCGCTCATCAGGAACTTTTCGGCTGGCTGTCTCCTCCAATTCGTAAAAGCTATCAATCCGCGCTTTAGCTTTGGTAGTTCGTGCTTTTGGCATCCGGCGCATCCACTCCTGTTCTTTCCGAAGCAGGTTCTGCGCTTTCTCTGTCTCTTTGGTTAAAATATCCAGCCGCTCGGCCTGCTTCTCAAGGAAGTAAGAATAATTCCCCCGGTAGCGATGGATTCCCGTATGATCCAGTTCCAGTATTTCAGAACAGACCCGATCCAGGAAATAGCGATCATGTGTCACCATCAGGAACGTGATCCTGCGAGTAGAAAGATACTCTTCAAGCCATTCGATCATCTCTACATCAAGGTGGTTGGTAGGTTCGTCCAGGATCATGAAATCAGGTTCTGTGATCAATACCTTAGCCAGAGACACCCGCTTCTGTTGTCCGCCCGATAGTTCATCAATACGACTGTCTAGGTCGGGGATTTGAAGTCGCGACAGGATCTGCTTGATGCGGATCTCATACTCCCAGCCATTGACCGCATCCATCCTGGCGATTGCTTCCTCCACCTCCTCCCTATTCTTACCCAGAATAGCCCGTTCGTAAATAGAGATCGTTTGAAGAACCTCATTTGACGTCATATAGACCTCATTAAAAACAGTATTAGAACCAGTCAGGACCGGTTCCTGTTTCAGATATCCCAGTGAGGCTTTATTGAACAATTTTACCGTTCCTCCGTCAGAAGGTTCTTCACCCGCAATAATATTCAGTAAACTCGTTTTTCCGGCACCATTCCTGGCAATCAGTGCAATTTTCTGGTATTGGCTGATCACAAAGGAGATCTCCTCGAAGAGTACGTTATCTCCGTAACTACGGGAAAGGTTTTCAACAGTGAGGATGGTGGACATGCAGTCAAATATCAATCAGGCTGCAAAGGTAGATGTTTATTTAGATGTTGGATCTTGATTTTCCCATCGATGGTAATCATGCTTTCATCGGTCAAAAACTGCTGCTTATCGAAACGGCCGAAAAATTTTATGCAAAACTGTAACTAAAAGCTTGGGGCTCCGTCATATTATCCAGAACATAAAAATTCAATATCATGAAAGCAATGATCATCTTAATAGCCTTAGTCGGATTCCAGTTCACCACAGTGTTTGGAGGAATAATTGGAGAAAAAGCCACTACGATTCCTTCGAGTAAAACAATCTGCGAGCATACAATCCTTTCACCATCCGTTCCTATGGAAGCTACATTCATTGATTCAAGTGATACAGATTTACAACTGAGTGATCTTGCACCGGTGGTTCCATTGGAAGCTGGTTTCACAGTAGAAGAGAGTCAAGTACCGAATCACAGCACCTTCGCCCCCATCGTCCCGAAAGAGGCCGATTTTGAAGAGTCCAAATAACCCCCTATATATATCCCTTTTTTTTTAAAACCGTTCCTTCTGGAGCGGTTTTTTTTGTTGATTCCTAAATTTTAGAAGATTGGGGTGCTGTATATTTGCAGAAATGCCGATATTGGCATTAGAATTTATACTAACCATGCAATAAGGAGGGCAGAGACATGAGTACAGACCTAAATCCGAAAGAAGGACACCTACTAGACCCTGTCTGTGATATGATGGTAACGAGTGACGACAAGTCAACAACATATACCTGCCCAATGCATCCTGAAATTCAACAGCAAGGACCGGGAAGTTGCCCAATATGCGGCATGGCGCTTGAACCACTTACTGTTAAAGTTGGAGAAAAAAGCGAAGAGTTCATCGATATGAGTCGTCGTTTCTGGATCAGTACTGTACTTGCTTTGCCACTTTTTGTTCTTGCAATGATCGCTGATATGTTTCCTTCATGGCTGCCTGAAGGACTTTCAATGAAAACGATTCAATGGATTGAGTTTGCCTTAGCAACTCCAGTTGTTTTATGGGGTGGCTGGCCATTCTTTGTTCGAGGCTGGCAATCTATCCTGTCCTGGAATCTCAATATGTTTACCTTGATTGCATTAGGCATCTCAGTAGCATGGATATATAGTGTTGTGGCATTATTGTTTCCACAGATCTTTCCACCTACCATGCAAACGAAAGATGGTTTGGTAGATGTCTACTTTGAAGCAGCAGCAGTCATCACGGCATTGGTCCTTCTCGGACAAGTACTTGAATTACGGGCCCGTTCACGAACCAATGCGGCCATTCAGATGCTAATGGGACTCAATCCAAAAACAGCACGCATTGTGAGAAAAGATGGAACTGAAGAAGATATACCTCTGGAGGAGGTACAACCCGGTGATACGCTGCGTATTCGCCCCGGTGAGAAAATTCCTGTGGATGGGACAGTCATTGAAGGAGAAAGTCATGTAGATGAATCCATGATCACAGGTGAACCTATCCCGGTGACAAAATTAACAGGTGAGAAGCTCATTGGAGCCACGGTAAATGGAACGGGTAGTTTATTAATGCGGGCAGAAAATGTTGGATCCGACACCTTACTTGCACAGATCATTAAAATGGTGGCTGAGGCACAACGCACACGGGCACCCATTCAAAAGCTGGCCGATGTAGTGGCGGGTTACTTTGTCCCCACCGTTGTTGGTATTGCCGTAATTGCCTTTATTATATGGTGGGTTGTGGGACCCCAACCACGTCTTGCGCATGCAATTGTTAATGCAGTTGCCGTGCTTATCATTGCTTGTCCATGTGCATTGGGACTTGCTACACCTATTTCCATTATGGTCGGAACGGGGCGTGGTGCGACAGCAGGAGTTTTAATAAAGAACGCCGAAGCATTAGAGGTAATGGAAAAAGTCGATACTGTAGTTGTGGACAAGACCGGGACCTTGACCGAAGGCAAACCTAAATTAGTAGCTATACAAGCAGAAAAAGAATTTACCGAAGACGATGTATTACGTTTCTCCGCCAGTCTTGAACGTGCCAGTGAGCATCCGTTGGCAGAGGCTATTGTCACTGGAGCGGAAGAGAAGGGGGTTAAATTGGTTAAACCCGATCATTTCCAGTCGATAACCGGAAAAGGTGTAACAGGTGAAGTTGATGGATATAAGGTTGCTGTAGGCAACTTGAAACTGCTGGAGGACCTGGATGTCAAGGCGGGAGATTTGTCTCGGCAAGCTGACAAACAACGTGCCGAAGGTCAAACGGTTATGATGGTTTCGGTGAATGGCAGGGCAGCAGGATTAATTTGTGTCGCTGATCCCATTAAAGAATCAACACCAGTAGCTATCCGCGATTTGCATGCTGATGGAATAAAGATTGTGATGCTCACAGGTGATAGTCATGCCACTGCTAAAGCCGTTGCCGCCAAACTGGAGATCGACCAGGTTCATGCTGAAGTGTTACCTGACCAGAAAGCCGAAGTAATTAAACAACTTCAGGCTGATGGCCGTATTGTTGCCATGGCTGGTGATGGCATTAATGACGCTCCTGCATTGGCACAGGCACAGGTTGGTATTGCCATGGGTACAGGTACCGATGTGGCAATGGAGAGTGCAGGTATCACGTTAGTCAAAGGCGATTTACGAGGTATCGTCAGAGCCAGAAAATTAAGCCGGGCCACCATGCGTAACATCAGACAGAATCTGTTTTTTGCTTTCATTTATAACTCAGCAGGCGTTCCTATCGCTGCAGGAATATTGTATCCCTTCTTCGGAATCCTGCTGTCGCCAATGATCGCTGCAGTAGCAATGAGCTTTAGCTCCGTGTCTGTAATTAGTAATTCTCTCAGGCTTAAACGCGTTAAACTATAATGTTTAACTATGATCTCCGGGACAATATCAGTGAATCTGAAGAACTTTTGAGAAGAGCGGTAAATGGGACTCGAACCCACGACCCTCAGCTTGGGAAGCTGATGCTCTACCAACTGAGCTACTACCGCGCTTGCCTGACAAAAATAGCGAAAAACTCTTCTGCTTCTTTATCTTTGTTGGAAAATTCCCCATGCCCACTCCCAATCTTATCATTTTAATAACCTTTTCCTTGTTAGGAGCTTCTATGTTTGTAATTGGTGCCCAATACCGTAACAAAGGGATTAATTTTTTTGGCAGACCTACGATTGAGAAACGTTATTTCATCACTGGAAAAGTAAGCCTTTTCGCCTCCTGGGCTCTATTTCTTGTCAAAGCAATGCTTCCCGGATGGGGCTGGAATCCAGTTTCGGATGGAGTTGCCTGGTTTGCGGCTCTTTTAAACGGTATAGGGACCCTTATCATGATTCTGGCATTTTACAAACTCGGTTCTTCGCTTCGGGTTGGTCTTCCTGAAAAAAAGACCCAATTGCAGACTTCCGGCATCTATTACATCAGCAGGAATCCAATCTACCTTGGGTTTTTCCTGATCTGTATTGCCTCCTGCCTCTTTTTCCCTAACCCGATTAATATTGTTCTGGTACTCTATGGTATGCTCATCCACCACCGAATCATTCTTGAAGAAGAGAAATTTCTAGCCAACCGGTTTGGAAACGCCTGGGAGAATTATATATTAAAAGTAAGGCGATATATCTAGCTTTCCAGCATCCAGTCATCCCGCCATCCAGTTATCCAGTTATCAGTCATCCAAAACCTTCTGCTTCTCTTGCATAGATATAGTCATCATACAAGCTATGATCTCAAAAGTCGGAATAATTTCACGATTACAGAATTTGATTTCCTTATATTTTTGTTTACTTTTACAATACAATCATGCTGAATACAACCAGCAATGACTACACGAAATACTGACAAGGAGTTATTTTCTTCATTCATTGACAACCTACCCGGGATGGTTTATCGCTGCATAAACGATAACGAGTGGACCATGAAATATATCACTCAGGATTGTTTTGATCTAACTGAATACCCTCCAGAAGATTTCATCAACAACCAGAAAAGATCGTTCAATGATATTATCCATGAGGATGACCGGGAGATGGTTTGGAAAACCGTTCAGAAGAAGATTAACCAGGGTCCACAATTCTCGCTGGAATATCGTATCATTACTGCTTCTCAGAAGATCAAATGGGTACAGGAACATGGAAGTGTAGTTGATTATGGGAATAAGAAGAATAATGTATTGGAGGGCTTTATCACAGACATCACGGCTGAAAAAAGAAATCAGTTGATCGAAGCCGCGGTCTTTGAAATTTCCAAAGCAAGTTATATCAATCAATCGCTTGATGACTTTCTAGCCATCATCCACACCCAACTCGGAAAGATTCTGGATGCCTCTAATTTTTATGTAGCCCTATATGATGTAACAAGTGATACTATTACTCTTCCCTATCACGTCGATCTCAAGGATAAGTTTGCCAAATTCCCGGCAGGGAAAACGATGACCGGTTATGTTATCAAGATGAAAAAGCCTATTCTCGCTACTGATAGCGACATTAATAAACTGGTTAAAAAAGGGGTAGTTGAGTTGGTTGGCACGCCTACCAAAGTATGGATGGGAGTCCCCCTGATGATAGATCAGAATGTGGTTGGAGTTATTGCCGTACAAAATTATTCAGATTCCAAATGCTACACCGAACAAGACCTCTCGTTGCTGACATTTATGGCTGATCAGATTACCGGGCTAATCATCCGAAAAAAAGCCGAAGATCAGTTGCATAAGGAGCAAGCTTACCTGGACCAGCTTTACCAGAGCTCGTCTGAAGCGATCACCATGATCAACAATGAGAGCATTGTGCAATCAATCAACACCGAATTCACACGTATGTTTGGATATACTTCGCAAGAGATCGTCGGAAAGAATATCGATGATATGATCGTTCCGAAGTACCTGCATGATGAAGGAGCTAGAAACACCAACCAGGCCCTGACCAATGAGCGTGTAGAGATGGAATCAACACGTCAGCACAAGAACGGAATCCTGATCGATGTCTCCATCCTGGTTACAGCCATCTTTATTGATGATGAAATCGTTGGAGCTTACGGGATCTACAGGGATATTACAGAGCAGAAACGGATTGAAAAAAGTCTCATTATCGCAAAAGAGAAAGCTGAGGAAGCTGACCGGCTTAAATCTGCATTCCTCTCTAACATGTCCCATGAGATCCGCACCCCTATGAATGCCATTCTTGGATTTTCCGGTCTCCTCACTGATCCGGGAACCACTCCGGAAGAACGGGAGGAATACATTAATATCATCAAGGAGCGTGGAAACGACCTGATGCGTATCATCGCCGATATCATCGATGTAGCCAAGATTGAATCGGGGCAGCTTAAGATCACCATCAAAGACTGCAGAATCAACCAGCTTATTGAAGATATTTTTGCGATCTTTAAACAGATCCAGGAGAAAAAGGATCAAAAGGGCGTTGAACTGAAAACTTCCATCGCACGAAGAGGAAAGGATTATACTATCCTGACAGACCCGCAACGACTGCGCCAGGTGATCACAAACCTGATTGAGAACGCGCTTAAATTTACAGAAGAGGGAACTGTTGAGTTTGGATATACCATCAAGGAAGATTCCGGGATGGATAAGTCTATCGAGTTTTTTGTCCAGGATACCGGTATCGGGATTCCACCGAAAATGCAAAGCATCATCTTTGAGCGATTCCGGCAGGCTGACGACACTCCTACCAGAAAATATGGCGGGACAGGTTTGGGTCTGACCATCTGTAAAAACCTTGTTCACCTGATGGGCGGTGAATTGACGCTTGAATCGAAAGTTGGCAAAGGGAGCCGGTTTATCATTACCCTACCCTTATGGACCATTACATCACCAAAAGAGGAAGCAAAAGAAAAAGCTCCGGAAACCAAAAAGAGAGACTGGACAAACAAGGTCATCCTTATTGCAGAAGATGAGGAGTCAAATTATTCATTCCTGGATCATGTTTTGAAACGTACAGGCGTGAAAATACTATGGGCAAAGAATGGGAAAGAGGCAGTGAATATTACGAAAACTGAGAAAGTTGACCTGATCCTTATGGATATCCGGATGCCTGGCATGAATGGCTATGAAGCAGCTGAACTTATCAAAAAAGATAAAAAAGACATTCCAATCATTGCTCAGACTGCATATGCCCTGAAAGGGGAAAAGGAGTTAAGCTTAAATTCAGGCTGCGACGACTACATCGCCAAACCCATTGATATCACTCAATTAATGGCAATCCTCAACAGACATTTAATATGATCGCTAAGGGGAAAAAAAACATCCAAAGCTTTCAACATGCCTTTAAAGGACTTTTCATCCTATTTAGGGATCAGCAAAATGCATGGATTCATCTGCTTGCAGCAATTGGAGTAATTGTCGCAGGATTTTTTTTCGGATTGTCGACATCAGAGTGGATTCTGGTTGTGTTTGCCATCGGATTTGTCTTCAGCGCTGAATTGTTCAACTCTGCGATTGAAGAGATCGTGAACCTGATATCACCTGAATATAACAAAAAAGCAGGTTTGATCAAGGACCTGGCCGCGGCTGCTGTGCTGATCTCTGCAATCACTGC
>CAZTSX010000015.1:56158-69318 GCA_964616825.1 uncultured Prolixibacteraceae bacterium
TCACCAATTCACCAGTTAAACAAACACCATGATATTAATCGCCGATAGCGGATCAACCACAACTTTCTGGGTTTTGATAAAGGAAACCGGAAAAATTAGTTTCCAGACACAGGGCTTGAATCCCTACTTCTCTTCTCCTGAATTAATAGCGAAGGTTCTGAAGGATGAATTGAGTAATCAAATTTCCTGTAAAGAGGTATCACAGATCTTCTTTTACGGTGCCGGATGCTCAACTGATAAAAACAATGCAATCATCCATGATCAACTGCAAACCTGTTTCCCGAAAGCCGGAATCGAAGTTCATCACGATATTCTCGGCGCTGCCAGAGCCCTCTTTGGGAGAGAACAGGGCATCGCATGCATTCTGGGCACTGGCTGCAACTCCTGTTTTTATGATGGACAAAATGTCTTTGCAAATGTACCTTCCCTTGGATACCTCTTTGGAGATGAAGGTGCAGGCTCCTATCTGGGAAAAAAATTGATCGGAAAATATTTGAAGAAACAACTTCCTGGCGACCTTACATTCATATTTGATGAAACGTATGCATATACGCTTGAAAATATTTTAACCGCACTTTACAAGAAACCCTTCCCAAATCGCTTTCTGGCCTCATTTAGCCTGTTTATAAAAGATAATATAGCGCATCCATATATTCATGATCTTGTTTACGACTCTTTTATTGATTTTTTTGAGGACCATATAACTGCGTATGATAATTATCTGTCTCACCAAATCGGATTCGTTGGTTCTATCGCTTTTTATTACAGGGATATTCTGAAAAAAGCAATGACTTCGAAATCGTTGACCATTCACAGGATCATGTTAAATCCCCTGGAAGGATTGATCGATTACCATGCCAAATAGAGGGACGAAGGACGAGGGACAAGGGACGAGGTTCAAGGTTTTAAAACTCAAATTTCCAGCATCCAGAATCAAGCATCGAGCATCAAGCATCGAGCATCCAGCATCTAGCATCTAGTTATCTAATCATCCAGTTATCCAATTATCCAGTCATCCAGCATTCACTTTCCCCTTATGACTTCAATGACCCAAATTACTCCTAAGCCTTTATAGTCTGCTCTTTAATATAACTCTGAATATCAGCCAGTTGATCGGGCTCGAACCAGTTGATCGAAAGGTCGTTCCTGAACCATGTCAGTTGTCTTTTGGCATACCTGCGGGTATTTGTTTTAATTTTTTCAACCGCTTGTTCCAGGGAATAAGTTCCGTCGAAATAAGCAAACAACTCCTTGTATCCGACCGTATTCAATGCATTCAGATCTCTGTAACGATAAAGATTCCGGGCCTCCTCTACCAGCCCCTTCTCAATCATCTCATCGACCCGTTCGTTAATCCGGTCATATAAATCCTCCCGGTTGGCATTTAATCCTATCTGAATGATCCGGAAGGGACGTTTTTGAGGTTGTTTGATCCGCAACGAGGAGTATGGAATCCCTGTAGTAACCGTAACCTCAATGGCTCGCAGCAACCGCTTTGGGTTGGAGAGGTCAACCTCCTTATAATATTCAGGATCCAACAGAATAAGCTTTTGCTGAAGCGCAGAGATCCCCACCTCTTCAAACTCCTTTTTCAGCTGCTCCCGTAAAGCCGGATCAGGATCCGGCAAGTCATCAATACCCTGGATAATCGATCGAATATACAACCCTGAACCCCCAGTCATGATCACGATAGCATGACAGGCAAATAACTCTTTACAGAGTGCCAGTACATCAGTTTCAAACTTATAAACATTGTATGAATCCCAAATAGAAAGAAAGCCTATCATATGATGTGGAACTGACGCAAGTTCTTCCATACCTGGGCGAGCTACACCGATGTTTAATTCCCGGTAGAATTGTCGGGAATCACAGGAGATGATCTCTGTTGAGAATGTTTTAGCTAAATGAATGGAAATGCGCGTCTTCCCGATAGCTGTAGGACCTGTAATAATAACCAGAGAAGGTCCGGGATCATTCATCGTTGGAATCGTTGCCAAACTTGGCATATTTTATCTCGATGTCCTCGATATTTTCGTAATCATCAAGTCGTTCCATCCCGTTGATGAGATCCTCTTTTCCAGCATCTTCCGAAGGTTCCGGATTCGCTTCTGTGGATATTTCTTCCTTGCCCTCAGGCTCTTTCTCATTCTGATTTTGATCATCTCCCTTCTTATCTCCAAACAGGATGTCACTCAAATTCTCTTCTATCTCCGCGAGTTCATCATCATTCTCTTCAATGCCATCCAGCCGTGAAAGAGCATCCAGGCCCGGTAATATCGCTTCATCCAGATCTGATTGTTTAGTTTTCTCTTCCCTTGAGCTAACAATAAATGTCTCTTTCTTTTTTGGGATTTCGCCAATCCTTTTCACACATTTCGGATAGATACCCACTCCATCCGACTGCATGATTTTCACCAACTCAAGTAGAAAGATAAAATATTCTTTTCCATGATATTCGTAAACCAAACGCTGGTGCGGATCTTCGATGAAATCCTTCACCTTCGATTCCTTCATCAGTCTGGGTGTAACTTTCACCATGACCATCTCGTCCATCTCTTCATCGTAGCGTTTGACCTGCCTCTCTACAGGATTAAGTCCGATCTCCCTGTTCTTCTTGTATTTTTTATCTGTTAAAAAGAACGAAGCTTGCTCACAAGGAAGCAACTCAGCTGTCTCCATTAAGCAACTATGAAATTCGAGAAAAGTCTGTGCCGGTTGAATGCAGATCTCCCGTGAAAAATCCTCATATTCCTCTGATATAACCTTAAAGCGATAGACTAACATTTCTGAAAATCCTAAAATCGTTTTTCAAATATAAACATTATTCCTGTATACGTATAAGTCCAAGATTTTCACCCTCACTGATCATAAATTCAAACGCAGCTTCAAATTCATTCGGTATATCGCCCTCCAGGATTGCTTCTGTAATAGCATTTTTTATCACCCCGACACTCTTTGAAGGAGGAATTCCAAATGTCTCCATAATAAGTTCTCCACTTATAGGTGGCTGCCAGTTCCTCAGCCGGTCTTTTTCTTCAATCTCCTTCAATTTCTGTCGTACAATCTCAAAGTTACCCAGGAAACGCTTTACCTTTTGTGGATTCTTTGAAGTGATGTCGGCTTCGCACAGGCACATCAGATCGTCGATGTCATCTCCTGCTTCGAACAACAGCCTGCGAACCGCTGAATCAGTTACGATATCCTGAGCCAGGGTGATTGGCCGCAAGTGAAGCAGAATCAACTTCTGAACATATCTCATCTTCTCGTTCATAGGAAGCCGAAGTCTGCGAAAAATCTCAGGCACCATTTTCGACCCCTTGAAATCGTGTGCATGAAAGGTCCAGCCAGTATCAGGGACAAATTTTTTAGTGACCGGCTTGGCAATATCGTGCAGAATTGATGCCCATCTCAACCAGAGGTTGTCTGATTCTGCAGCAACATTATCCAACACAGCCAGAGTATGATAAAAATTATCTTTATGTCCTTTGCCGTCAACGATCTCTGATCCTTTCAATTCTACCATCTCCGGGAAGAT
Organism: uncultured Prolixibacteraceae bacterium; assembly: GCA_964616825.1. Classification (GTDB taxonomy): domain Bacteria; phylum Bacteroidota; class Bacteroidia; order Bacteroidales; family FEN-979; genus QYOJ01. The sequence continues at coordinate 59,694 of CAZTSX010000015.1, forward strand.
CTGTTGTAGGATTCCTGTCTCAAACAACATACTGAAACCAACGGATGGCTTCGGGGAAAGTACGATCAGATTCAGCTCATCGGTAATCCGTTCAGCCGAAACGATCTCTATCCGGGCGGCATTCCGACCGATCGCCTTGAAGCATTCAGACTCGATACTGAAATTCAGCTGGGCTGCAAACCGGATCGCACGCATCATCCGTAACGGATCGTCCGAAAATGTAATATCAGGAGCAAGAGGTGTGCGAATGATCTCTTTTTCAAGGTCCTCCACCCCATGAAATGGATCCACCAGGTTGCCAAAGGAGGTTGCTCTCAAATCCAACGCCATCGCGTTGATCGTGAAATCACGTCTGAGTTGATCATCTTCAAGAGTCCCATTCTCTACAATAGGTTTTCGGGAATCGCTACGATAAGATTCCTTCCGCGCTCCAACGAACTCCACTTTCCATCCTTTGTAACTGATCATCGCTGTCCCGAAATTTTTGAAAAACTTCAACGGGACATCTCCTTTCAACCGGTCTGCAACAGCGTGTGCAAAATCGATCCCACTCCCAAGAACAACGACGTCAATATCTTGTTTGTGATCCCGTTTCAGGAGCAGATCACGCACAAATCCGCCGATGACAAAAGCCGGATTGTCCAGCTCTGCGGAGAGAGAGGAGATCACATTAAAAACAGGATGATTCAGGCTCGCCTTCATTCGGAGCAAAGGTACAAAAAGATCAGGTTTAGAACTCTAGCAGCATGCATATCCTTTCTGGAAGAAACCGACTTAAAAGATGGAGATACGATTCACTTCCTACGTCCTACGTCCCACGTCCTACGTCCTTCTGTGTTTCCAACGCCGGTGGCTCCAGAGCCAGTTTTCCGGTTTCGCTTTGATCTGCTTTTCAAGTCGTTGCATAAACTTCAACGTAATCTCTCCCGGCTTAGTTGTTGATGGGTCATCAATCAACAACTCCATCGTGACAGTGTAATAGCCTCTTTTCACTTTCTGAACATCGGCAAAGAAGAGAGGATAGTTGTTCATCACAGCATGTTTCTCTGTGCCATGAAGCACAGGTGTATCGTGGTTTAAAAATGGGACCCAATATGCCAGTCTCAGGTTCATCGGACTCTGATCGGCCACCATAATGTAAATTGAAGGGGTCTTTTTGCAGCGTTTGAAGGTCTGAGTTGTCCGGGATACGGACTCCAGGAGCATCCCCTTTTTGGCCCTCGTTTGTTGTATATAGTCATCGATATACAGGTTGGATAGCGGTTTGTAAAATCCAACGGGTTTGTGTTTGAAAACGATACCGGCAGCCAGGCTTCCCCACTCCCAGTTATTATAATGACCCAATATAGCTATCACGCTCTCCTTTCTATTGTAATAGGGTTCGAGAATCTCCGGATTCAACATCCGATATCTCTTCAGGATATCTTTTTCCCGCAATGAAAAGGCCTTCACCCCTTCCACTGAGATATCACACAGATGCCGGTAAAATCCTTTTGCAATCCGAAAGATTTCCTCTACAGACTTATCCGGGAAAGACTCTTTCAGGTTAGTAAAGACCACTTTCCGTCTATATCTCATTATATAGAACAGGAACAAATAAAACATATCTGACACCATGTAAAGAAACCAGAATGAGGTATTCTTGAACAACAACAAAAAATAGAGAAAGAGATAATAGTATATGCGGTTCATAGCTGGTTCAGTGGGAGTGCAAATGTATGAAAACTATAAAAAAGCAGTAGCTTTGTTGAAAATTTCTTCCGATGCTGATCATTCGACGCGATACGATCGATCCATACTTCAACCTCGCTGCCGAAGAGTATATCCTGAAAAATTTTACTGAAGATACTTTCGCTTTATGGAGAAACGACTCCTCGGTAATTGTTGGAAAACATCAGAATACGCTGGCCGAAATCAATCAGGCGTATATCCAGAAAAAAAACATCAAGGTGGTCAGACGGATTTCCGGAGGCGGAGCGGTTTTTCATGATATTGGAAACCTGAATTTTACATTTACCCAGAAGTCGGAGGACGAAAATAAGATCAACTTTAGAAAATACACAAAGCCTATCCTGGATGTGCTGCGAAGCATGGGAGTAGATGCACGTTTTGAAGGACGAAATGACCTGACGATCAAAGGAATGAAATTTTCAGGGAATGCCATGCATATCTGGAAAAACAGGGTATTGCATCACGGGACCTTGCTCTTTTCCTCTGATATCCCGGACCTCTCCGAAGCACTGCGCGCAGATCCTTCCAAGTTTGAGGATAAAGCGGTGAAGTCGATTCCCAGCCGGGTTACTAATATCACAGATCACCTGATGGAATCTCTTAATGTGATGCAATTTGCCGATCGGATCGAGCAATTTATCATGAAAAGCAATCCGCATGCTTCTCTTTATGAGCTGACTGAAGAGGATATCGCAACTATCCAACAGCTTGCCGACACGAAATACCGCACCTGGGAATGGAATTACGGTTACTCACCAAAATACAATTTCAAAAAAGTCATTAGGACAGCTAAAAGCGGTATCATCGAGTTAAACCTGCATGTTCACGAAGGAATCATAACGGCGATCAGGATCTTTGGAGATTATTTTGGTGTGCTTGACTCTGAAGATATTGAGCAAGCTTTGTCAGGAATCCCTCATAATGAAGCAGCGATCAGAGAAGCCCTGAAGCCATTTGAGATTGGAAAATATTTTACAAATATGAATAAAGAGCTGTTTATTCAGTCCTTTTTCTAACGTGATTTTAATATAACACGGAAGAATGAAACAGAATGATCTTCATACTAAGGTAAAACAGCTTGAAAGTCAACTCGAAGGTGATGTTGCAATTGATCTCTCTCATCGCCTGATGTATGCTACCGACGCTTCTGTTTACCGTGAACTTCCCCTGGGAGTAGTCCGGCCCAAAAGTAGAGAAGATATTCGAAAGCTGATTCGTTTCGGGCGTGAGAATCACATCCCGATTATCCCCCGTACTGCCGGCACATCCCTGGCCGGACAGGTAGTTGGTTCCGGACTGGTCGTTGATGTTTCCCGTTATATGACCGGTATTCTGGAGCTCAACACTGAGGAGAATTGGATCCGGATTGAACCAGGTGTTATATTAGACGAATTGAATCAATTTGTGGCCAAACATGGGCTGTTTTTCGGGCCTGAGACCTCCTCCTCAAGCCGTTGTATGATTGGTGGCATGGTTGGAAACAACAGCTGTGGAGCCCATTCGGTCATCTATGGCAGCACACGGGACCATGTGATCTCTGTAAAAACGATATTGAGTGATGGAAGTGAAGCTGAGTTTGCTGATATCACGCTTCCAGAGCTGACAGAAAAAATGCAATCCGGGACACTGGAGGGCAGGATCTATAAGCAAATCATTGAAATCCTCTCCAATCCGGTGAATCAGGAGAACATCCGGAGAGAATATCCGGATCCATCTATCCATCGTCGGAATACCGGCTATGCTATTGATTTATTGCTTGAGACCGAGCCATTTTTAAGGGTCGAGGGTCGAGGGTCGAAGGACGAGGATAGGTCACCACGGCACCACGGCACCACTTCACCGTTGAACCTGGCAAAGCTTCTCGCAGGCTCTGAAGGGACATTAGCTTTTATTACCGAGATCAAGCTCAATCTGGTTCCCTTGCCCCCTCCGGAGAAAGCGCTGGTTTGTGTCCATTGCCGCTCCATCGAAGAAGCGCTGAAAGCGAACCTTGTTGCACTGAAATACCAACCCGGGTCTGTTGAGTTGATTGACAAAGTCATTCTCGATTGTACAACTGAGAACATCTCACAACGACGGAATCGATTTTTCCTGGAAGGAGATCCGGGAGCCATTCTGATTGTTGAGTTTGCAAGAGAACACCGGGAAGAGATTATTCGACTCGCCAGAGAGATGGAAAGAGAGATGCGTGACGCAGGATACGGGTATGCCTTCCCGGTTATTTCTCCTCCCGATCTGAACCGGGTGTGGGCACTCCGGAAAGCAGGACTGGGTGTGCTCTCCAACTATCCCGGCGACCGGAAACCAGTAACAGTAATTGACGATACAGCAGTAACCCCTGAGTCGCTTCCCGGTTACATCGGGGAGATTGGACAGTTATTGGAACGACTCGGGTTGAACTGTGTCTACCATGCGCATGCTGGATCGGGTGAACTCCATTTGCGGCCGGTGCTAAACCTGAAAGCCGCTCAGGATGTGAAGTTATTTCATACAATTGCGCTTGAGACGGCTAAACTGGTGAAAAAATATAAAGGATCGCTGAGTGGTGAGCATGGAGATGGCCGCCTGCGTGGTGAATTCATCCCCTTGATGATTGGTGAGGAGAATTACAAACTGATCCAATCGATCAAACAAACCTGGGATCCGGAGGGTATTTTTAATCCGGGGAAAATTACTCAAACACCACGAATGAACACCAGCCTAAGAGACCATCCGGACCAGGTGTTGAGACAGATCGATACGAACTTTGATTTTTCAGCCAACGATGGAATCGTTCGGGCAACCGAACAGTGTAACGGATCAGGTGATTGCCGGAATACTCATCTAACCGGACAATGGATGTGCCCGTCATACATGGCGCTGAAGGATGAGCATACAACAACCAGAGCGCGAGCCAATATTCTGCGGGAGTTCCTGACCAACTCTTCGGAAAAGAATCCTTTTAACCATACTGAAATCCATGAAGTAATGGATCTTTGCCTCTCATGCAAAGCCTGTAAATCTGAGTGCCCATCGAATGTCGACATGACCAAGCTGAAAGCTGAATTCTTACAACACTGGTACGATGCCAATGGCATTCCTTTGCGATCAAAATTAGTCGCACACATCACCACGCTGAACCGGTTAGGAACCATTTCCCCTGCTATTTATAACTTCTTCCAGAAAAACCGGATCATGGCTGGATTAATTAAAGCCATTCTGAAATTTGCCACAAAGAGATCGCTCCCTCTCCTCCACGAGACCACATTACGCTCATGGCTCGGAAAAAATCTCGATACCATGAATGCCACCCTTCAGGAGAGAAAAGGAAGCCTCTATTTACTGGTAGATGAGTTTACCAACTATAACGATGTGGAGGTAGGGATCCGGTTTGTCAGGTTACTTCATACGCTGGGATATGAAGTCCTGGTTTGCGACCATCCTGTCAGCGGCCGGAGCTTTCTCTCTAAAGGATTGCTCCGTAAAGCCCGGAAGCTGGCGATTCGAAACGTAGAAATATTTTCTTCAAACGTATCGGAGGAGAAACCTCTTGTCGGGATTGAACCTTCAGCTGTTCTTGGATTCCGTGATGAATACCCTGATCTCGTTGGGGCGAATCTACGTGAGAAAGCCTTCACACTTGCCAGGCATGTACTACTCTTTGATGAGTTCATTGTGCAGGAGATCGCAGCCGGGCATATCACCCCGAACCAGTTTACCACAGAACCTGCACAGATCAAACTTCATGGTCACTGTCACCAGAAGGCGCTCGCCTCGGTTGAATCCTCCCGGATGATGCTATCCCTGCCACTCAACTATTCGGTCGAAGAGATCAGATCAGGCTGTTGTGGAATGGCGGGATCGTTCGGGTATGAAAAGGAACATTACGACCTGTCTATGCAGGTCGGCGAGTTGGTTCTCTTTCCAGAGATCAGAAAAAGTGCTGAAGATGTGCTTATCACTGCTCCCGGAACAAGTTGCCGGCAACAGATCAAGGATGGTACAGGAAGAGAGGCTTTACATCCGGTTGAAGTTCTTTGGAAGGCGGTTAGACGTTAGACGTAGGACGTAAGACGTGGGAAGTAAGAGGTAAGAAGTATTCAATTCATGAGTATTCTGATCTCCTATTCGTGTTTCTTCCGTTCGGATATATCCAGGACAAATCCTTCAAAGTAGCGTGTTGTACCCTCACTATTTTTAACCGCATGGGCACTTAGACTGATCCAGATGGGAGAACCATCTTTCCGTTTCCATTTTACTTCCAGGTCTTTCACAGATTCACCTGGTTCATATATATCAATCAGTCTCTTTCTTTCAGCTCCATCCCAGTATACATCATCCTGCATATTTGCCTGCATGAGCTCTTCTGCAGAATCATACCCCAGGATCTCAGCCAGTCTTGAGTTCGCAGCAATAAACTTACCATCCCTTGATGTTTGATAAATACCTATAGGAGCAAACATTACAACATCCCGATGCTTCCGTTCTGATTCTATCAGGTTGTCTTCAACCTGGCGCCGTTCTGTTATATCTATACCAGATGATAACGTTCCGATCACCGACCCCTGTTCATCCCGGATCATCGTATTATCCCAGGCAATGAGCCTTTTTTGCCCATTTTTTGTGAGAACTGTATTCTCATATTTCTCAAAGGGCCTGATATTCCCCTCTATCTGGTTGTGGAATACTTCAGAAACCTGATTTGTCTGTTCTTCAGGCAGGCAATTCCGGAACCAGTTCTTACCGAGTAGTTCTTCCTCATGGTAGCCTAGAACCTCAAGTCCCTTTTTATTAATCAGAGAGATATTTCCTTCATGGTCCAGTACCAGGAGTATCACTCCAGCAATATCGAGGATCTGTTTAAAATGATTTAGCATCGTTGATTACAATCGTTTAATCTAAATGTGAATGTAAAAATATTAAAAGAAAACATTATTTCAAGCCTCGTTTGATTAAAAGTGGATCGGTTGTCGGTTCAGCCCCCCTGAAATCCACGTACATCTCCATTGCCTCTTTCGATCCTCCTCGTTCCAGTATTTTCTCCCTGAAACGGGTTGCAGTCTCTTTATCGAAGATGTCACCGGCTTCAATGAAGGCCTGATACGCATCACAATCAAGCACTTCGGCCCAGATATAGCTATAATACCCTGCTGTATACCCACCAGTCATAGTATGCTGAAAATAGGTTGAACGGTACCTTGGTGGAATTTGCGAAATCAGACCAATCTTCTTCATGGATTGATCTTCAAAAGCAAGCACATCAAATGTATCGATCGCACTCAGAGTATGATAATCCATATCCAACAGCGATGCCGCCACATATTCCCCGGTTTTAAATCCTTGTCCGAATGTGCTGCTTTTCTCAATTTTTTCTACAAGATCTGCGGGGATCACTTCATTCGTTTGATAATGGCGGGCATATTCGTTAAGCAACTCGGGTTCAAAAACCCAATGTTCCATCAACTGCGATGGAAGTTCAACAAAATCACGTGGTACATGTGAGATGCCCCTGTAGTGAACATTTGTGAACATAACATGAAGTGCATGGCCAAATTCATGAAAGAAGGTCTCCACCTCATCTGATGTCAGCAAAGCCGGAGCATCTGCTGTCGGGCTGCTGAAGTTACAAACAATCGTCACAACCGGTGCGATGCGTTTTCCGTCTTGCCAGGATGGGGGCCGGTAACTGCCACACCAGGCGCCACCCCGTTTGCTTGCCCGGGGGTAAAAATCCATGTATAACACACCCAGGTGTGTCCCGTCCGCTTCTTTACACTCCCACAAAGATGCATCTTCATGAGGCTTCGGTGCACCTGTGACTTCTGTGAATGTGATCCCATATAGTTTATTGGACAAGTAGAAAATCCCATCGCGTACATTCTCCAATCTGAAATAGGGGCGTAACTCCTCTTCATTCAGATCAAATTTTTGTTGCCTGATTTTCTCTGTATAATAGCTCCAGTCCCAGCCTTCCAGGAGAAATGGATTCTCTCCGTCATTGATCATCTCCTGCATCTCCGAAGCCTCTTCTTTGGCTCTTACCAATGCAGGCGCCCAGATCTGATTCAATAAATTATATACATTCTCAGGAGATTTCGACATTCGTTCCTCCAACACAAATCCGGCAAATGTTTCATATCCTAAGAGCTTCGCTTTATCCAGCCTATAGCGGATCAGCTTATTGATAATCTCTTTGTTATCCTGATCGTTATCATTGTTACACCGGTTGATGTAAGCCGTGAACATCTCTTCCCGGAGGATTCTGTTATCAGAAAACTGAAGGAAAGGAAGCAAGCTGGGTTTGTGGAGGGTAAACACCCACTTGCCCTTTGTGGCTTCATCCTGGTCAGCCGTTTCACCTGCCGCATCAATAATGCCCTGTGGCAGTCCGGCGAGATCGGCCTCATTGGCAATAACCAGTTTGTATGCGTTTGTCTCTGCGAGCAGGTTCTGCCCGAAGGTGAGTTGCAGGATCGATATCTCCTTGTTGAAGTGGCGTAATTTTTCCTGCTTTTCAGCAGAGAGATTCGCTCCTCCTCTGACAAATCCTTTGTAAGTCTCATCCAGCAATCTCTGCTGTTCATCGTCAAGGCCAAGATTATCTTTCTGAGAGTAGACCGCCTTCACACGTGTAAAAAGTTCAGGATTCAGGTTGATATCGTCTCTATGCTTTGTTAGTAACGGAGATACCTTTCTCGCAATCCCCTGCATCTCTTTGGATGTGTTAGCGCTATTCAAACTGTAAAAAACACGTAAGACATTTATCAGCAGCTTACCGCTTTCATCCAGAGCAAGAATAGTATTTTCAAAGGTGGATTTGTCGGGATTTTGAATGATCGCCTCGATCTCTATGTTTTGTTGTTTCATCCCCTCCTTGAAAGCTGGAAGATAGTCGGCATTCTCGATCTGATCAAAATCCGGAACCTGAAATGGCGTTTCCCATGAAGTAAAAAAAGGATTGGGATCCTGTGCCGAAAGTTGTCCGGCCGATAAGAGTAGACCTGTCATTAGAATAATTAGATGTTTCATTGCGTTCAGATTGTAAATAGTGTGTTTGCGTTTTCAGATACCTCACAGGTTGAATATCTCTCCATCCTCTGCCAGATATGTTTCCGGGAAGATCTCCCTGGCCTCATCCAACAATGGTTGAAGGTCTTCATAGCGAGCAGAAAAATGTCCAATGAGTAGTTTTTTTACTCGACTTTTCAGAGCACATGTTGCAGCTTCCACTGTTGTCGAATGCAATTTTTTCGCAGCTACTTCAGCCATATCCTGCATAAACGTTGCTTCATGATAGAGTAGATCCACCTGCTGAATATATGGGATGATCCCTTCTGTGTAAGCAGTATCTGAGCAGTAAGCATATGAACGTTTAGCTGGAATCTTTCGGATCTTGACCTTCTCCCTGAACACAAACCCGAACGTGGGGATGCTATGCAGCAATGGAAAAGAGTGAACTGTAACTCGTTCATCTTCAAATATCGGTTGGAGACCATCCGCTACCAGGGGATGAAAAGTCACCGGATATATCAACCGGGTTAGTGAAGCCTCAAGTTGTATCCTGATGATCTCTTCCAGATCCGGTGGAGCATAGAGGTGGATCTCATCTTTCCGGCCCAGTAAATGAAAAGTCGTGAGTAATCCAAGCAATCCGAAGTAGTGGTCTCCGTGTAGATGGCTAATCATGATATGCCGGATCCTCTGAAAGTGGATCCGGTATTTGCGAAGCTGGAGTTGGGTTCCCTCGGCACAATCAACTAAGAAAACCCGCTCATTTACATTGAGTAATTGAGCGCTGGGATTTCTTTGAAGAGCAGGAATTGCAGAATTACTACCCAATATGGTAACCGAAAATATCATCAGTCAGCTGATTTCTCATCTTTGGGCTCTTCCCCTTCAGGCTTTTCAGTTTTTG
>CAZTSX010000016.1:0-21641 GCA_964616825.1 uncultured Prolixibacteraceae bacterium
GACCACCCCAGATCGGTTTAAATTGACCCCCCGAGATCGGCTGAAACTGACCACCTCTAAAATTACGATTTTTTCACAAGTTATTGAAGCCATAATTTCGATGCTGAACAATTAAATCAGTATTAATTATGGCAAATAAACCAATAGCTATGAGTAAACTCAGAAAAGTATTGCAGCTTTATTTAAATGGAAAAAGCAAGAAGTTCATCAGCAATTATTTAAATCTTTCACGTAACACCGTCAAGAAGTATCTAATCGAACTCAATGCCTTGAATCTAAGCATTGAAGAACTCAACCAATTGAGTGATCTTGATTTGGAAAAGTTATTTATTGAAAAGCCTGCTGTTGAGCAGTCAGCACGAGAGTCAGCCTTGTATAAGTTCTTTCCCTATATGGAGAAAGAGTTGAAAAAGACAGGTGTAACCCGTATGATTATCTGGCAGGAATATATCTCAAAACATACGGATGGCTTTCGAAAGACACAGTTCAACATCCGGTATAACAAATGGAGCAAGAAGGTTAACCCATCGATGCGAATGACCCATAAGGCCGGGGATAAGCTTTACGTTGACTACGCTGGGAAAACACTTGAGATCGTTGATAAAGAAACCGGAGTAATAACTCCTGTTCAGTTCTTTGTAGCTACGCTTGGGAGCAGTCAGTATACTTATGCAGAGGCCAGCATGAGCCAGCAAAGGGATGACTTTATTCATTCCGTTGAAAATGCTTTGCATTACTTCGGAGGTGTGCCACAGGCCATTGTCCCTGATAATCTGAAAGCAGCTGTTACAAAGTCGAATCGCTATGAGCCTACACTGAATGAGACCTTCCTTGACTTTGCCGATCATTATGGAACAACAGTTTTACCGGCAAGAGTGTACAAGCCAAAGGATAAATCTTTGGTTGAAGGAGCCGTAAGGATGCTCTATACGCGCGTTTACAGCGTGATCAGGGATCAGGTCTATTATGATCTGGGATCTTTGAACCAGGCCATATTAGAAGCTCTTGAAAAGCATAATACAACCAACTTCTCCAACAGGAACTACTCTCGCAAGATGTTGTTTGAAGAGGTAGAGAAAAAAGAGCTTATGCCTCTTGCCCGCACACGGTATCAAATAAAGAATCATGCCTTTGTAACGGTGATGCAAAATGGCCATGTTCATCTGTCAGCTGATAAACGCGGCTATAGACGAATCCGTTAAAACATATATCACTCGGGTTCTTGAAAAGAAACAGCATCCCGAGCAAGCTTATAAGAGCTGCATGGGAATCTTATCAATGGAGCGCAAGGTTGGCCGTCCACGGCTGATCAATGCCTGTAGAAGGGCTCTGGAGTATGGCATTTATAATTACAAGATTATTCAACGAATACTGGACCAAAACCTTGATCAAATCCAGGATGAACCTGAAAAGAATGAAAAATTACCTAAACATCAGAATATCAGAGGCGAAAACTATTATCAATAAAAACAATAACAATGAACGACACAACATTATTTAAAATGAAACAGATGAAGCTTTATGGGATGCACCATGCTTTTCTGGGAGCTATTGAAACCGGAAAGATGGATGGGTACACCCAAGATGAACTGCTGGCAATGCTCATCGATGCCGAATACGATGATCGGCATACCCGACGTATTGAGCGTGGAATCAAAAATGCACGCTTTCGTTACAAGGCCTCGGTTGAAAATGTTATCTATGACCAGGTGCGTAACATTGACAAGAATACGATCATACGCTATGCGGCTGGGGAATACATCAAAAAGGGTGGAAGCATTTTGATCACAGGAAGTACCGGAGTAGGAAAAAGCTACATCGCATCTGCACTTGGGTATCAGGCGTGCATTGAAGGCTACAGGGTTGTGTATTACAACACAGCCAAACTGCTGGCTCGGTTAAAGATGGCTAAGGCTGACGGGAGCTACTTGAAAGAACTGTCCCGCATTGAGCGACAACACTTATTAATCCTGGATGACTTTGGCCTGCAGCCAATGGATAACCAAAACCGCTTGAACCTACTGGAAATCATTGAAGACAGGCATGGGAAAGGATCGACAATAATAACTTCTCAGCTGCCTGTTAGTGAGTGGCATAGTGTTATTGGAGAGAAGACGGTGGCCGATGCCATCCTTGACCGCATAGTACATCAATCACACAGGATCGAGCTTCAGGGTGAATCGATGAGAAAAAAACGTGGGAAACCATCAAATGAGACACATGAAGAAAATTAAAATAAAAACGTAAATTTGTTTAACCAAAATAACTTGTGAAAACGTTCTTTTTGAGGTTGGATTTTAGGGGGGTCACTTTCATCCGGTTTAGGGTGGTCAGTTTAGCCGTTCTATGCAGTTTAAGTTCGTTTATCAATCCTTTGGAGAAAGTTTCTGGGTCAATCTGGGATAGGTTCGCCGAATCTGTTATCGGTCTGCTAAGAGAGTCATCCCAGTAACATGGGGGAATTTTTTCACCCGTGGACCAGACAAACCGTGTGCTTTGGATATAGAACAGCAAGCAGATCAAAGTAGGATGACTTTGATTTGGATTTTTTAAAATAAACCGTGTTTTGATCTTCATCGTTTATCTCTTGCACAGTGCAAAGATACGAAAATAGTTGTTGCCCTGGTTGTGGTTTTTGTGTTACTTTACGATACATTCTGATTCATTAAATATTTGGCATGCCGCATAAACACAGATCATATGGAAGCAGTAAGCCATGTAACATATCTAGATTAACTGTCGGCTCCGGGTACAGGGAAAGAGGCTGTCTTAATCTTAGGCAGCTTCTTTTTTTATTCCGCTCCACGGCTCCCGCATGAGCGGGACAAGCTGCGGTGGCCGAGGCTCCACAACACGACTGCAACGCTTAATACAATTTACGACTTACGATTAACGATTTACGATTCCATTTCTCCACGTCGTTAGGATGTTTATACGAAGCCTGTGTTTAAGATTTCTTTCTGCGAAAGAGTTTGGAGAGTTTCCCCTCCTCTTCTTTCTTACTCTCCTACTTCCCTACTTACCCACTCCCATACCTAATAAGAAGCGAGCGACGGGGTGGTTTTATGAAGACCTGAATTCTAGAGAAACGAATTCAATGATTTCCTTTATGAATGTTTTGCTCTGGATAATAATGATGATAAAACCAAGCCAATGTGTCTGAGCAACATTCCAGTCTTTCCTGCACTAATGGATGAAGTTTATAAAAAAAATCAATCTCAGTAAGATTCTCAAGGCTATCAATGGAAATGACGAAATCCTGAAGCCTATTCTCGATTGGCTCATTCGGGAGCAAGAAACAGATTGCAGATGTGTCTATAGTTGTTATTCTGAATATAATTTTATAAAAGTAAGATGGGATAGATACTTTATTTATCCCAATTGCAGACAAAGAATCAGTTAATATGCCGGCTGTAATAATATATAGAGAGTCGTATGTTTTTGCCCAGGTTCTCACTTGATCTTCTAAATGCAACCAAATTCCCCTGTTAAAATTTGGGTGTTGTGGGCTGATATTTGATAGTAAGAAACTTTCAGACATCGCCATAAATGAGAATTTCATATCACCTGCGGGCGCCAAATGGCCTCTATCAAAGCCAGAATATTTATAATCAACTAGTTCTGCAGACATCTTTGGAATCGCGGGATCTGGTCTGAAATTGTTTAACCTTTTTGTTGAACTATTTAATAGTCTCTTTTTTGTTAATAGGTAAATCAACCATTCGGCTTGTTTATGCTTGTCGGAATAAGATAAGGTATAAAAGCTATGTTCAACAACTAGTGGATTCGGTGAAAAAGGAAAATATCTGTCAATCTGGCCTATTGAAGGAAGTGGAAAAAGAAGAATGATTGAGATCAAATGGAGTTGGCAATTATTCATTAATTTTACCATGCATATATGTTATTTCATCGGATGATTATGTTTGATGTAAAAGGCGCAGTACGTTTCTTTTGCATCAAAACAAAAAACAGCACCTACTCATTCCCTATGATTGACATTCTCCAAAGCCAATAACAAAGGAAGCCTGTTGCAACCAAGCCCATCCAATTAACCCACATCGGTAGTGAACAACCTCCGATCAATACTGTTACTCCTGTTACAATCCGCAATAAATGAATAATGGCAACAATTCCAAAGATAGTGCCAGTGATTCGAAGCCAGAAGTTTTTCGAATTCATATTGAAGTTGTTAAATGATATTACTAAAATATAAAAGTACGATAACTTTCGTGGATCTGAATTTGATCCTTAAGTCAATCAAAGGTGTCGAGGCGGATTTGGGAGTCCATGTTTGTTTATAATAATAGTGAACCTATTTTCCGGTACAAGTTATGAACTTTTCTTTGTTTGAGTAAAGTTTCAAGCAAATGATAGCCAAATTGATTCTTTTCGTATCTTAGAAAGATTAAAATTGATTAGATATCCATCAATATGAGCTTAACTGATTTGATAAATGAGGTCCCAAATCCTGCATGCCTTAAAGGGTGTAATAAAGTGAAAAGAAAGGAGATTGCTGAAAATGATCTTTGTAAGAAAGTTGATTCCGTGCTCGATGGGCTTCCTGTACGCTGTATTGGGGAACATGCAGTGCAGAAGATCCATTTCCTTACTCAATACTTTGGAATCTTTGCCACGGCAATGCATAAGAAATGGCCGGATAAAATCAGTTACATAGAGATTTGTAGTGGACCTGGCAGGTGTATTAACCGCAAAAATGGAGAAGAATTCAACGGAACAGCTTGAATCTTGTTTTCATTGACCCAACGGATTGCAGTGTGCCGTTTCAATTAATCAAGTCTATGAAAAAGGTGGTTCCGAATATGGACCTTATCATCAATATTGCATCAGGTACAGATTTCAATAGGAATGTTGGAAATGCGTTGAAAAATCCAAATGGATATAAGACAAGCATTGACAAATATTCCAGGTTTGTTAATGATTCTGCTTTCTTCAGCAATCCAGATAACCTAATAATGGCGCAGCAGGGGAAGTTCAGGGATCTGAGAAATATTTTTCGAGATCTTTATATACAGAATCTTAATGAGCTTGGGTACAGTTATTTCGAATTCAATTCTGTAGCTAACTTTTACGATCTTCTATTTGCCACCTCTCATGAGAAGGGGATTGATTTTTGGAAAAAAGCAACTCGAATCCGCTTTGATGGACAAAGAAAACTATTATTATAACCATGGCAGAAACCAAAATCGAATGGACTGAACTGACCTGGAATCCTTCAACTGGTTGTACAAAAATATCCTCAGGATGTAAACACTGCTATGCAGAGAAAATGGCGGGCCGATTGCAAGCAATGGGAATCGACAAATACATGGATGGGTTTGAACTTCGCCGGCATGAATCTGAGCTATCCATGCCATATCACTGGAAAAAGCCCAGGTTGGTCTTTGTCAATTCCATGAGTGATTTATTTCATGAGGAGATGCCATTGGATTTCATTCAACATGTATTCCAGGTAATGAACGATTGCCCGCAACACGTTTTTCAGGTTCTTACCAAACGATCCGATATTCTGAGACAATACTCTCCTCTACTAACCTGGAGCCCTAATATCTGGATGGGTGTGACAGTTGAACATTCCTCATATGTAAACAGGATTCAGGATTTGCGAATGACCGGGGCTTTTATCAAATTTCTTTCATTGGAACCGTTATTGTCGTTACTTCATGACATAGACCTACTTCATGTCGATTGGGTGATTGTTGGGGGAGAAAGCGGTCCTAAAGCCCGTCCGATAAAAAAGGAATGGGCATTAGATATCAGGCATCAATGCCAGGAAGCAAGAGTTCCTTTCTTTTTTAAACAGTGGGGCGGGAGAAACAAAAAAGCGGCCGGGAGCTTACTGGATGGAGTGGCGTATAAGGAGATGCCAAACGTGGAAGTGTTAATTCCATCGTAAATCCTTACACCGCCACACCCTTGATAAATACCTCCACAAACTCTTTCATTTTGGCGATGATGCGTTCGCCGATTTCGCAGGCTTTAAGTATGCTGAGGCGGTTATCGAGGCATTTGAATACGTCGTCGGGGATGGCATCCACATCTTCGATAAGGGGTAGGTTCTCTTCAATGAATTATGAGTTATGAGTTCTCATTCATCATGCAAAATATAGTTGATACTTTTCCTCTATTTCCAGTGCCTCTTTTTCGGTTAATTGTTTAAACTCTTTTCGCCTTGCTTTCTGCGTTAGTTTTCCATCTCCTTGCTCTAAGAAATGAACGAGCAGTGCAATAGTCTTATCCGGCATCTCAAAACGATCATCCAGGTAACGTTTCATCTCATCATACCGTTGCAGGTATTTTACCTCATCCGGAATCACATATTTAATGGTATCATCTACACAATCGAACAGAAATTCGGCATGCCTGGTGGCATCAAAATATCGGTAGTAATCTATGGTTTCATTCAGTACTTCCACATTGTTATCAGAAGTGGCTTTCCATTCAATGAAATCCAATAGCGGATGGGCATATGCTTCCAGGACTTTCCGGTAATCGTCGATATGATCAAGGATGGAAGCAGATACCGGGAAGATGACACCCTGATGTGCAAATTGCTTTCTTGCAAGCATGTGATGAATCAGATACCTGTGTATTCTGCCATTGCCGTCTACAAAAGGATGGATGAAGACAAAACCAAAAGCAATGATTGAAGCTGCCAGTACTGCATCAAAACCGGAATCTTCCAGCAGATGATTTGTGGCTATCAGCCCATCAATCAATTTCTCCAGATCCTGCCATCGTGCAGAAACATGCTCGGGTATGGGTTCTCCGGTGGTACGGTCATGGTCGCCTACAAAACCTCCCTGTACCCGAAAACCCATTTTTGTAAACCGTTTACTTTCAATAACGATCTGTTGCAACCTGAATAATTCATCCTTGCTTAGCGGTTTCATGCCTGCCTGGCCGATCGCTTTTCCCCACCTCACTGCACGACTGCTTTTGGGGTTTTCACCCTCTATGGTGAACGATGCGTTGGAGTCTTTCAATAATAAAAAGGCGGATGCGCGCTGTAATATATCTCTATGGATCGTTTTCAGGTAAGCATTCTTTTGTTCTGACAGGTTAGCAGTGATATATGCCTTGAGTTTCGGAGTTTTGTGAATAAGCGGGCAGAAATCTCTTGTCCCCGGCAGGTTATTGATGATACGATGGCGTGGTGATCGATGCCCCTTGATAGCAAATTGTATGTTTTCATCCAACAAGGCGACATAGTTCTTGATAGCCAGATCCGGTAAGTCCAACTGTTCCTCCATCAACCATTCATACAAAAACCAGATCTTTCGACTGTATTGACCGGTAGGTTCAACTTGAAGTAGCTCTTTAACCTCTTCTTTGGTGAGTTTTAAAAACAGCCATTTAAATGCGAGAAGGTTAATCCCTTCGTATTTCAGTGCAAAGACGAGTTGTTTATAGATCGTATCTCCGGGTTGATATTTAGGTGTGAAAACGTTCCATCCTTCATTCTGATATCGTCTGTTTTTCTTGCTGATTAATGCGAGTGTGAATGGAAGCGGTACCGGAAGATCCAGGGCATCAATAATCGCCCCATATCCTGCAATGAACCCTTGTTCAGGAGTGGATCTTCCATGAAAATGGGTTATTTCTCGTGAAAAACAGGTATTTTTCATGCTCAATTGTAACAAATAGGTATCAAAGATATGTAAAATTGGGGTAGAATACAAGAAATTTGGGTAAAAATGTTTGCTAATTGGGAAATGCAGGTATTTGATATAGTCTGTTTCTTTCAGGAGTTCTGGAACGCAAAAAATAGATTGGCCTTCGGAAAATTGTCGCTCGGAGTGTGGATGAAAAAGGCGTTTAAAAACAAACGGTGTTTAAATGGCGCCTGGGCGCCATGAGTTCGTTTGTTTTCGCTGAATGAATGAACACTCAGGTAATTTTTCGTCAGCCTTGATTTTTTCTTTGGGGATTTTATCCCGAGCTTGCGAGGGATCTCAATCAAGACAAAAGAAAAAACACTATTTTATTTCTTTGCTTCCTGCTCAAGAAAATCTCTTGCACGATCATAGATAGGCTGGTTTTCTGGGTAGTTGACTTGATAATTGATGAACAACTGATACGCTCTCTTATAGATCTCTTTCGCTTTGTCATTCATTAAAAATTTGTAGATAAATATACCGGACTCCTTTTGTGCTTCGTCAAGCTCTTTTCTTATCATGCAATTGGATGCTTTTGAAATGGTAACATCCGGGTATGGCAAATAACCATCATCCAACTCAGAGCTGTTTAATGAAAGACGCTCCAGCCCTTTGCCACCAAATGGGTCGGTTTCGCCATAAACAGTCTCCTTAACCTTGCTTACAGTCATCATTCCGCTGCACATGGCACATGGCTCCAGTGATGCGTAGATAATACAGCCAGTCAAATCTCCACATTCACAGGCAGATAAATGGTGTTGTATGAGTCTGCTTTCTGCATGCTGAGTGACGTTATTTGTAGAAGCATGCCTGTTCCGGTCAAATCCTAAGATGCTGTCTTTGGCCGGATTAACCAATAAAGCGCCAATATTATTACCAATAATTTTTTTTGATGAATCTGAGCCTTGCCATGTTTTATACAATATTGAATAGGTCAGAAGCATGTATATCTCATGGATCTCATCATCCCGGGTATAACTATTTCCTGATTGAATACCCTCAGGTAATGAACAATAGGTACTGTTGGCAACGATTAACAAAATACTTAACAGCAAATAGTTAATGGCCTTTGAACGATAAGAGGCATCCTCTGTTCCTTTCATGTTTTTTCCTTTTGCTTACGATGTTGACTTGTAACATGTTATGATACGGCTAATATCCATAGAATAAGTCAATAATTCAAGTAATAATCCAGGATCAAAGCACATATTCCAAAATTTTTATTTATATTTGTTCTCAATAAGAACGAATAAATATTTTAAAATGCAAAAACAATCATACTACTTTATAATTCTTATAGCAGGTTTCAGCCTTTTTTTATTACAAAATTCATGCAGGAAGAAGACGAATCCGCCACAGGCATCGCTCAATGTTTTCCCTTCGGCTGGCCCATCAAGCACCCTCTTTACCCTGGATGCCAGCGATAGCTATGATGATGAAGATGATGCCTCTAAACTGCTCGTACGACTGGATTGGGAAAATGATGGCATATGGGATTCAGATTGGACTCATGAAAAAGTTCATACCCGTCAATATCAAGAGGAGGGAATTTATACAGTGCGCGTTGGGGTAAAAGACACAGATGAAAAAGAAACCCTTGCAACAGAAAGCCTGAAGGTGACAAACAGCCATCACCTGGTTCCTGCCAACTCCCCGTTTAGTTATAATATAGGGATCAACTACGAAACATGGACTGCGGGAAGAGATGCACGAAATATTGCCAAAGACCTGGACACGATCTCCAATTATTTCAGGCTGATCAAAACCTACCATTGTGCAGCTGTTGGAACCAGTGAGATAATCATCGACCCAACTATGCACACCTTGATCCAATATGTGTTGGCTCATGAGGACGCGAACCTGGAACTGGCACTGGGAACTAACAATAATATGCTGGCGGCTGGTGGCTATGGCCAGCCATGGCAACCCGGACTCATGACGACCAAATCCTATACAGATCAGTGGGTGCAAATGTTGATCAACGCCTTTGGCTCAACAGACAACCTTAAGAAACACGTTAAGGTAATTTTGATAGGCAATGAGATTGATGCCAATGGGCCACTGAGTTCCGACAGTCATTTCAACGATTATTATACCCTCTGGATACCCGAAGCGTTTGACAACCTGAAACAATCACTCACCGACGCAGGATTGCCCGACATCCCCGTGTCAACGATCATAGCCAATTACCCGCTGGGTGATCCCGGCAGTAATATTGTAGCCTCATCCATTACCCACTACGTGAAAGAGCACTGGAGCCCGCAATGGAATTCGGGATCGCCCTTTGTATTGTTTAACCAGTATACCCTGGACAATGGCAGGAGTGTTGATTTTGGGCCGGTGATCCGCTATTTTGAATCAGTTGATTCAATAGTAAACAACAACCCGTATGTGTATGTCGGCGAAACAGGATATTCCGCTGAATATACTGAAAGCAACGAAGCCAACGTGATCGGGCAGGTTTTCAACTGGCTTGAAAGCCAGTATTCAGTGAATAAACTGACAATCCCTCTGTTCCTATTCCAGGCATTTGACCGTTCGGCAAAACAAACCGGACAGAAAAAAATGGGTATTTTCAAAGAAAACAGTGGAAATATGCCGCTTGGCTTAAAAAAGGACATCCAGGTCCCGGCATGGGTGAAGAAGAAGCATTGATCATCCAACTTCCAACATTAAATATCGAGCACCGAGCATCGAGCATCCAGCATCCAGCAACGAGCCCCGAGCATCCAGCATCCAGCCCAAACCGTTTTTGCCCAAATTGTCGTATATTTTGATAGAGAAGTATAGAAAATCAATGTGAGTTCATCTGGTCGAACCAAAAACGGTTAAAATCAGCCTTCGAACAGGTCCATTGTTCCGATGTTCGCAAAGATAAATTCCCTGCCACGTGCCTAAATTCAACCGGCCACCAGTAATAGGAATTAATAAACTGGATCCCAGTAAAGATGTCTTAATATGGCTGGTCATATCATCTTTTCCCTCAATGGTATGCAAGTAATAATCATCATCTTCGGGAACACTGTGATTGAAATACGACTCCATATCTTCACGTACATCCGGATCCGCACTTTCATTAATTGTCAGGGAGGCAGAGGTATGTTGAATAAATAGATGAACCATTCCTTTTGAAATCTGTTGGATTTCAGGTAATTGCCGAACAATCTCAGATGTGATGATATGAAATCCCCGGGGTTTTGGAGAAATTTCAATCTTTTTCTGGATCCACTCCATGTTGTTTCGATGTTTACTATTCTATAATCCAAAGATAATCTTTAAATAATATCCGACAATTGAGCCCAGTCTACTAACTGATACCAGATACCGGATAATTCTTTCGCAGAAAGAAATCTTAAACACAGGCTTCGCATAAACGACCTAGCAACGTGGAGAAACAGAATAGTCAATCGAAAATTGAAAATCCAAAATTCATTCGTCAATCGTTATTCGTTAATCGTAAATTGATTTCTGTGTTGCAGTCGCGTTGCGGAGCCTCGGCCACCGCAGCTTGTCCCGCTCATGCGGGAGCCGTGGAGCGGAATAAAAAAGAAAAAAGTCAATACTAGTTAGCTATGGACAGTGAAACCTAACTTCTGGTTTCTGGTATCTGAATTTTATCAGGTTTTTGGAGTTTTTTTTCGTAAAATTGCGGTCTGGTTTTACATAGACAGATAACTCGTATGCCTGCACCCATAAAAATTAAGAAAGGACTTGATATTCAACTTGTTGGTGAGGCTGTAAAAAATATCATCAATATCACTCCCCAAACCTTTGCTACCAAACCTGTTGATTTTATTGGCGTATTCCCAAAAGTTCTTGTCAGGGAAGGGGATGAAGTCAGGGCAGGGACACCAATTTACTTCGATAAGAAAAGAGGACAGATCCTGTTTACTTCACCTGTAAGCGGAACGGTCAGAGAGATCCGCCGGGGTCCCAAACGACTGTTGCTGGAGATCATAATTGAAGTCGGAAAAACCCAGGAATATGTCGATTTTGGCTTCGCCGATCCAAACGCTCTGGCCCGTGCACAAATCGTCGAAAAGATGCTTAACAGCGGGGTCTGGCCTGTCATCAGGCAACGACCCTTCAGTTTCATCGCTGATCCAATGGACGATCCCAAAGCCATCTTCATCCCGGCTTTTGATACAAGCCCCCTGGCTCCTGATTACAATTTCATCATTAAGGATCAGGCTGAAGCATTCCAAACAGGAATTGACGCATTGCGAAAACTTACTACCGGCAAGGTACATCTGAATGTCCTCGACGATCCGGCTACATCTCAGGTTTTCCTGGGAACAAAGGGAGTCCGGATCAACCGTTTCACAGGGCCTCACCCCACAGGCAATGTCAGCACCCAGGTCAGCCGGATCGACCCGATCAACAAAGGAGATGTGATCTGGTACCTCAGGCCGCAGGAAGTGCTGATGATCGGACGGCTTTTCCTTTCCGGAAAGTATGATGCCACAAAAATTTATGCCCTGACCGGTTCTATGATAAAGCAACCAGCTTACTACAAAAGCCTTGCAGGGGCATGCATTCACGATATGGTTCACAACAATACTTTGGAAGGCAATGCAAGGTATATCAGCGGTAACGTACTTACCGGGACCAAGATCGGCCAACATGGCTATGCAGGATTTTATGATTCTCAAATAACGGTTATCCCTGAAGGCGATTATTACGAATTTTTGGGATGGGCTGATCCGGGATTAAATAAATACAGTTTTTACAACCAGTTTCTATCCAGGTTTTTTCCAACAAAGAAATTTAGCCTTGACACCAATGTACATGGAGGTGCACGTGCTTTCGTCATGACAGGAAAATATGAGAAGGTTTTTCCTTTCGATATTTTTCCGATGCAACTGATCAAAGCAATTATGATTGAAGATATTGACATGATGGAGAACCTGGGCATCTATGAGATCGACGCCGAAGATTTTGCCCTGATCGAATTCATTGAAACATCGAAAATAGAGATCCAGTCGATTGTGCGAAATGGCCTGAACCTGTTGTATAAAGAGACGACTTAACATTAAAATACTAATCAACGATTCGAATGAAAGGATTGAGACGATATCTCGACAAGATCAAACCTACATTTGAGAAAGGAGGAAAGCTTGAAAAGCTTCATTCGACCTTTGAGGCGATTGAGTCATTTATCTTTGTTTCAAACCGGGTGACCCTGACCGGGAGCCATATACGGGATGCGGTTGACTTGAAACGGACCATGAGCATCGTTGTACTTGCCCTGATGCCTCCACTGCTTTTTGGGATGTGGAATGTAGGTTACCAGCATTTTATCGCCAATGGACTGGAAGCCAGCCTCTGGCAGAACTTCTGGTTTGGATTCCTGCAGGTCCTGCCTATTGTAATCGTATCCTACGTAACCGGGCTTGCTATCGAATTTGGCTTTGCACAAGCCAGGGGACACGAGGTAAATGAAGGATTCCTGGTCACAGGCATGCTGATCCCCCTGATCATGCCCCCCGATGTACCGCTCTGGATGGTAGCTGTATCTACTGCGTTTGCTGTCATCTTTGGAAAAGAGGTGTTTGGCGGAACCGGCATGAACATCCTCAATCCCGCTCTTACGGCCAGGGCATTCCTGTTTTTTGCTTACCCGAAAGAGATGTCGGGCGATAAGGTATGGATCGTGGATAAACCAGATGCCTTTTCAGGTGCCACACCCATGGGCGATGCCATGATCGGTGAAGTTGACAAGATCCCCGGTCCCATGGATATGTTCCTGGGATTCATTCCGGGATCTATCGGTGAAACCTCTACAGTGGCAATCATTATCGGAGCGCTGATCTTGCTTTTTACCGGTGTGGCCAGTTGGCGTATCATGTTATCGGTAGTGGTTGGTGGCCTTGCAATGGGGTGGATATTTAACCTTCTCGCATTAAATGAATACATGCAAATTCCTGCATGGGAGCACCTGATCATGGGTGGCTTTGCGTTTGGCGCGGTATACATGGCAACTGATCCGGTCACGGCCACTCAAACGATCAAAGGGAAATATATATACGGCTTCCTGATTGGCTTCTTTGCCGTGATGGTCAGGGTCTTCAATCCGGCTTTCCCGGAAGGCATGATGATGGCCATCCTCTTCATGAATGTCTTTGCTCCGCTGATCGATCACTATGTTGTCCAGGCAAACATCAGGAAACGAAGAAAACGATGGCAAAAAAAAGAGTTAACTAATGTTTAGCAACCGGTACATATTCATCTATTCAACGGTCATGGTGATCATCGTTGCGGCAGTGCTGTCATCAACAGCCATACTCCTGCAGCCGAGACAGGAAAAAAACAAGACCATTGCCAATATCCAGGGGATCCTTGCTGCTGTGAATATTGAAGCGACTTCTGATAATGCAGAGGAATTATATCGGCAATTCGTCAAAACGGAACTTGGGATAGATCAGGATGGCCAGGTAGCCAACCTTTACAGGAATGGCATACTGGAGGAGGGAGATGTAAGACCGTTTGATATAGACCTGAAGAAGGAACATTATAACAAAAGGATGGGAAATCCCTTTTTGAGTCCTCTCTTTATTGCTGAAATAGAAGGAGATACACTATATATTGTTCCGATGCGTGGCGCCGGACTCTGGGGACCACTTTATGGTAACGTTGCATTTGGACCTGATTTTAACAAAATCGTCGGAGCCGATTTTTCGCACGACAAGGAGACGCCCGGACTGGGAGCTGAAATATCAGAAGGAGCCTTTTCAGACCAGTTCATTGACAAGATGATCTTCGATGATTCCGGTAAGTTCAACTCTGTTATCGTGATCAAGGGCGGACCATCAGCCCTCTCGTCTGATCTTAAGATCCATGGGGTGGATGCCATATCCGGCGGGACCATCACCTGCAACGGGGTGAACGATATGATAAAAAATTGCCTTGAAAATTACATGTTATATATTCAAAATAATAACTGATAAATGAGTGCGGAAGTAAAAGAGAAAGAGCCCCTGTTTTCTCCAAAAAACAGAAAATTACTAAGTGTACCGTTGAACCGGGATAATCCGATCACGATGCAGGTGCTGGGTGTCTGCTCTGCCCTGGCTGTTACAGCCAAGCTGGAACCCTCTGTAGTATTGGCTCTTTCGGTGGTATTTGTCCTTGGCGTAGGCAATGTGGTGATCTCACTGCTGAGAAAGACCATACCGCCCCGGATCAGGATCATCGTCCAGCTTACGGTGATTGCTACCCTGGTTATCCTTGTCGACCAGTTTCTTTTGGCGTTTGCTTATGATGTGAGCAGGCAGCTGTCGGTTTTCGTTGGCCTGATCATTACCAACTGTATCATCATGGGCAGGTTTGAAGCTTTTGGCATGGCCAACAAACCCTGGCCATCATTCCTGGATGGCATTGGAAACGCCCTTGGATACGGCTGGATCCTTATTGCAGTGGGCTTTTTCAGGGAGCTGCTCGGTTCTGGCACGCTATGGGGATACCCTGTACTGGAAAAAATTGGCCTCTATAGCACGGGGTATGAAAATAACGGGATGATGATTTTACCACCTATGGCTCTGATCGTCGTGGGAATCATCATCTGGGTGCAGCGCTCCAGAGAGCGTGACCTCATTGAAGAGAATTAACGAAAAACGAGTCTAGTCATCCGATCATGGAAGAAATAACCAGCATATTCGTCAAATCAATCTTCATCGACAACATGGTTTTTGCCTATTTTCTGGGCATGTGTTCATACCTTGCTGTGTCGAGGACCGTGAAGACTTCTGTAGGACTGGGGATTGCTGTCATTTTTGTATTAGGCATCACTGTTCCGGTGAATTACCTGATCAATGAGTACCTGTTAGGACCCGGAGCGCTTTCCTGGCTGGGTCCGACTTTTGCCGATGTCAACCTCAACTTTCTCACATTTATTGTCTTTATTGCTGTGATTGCATCCATGGTACAGTTGGTCGAGATGGTCATTGAGAAGTTCTCGCCAGCTCTTTACATTTCTTTAGGAATATTCCTGCCGTTGATTGCCGTGAACTGTGCCATTCTGGGTGGTTCGCTTTTCATGCAGGAGAGGGAGTACCAGTCAATCGCCGAAGCTACCTCATTCGGACTGGGATCAGGTGTGGGTTGGTTCATTGCCATCGTGGGCATCGCTGCCATCCGTGAAAAGATACGCTATTCAAATGTGCCGGCTCCATTAAGGGGGTTGGGCATCACATACATCATCACCGGATTGATGGGGATCGCATTTATGATGTTTCTGGGTATTAAAATATAAGCACGCTCAATTAGAAGAATATGTTTCTGCAAGTCAGCATCGGAGTCACCGTTTTTTCAAGCATCGTCGTTTTTCTCATCGTGTTGCTCTTCCTGGTGAGTATTTTACTCTACGCCAGGAAAAAGCTGACACCCCAGGGGAAAATCAGGTTAATTATCAACGATGATAGAGAGATGGAAATAGATCCTGGCTCAACCTTATTAACCTCCCTGGCCATCAATGATATCTTTCTGCCTTCCGCATGCGGAGGTGTTGGTACCTGTGCCCTGTGCAAATGCCAGATTCTGGAAGGCGGAGGGAGTATCCTTCCTACAGAAGTTGATTTTTTCACCCGGAAGGAACAAAAGGATCAATGGAGGCTCGGTTGCCAGGTAAAGGGCAGGGAAGACATGAAAATCGCCATTCCGCCCGAGATCTTCGGGATCAAGAAATGGGAGTGCGAGGTGATCTCCAACCGCAACGTGGCTACCTACATCAAGGAGTTCATAGTGAAGCTACCCGAAGAAGAGACGCTTTACTTTTCGTCCGGAGGATATGTCCAGATCGATGTTCCTAAATGTGTAGTTGACTACAAAAATATCGAAGTAGAAAAGGAGTATGTCGATGACTGGGATAAATACAAGATGTGGGATTTGAAGATGAAAAATCCCGAGCCAATCTTCCGTGCCTACTCCATGGCTAACCAGCCCTCCGAAGGCAATATCATCATGCTCAATGTTCGTATTGCCACGCCACCCTTCGATATCACGAGAGGTGGCTTTATGAAAGTCAATCCCGGCATCTGCTCCTCCTATATCTTCTCCAGAAAGCCTGGCGACAAAGTGATCATCTCGGGTCCTTACGGGGATTTCTTTATCAAGGATACCGACAGGGAGATGATGTTTATTGGAGGCGGTGCAGGCATGGCCCCCATGCGGTCCCATATTTTTGATCTTTTCAAAACAAAACATTCCACACGCAAAGCAACATTCTGGTACGGTGGCAGGTCACTCAGCGAACTGTTTTATGTAAACGAATTCGAAGAAATAGACAGGAAAAATCCAAGCTTTACATTCCATGTGGCTTTATCAGAACCCCTTCCTGAGGATAAATGGGATGGGCCTGTTGGATTCATACACCAGGTCATCATAGATACCTACCTGAAGAATCATCCTGAACCGGAAGAGATTGAGTATTATCTCTGTGGCCCGCCCCTGATGAACAGTGCTGTGCTCAAAATGCTTGATGACTACGGTGTGCCCGAGGAGATGATCGCGTTTGATGATTTTGGAGGATAGGAACCTTATCAGCTCTTGTTTTCACATTTTGCCCCACCATCGCCTTTCCCGCAGGTACACCCCAGGGATTCGCCCGTCTCCGGATCAATTGTAGAGCAGGTTTTTTTAAACTCGCCATCTTTCTTAACGAACATCTTTATGGCGATGGCTGCGATAGCGATGCCTATGAGAATAGCGGATAACAAAAACACTTTCCACATATGTTCCACATTATAGATGTAAAATAACGAAAACAAAGATACCTCAATTATTTTTCCCGTTCTTTGCACCCATGTCCCTCTACATCGCCTCACTCAACTCAGGAAGCAACGGAAATTGCTACTATATTGGCAACGACAAGGACGCCATATTGATTGACGCTGGCATCTCCTGCCGCGAAACTGAACGACGGATAAAACGGTTGGGATTATCTATCAGGAATATCAGCGCGATCTTCATCTCCCATGAGCATGGAGATCATACACAGGGTGTAGAAGTCCTTTCCAGGAGAAACGCGATCCCGGTTTACATGACTGATATGACCTTCCTGAAGAGCCGGATCAGACCCGATTCATCTCTTTTCCGACCATTTTATGCCAATGAACCAATTCACATCGGAGGTATTACTGTACATCCTTTTCCCAAGCAGCATGATGGCATCGATCCACACAGCTTCTCCGTGTCCTGCAACGATATCACGGTGGGCGTTTTCACGGATATCGGCCAGGCGTGTGACAATTTAACCAATCACTTCAGTCGCTGCCATGCTGCATTCCTGGAAGCAAATTACGATGAAACCATGCTGGAAGAGGGTCGCTATCCGCTCTTCCTGAAACGGCGCATCCGGGATGGACAGGGCCACCTCTCCAACAAGCAGGCGCTGGAAATTTTCACCCACCACCGGGCTCCCTTCCTGAAGCTCCTGGTGCTGTCGCACCTCTCCGCTAACAACAATCGCCCGGAAATTGTCTCCAAACTCTTCACTCCGCAAGCCAACGGGACGCAGATTGCAATAGCCTCTCGTTATGAAGCGTCTGAAGTCTTTTGCATTTCAGATTAACAAGCATTCATTCCAAAATCTGCTTTTCCATCAATGCACCCATGAGCTAAAGTTTTTGTCAGTGCAAAAAATCACGTTGCATGAATTTTTGTGGGAGAATTGACGAGTGAATGCAGGGAACTTCGTATAGTTAATTTTTTTTATATTTGGTTCTGTCAAGAATTAGTTTGTCAGCTAATTAATTTCAAAAGAAGGGCGTAATTAGTAAGCATAAGGCATGCAAAAACGAACCACCAGAATAGTTATCACATTATTTATGTTGTTTACAGGTATAATTTCTTTTGCACAGGATGATGATTATACCTGGTGGAATAACAAGCATCATTGGGACGGGGTTACCAGCTGGATCTATTATCTGATCTACTCACCTGCTTACATGGGTCCGAATGCCTTGCCGGTCCCTGAGATCAGGCAGGGATATATTGAACAACGGATTTCCTTGGAGACAAGGGCAGACCTGCATTTCAGCACGGGTGACAACACGCAGAACCTTTTTTTGAAACTCCGATTCCCCTTTTGGAAAGGCAGATTGGCTGTAGAAATGTATGGCGTGCCTGTTGAGTATTTCAAAATGGATACCCTTACACGCGATGAGCGTCGTGGGCGCGACCGCAATCCGGAAGGCTTTGCTGCCGGGGACATCTACATAGGGACATTGATCCAGCTGTTGAGAGATCGTGGCAGTTGGCCTGATCTCCTGCTGGGAATGACATTCAGGACAGCCACCGGAGGAAACCTGAGCAATGCCAGATATACCGATGCCCCCGGATATTTCTTTGACCTGTCGGCCGGGAAAAGTTTCAAAGCCGGACCGAAGCTTTTCATACGCCCTTTTGTGATGATGGGATTTTATGTCTGGCAAACAAACCTGGACAACTGGCGGCAGAATGATGCGTTCCTTTACGGGATTGGGATATCACTATACAATGACAATTTTGAGTGTAATGCTAAATATGGCGGCTATAAAGGATATATTGGAAATGGAGATGCCCCAATGGTCTTTCGTGCAGATGCTTTTTAAAAACTTAAAAACATCCACCTCAAGCTGGCTTTCCAGCAAGGCTTGAATGATTTCAAATACAGTACAATAAGCATTGGGGCAATCATTTATTTCAACTGGAATTATTAATAACGTTAGCCGGCGATATTCACCCTATCCCTATTACTTTCTGGTAAGCAGGATGAAGTAAACCTGGATTACTTTTTATGCTGGACGATTAACCTATTTCCGATCGGCAGCAATGCAAATCCGATACTAAAAGCGATAATAAATATTAACAACCACCATATGGCAGTTTTCATAGGTTTATTTGTACATTTGTTTCTGTGACTCCTCGATATTTTCAGCCCCTCCTGCTTCTCACCACCTTGGTCTACCTATTCTCCGGGAGCCAGCTGGCTTTCTCGCAGGAGATCACCCTGGCCGACTCACTGACGGCTACCGAAGATACTCTTTTCAGGGAACTCAATGAAGTGGTGATTACGGCTACGCGCGTTCCCGAACGGATCATCGATATTCCCTTTTCCGTGGTTCGGTTGAATTACTCTAACTATCAGTACGACAGGAAGATCGGGGCCAACAACATGCTTTCTTCAGTCCCTGGACTCTTTCTCCAGTCGCGTTACGGTAATCACGATGTACGCTTCTCGATCCGGGGTTTCGGAAGCAGGTCAAACTCGGGAATTAGAGGGATACGGATCTTATTGGATGATATCCCGGAATCGGAACCCGACGGGCAGACCCGTATTGAAGCGATCGATTTCAACTCTATCGGACACATCGAGATCGTCAAGGGAAA
Organism: uncultured Prolixibacteraceae bacterium; assembly: GCA_964616825.1. Classification (GTDB taxonomy): domain Bacteria; phylum Bacteroidota; class Bacteroidia; order Bacteroidales; family FEN-979; genus QYOJ01. The sequence goes on from CAZTSX010000016.1 coordinate 20,043, forward strand.
TGCCTCTTCGCTCTATACAAATGCACCAGGAGGGGTGGCGAACTTCATCAACGACATCGATTTCCAACGAACATCTATCGTTCAGTTCAACCAGTTTGGTTCGTTCGGATTGAGGAAGAACGGAGTGAAAGCGGCTGTGAAAACAGATAAATACCGGTTTCTTACCACCTACAGCTACCAGAACTACGACGGCTACAGGGCTCATAATAACGAATACTGGCATATCCTCAACGTGGTTTTGGAGACCACTCCTTCGGAACATACCCGGCTGACCATCCTGGGTTATTTCGTAGACGGGATGATCAAGTTGCCGGGATCACTAACTAAAGCAGAATTTGAACAGGATCCGTATCAGGCGAATCAACGGTCGGTTGATCGTGATGAGAAACGAATTACCACAAAGGGAAGGGTAGGGATCCGGTACAATGCAACGTTTGGCCGGAACCTGAACAACGAAGTGGAGGTGACAGCATATGGAACAATCAAGTATTTTGAACGGACCTCCCGCCTCTACCGGATCATCAACCGATACGGATTAGGGATCAGCGGAAAATATATTCACAGGCACCACATAGGTAAGCGTAAAAACGAGTTCCTGGTAGGAGGTGATTTCTTCAGCCAGCCGGCCCGGGTAGAGTATTACGATAACATTAACGGGCAAAGGAGCGATCAGATCCTTCAGCTGACAGATGAAACGATTGACAACACAGGGTTTTACCTGTCTGATAACTTTGAGATTCTTCCCGATAAAATGTTCGTGCTGCTTACAGGTCGATACGACCACGTAACTTACCGTTTGGAAGAAGAGACCCTGCCCTCGCGAACCGACAGCCGCAGGTTTCACGCCTTCACACCGAAATTAGCCCTCAACTACAAGATCCTGCCACTTGTTGCAGTATATGGATCATTCGGATACAGTTTTGACAGTCCGGCCAACAATGAGCTCGACAGCTACGATCCGGTATATCTCTTCAATCAGGATCTGCAGCCACAGGAATCGCAGAATTTTGAAGCAGGCATCAAAGGAAAACTCTATCACCGGAATACGAAATGGTTTAAACGCGTACTTTTCGAAGCCACCGGCTTTTACATCATCGTTGACAATGAGATCGTCCCATTCGAAGTACTTGGCGACGTGTTCTTCCGAAATGCTGCCAAAACCCACCGGTTGGGTGCTGAACTGGGAGGGCTGGTTGAGATCTGGGAAAACCTGAATTTTGAAGCCTCTTATACCTGGTCTCATTTTCGGTATAAAAACTATGATGCCAGAACCATTGAACTTGATTCACTCGGGAACTTCATTACAATCGACCGGGATTTTGCAGGCAACATCGTACCCAGTGTCCCGGCGCACAATCTTTATATGGCTCTCTCATACGCATACCCCATCGGCAACCATTTTAGCTTGTTTGGTAAGGTGAGTTACCAGGGCATCAGCGGCCTCTGGGTAGATGATGCCAACACTGACGAAACCGCGCCCTACAACCTTCTCAACGGGGTGCTGGGTGTGGATATGCGGTTCGGGAAGTTCAACATGATGCTCTCGGGTGGCGTAAATAACATTTTTGATGCGGTTTATGTTGGATTTACCAATACCAA
>CAZTSX010000016.1:21741-69209 GCA_964616825.1 uncultured Prolixibacteraceae bacterium
GGTTTTATGAAGCCGGCGCGCCAAGGGATTATTTTGTGTCACTAAACCTGGGTTACACATTTTAATATGGCACGCGGATGACGCAGATATCTTCGGTAACACAGATAGACACGGATTTTTTATCAGCGATGATCAGCGTTTATCTGCGCAATCAGCGTGCTATTGGATGGAATAGATCAAAACGTAAATGATGAGATACCTGATATTCTTTTTGTTGTTGTTGTTCATTACGCCTGGTTTATCCGGGCAAATCAATTCCGGTGAAAATATTTCCCTGCGGTTTGGGAATAACTACCGTCTTTACCCCAGCAACGTGACCCAGACAGAGGTCTTTATCGTGAAAAGTCCGGCAGATCAGGATATCCTCTTCTCCTCCTGCAATACCCTCACCTTCATTCCTTTCTTCATCAGTGAAGGAGTTTTTGTGACCACTGATGGAGGGACATCCTGGCAAGGGAACGACACCTGTACCGGGGAACCGATTAATTTCCACGGAGGCGATCCCGGCATTGCCATCGACAACCAGGGAAGGTTCATTCTCACGCGATTGGGTCGATCTCCGTTTGTAGGGTTGTATTCACATTACTCTACGGATCAGGGTGAGACCTGGTCGGCGCAACAGATGATCTCTACGGACGACCTGGAGCGTGCAACACTGGCTGCAGATGCTATTCCTTCGAGCCCATATGTCGGGCGCACCTATGCCGCATGGGTGAAGTTTGCCCCTCCCTTTCCCCTGATGTTTTCCTACACCGATGATGGAGCTCAGAGTTGGAGCGCTCCACAGCAGATCAACAACCCTCCCAACCGCAGCGCAGGCGGAGACCTGGCCATTGGCCCCGATGGCTCAGCGAATGTTTGCTGGGCAGGTGTTACAGAGACCTCACCTTTCAAGGAGATCTATGTGGGATTTGCTTCAAGCACCACCGGAGGATCTATTTGGAATGTATCCGAAAACGCATTCCCTGTCAATGGCATCACAGGGATACTTCCGAATAAAGACAACATCCGGGTAAACGGGTTGCCGAGTATAGCTGTAGATGATACCGATGGACCCCGGCAGGGATGGATCTACATCGTAACCGGACAAAAAGATCTTCCTCCGGCAGGCGCCGATCCGGATGTGATTTTGAACCGCTCCACCGATGGAGGACTCACCTGGTCAGCCGGCATCCGGGTCAACCAGGATCCGGTGAATGATGGAAAAGACCAGTACTTTCCAACGGTTCATGTCGACCGGTTTGGTGCTGTCAATGTGATCTTTTACGACGACCGGAATACCACCACCGATTCAACCGGTGTGTTTCTGGCTCGTTCAACAGATGGTGGTAACACCTGGAAAGAGTATGAGCTGAGTGACCATAACTTCAAACCGACACCTATCGGCGGATTAGGACAGGGATATCAGGGGGATAACATCGACATCACCTCTACCGACAGTACGCTCTGGCCGGTGTGGATGGGTAATTCAACCGGGATTTATCAGATATGGACAACACCAGTGGTGTTCTCTTCAATCCAGTCTACACCCGATCAGTTGATAGATGGGTTTAACGTTAACCTGTTTCCAAATCCATCCACTGGAATTACGAATTACGAATTGCGAATTACGAATGATCATGATGTTACCCTGGGCCTCTATGATCTGAGGGGAACCCTGGTGATTGAACTTTTAAATAAACCGATGAGGCCTGGAAGCTATTCAGGCTTTTTTGATTTTGAATCAATTGATAATGGTAATCTCCTTTCTCCTGGAATTTACCTTGTCCGAGTCTCAGTTAATGGTTTTACCAGAACAAAGCGGATTGTTTACCTGAGATAACGACTGTTATCGACCGATGATTAATGTACTTTCGATCGAAATATTTTCCTCGAGGCAGGCTTCAACAACGGTATAAGGAAAAAAAACATCCCTGAATAAGATGGGATGATTATGGCTGCTCCCATTGCCAGTATGGAAACGAACACAAATACCAGAACATTTCTTCTCCCATTAATAATCTCTTCTCTGCTGAAATCTGGTGACACCAGCCTGTGATCTTTTGTCGCATAGTGCCAGATTACAAAAAAGAAAATACCAATGATAAACATATTGGCACAGAAAATAAATGCGGCCGTATTGTCTTCGCTATAATCGGAAAATAGACTGGCAGAGAATGGAACGAGGCATATAAACATCAAAAGAAATATTGTTTGCCACATATGCTTCTGATCCGTTTTGATGAAGATGCTCATCTGCTGTCGTTGGATGATCCAAAAAATCCCAAGAAGCAAGAAACTAAGAAAATAGGTATAGAATTCAATAGCATGGTTAAGGAGTGCTTTGAGTAATCCGATTTTTTCGACGATCTCTTTGTCAGGTATGCTGATATTCAATATCAGGATGGTCATGGCAATGGCGAAAATACCATCTGATAGGGCTTCAATACGGTTGGAGGGAAAGAACTTTTTTTTAATACTCATGTGAAATATCGTTTATGGAATCACCAGCATCCGTTTACTTATAATAACACTGTTATTGAACTGTAGCTGGTAGATGTATACTCCCGCCGGTAAACTTGCTGGATCAAAATCAACCAGATGTTCCCCCGCCGGAAGGTCTTTATTGACCAACACGGCAACTTCGGTACCTGATAGAGTATAAATCTGAATGGAAATGAATCCTGGTTCCAAATTTCGAATTTCAAATTTCGAATTTACTTTTGTAGGATTCGGGTAGAGATTACAACTAACTAAATAATCCGTAAGATTTGGCAAAGGTGAAATACCCGGATGAACAGGGGGTATGTATTGGAGAAAAGCTCCTTCGGATCCCACAGCAAATCCGTGCATGGTATCCGGAAACGTGACAGCAAAGATAGCTGTGGAGTCAGGCGTAGGAATAGATGTCCAGGTGTTCCCGGTATCCAGGCTGTAGATGAATTTCATGCGTGGTCCCAGCGGCGCCCAGACCTCGCTGTTGTTCCTGAAATCGAGATCGTATGCGTTGCCCTGAATCCCCAACTCATCGTAGTCCCAGTTGAGTCCACCATCGGTAGTGCGAAGGATCCCAACGCCATAGCCATAATCGGGATCACCACCGGCACCCATGACATGCGTGGCATCGAAGATATGGAGTCCATGGACCTCATCGGCAGGAGCCTGGGAGGGCTCCAGTGCATACCACAACTCACCTCCGTTTGTTGTTCGCCAGGTTACACCTGCTATATCGAATATTCCGCCGCAGGCATAGCCAATTTGTTCGTTGAAGAACTGAATACCCAGCACCGGGAAGAAAGCCAACGTTGATGTATCGATGGCTGCTTGTGTCCAGTCGACACCACCATTAGTAGTTTTCACCAGGGCATGAGGTTGCCCACCCATCCAGCCTGTCAGCGAGTCGAAAAAGAGGATGCAGGTGATGAAGATATTCTCTTCCGGGTAAGGTGTGCTTGTCCAGTCAGCTCCACCGTTGGTTGTCTTTAGGATGATTGTGCCATACGGCAGGGTGGTATAATTGAACGAAGAGGCCCATCCCTGGTCTCTGTCGAGGAAAAACAGACTCATAACATCATTCTCCGTCTGACTAGGCTGAATCATCCAACTTTCACCCCCATCAACGGTATGGATGATCATTCCGGAATCTCCTGCTGCCCAGCCGTACAGGCTGTCCACAAAACAAACCGATCGCAGGTTCTTGTCAGTCGGAACAGCAATCCTCTCCCAGGTTCCCTGGGCTAAGACAACCTGAGTTGTGAAGAAGATGCATATCAGGATGTAACGGTGTATCTTCACAAAGCAAAATTTAACACAAAGGTATAATTAATCAGGAGCAACCGGAAGCAGCTGTGCAACATGGGCTCTTTTTTGAATAGACCGTTCTGCCTGAGTTGATGGGATGAAACTAGATCCTGGATGCTGGATCCAAAAAATCGTATCTTTGAACAAAGCCCATTGCCATGAGAATCGTAATTATTATTTTTTTGATTTGCATTTTCGGAGTAACCTTCTCTTCCTTCCGGCCGGGTGGAGAAAATGATTCATCAACGGATTCGGGTTCATCAAACACCTGCCTGCATTGTCATGATGGTATTGAAGAGATCAAAGATCCGGATTCATACATGATGGAAACGATTGCTGAGATTGCGGAGGAAGCCGGATTCGCCGGGAACAGCTGTATTGTCTGCCATGGAGGAAATCCTGAAACAACAGATAAAACACTGGCTCATAAAGGGAGTATCCCCTATTTCCTGGAAGATGACGGCCCGAAGGATTTCTATCCTGACCCGGGAAGCATGAAACAGTTGCCTCCGGCTCCTACCGCTGCTGAAGTGAAAGAAAATCCACAGTTGGCTGCCTATACCTATATACGCCAGGAGTGCCAGCGGTGTCATATAGGGGTAAAGGGTCGGAACAAACCGGGCGATTACCGGGGTATGGGGTGCAGTGCGTGCCATATACCTTATTCGACTGAAGGGTATTATGAAGGAAATGATCCCTCCATATCTCATACGGAACCAGGTCATGTGTTAGTCCATAGTCTTCAGTCTTCAAGAAAATGCGAGGTGACAGTGAATGACAAAACCTACTCGGGTATTCCGATACGAACCTGTGTGACCTGCCACAACAGGGGACGAAGGATCGGCACCTCTTACATGGGCTTGCTGGAAACAGCATACAAATCACCTTTTATGCCCAACGGAGACGAGCAGGAGCAGGTCTTCACCAAGAATTACCTGCATCTGCATGCAGATATCCATAAAGATAAAGGGATGCTGTGCCAGGATTGTCATACCTCTCTCGATGTCCACAGCAGCGGAATCCTTGCCGGAACCACCCTGGCAGCAGTTGAGATCGAATGCCAGGATTGCCACGGCACACCTCAAAAATACCCCTGGGAACTTCCGATCGGTTTCTCAGATGAAATTGCCGGTGACCGGCCTGCGACTGGTCCGGCACGTGGACTGGCGGATGAGGTCCCCGATTACGCCAGCAAAGGAACTATTTTCGATATGGAAGAGGGATATCTGATTACAGCAAGAGGCAACCCGATGCCGCAGGTTGTCAAAAAAGGAAATGAAGTGATCGTATATACCGCCGGAGGGAAAGATATCGTATTATCCCCGCTAAAAACGCTGCTGGAAGAGAACAAACTATCCGAAGAGGCTGTGATTGCGATGGACAATATAGATGGTCATATCAACCACATGGAGTGTTATACCTGCCACAATACCTGGGCACCCCAATGTTATGGATGCCACCTGAAAGTTGATTATTCGAAAAATGCATTCCGTACCGACTGGACTGCTGATGGAAACGATCATAACGTAAATGGACTATCAGCGGATGCCAGGGGAGAAGCCAATAACCATCTGATCCCCGGGAAAGTTGAAGAACAGAGAAGCTATATCCTGTTTGAAGATCCCGCGATGGCTGTGAACGGGGAGCACAGGATCTCTAATTGTATTCCGGGATGCAATACCACAATTACGGTAATCAGCGAAGACAATGAGCCATTGTTATTGAACCACATCTTCCGGATTCCGGATGTAGAGGGAGCGGGAGCAGAAGGCCAGCTGGCCAGTGATATGGCAATCGTTCATCCTCACACCGTTTCCAAACGTGCCCGGAGTTGCGAAAGTTGTCACAACGATCCGAAAGCATTGGGATACGGTATAGAAAACGGAACCATCATTGCCGATCCATCAAAACCATACGATATCGATCTCACTACGGCTGAAGGGGTGGTGCTGGCTAAGAAGAGCCAGGCTCAAATAAACGCGATCCCTAACTTGGACCACGACTGGTCAAGGTTTGTTTCGGAAGAGGGGAAACAACTTCAGACAGTCGGACATCACTTCACCGGAGAGCGACCGTTAAACAATGAAGAGCGGGCTCTCATCTCCCGGGAGGGGGTCTGTTCGTCATGCCATAAAAGCATCCCGGATAATGATCTCGCTGTCAGCTTACTCTCACATGTCAGGGAGATGGCAGACATTCCGGTGAGCAACGATATGCACACCACACTGCTAAACCGGTCAATTATACTTACGGCGTGGATTGAAATCGTCGTACCTGTAGTGATCGTCCTGGTGGTGATTTTGTTGATCTGGAGATGGAGGAGGAGGAGATAGCTCCTAAATCCCCTGCCTGATTGGCAGACAAGCCTGAAGGGGACTTAATTCGTCATTCGAAAATCGTCATTCGTCATTTGAGATAATCCCTCCCGTCAACCTCAACAATTCCGTCTGGGTGTCGATCAGGTCATAGATAGCATTGAGTTTTTTGGAGGCAGCATTGAGGTAGATCAACTGGACATCCCTGAAATTGAATGAGTTGATTGTTCCGTTACGGTATTTCTCTGTAGCGATCTCCATATTTAGCTGGGCGCTCTCGAGATTGACCTGGGCTACCTCCAGCAGCTGTGTCCGGATACGATAGAGCTCGAACTGGTTTACCAGCAGGTTCTCCAGCGACTGCCTCAGATCCTGGATCTCGAGGCTCCCGATTTTTTCATTGATCCGGGCTGTCTCAATCGCTCTTCGGGTATTTCCCCCGTTGAAGAGGTTGAAGCTGAGACTGAAATTGGCATAATAGTCAAACAGGTAGGTATTGGCTTCACTCTTTTCGAAGTCTGACCAACTCTGTGTGAAATCAGTTCCGGCATTCATCAAAAGCGTTGGCCACAGGTTGCTTCTGGCAATGCTGACATCCTTTTTCAGGATCTCCTGGTTGATGTACTGGTTCAGCAAATTGGTGTTGCTTGAATACATTTTATTCATCAGATCGCTGAGAATATATTGCTGAATTTCTACCTGGAACGTGTCGACAAGCGTGAATTGAACCGAAGGGGGCTCTCCCAGGAGGAGCTTGAGATAGAGGAATGCATTCTTAACATTCAACTTCTGTAAGAGGTAATTGGTTGAATCGCTCAGAAAGGAATTTTTCGCCTGCAGCACCTCAAATGTCACTGCACTTCCAAGCGTTTTCCGCATCATCTCATAGGCATAACGGTCACCTGAAAGATCCTTGACATTGTTCAGAACACGCAACCGCTCCTCCTCCAGCAGCGCATAATAGTAACCCAGGATGATCGCCTGCAGGGTATTTTCAATCACAATGGTCGAATACCCGGAAGAGTAGTCCTCCAGCAGATCCAGTTTCTGCTTGTTCATCGATACTGAAAGGCCGTCGAAAATTAACCATTGCACGTTAACATAAGGTACAAGCGAGTTAGTGTATTTGCCTTCACGATTAAACGTAAATGTAGTGGAATCAAGAAACGGGGTATTATCATACCGGTTGGCATTATTCAGTCCCAATGTAATGGAAGGCCATCTTCCAGCGGCTCCCTGGGTGTTGGTCATGGCTGCGATCTCGTAATTCTGCTGTGCTATCCGGATCTGGAAATTATTCTCAAGTCCTGTTTTGATGGCATCTGCCAGTGACAGGGGATATTGTGCCTGCATGGCGACTGAAACCGAGATAAACAGAAGAAGCAGAAAACCTTTTTTAAGGTATGTAATTGGTGTGATCATGAGTATCTAAATCAAATTCGTTTATTCAATTGTCCGTTTGCTATAGATGATAGCCTTCTCCACGCTCTCTCTTGATGGAACAGTAGAGAGTTTCTCCACGATATTGGTCGGAACTTTCCGTTTCGGATCTCCCTGCAACACCCATAGATTGATCCGGTTGTAGAAGTAGATTGAGTACCGTTTGAAGTCATTCACGGCCAGGATCAGGACGGGAAAGAGGACCAGGATGAATCCGGTTCCGAAAAATACGCCATAAGCCAGTGCAACGGCCATGGGGATGAGAAACTGTGCCTGGAAACTTCCTTCCAGAATGATCGGATACAATCCTACGGTGGTGGTAATCGTTGTCAGGACAATAGCCCTGAAACGGGCTTGGCCTGTTTGAAAGACAGCCTCTACCACCTTTTTCCCCTCCAGAAGCAGGGCATTGTATTTGGAGAGGAAGACCACCGCATCGTTGATGATTACTCCCGATAACGCCAGCATTCCCCATACACTGAGCAGGGATACGGAAACACCTTCCACCCCATGGCCCCAGATCGCTCCTAGCCATGCCAGCGGGATCATCATCACAATGATCAAACCCTGCGAGAAAGATTTAAAATGGAGGATAATGATCAGGAACATCAGAAGAAAAGCAGGGATGAAGAACTTCCGAATCTGCGCCATGGTTTCGTCGCTGGCTTTCTTTTGACCCAGGTAAGCAATTTCGATGCCCGGATAGCGTGCCTTTAGTTCAGGTACGATTTCTGTCTCGATCTTCGTCTGGATGGGGACAATGGGTGTATCGTATCTTAGCACATTTGCATCGATGCGAATCTCACGTGAACTGTTGTAATGATTGATACTGACAGGGCCCCGTTCGATCTTGTAGGTGGCCAGTTCCGACAGCGCAAATTCACTAACGGACGTTTTGATCTTCATAGATTCCAGTTGGCCAAGGTTGACCCGGTCTGTTTTCGGATACCTGACCCATACCCGCAATTCATCTTTTCCATGCTGCAGCCGCTGTGCCTGTCCGCCAAAGAAACCCTGGCGAACCTGGTTGGTTAGGCTGGCCTGCGTGAACCCAAGGAAGTAGGCAAGCGGTTTGAGCTTTAGTTGTACTTCACGCATCCCGGAGGGATTTACATCGGCAATGTTGTTCAACACTTCGATCTGTTTCAGACTTCGGATCAGGTCCTCTTTAGCCATGTTCAGTTCGGCTTCATCTTTCCCAAGAAGACTTATTGAGATAGGGGTGCCGAAAGTAGCCCTGCCCTGTATAGTGAATTTTTCAGCTTCCGGGATATCGCCTACTTTTTCCTGAACCCGTCTGACTATTTCGTAACTGGAGGTTCCGCTGTTTTCAAGGTCACGGAGCATTACGAAAATATTCCCTGCATGGGATCCACGTTCCTGCCCGCTGAAGGCCGTGCCCGATGAATGGGATCCACGTGCCTGTCCACCGAAAGCTGAGCCCGTAGAGAGGAATGTATAATTCACAAAATTAGTTGTATCTCCCAACTCCACCATCAGTTCGGCATTCACCTCCCAGATGGCGTCGTCTATTAGTTTAATTGATTCCAGTGTCCGGGCCTCTCCCGATCCGGGTTTAAATGCAAGGTCTACTGTAAACTGGTCGAATGGAATAGCCGGAAAAAAGGTTCCTTTGATCAGGCCACCCTGGAATAAGCCGGCAGTAATAAGCATGAGGAATACAGGAACAAAGATTGCCGCATATTTCCATTTAATGATAAATTTCAATGTGGATCCGTAAACCTTAGCTCGCATAAAATTGACGGCTTTGTCAAGAGAATCCCGGATCTTCCTGCCGGTATTCCGGCGTACATTCCGACGAAGTACCCAACTGCTTCCCAGGTGGGCCGGCAGCACAAAGAAAGCTTCAAGCAGGGAAAAGGCCAGGCTGAATACCACGACAAATGCCATTTCAAACATAAATTCCATTCTTCCTTTGATGAAGAAGAGTGGTGAAAAGGCAATAATGGTTGTGGTAACGGAAGTGAGCACTGCCGGCATCACCTCCATAGTGCCGTCGAGTGCCGCTCTCCGGGGTGTTTTCCCTCGTTCGAAGTGGGTAAAGATATTCTCCGCAATAACAATCCCGTCGTCTACCAGGATCCCGATCACCAGGATCATCCCAAAGAGAGAGATCATGTTTACCGTAAGGCCGTAAAATGCCCCCAGGATAAACATGGCGCCGAATGAAGCAGGAATGCCGATAGCAACCCATATGGAAAGCCGGAGGCTCAGGAAGAGTCCCAGCGTGATGAAGATCAGCAGGAGTCCGATACCTCCGTTTCTGTAGAGCAGTTTCAACCTTAATTGGAGCATTTGCAGGAAGTCGTAGGTGACGGACATTTCAGTATCACTGTGCGTCTCGTTCCAGGTTTCAGTATATTCGTTACAATATGCTGAGATAGCAGAGAGGTCCTCTGTTGGCAGTTTAAATATCTGAAATGTTACAGCAGGATTCCCGTTCAGTAACGACGTGCTGGCTATATCGGCGAACTGCATGTTTACTGTTCCAATATCGCCAATACGCAGGTAACTGCCATCGGGGTTTCCCCGGATGATGATCTGTTCGATCTCTTCCGGTTTAACCGTTCTGGTGCGGCTGCGAATCATGATCTCTTCCTGGTCGGAACGGATCTGACCGCCTGAAATGTCCAGGTTGTTCTGGGCAATTGCACGGGCAACCTCATCGAAGGTCAGGTTATATCTCAAGAGGTTTTCTTCGGAGATCTCCACCGAAAGCTCAAGGGCGGGAAAACCCCCGACCATGATCTGCGAAATGATTCCGGAGGTATAGAAATCATATTCGATCTCGTTGGCATACTCTTTTAAGGTAAGCAGATCCACATTTCCCGAGAGGCTCATGAAAATGGCAAATGTGGAGGAGCGTTGTTTGTTGACGATCGGTTTTTCGGCATCAACAGGGAAGGAGGTAATCCCATCCACGGCATTCTTCACCTCCATCAGGGTTTCATCTATATCATACTCTCCCGTGATCTCTACTCGTACAATATTGAAGTTTTCTGATGACGTACTGCTTACTTCTTTAATCCCTGCAATGCCTCTGAGGGCTTCTTCTATCCTGATGGTAATACCCTCTTCCATCTCTTTTGGAGAAGCCCCCGGATAGAAGACAGAGATATCGATGTATTTTTCGGAGGAATCAGGAAAAAAAGAGCGGTTCATGGAGACAAAGCTCATGCCCCCGATAACCAGGATAATAAAGAGGATGATGTTGGCGTAAAACGGATATTTTATGAAAATCGAGATGAGTTTTTTCATGGCTAATCCAGTATTTCTGCGTTAATTCCTTCCCGGGCGTTGATAAGCGGCTCAACAACGACATCCACACCTTCAGGTAGTCCTGAGAAAATCACAGTGGTTTCATTGGTTTTCAGGATCTCAATGTTATTCCTTTTCAGTTTACCATCCTCAACGGTGAATACAGAATTAGTTTCAAATACGGCATTCCGGGGGATCTCCATGCTCTTTGTCAGGGTCTTGGCGGCAAATTTTGCTAGCAGGTATTGTCCCTGAAACAGGGGCTTGTCTTTTCCGGGCGACAGGGCGACATAGATAGTGATAGCTTGTGTGGCCGGATCCATAAAATCGGATTTCCGGACAACGGTACCGGTCCAGCTAATGTTCCGGTCTTTGGTGCTTACCTTCACTTTGTCGCCTTTGTGGATCCAATAAGCATCTTCAATACGAACCGGGACTTCCAGCTCCAGCTTATCGGTACGGATCATCGAAGCGATCCGGCTTCCGGGATTGGCCACCGAACCGGGTTCCAGGTAGACCTGCGTAAACGAACCATCAAACGGGGCATGAAGATTGTATTTCGATAACTTCACTTCCGAACTTTTGATGGTGAAGTAATCATTCAGGATTTCCCGGCTGGCCAGGAAGATCTTTTCTGCTTCGGAACTGGGCTTGGGCAATGGAGGAAGAGGTTCCGAAAGGTCTACGGCGTTGAAGAAATTCTCGTATTTTGTGTAACTCCCGGGGTAATCAATCTTGATATCAGGAAGGATTCCGGCAATGGAATTAAGAAACCGGCTCTTGCTCGCTTTGAGATTGTTTCGGGCTTCTTCATCAAAAATCCGTACCAGCAGTATCCCTTTCTTGAACTTTGTTCCCTCACGCAGAAGAACATCTCCAGGCAGGATCTCACCCTGCACCTCAGAGCTCAGGTCTACAGTATGCTGGGAAGAGAGACGACCTGTTTCAACGATCTTCGCCTGGTTGGTGGAGTAGGCTACCTTCTCTGTCTTTACAAATAGTTTGATCTCTTCCCGTTGTTTATCCTCCGCTTTCTCTTCCATTCCTGCAAACATCATATACAACAGGCTGCTCAAGATAAACAGGGCAACAACGACAGCGATCGTGATAAGTGATTTTCTCCAGTTCATGATGATGAATTTTTTGCAAATATAGCGTAATATGAGATGCGATTAATGACTAGGTGACATGGAAAAACGATGATACAATTCAATGTGTTTTCTTGCTTGGGCTTCCCAGCTGTAATTGTTCAATATATTTGAATGTGCTCGCAATCCCATCTTTTCATTAAGATCCTGGTCGTTGATTAGTTGGATCATGACATCAGCAAATTCTTCAGCATTTGCCGGATCAACTAAAAAACCATTTTCATGATTTGTGATCACATCTTTAATGCCACCGTATTTTGATGCTACAACAGTTTTTCCACAAGCCATTGCTTCCTGAGAAGTCATTCCAAAAGGTTCGAACAAGGAGGGTAAAACAAAAAATAAACTTTGTTGGTAGTAAGGCCTCATCATTTCATCCGGGACATAACCAATAATATGGATACGTTTTTGCATGCCTTTTTCTGCAATAATCGCTTTCATCGTATCAAAGATTCCTAATTCACGGGGTTTGGGCCTGGGTGACCCTCCGCCAATCACCAGGTCGACATCAGGAATTTCTTTTCTGACAATATCAAAGGCATATAATAATAGATCATGGCCCTTATTTGAATCGATTCGGCTTAGACAAAAGATGTATTTCTCAGGTAAGTTTGTTTTAATTTTTTTGTCTTTCTCAGTAGGTAACCGATAATAATGGACATCTACTCCCGGAGGAATAATTTCAATATTATTCCCTGGAATATATCCTTCATCAAGATATAGTTCGGTTAATTTTTCCAGTTGAACATGAGAAGTAAGCGTTTGTGCATTCACGCTCGTAAATACCCTTATTTCTTCAGAAATCCGGTGGTTGAAATTGAATTTTTTTTCCATTTCAACAGGATCACCACCCATTTGATCTCGTTTCCATGCACCTATGGAGTGAGCGGTAAAAAAAGATGGTTTCCCGAAGTAGTTTGCCACATCAATCGTAACGATTCCGGCATCAACATAATGTCCATGATATAAATCGTAATCTAAATTATTTTCAATGATAAATTCTATCATGTTCTTTGAAAGCTCAGGCAATACATCATAAATAAACTCTTTAGGAATGAATTCCCATTTACCTGCAGGTATTCTGATCACATTTACATCTTCAACTCCGGGAACCGGATCAATTTGTTTTTTTCGTTTATCAAACCACCGCGTAAATATATCCACCTTATATCCCATCGTGGAAAGGGCTTTTGCCAGGTCCATTACATATACAACCTGACCCCCTGTATCTGTCCTTCCCAGCTGTGGTATAGGATCAACATATCCATGTGTACTTAAGAGTGCAATATTATTGGTTTTGTTCATTGATTATTTCTTCTGATTTAACACGGCATGATAATCCTTTGTAATGATAATCTCAGCATTTTGTTTTTGAGGCGAAATGATATCGTGTTCAATTGTCAATACTTTTTCAAGAAATTCATCCTGTTTTTCCCTGTTCCTTTTTCTTCTTGCTTCTAATGTATCATGCAGATCCCTGTCAATAAAGATATGTATATCTACATTTTGCAGTAAGGTAGTATAGGTGCCTTCTGCAATAACTGCCTGATAACCACTTAAGTTGACAACCTCTTCTTTGATCACGTCATCATCAAAAATGACCAGAGGTTTGCGAATGTTGTTCTCACCTTGTTTGATGCGTTTAAGTTGCTCATCCAGTAAATCAAGCTTTACCTCATTCGCCCCAACCCAATGAATATCCTTCGCCCTTTTTTTCGTATTTGTTTTGGGAGGATAAATGAAATAATCATCCTGTTGAAAAATATAACAATTAACTCCTCTGGCAGCTAATTCATTAGCTATTGATGCAGCAGTTTCAGATTTACCACTCCCAGACTCCCCTGCCACAGTCATGATAAATTTCCCATTACATTCATCTATCTTATCACCCATCATTTTTACGATCTGCCTGGCAACTTTTTTATGATGTTCTTCTATGATTAAAATATCACCTTCCATCGTATTGTTATTTATGGATTTAGAAAGTAGAAATTATGTTATTGAAATTCGAATTTAGTAATTTATTTGAGAATTAGTAGGATATTTGAAGCTTCAAAAAAAGAAACGTATGAAAAAGCTGATCGTTGTAATCCTGACGGGCATAATCCTGGCAGGATGTTCCCCCTCCACCGAATTAATGGTGGCGTGGAAAACAGGAGAATATGCCCCAAAACAATATAAGAATATTGGCATATTAGCCATGTTAAAATCCAATGAAGCACGAGTAGATGTGGAAACAAGTATCCGGGACGCGTTGCAAGCCCAGGGGATCAAGGGCACCGACACCTGGACTATCTGGCAATTTGCTAACAACCCGGAGATCATGAAGAAGATGAATTTGAGCCAGGAGCAACTCAAAGAGGTTGTCAAGCAGAAAGTGGCTGAACAGAAGATGGATGCGTTGCTGGTAATCACCCTCTTTGATGCATTCAAAGAGGAGCGTTATGTTCCGGGGAAAAGCGCTTCGGTTGGTGTTGGATTCAGTCCGGGCATGTATCCTGCATATGGATATCCCTATTATGGCTATGTCGGATACTCCTTCAACACCTTGACCACACCGGGGTATTACGTAGATGCTTCTGTCTATTTTGTGGAATCCAACCTCTACGATATTGCCTCAGAGGATCTGATCTGGACAGGCCAAACGCGAACTAAAATGGAATCATCGCTGGAGAGAGAAGCTGAAAAATTTGGACGTACCCTTGTAAAAGGAATGATTCAGGGGAAAGTACTGGCAAAGTAAGAGCCAGTCCGCGGTCTTCAGTCCACATTTAGCAATTACTCTCTGTCATGTATGAAAAGTTCAACTTTCATCTCCCTGTTAAAATCGTCTTTGGGAAGGGTCGTATCCAGGAGATTCGAGATTTTATTCCGGACAACGTTAATCGGATTCTTCTTGTTTCCGAGAAAAACCTGGCAAAAAATACCTCCACTGTTGATATAGTGACTGACCAACTACAGGGGATCGATGTACTGCATTTTCTGGATGTAGAGGAAAATCCTTCGTTTGAGACAGTTGAAAAAGCAGGGATGATTGCCAGGGAACATGATAGTCAGCTGGTCATCGGAATTGGTGGAGGTTCCCCTATGGATGCGGCGAAAGGTATTGCCATGTGTGCAACAATCAGGGAATCCCTCCGCGATCTGATCAACATGGATGATCTTCCGGTGGAACCACTTCCTGTGATTTGCATTCCAACGACCTCCGAAACAGGTAGCGAGGTAACACCCTACGCCGTTTTCACAGACCGGAATTCCCGGAATAAATGCGGATATGCAAATGCAAAAATCTTCCCTCAAGTAGCTCTGGTTGATCCGGAACTGACCTATACCATGCCCGAACGGGTAACTGCCAATACCGGGATGGATGTCCTGACCCACAGCATTGAAGCCTTTTTATCTGCAGATGCATTCCCGATGAATGATCTGTTTGCGATCGAATCGATTCAGCTTGTATTGAAAAACCTGAAACAAGCAATCACTAAAGACAACGAAGCGATGAACCGTATGGCCTATGCCTCGATGCTTGGAGGGATTGCTATCGCCCACAGCGGGACGATCCTGCTTCCTGCATTTCTGAGGTTCATGCGAGAGCATTCATGGGTGAAAGAGAAAGTCCGTTTCATCGATAACATGTTCAATGAAGACGGTGGCATAGAGCAATATGTCAATGACCTGGGGATCTCGACCAGCCTCTCTTCTTATGACATCAGGGAAGAAGATATTGATGAGTTTGTGGAAAAAGTGATCGTGAAAAGTGATATAAAACTCACCCCGGCGAAGATCACGGAGAGAGAGATTAGGGAAATTTACATGGAAGCTGTTGCTTCGTCACAATGTTCCTCGCAATGACAATAATGAGGATGACTGGATGCTGGATACTCGTTTATTGATGTTGGATATTCGATGTTGGATATTGGATTCTTGAACCCTGTACCTTGATCCTCGTCCCTCAACCTTTGTCCCTGAACCCTATCTCTTCTTCGCCTGCTTTCTTTCTGCTCGTGTATATTTTCTAATCTCTCCCGACTTGAGCTGTTTTATGTAATTTTTCAAATCCCTGCTTACTTCCGGTGCGAGGATGAGCAGACCCAGAATATTCGGGAAGCCCATTGCAAGGATCATCATGTCGGAAAAATCAATCACCGAACCCAGGTTGGAAGAGGAGCCGACTACGATAAAACCGAGGAAGATCACTAAATAGACAAACTTAGCAACACTCCGATTACCGAACAATCGTTTTGAGAAGCCACCAAAAAGGTAATCGAAACCTTTCAGTCCGTAATAGGACCACGAGATCATGGTAGAATAGGCGAACATGAAGATAGCCACTACCAGCAGGTAGGGGAACCAGGAGAAAACCGATTCAAATGCCTGGCTGGTCAACTGTGCACCCTCCAATCCCTGTGGATTCTCGAACGTGCCGGTAAAGATCAATACAAGGGCAGTCATGGTACAGATGATCACAGTGTCGACAAATGGTTCCATCAGTGCCACGTACCCTTCGGTAATGGGCTTGTCGGTTTTCACAGCTGAGTGTGCAATGGCAGCCGAACCGACACCAGCTTCATTTGAGAAAGCGGCGCGCCGGAAGCCAATGATCAGTACGCCGATGATGCCTCCCTTGAGGGCTCCGGGGCTAAATGCTCCATGCCAGATCATGCTGAAGGCATCACCTGTATGTTCAATGTTTATAGCGATGATGACCAGCGCTGTGCCTACATAGATCATTGCCATGACAGGTACGATCTTGTCGGTTACCCTGGCGATACTTTTTATCCCACCAATGATGACGATCCCAACCAGTACTGCCAGCCCGATACCGAACCAGGCTCCGAAATCTTCGATGCCGGGAACAACATAAGCGAGCTGGGAAAAGGCCTGGTTCGCCTGGAACATGTTACCGCCGCCGAAAGATCCTCCGATAACCAGCAAGGCAAACAGTCCGGCCAGAAACCAGCCCAGCCACTTCAGCTTCTTCTTCTTTAAACCGTCCCGGAGATAGTACATAGGACCACCAGAGACCACTCCGTTTTTATCAATTTTGCGGTATTTCACCCCTAATGTACATTCAATAAATTTGGAAGACATGCCAAGTAATCCGGCTAAAATCATCCAGAAGGTGGCACCGGGCCCGCCAACAGAGATAGCGATAGCGACGCCGGCGATATTACCCAATCCGACGGTTGCAGAGAGAGCTGTGGTGAGGGCTTGAAAATGGGAAACTTCCCCCGGATCATTGGGATCATCATATTTTCCCTGGATCAGCTGAATTGAATGTTTGAATCCACGGAAGTTTATGAACCGCAAGATGATCGTGAAAGTGATGGCGCCAAAGATCAACCAAACAACAATAAAAGGGATATCAGAAGTCACAGGATTTCCTTCGGCACCAATATAAGCCTCCCCGTATTCGTCGTAAACAACGGGGTTGTGCATTCCGGAATAGGCAAACGGATCCCAGAAGAGGACATCAGTCATAACTTCCACGATGGGTGAGAAAGCGTTATCGATCTCTTCGCTGATAGTCTCTGCCTCCTCTTCGACCTGAACCACAACCGGCTTTTTGCCCAGGGTAACCTGGAGTGAGTCTTGTGCGAAAAGCAATCCGGAAGTCAATATTAGGATAGCAAACAGGATAACTCTAATTTTCTTTATCATAGTGGCTTTTCTATCGGATGGGTAAAAAGTGGCTCAATTTATTAAAAGTATCTTAAACAGGGATACGATTCGCCTAATTTTTTCTAACTTGCTTACATAAAATCTAAATAGCTATGGCAAAAAGCATTCAAAGTAAAAAAGAAGATCGCGGAGGAGGTAACTCCGGACAGGTGACACCAAAATTAAAATTCTGGATCAGTCTGGCAAAATGGTTCATTGTAAGCGTGGCATTTGTAGTGGCAACCAAAGTTATTGATACCGGATTTCGTGAGCGTGCAGCCGACCTGACCGAGTTGAAGTTTTACGATCGATATGTTACTGAATTGATCGTACTGAATCCCAACCCGGTCAATCGGATCATGCTGGCGGAATATCTTATCTGTGTATCTCCTTCTGAAAAAGTACGGGAGAGATGGCAGGTATATTATGATTCAATTTATCCCGAATATCTGGGATATGTTGAACCGATCCTGATGGAGATGAAGCAGTTGGATGCAAGGCATGCCAACCTTGCCGGGCTGGATAAATTGACAAACTCAGAGTCAATAGAGTTGAAGAAAATAGTTGAAAAACGTTCAGTGTATCAACAGATGCTAAATCCACCATTTCAATTACCCGAAGACGAATATCTTCACTGACCAGTACAGAAAAACAGCATTAAATAAATTAAAAAAGTATCTAGATATACAGATTTATGTGTATTTTTGTTGTCTAAAAAAAGAACACTATGAAGCAAATTATGTTAATGGTAGCTGTTATTCTTCTTATTGCAGGAAGTGCAGCAGCACAAGACAAGGGTTGGGAAGTGCCGGCTAAGGCCAAGGCAATGAAGCCTACAGAAAATCTCGCTGATAAATCTGTCATCGCTGATGGGAAAGCTATGTGGTATAAGCATTGCAAGGCCTGTCATGGATCAAAAGGTTTGGGTGATGGCCCGAAAGGCGCCATGTTGAAAGCCGATCCCGGCGATTTCAGTAGTACAAAATTTCAGGCACAGACAGACGGCACACTCTATTACAAGACAATCACTGGAAAAGGTGAGATGCCTGCTTACGCTAAGAAGATTACCAATGAAGATGACCGATGGGCTCTTGTGGCTTA
Source organism: uncultured Prolixibacteraceae bacterium (assembly GCA_964616825.1). Classification (GTDB taxonomy): domain Bacteria; phylum Bacteroidota; class Bacteroidia; order Bacteroidales; family FEN-979; genus QYOJ01. The sequence continues at coordinate 40,466 of CAZTSX010000016.1, forward strand.
TATGCGTAGCTTGAAGAAGTAATACAACTATACGGTTTTTCCGTGACGTCTGAAAGAGGCAATGGTTTTTTCCATCGCCTCTTTTTCGTTGTATTTAGGCTGGTAGCCCAGTTCACGGCTTGCTTTTTCGGACGAGAACGTAAAATCGTTGCAGGTATAGATAACAGCAAACCGGCTGAATTTTGGAGTATAGGAATGGAGTGGGCGAATCAGCCAGGCAACAGCTTCGTTCAAGGTACCCATTCCATAGGCCAGCCACCGGGGAAGCCAGAGGTTTTTGGGCCAGATGCGGTATCCGGCACCGGTTACGATCTGATCGAAGAACTTGAAGAAGTTGGATCCGGGCCCATCAGTGATGAAATAGGCACTTCCGGCTACACCGGGCTTCCTGTCAAACAATGCTTTTGCGGCCAGCAGATGAGCATAAGCCACATTACGGACGTAGGTGTGCTGGCACTTCGACTTCCCGTTTCCCAGCCGCACATAAAATCCACCTTTCGCCATATTAATCAACGATCCGATATGATAGGGGTCTCCTTCGCCCCAGATGTCTGAGGGCCGGATGACGCAGGCAGAGAGGGAATTGATCCCTGATCCCGTTGCTTCGCCGCACTCGCAATGACAATGATGCCGAATGCCGGATGTTTCCTTTACCAGTATTTCAGCCAGAGACTTACTGCGACAATACATGTTCGGATAGCTCTCCGGATAGGACATCGTTTCATCGATATTGACCAGAGGCTTCCCTGTAAAAACGACATCCAGCGAACTGGTAAAAATGAGAGCGGAGACCTCTTGTTCCTGGCAGGCCCGGATGACGTTCTCCGTGCCTGTGAAATTGACCGAATAGACCTCTTTTTCCGACTTCGAACCCCAATCGACAATCGCTGCAGAGTGAATGACCACATCAATCCCTTCGCAGGCCATGCGCACAGTTTCAAAGTCACGGATATCACCCCGGATGTATTCGACCTCTTCGGGTGTATTTCCAATAGGATCAAGCACATCCAATACACGTATTGAACCAGGTTGGAAAGGTGCATCGCTATCAAGCAACTCACTGATGAGAGCTTTCCCCAAAAAGCCGCATCCACCGGTAACAAGCACATTCGGATGAGAAGTGTTTTGTGTATCTGGCATGGGTTATCGTGATTGTTCCGTTTCTGAGGAAGCAAAAATAGTCAACTCTCTGTGGAAAATCTCTGGATATTGCAGAGTTAGCGAAGAAAACAGCTCCGTGATCAGTTCAACAAAAAATCCCGCCAGTTTCCTGACGGGGTTGTGGCATCGACTGGAATTGAACCAGTGACACAAGGATTTTCAGTCCTCTGCTCTACCAACTGAGCTACGACGCCATATTGGGAGTGCAAAGGTAGTAAAAATTCAAAAAAACAAAGTATCTTTATTGCCATAAGGAATTGCCATAAGATATTGCCATAAATAATATATAGTAATGCAATAGATGGCAATGTATGGCAATGTATGGCAATAAATGGCAATGTATGGCAATATAATGGCAATCCATGGCAATAATATGATCCTCGTTCTCGATTTCGGCAACACCAATCAAAAGGCAGCAATTTATGACGGCGAGCAGCTGATCAGGCTGGATCAGTATGACCGGTTGGGTTTACCTCTGCTGAAAGATATCCTCGAGGAGTTTCCTCAGATACGGGAAGGGATTGTCAGTTCTGTCGTCCATTGCCCCCAATCCATCAAGAAGTATTTAAAAAACAGACTGAGCTTTTTTATTGAGTTAACCAGTCGTACACCAGTTCCTTTGGTCAACCGGTACAAAACCCCCGGGAGCCTGGGTAAAGACAGGCTTGCCTGTGCAGTAGCGGCATCCTGCCTCTTTAAGGGAATCCCTTCCCTTGTTATCAACGCCGGCACATGCATCACCTACGACCTGGTCAATGAAAAGAACGAATACCTGGGAGGGGCGATCTCGCCAGGAATCAGGATGCGGTTGAAGGCTATGCATACTTTTACCGGGAAACTGCCGTTAGTACACCTTCGGGATCCCGGATCAGTCATTGGAAGTGATACCCGGAACTCCATGCTTTCGGGAGCTGTTAACGGGGCGGTTGCAGAGGTAAGGAATATGATCCAGCAATACCGGGAACCGGAACCAAACCTACAGGTGATCCTGAGTGGCGGGGATATGGAATATTTGGATAAACTCCTCAAAATTCGCACCTTTGCATTCCCAAACATTGTGATGGTCGGACTAAAACACATTCTCGAATACAATCTTCAGTATGCCAGCTAAATCCCGGTTCCTTTTCCTTCTGATCTGTTTACTGACGGTTAGCTCCAGCTTTGCGCAGATCCGCATTGCATCTCCCTATTCTCGTTTCGGAATCGGTGACCTGGCCGACAACAACAATGCCTGGAACCTCTCCATGGGTCAAACCAGTTATGCCATTCGCAGTCCGTATCATATCAATTATGGGAACCCGGCATCCTATACAGCGTTCGACTCTCTCTCATTTGTTTTTGAAGGAGGATTTAATGCAGATATCGTTCAGCTCTCATCCAATGTGCAAACAGTAACCAGTAACTACGCTTCACTTGGCTATGTCCTTTTCGGATTACCCATAACCAAATGGTGGAGAACCAGTTTTGGTCTGGTCCCTTATAGCGATGTAGGTTACAATGTCATCAACCTGGAGAACTATCAAGAAATTGGATATGTGGCAAGAATCTATCGTGGCGCCGGTGGGATCAACAGGTTCTACTGGGGAAACGGATTTAAACTATGGAAGAGCCTCTCTATCGGATTTAATATGTCGTATCTTTTTGGGAAGATGGAGCGTGAAGCAATCGTTTTTTTCCCCGATTCACTCTACTATGCGAATCTGAAAGTGATAAACAATGTGACCATGAATGATCTCTATTTCAATTATGGTATTCAATATCATGGTAGGCTGAAGAATGACCTTATGATCAATGCAGGCGCAGTATTTGCGCTGGAATCCAAAATGAACGGTGAAACGGATTATGTGGCACATACTTTCATCAGCGGATCATCCGGTATTGAGTACCCGAAAGACACGATAGCGATCGGGGAAGGCTTTAAGGGAAAAATAATTATTCCCATGACCTTCGGTGGTGGGATTGGATTGGAGAAGAAGAACAAATGGATGTTCAGTGTGGATTACAGATGGGCCAACTGGAAAAAATTTACTGCTTTCGATTTATCCGATTCTCTGGTAAACAGCCAGCAAATCAGTGCCGGAGCAGAATTTGTTCCCGATATCAACAGTTACAATAACTACTTCAAGCGGATACGATACAGAGTTGGATTCATTTTTAACAACACCTACCTGAAGCTTAGAGGCAAACAACTGAACGAGTATGCAGTGACGTTGGGTTTTGGCCTTCCATTACGAGGTGGGAGAACCCAATTGAATATCTCCATTCAAGCAGGTATTCGCGGTACAATGGAATCGGACCTGATCAGGGAGAGCTACCTGCGGTTCGTCATCGGTTTTTCCATTTATGAACGATGGTTTGTCAAACGTAAGTATTATTAGTCTTGAAGTCGATCTTCACCCGGATATTTTATACATTTTTCACTCTTTTATTTCTGTGGATTGGTTTCCAGAGTTGTCGACGCGAGATTAAAACAATAGATGTCGAGATTGATACTGTATCACAAGCCTTGATGTCAGCAAAAGATATTGATGTAATCTTCAGTGACTCGGGGTATTTGCAGGCCAGGGTAACCGGTCCGGTAATCAAGCGGTTTGCCGGGGATTCCCCCTGGCTGGAGTTTCCCGAAGGCTTTCGGGCGGAGATGTATGATTCGGCTCAACGAATTGAGACCACTATCACAGCTGATTATGGCAAACGAATTGAGAATACACGCATCATGGAGGCCAAAGGGAATGTGATCGTCCGTAATGAGTTCAAGAATGAACAACTCAACACAGAAGTCCTGATATGGAATGAATTAAGACATACGATCCATACGGAAGCTCCGGTAAAGATAACCACCCCCAATAAAGTTCTGTATGGAACCGGTCTCCAATCAAATGAGACTTTCAGCAACTATACAATCCTCCATCCAAGAGGGGAAATGAAGGTAGAGAAAGACTCTTTATAGCATGATTTACCTTGGTGTTTTAACCAGAATTGAGTAATTTTGCACCTGTTTTAAAATTAGGATAAGAATGGCGATTATTGGAAAAATAAGAAAACATTCGGCTCTTGCTGTAGTTATTGTAGGTATAGCCATAGCTGCATTTGTGATTGGTGATTTCGGAAAGGGACAAAACCGTGCCGTTACAGACATAGGATCGGTGAACGGAGAGGAGATTCCTTATACAGACTTTAATTACAAAGTTGAAGAGAACCTTGAGATCCAACGGGAGAATACTGGATTGGAGACGGTTACTGAGGAGGTTGCTTACAATGTCCGTCAGAATACATGGAATACGATGGTCGGAAACCTGGTGACTGGTGAAGAGTTTCACAAACTTGGTCTGGCCGTTTCTCCGGATGAACTGTTTGAGCTGGTTCAGGGCCAGCATCCACATCGGTATATCCTGCAGTATTTCAAAGACCCCAACACTGGCCAGTATGATCCTGCAATCGTACTGAACTATTTACGCAACCTGGATCAAATGGAGCCTCAGGCAAAAGCTCAGTGGCTTCAGTTTGAACGTGCTATAAAAGAAGATCAGTTTCAGCTAAAGTTTAACAATTTGATTGCTAGTTCCTACTATGTTCCTAAACAGATCCTGCATAAGCGGTACGAAATGCAGAGCAAATCATGGAACATTCGGTTTATGTCACCAAGTTATTATACAATTCCGGATAGTGTTGCTACTCTGACAGATGAGGATTACAGGAAGTTTTTTGAGAAGAATAAGATCTATTTTTATATCGATCAACCATATGTTGACCTGGACTTTGTGGTATTTGAGGTGAAGCCTTCAGCGAAGGACCGAAGGGATATTGCAGAGGATGTTACGACACTCTACGCCGACTTCCAGACTGCCAATGATCCGCTGGCGTTTGTCAATGCCAACTCAGACAAGAAATTCGACACCAATTTTATCAGTGGCGATAATCTACCAGTAAGACTGGATTCATTACTTGTCAACTCACGGATCGACGGTTTTGTGCCTCCGTACGAGGAGAACAGCGCCTGGTATATGGCCAAGCTTCTTGCAAAAGCGGAACGTCCTGATTCCATGCAAGGATCCCAGTTGCTCGTCACCTGGGCCGATCTGGGTGTTGCAGAGAATGTTACCCGCACACAGACTCAGGCAAAACAACGTGCTGATAGTTTGCTGGCCCTCCTCAGAACCAATCCTTCCAGGTTTGCAGAAGTCACTAAAGAAACTTCCGACTACCCTACAGCAAAAGAAGATGGTGGTCTCCTCCCCTGGTTCCCCGATGGGAATCCCAACGTGAGCCCCTTCTTCGATGCCGGGGTTTCGATGCGGAAAAACGAAGTGAAGATCATCGAAACACGGCTCGGATATTCGTTGTTCCATTTATCAGAAAAATCTGAAGACCGACCCAAGATCAAGGCGGCCATTCTGCAACGGAATATTGAACCAAGCAGCAAAACATTCCAGGATTATTATACTCAAGCCAGCATGTATGCAGGCAAATACAACAACCCGATAGCATTTGATACCGGAGCTATTTCAGAAGGGATCAATATTCGACATGCTCAACAGGTTAAGGAGATGGACTATACTGTCAAGGATTTGCCGAATGCTCGAAATGTGATCAGGTGGTCGTTTGCCGAACAGACCAAAGTAGGAGAGGTTTCACCCGTTTTCGACCTGCAGGGTGTCTACGCTGTAATCTTACTGAAGGATAGATACAAGAAAGGAGAACCACCCCTTGATCAGGTGAAAGAGAAAATCGAACCCAACGTTAGGAATGCTAAAAAGATTGAGATTCTCGCCGGACGGCTGGAGGAGGCAATGAAGAATCAAACGGACATACACTCACTGGCTGCTGCATTCAATACTAAGGTCGATAGCACCACGCTGACCTTTTCCGGGATGAGCCGTTCACAAATAGCCAGGGAGAATGAAGTTATGGGCAACGTATTTGTATCACCTCCCGGCATATTAGCAGGACCCTTTCAGGGGAACCTTGGAGTTTACGTAGTGATCGTGGATAACATCACCGATGCTCCGGCAAAAGAGAATTATTTAACTGAAGAGAGCTCTGACAAACGTGCATGGACCAACCGGGTTTCAAGCTCTTTATACGACGCACTGAAAAAGCAGGCCGACATTGTGGATAACAGGATTCTGTTTTATTAGAACGTGAATCGTGAATCGTGAGACGCGAAACATGAAATGTGATTTTTGACTTGAACCTTGAGCCTCGTACCTCGTCCCTCGACCCCGAACCCTTAATTAACAGTGTCTTTAATCGTGATTTCTTTCCGCCTGGAAGCCCACTCATTCCGGCTTTCCGTGTAGGCTCGAAGTTCTACCAGATATTTTCCGGGAGTTACATAGGTGTAAGAAGGATTGGTATCAGTGGAGGTGGAGTCATTACCAAAATACCAGTCGAATGAGAAGGCCTGAGTTGACTGATTGGTGAATTTTACATTACAGGGTATTTCGAAGTTGTTGTTGCCACTGAATGAAAAGTTGGCTGTCGGAATCGGCTCATTCTTATAACATCCGCTAAGAATCAATGCAGAAAAGAGAACCAGCAGGTTATTTCGGAATGCGTTCATTCTGCTAAGATAAGCACTTTGTTCTCCAATACTTCAATCACCCCTCCGTTGATCTCAAAAAACTTAGGATTATCTCCTTTGATGACCACCTTTACAGATCCCTTTTTCAGTATAGAGATAAGCGGAGCATGACGTTCCATCACCTCGAATGAGCCATCTATACCTGGAAGCTGCACCAGTTGTACATTGTCTCCGGCATAGAGGGTAGTATCAGGTGTTACAATCTCAAGGTGCATATTGTTGGTTTAACTTGATAAAATGTTTTCTGAAGGGAGAATAAGTCCCCTTCAGGGGATTTAGGGGTTCTTTATTTGCTCTCCGCCAATATTTTCTTGCCTTTTTCAATTGCCTCTTCGATGGTTCCTACAAGGTTAAATGCAGATTCCGGATACTCATCAACCTCTCCGTTCAGGATCATCTTGAAGCCTTTGATCGTATCTTCAATACTTACAAACGTACCCGGGATACCAGTGAATTGTTCAGCTACATAGAATGGTTGTGAGAGAAATCTTTGAACACGGCGGGCGCGGTGAACAACCTCTTTATCCTCATCAGAAAGTTCATCCATCCCCAGGATAGCGATAATATCCTGAAGCTCTTTGTATCGTTGAAGGATCTCTTTGATCTGTTGAGCGATGTTGTAATGTTCATCGCCTACCACATCAGGAGTAAGGATCCTGGAGGTAGAATCAAGGGGGTCAACAGCGGGATAGATTCCCAGCTCGGCGATTTTCCGGCTCAATACGGTGGTGGCATCCAGGTGGGCGAAAGTGGTTGCCGGGGCCGGATCGGTCAGGTCATCAGCGGGGACATAAACTGCCTGGACAGAGGTGATAGATCCTCTTTTGGTGGACGTGATTCGTTCCTGCATGATTCCCATTTCAGTAGCCAGGGTTGGCTGGTAACCGACTGCAGAAGGCATCCGTCCGAGGAGAGCAGAGACTTCCGAACCAGCCTGAGTAAACCGGAAAATGTTATCAATGAAGAATAGAATATCACGACCACCCGTCTTTTCGTCTCCGTCACGGAAATATTCAGCCAGGGTGAGGCCGGAAAGTGCCACACGGGCACGGGCTCCAGGAGGTTCATTCATCTGTCCAAATACCATGGTTGCCTGAGATTTTAACAGCTCTTTATGATCCACTTTGGAAAGATCCCAGCCACCCTTTTCCATATCTTCAAGAAACTCTTTTCCGTAACGGATAACACCCGACTCAACCATCTCACGTAACAGATCATTCCCTTCACGGGTACGCTCTCCAACTCCACCAAACACCGATAACCCGGAGTATTTCTTGGCAATATTGTTGATCAGCTCCATGATGATCACGGTTTTACCAACACCTGCGCCGCCAAACAGACCAATCTTTCCTCCTTTCGAATAGGGCTCGATCAGGTCGATCACTTTGATCCCGGTAAAGAGAACTTCTTTGGAGGTACTTAGTTCGTCAAATTTCGGAGGATCCCGGTGAATCGGATAGGTATGCTTATGAGATACCGGACCCAATCCATCGATCGGTTGCCCGATCACGTTAAAGAGTCGTCCGCGAATGTCTTCACCAACAGGCATCGAGATCGGTCCGCCTTTAGCAACTACTTCCATTCCTCTGCGCATACCATCTGTTGAGTCCATCGCAATGGTCCTGATCGTATTTTCACCAATATCATATTGGCACTCCAGAACAACCTTATGCCCTTGCTCGTTCTTCACTTCCAGCGCATCGTAGATGTTCGGGAGAGTCATATTCTCATCAAAGATAACATCCACAACGGGACCAATAATCTGAGAGATTTTGCCTGTAATTTTCTCTTGCATGTTCTGTTTTAAAAAAGTTTGTGCAAATATAAATAATTCTACATATATCCTCCTTAACGAACACGTAATACTCGTCCGATCCGGAGTAATGTTGTCGATCTGATTTTGTTCATAGCACAGATCTCTCTGATGGAGGTACGATATTTCATCGCCAGCTCACCAAGAGTATCTCCACTCTTGATCTTGTGGTATACCGCATTCATATCCCAGTCGTAAGGATAAAATACTTCTTTCCGGACAGGGAAGACTTGGGTAATCAGGCGGCAACTGTCGAGATCGATCATTCTCCGTGGATCTATCGGAACATCCCGGTATCGTAATTCAAAGTGGAGATGTGGTCCACGGCTGCGACCGGTGGAACCACCAAGGCCAACAAGATCTCCGGAATTGACTATCTGGTTTACCTTGACTTTAACCTTGGAGAGGTGTGCATAATAGCTCTCCAGTCCGTTGTAGTGCCTCACGATCACCAGGTATCCATACCCTCCCCGGTTGTATCGTGCATACCGGACCACTCCGTCGAAAACGGCACAAACAGTGTCTCCGGTTTTCAAACGCAAATCCAATCCTTTGTGTGTATACATAAATCCCCGGATGAGATGCTTAACCGGGATCGGCATACAAAATTTCATCTTTTCTGTTATGAGATACAGGACAGTATCCTTGATGCTATCTGGCTTCATGTATTTCAAATAACGCACCCGGTCGTTAACCCACCCATCTTCAATGATTCCCGTGGAATCTTTCTCAATGTCGAGCATCAAAGGTACGTCAGCCAGAAAAATCCAGGCATAATTCTTATAGAGAATCACCTTTCCTTTTTTCGTCTCCACAGTATCCAGAATGTTGATAGGATTGACTTGGGAGGAAAGGAACAGGGGAAACATCAGGATAAGGGAAAGAAAATAGAAAAGTCTTTTCATCTCTTTTACTCTTTTTCGGGCTTGCTGAATAACTTCTTCTGGAAAAGGATCAGCAGAGCCACGCCAGTTGTAATAGAAGAATCAGCCAGATTGAAAACCGGACGGAAAAAGATAAAATCTTCACCACCTATTACGGGAAACCAGGATGGATAATGGCTTTCAATAAGAGGAAAATAGAGCATATCAACCACCTTCCCATGCAGGAATCCGGCATATCCACCTTCAGGGGGAAAGAGTGTAGCGATTTGGTGATAATTACTTTCACTAAAGATCAATCCATAGAAAGCGCTATCGAGGATATTGCCGAATGCACCTGCCATGATCAACGAGATGCAGATTGCTAACCCTATTTTATAGCCCGGTTTTTTGGTTACATGATGAAGCCAGAAACCCATCGCAATAACGGCGAGTATCCGGAAGATACTGAGAATCAGTTTCCCTGTATTTCCCCCCAGGCTCATCCCAAAAGCCATGCCCTCATTTTCTGTGAAATGGAGAAAAAACCAGTTGTTGAAAACGGGAATACTCTCACCCAGGTACATATGAGACTTCACCCAAATTTTGAATACCTGATCAAGGATTAGAATCAGGACAATGATGATGACGGCTCGTTTCAATTTCCGGGAAGGATTATGCAGATGACCTATTTATCCTTAGGCTCGAATGGACGGGGTGTTTGAAGAGGCGCTTGAACGGGGACGCCTTGCTTCCGTTTTGCTTCGATGCTCAATGTAGCATGAGGGACAATACGCAACCGGTCTTTCGGAATCAATTTGCCAGTGACACGACAAACACCATAGGTTTTATTTTCGATTCGTACCAGTGCATTCTCAAGTGATTTGATAAACTTCTCCTGACGAGCAGCAAACTTGCTGTTCTCCTCTTTTGAGAATACCTGATACCCCTCTTCAAGTACTTTAAATGTAGGCGACGTGTCGTTGGTATCGTGTTCATTACCGGTTGTATAAGATTCTGTTAAAAGCTTCAGGTCATTTTGAGCCTTTTCCAGTTTATTCAGGATGATCTGGCGGAATTCTTCCAGCTCTTCGTCTGAATATCTTGTCTTTTCTACTGTGGTTGCTGGCTTTTTCATTTCTTTCATGTTTTAATCCACTTTTCTGATAGAGATCCAGGTGGAAATAGTATCAGTTAATTCAATGAAGTCTCTGTTTTCCTTTGGTATCTGGTCGACGACATTGAAATCACGTGCCAAAATTTCGCTGCAAATATAGGAAATATTTTTTTCAATTACTTCTGTAAATTCTTGATGTTTCTGAAGATCAACTATGATATGATCTGTAACGTCAAAATTTTTCTCTTTCCGAAGGTTCTGGATCCGGTTGATCAGCTCGCGGGCAATCCCCTCTTGTCGTAATTCCGGTGTAATGGCAACATCCAGCGCTACAGTCAGGTTCCCCATGTTAGTTACCTGCCACCCCGGAATATCTTCAGAGACGATTTCCACGTCATCCAAGTTGATGACAACCTCTTCCCCTTTAAGTTCAAAACGGAGTTCCCCTTCAGCTTCAAGCCGGGCAATACCATCCTGTTCCAGCTCGTTGATCTTCCCGGCCAGGGCTTTCATCAGCTTTCCATACCGGGGCCCCAGTTTTTTGAAATCGGGTTTGATTTTTTTCACAAGGATGCCTGTGGTATCAGTAATATATTCCAGCTCCTTCACATTGACCTCCGAAAGAATCAGGTTTTTGACCAGGTTGATCTGCTCCTGCAAATGTTTCTCCTGGATGGGGAGCAGGATCTTATTCAGTGGCTGGCGAACACGGATGTTGATCTTTTTCCTGATCGAGAGCGCCATAGAGGAAATCTTCTGTGCAAGCTCCATTCTCTCTTCCAGCGATTTGTCGATCATAGATTCATCGGATTCAGGAAATTCTGTAAGGTGAACCGAATCCACAGAAAACCGGCCTGTCATACAGTTGAGGTCAACAAACAACCGTTCCATGAAAAATGGAGCGATCGGAGAGGCGAGTTGAGCGATCACCTCCAGGCAACGGTATAGTGTCTGGTAGGCTGAAATCTTATCTGTTGAGTATTCACCCTTCCAGAACCTTCTCCGCGATAGCCTGACGTACCAATTGCTGAGGTGCTCATCGACAAAATCAGCGATAGCCCTACCTGCTTTTGTAGGCTCATAGTCATTGTAGCAGTCGTCAACAAATTTGATCAGGGAGTTGAGTTCCGAGAGAATCCACCGGTCGATCTCCGGCCGTTCCCGATGCGGGACATCCTCTTCCTGGTAACGGAAATTATCAATATTGGCGTAGAGTGCAAAGAAAGCATATGTATTGTAGAGGGTTCCGAAGAACTTACGCTGGACTTCAGCCACGCCATTGATATCAAACTTCAGATTATCCCATGGTTGAGAGTTGGTAATCATATACCAGCGTGTCGCATCCGGACCGTATGTAGCAATGGTTTTGAACGGATCCACAGCGTTCCCCAGCCGTTTCGACATCTTATTCCCTTTTTTATCAAGCACGAGTCCGTTCGACACACAGGTCTTGAACGATACAGAGTCGAAAAGCAGGGATGCGATGGCATGTAATGTATAGAACCAGCCTCTTGTCTGATCAACGCCTTCAGCAATAAAGTCAGCTGGAAAATAGGTGTCAAGCGGCCGGCTCTGGTCAAACGGGTAGTGGTACTGTGCGTAGGGCATCGCTCCGGAGTCGAACCAGACATCAATAAGATCGGGTTCCCGGTACATCGGTTCGCCCCCGTTGCTCACAAGTATGATCTCATCAACCATCGGACGGTGCAGGTCAAAGGTATGGTAGTTTTCATCTGTGATGTCACCCGGGATAAATTTCTGCAGCGGGTTCTCTTTCATCAAGCCGGCTTCGACTGCTTTCTCTACCTCCCGCTGCAGTTCCTCCACCGAACCGATACAGATCTCCTGCGATCCTGATTTTGTACACCAGATCGGGAGTGGAGTACCCCAGAACCGTGACCGGGAAAGGTTCCAGTCGACCAGGTTCTCCAGCCAGTTTCCAAACCGGCCGGTGCCGGTTGATTCAGGCTTCCAGTTGACGGTGTCGTTGAGGGCAATCATCCGGTCCCGGCAGGCAGTAGAACGGATGAACCATGAGTCAAGCGGGTAGTAAAGTATCGGTTTGTCGGTTCGCCAGCAATGGGGATAGGAGTGTTCGTATTTTTCTGTCTTGAAGGCTTTATTCTCCTTCTTTAACTTGATGATGATCTCGATATCGACAGGGAGATCGGCCTCCGGATTGAAATCGGGATCATACTCCGTTTTCACGAATTTACCCGCAAACTCCCCCATCTCTTGCACAAAACGCCCTTGCTTGCTAACCATCGTTAGGTAACCCAGGCTATATTGCTGCCCTACCCGGAAGTCGTCGGCACCAAAGCTGGGTGCGATATGCACAATCCCTGTACCCTCATCGGTGGTAACAAATTCCCCTAATACCACACGAAACGGATCACCCTCTTCGGGCTGTGTGTAGGGAAGCAACTGTTCAAAACGAATCCCTTCAAGCTCTTTTCCTTTAAATTCATCCACCACCTGCCAGGGGATGTGTTTCTGACCCTCCTTGTAATCGACCAGATCCATTCCGGCATCTTTTTCACTGAAATATTGATGCAGCAGATCTTTAGCCAGGATGACTGTTTGTTCAAGGAAAGTATAGGGATTATAGGTCTTTACCTTCACATATTTGATATTCTTGCCTACTGCCAGTCCGGTGTTGGATGGAAGGGTCCAGGGAGTTGTAGTCCAGGCAAGGATATACAGATCACCAAAAGGATCGTGAAACAGAAAATCAGATTGTTCGTCGTGGACCACCCGGAACTGTGCAACGACGGTATTATCTTTTATCGTTTTATAAGCGCCCGGTTGATTCAGCTCGTGGGTGCTGAGCCCGGTTCCGGCTGCGGGCGAATATGGCTGGATGGAATATCCTTTATAGAGCAGACCTTTTTTATGGAGTTCACTCAACAGGTACCAGACTGTTTCGATGTACTTGTTTTCGAAAGTGATGTAAGGATGATCCATGTCGATCCAATAACCCATCTTCACAGTGAGTTCATCCCATAGATTTTTGTATTTCATCACCTCTGTTCGACACTCCCTGTTGTATTCTTCAATGGAGATACTCTTCCCGATATCTTCTTTAGTGATCCCGAGCTTTTTCTCCACCCCGATCTCAACTGGCAGTCCATGCGTATCCCACCCGGCTATCCGGTCTACGTAATATCCTTTCATGGTCCGGTAGCGGCAGAAGATATCTTTGATCGCACGGGCCATCACATGATGAATTCCCGGAATACCGTTTGCAGAAGGGGGCCCTTCATAAAAAATAAACGGCGGTTTATCTTTTGATAATTCCAGGCTTTGTTCAAACACTTCGTGCTCTTTCCAGTAGGAGAGGATCTCGTCGCCAATCCTTGTCTGGTCAAGGGTTTTGTATTCAGGATATTTCGTTTTCTTCGTCATAAAAAGGGCTGCAAAGATACAACTTTTCAGACTACTTTCTTCTTCCAGCTTCCTCTTCTGAACAGCAACCATGCCAGTAACGTCATTAATGTTTCGGCTGCTACGATAGCAAGGAAGACCCCTGATTCCTTCATGCCGGCAGGGATTGCCAGTAACCAGGCTACGGGGATTTCGAAGAGCCAGAAGCAAAAGACATTGATCCATGTGGGGGTCATGGTATCTCCGGCACCATTGAAAGCGTTTACCATCACCATGCCCAGCCCATAGGCAATGAATCCTGCACTGATGATTCGAAGCCCCAGTGCACCCACAGCAATGACCTCAAGGTCATCAATAAAGAGCCGGATGAATCCATCACTGAACACCATCAGCACAGCTCCAACAAGTGCCAGCAAGATCATGTTGATCCAGGCGGTTGCCCAAACCGATCGTTCGGCTCGTTTCGGTTGCTTCGCCCCCAGATTTTGTCCGACCAGGGTGGCAGCGGCATTGCTTAATCCCCAGGAAGGAAGAAGGGCGAAAATGATGATCCGGATGGCGATGGTATAGCCAGCCAGGGCGACACTGCCAAAAACCGAGATGATCCGTACCATTCCGATCCAGCTGGATGTAGCGATGATGTATTGTCCGATTCCCCCCATGGAGATTCGGATCAGTCGCCACATCACGTTCATATCCACCCGAAGATGATGAAGTTCAAGACGTACCCGCTTCCGCCCAAAGAACAGCAGGTAAAACTGATAGAGGACTGCCAGCCCTCTGCCTGTATTGGTTGCGATAGCTGCTCCTGTGATCCCGAATCCATCAAAAGGTCCGATCCCGAAGATCAGCAATGGATCCAGTACAATGTTCAACAGATTGGCAAACCACAATACCCGCATGGAGATAGCAGCATCACCAGCGCTCCGGAAGATAGCATTGATGATGAATAAAAGCATGATCACCATGTTCCCGCCAAGCATCCAGGCGGTATATCCCCACATTTCACTGATAATCGCCGGAGAGGCTCCCATAAGTTCAAGGATTTTCCTGGAAAGGAGCGAACCGGGAATAGCAATCATCAGGGAGACCAAAATCCCTACCAGGATTGCCTGAACGGCAACTACTGCAGCAGCATCCGGATTCTTCTCACCGATTCGCCGGGAAACCATCGACGCAGTTGCCATGCTCAGCCCGATCGCGATGGCATAGATGAGCGTGATGATCGATTCGGTCAAGCCAACGGCAGCAATGGCTTCCGGCCCAAGCTTGGACACAAAAAATATGTCTACAACAGCAAAGATGGACTCCAGCAACATCTCCAGGACCATGGGAACGGAGAGTAAAAAGATGGCTCTTCTCAGCTTTCCGGTCGTGAAATCCTGTTCTGTACCTGCGATCGCTTCCTTCAGGTCACGGTAAAACTTCTTCAGATGAGTAGAGTTAATATGTTTCAATTGATAAAATTTATTACTGTTATTCAAATCCTTTTCATGGACTTTCTTCCAGAAACGTTTGTTGATTGATGATTAAAATGAAAGGGAATCTGAAAGGAATAGCTTACCGGGCGGGGATTGTACCCACCAGTATGGTAAAGCGCGGTATGCAGAGATTGATTACCATATGGCTATCCTTTTTACATTGAGCACACAAAAGTAAATCCTTTGGAGTTATTTACCAAAAAAAATACTCGATGCTCTTGCTTCGCTGTGCTCGCAATGACAATGATGCTAGTTGCTTGATCATCTTGTTACCTTGTCACCAGAATATTCTATCTTTAACTTTTTTACTTGAATTTTGAATCTTGAACCTGAATCCATGTTCTACCTCCAGGTGATTCTCTCCTTTATACTTGCAGGCAGCTTGATTGCGTTGATGACGTTACTGGCGGAACGGTTTGGGAGTAAAATTGGCGGACTGATCACCAACCTTCCTTCCAACATCCTGATCACATTGATCTTCATCAGTCTCGCTCAGGGTATTGGATTTGTGAAAGAAATGACACCAGCTATTCCAATAGGAATGATGATCGATTCGATCTTCCTGGTGGCTTTTATCCTGTTGCTTCGGTATAATCTTTTTCTCAGCATTATCTGTTCTCTGGGTGTCTGGCTTGCGTTAGCTCTGTTGGCAGACCAGGTTCATGTAGTAAATCTCTGGATCAATGTAGCTGTCTATTTTGGGGTTACCATCCTCGCTTTTCCGGCGGTACTATTCTCCTCCATGGTAATCCTGGCTGTGAACCAGGGGAAGGCATTTGCCCGGGCAACAGGGAAGATCATGATCCTCTCTGCATCCAATATTGTGATCTATGCTCTCAGTGTCTATTTTACCTACCCATCACTGGGAATTGTGTGGGGAACCATCATCTCTTTCAGCATGGCATTTCTGTGGGTGGCGTTGATGCGGCCTGTGATAGGGAAGTTTTCGTGATTAATGCAGATTTCTATAATTTAGCATTCTAACATCAATTATTATGAAAAAACTATTCTTTCTCTCTTTCCTTGGAGTCGTGCTCCTCACCGGCTGTTTTGATTATCAGAAAAATCTTCCTCAGGGCCCCTGGCTTGGAGTGATCCGTATCGACAGTACCGTAACCGGCATGGATCTGCCTTTCAACATGATCTACGAATCCAATATGGAGATCGAAGTGGTGTATGTGATAAACGCAGATGAGACCATTTTCATTACCGAGATTGACCGGAGTGGCGATACTGTCGTCATGAAATTCCCTGTGTTTTCAAGTGAGATTGTGGCTATTTTCCTACACGATTCCCTGGTAGGCCGATACTATCCGAAAGGGCGTGAAGGAGGAACATCCTATGCATTCTATGCTGTGCCCGGGATCTCCGACCGGTTCCCTTGGAGCACTGAAGAGGCTGGTGTTGACGTGACTGGCCGGTGGAGGTATGTTGAAAATCCCGGAACCCCTGATTCCAATATACTTGTGGGTGAATTTACACAGGATGGCAACCGGGTCACCGGAACGATCCTCAGTCCGACCGGGGACTACCGTTTTCTCGAAGGCAAGGTTTCCGGGAACAAGTTTATGCTCTCCGGCATCGATGGAGCACATTCGTTGATCCTAACAGCAGACATATCTTCTGAAGGAAACCTCGAGAACGGTAAGTTCATGGGAAGTCCGCGCTGGAAAGTTGACTGGCGTGCCGAGCGGGATGATCAAATTTCGATCCCAAAAGGAGAGCACCTGATCAGGCTGAAAGAGGATGCAATACCCTTCACCTTTGCGTTTCCCGACATCAATGGCGATACCATCTCCCTGTCAGATCCCAGGTTCAAGGATAAGGTAGTTATCGTGCAAGCTGTAGGTACCTGGTGTCCGAACTGCCTGGATGAAGCAGTTTTCTATCGCGACATCTATTCCGAGTACAAAGACCTGGGACTGGAGATCGTCGCGTTGAGTTTTGAGGATAAGACGTTTGAGTCTTCTGCGCCCAAGATGAAACGGTTCAAAGAGCAAACCGGTGCAGGCTATCCATTTCTTTATTCCGGTCCCCGCGGCCGGGCATCGATCCGTTCGGTTCTTTATCCTTTCGAAGGCATCATGGCTTATCCAACAACCATTTTCATCGACCGGAACGGTAACATCCGCAAAGTGGAAACAGGATTCTCAGGCCCGGGTACCGGGGAACATTACAACCGGTATGTGGATGATACCCGGTTGTTTGTCGAGGAGCTATTGAAGGAAAGTTAGAAGCCAGTAAGCTTACATATACAACCGGGGATTATTTTTTTCCGGATTCCTTTGGGAACCGGAAACAGGTTGTGTAGTCCATTGCCCGGTATTCGATACCTTTTACCACTTGTTGATAATAGAGGGCGATCAGGTAAACCTCCCTGACCGATTCACCCGCATACTGGAGAATTTTTCCATCAGGCATCCTGAATTTGTGTTGGGATAAGTCAGTATCCGGATGCACGGCCAGATAATCCAGCATCTTCGACGCAAACATTCCGGCATGGATAAATGCTTCGAATAAGCATTTGCGAATAAACTCTTTCAGAAAGGATTTCTCATCGGGATTCATACACACCCGGTAGGCAGATATCAATCGCTCACACGCTTTCAGGTCGGTAAGATAATAGACAAAATCGTTCGGGAAATCCTCGTAGAGGATGTTTTTGGTGTACCAGTTATACGCGGTCTCCAGCTCGTGACCTCTTTCAAAAAAGCTGCCACCGCAAAGATTGCATGACGATTAGATTTTAATTGTTATACGATATGTTGATATAGTACAAATATATAGCAAATTGCGAGTAATACCAATTTTTTCTGCAATTAGTTGTTGAATTCAAATTCTAGTTTCGTACTTCGCTTAATACGCCCACTTCACCCAAATTGCGCCCCAGGTGAAGCCGCCGCCAAAGGCTGCCAGGATGAGGTTGTCGCCTTTTTTAAGCTGGTCTTCCCACTCCCACAGACAAAGAGGAATTGTCGCTCCTGTGGTATTTCCGTAGCGCTGAATGTTGATCATTACCTGGTCTTTACTAATGCCCATTCGACGTGCAGTGGCATCGATGATCCGTAAATTGGCCTGATGTGGAACAAGCCAGGCAACATCTTCTGACGAGAGGTTATTTTTCTTCATGATCTCTGCCGAAATATCTGCCATCCCTATCACAGCAAACTTAAAAACAGCTTTGCCCTCCTGGTAGATAAAATGATCTTTGGCATCGACAGTTTCATGGCTAGCAGGGTTTAACGATCCCCCTGCTTTCAGGTGAAGATATGGGTACCCGGAGCCATCTGTTTTGAAGATTGAGTCCATGATCCCAACATCTTCCGTGGTGGGTTCGAGAAGTAAGGCCCCTGCCGCATCACCAAACAGGATACAGTTTTCCCGGTTGGTATAATCAGTTATCGATGACATCACATCGGCGCCAACAACGATTACTTTTTTACTGGCACCTGATTCGATATATCTGGCACCTGTGATAATTGCAAACATCAAACCGGAGCAGGCAGCGTTCATGTCGAAACTGAATGCATTATTGATGCCCGTCTTGTGACTGATGAGGTTTGCCGATGCCGGAAACATCATATCGGGAGTTACCGTTGCACAGATAACAAGATCGATCTCATCCGGCGAAGTATTGGTCTTTTCCAGCAATCCTTTGACTGCCTCAGCTCCCATATCTGATGTTCCCAGCCCTTCTCCTTTCAGAATACGCCGTTCTTTGATCCCGGTTCGGGTCGTGATCCATTCGTCGGAAGTATCGACCATACCCTCCAGCTCTTTGTTCGTCAGGATGTAAGGCGGGGCCCATCCATGTATGCCTGATATTTTTGCTCTGATCTTTGTCATGAAGAAGAGTTAAGTTTGCTGAGAGTAAATGGGTTATATATTGTTAATGGCATACTTCTCAAAAGCATATTTGATCTTATGAGTAAGCCTGGCGTTGTGGATCTCTTTCGAAAGCAGAATCATTCGCCGGATTGCTTTTCCGTTTGAGATTCCGTGCCCCACAAGTACATTGGAGTTGATACCCAGTATCGGGGATCCCCCGTAATTCTCATAATTAAACCGGTCGAGATAATCATCTTTGATACCTCGTTTGACAAAAACACGATAAAGTGCTTCTGCCTGCTTCAACACAATATTCCCAACGAATCCATCACAGACTATGACGTCGACTCTGTCGCGGAAAAGATCCCTGCCCTCTACGTTACCGATGAAGTTAAAATCCTTGGCATCTCTCATTAACTGAAAAGAGGATTGAGTGATCAGGTTCCCTTTCTTCTCTTCCGTCCCGATATTTAACAACCCTACACGTGGGCTCTTCACATGCATCACATGTTCTGCATAAAGGGATCCAAGCAGTCCGAATTGATACATCACATCGGGTTTGCTGTCGGGATTGGTACCCACATCGATCAGGATCGTGGAGCCACCACCCTCCTGAGGAATGTAAGCAGGTGTACTGGGCCGGATGACTCCCTGTATGGAGTTTACACTATAGATTGCTCCAACCATCATGGCTCCACTGTTACCGGCACTGCTGAAGGAGTGAATCTGCTTATGCTTGAGCATACGAAAGCCGACTGCAATACTCGAATTGGGTTTGGCAACAAGGGCTTTTGTCGGAGATTCTCCCATCTCGATCTGATCAGTGGCATCAACTACATCAAAGAGAGATGGATCCACATTCTCCTCTTTAAAGAAGCTATTGATCACGTCTTTGTCCCCGATCAAAACGATCCGGTCATTCTTGGAGAGATCTTTCAGGGCCAACAGGGCTCCATGAAGCGTAGATTCTGGTGCGAAGTCTCCCCCGGAAACGTCTAAGCCGATCCTCATACTTATTCAGCTGCTGTTTTTTCGATTGCAGGCTTTCCTCTATAATATCCACAGTCGGGGCAGACTCTATGGTAGAGGACTGTGGTACCGCAGTTAGAACAAATGGCAAATGTGGATACCTCAGCTTTATAATGTGTCCTTCTTTTATCTCGTCTGGTTGTTGAAATCTTTCGTTTCGGGTGTGGCATAATTGTCAGGTTGAAAATTCAAAAATTCATTAGTATTAATTCTTTCATCTCTTACGTCCCACGACTCACTTCCCACGCAATTTGCTGAGTTTTTCCCAGCGTGGATCCTCTTTCGGTTTTTGTGACAACTCTTCGATCTTATCCATCACCGTCTGAGCGCAAGCGCTATCACTTTTCTCATCTTCAGGATGAATCCGTCTCATTGGCAGCAAAAGATGAATAAACTCATAGAGAAATGGAGCTGTGTCAAACTTGCTTTCTGATTCGGGAATGATCTGTACCTCATCGCTCTGTTCGGAGCACTCGTCACCAAATTTCACGATGAGTCTCTCCTCTCCAAAAAGAGGAATCTGAATCGGTTCATTGCACCTGTCGCAAGCCAGTGTAACTTCTCCGGAAACCGAAAAGAGAAAAACCAACATGCGTTCCTCCTTCTCCAGATTAATATGTACGGAGAGGTTTCCACTCCGAATTTCTCCATGCTTGAAATGCTCAAAGAACGTCTTGTCGATTTGTAAATCGTAGTTGTGAATCCCTGACCTCTGGCCGCTGAACGGAATGATGAACTGGTCTAAAGGTTTCACGGTTCGGGATTTACAAAAAGTGGGCAAAAATAATCATTATAATTGTTAATAACAAATTGGTAATTTTACCACTAATTAGATATGTTTGTACCTTCTTTTTACTCCAACCAGCTATGTTTAACAAATTGATATCCCAACTACTTCCCTTCATGCCGAGGAAACTTGTATGGCTCTTCTCCCGGAAATATATTGCAGGCGAAACCATCGATGATGCGATTCGTGCCTGTCGGGAGATGAATGCCGGAGGAATGATGATCACCATTGATCTTCTTGGTGAATTTATTACCAAACTGGAAGAGGCTACTGCCTATAAAGATACATACCTTGAGATCATCGAACGTGTGGAAGCCGAAAAAATAGATGGTAATTATTCCCTGAAGCCAACGATGTTTGGGCTATTGATCGATGAAGAAGTTTGTTATCAGAACATCCGGGAGATCGTCACCAAAGCAGCTTCTTATAACAACTTTGTGCGGATTGATATGGAGGATTCACAATGTACCGACCCGGAGATCCATCTTTTCCGGAGGCTGAAAAACGAGTTTCCCAAAAATGTCGGATTAGTGTTTCAGGCTTACCTCAAGCGAACGCTGAAGGATATCCAGGACCTCAAGGACATTCACTCATCAGAGGTTCCATTGAATTTCAGATTATGCAAAGGGATCTATGTGGAGCCCGAGGCCATTGCGTACAAAAAGCATGATGAGATCAATGAGCATTTTCTGAAAGACCTGGATTACATTTTCCGGGAAAAGATCTATCCGGGGATTGCCACACACGATAAGTTTTTGGTGACCGGCACATATGAACTCATTGGGAAGCATCAGGTACCTAAGGATAAATATGAATTCCAGATGCTCTACGGCGTGACACCGGAATTAAGGAGAAGTATAGTAAAAAAAGGTTATCCCATGCGCGTTTATATTCCTTTTGGGAAAGATTGGTTCGGCTACTCTACCCGCCGCCTGAAGGAGAATCCCAAAATGGCTTCACACATCATCAAAGCGATATTTGTGCGGGGTTAGAGTGTCCATGAAAATCCAACCGAAACCATATTTTCCAACTGCAACTTTTTACTGATTTGTTCTTCATAATAGATCCGTGTCTGGAACTGGGTTTTCAGGAACCTGGTAATTCGGATAGTGAAGAGGTTTCGCATGATTATATCTACCGGTGCCGCTGCATTTTTAAATAGCAACAGGTCACAATTCCAATGCATCCATTTTACCAGATCTCGATCTATCTGAAGCTGAAGACTGAAACCATATTCAACTAGATTTTTCTTGTCTGAAGTAACCCCATAATAGATGTTTGTCTTTTGTGCCTCATAGATTTGTTTGTCGCGAATCCAGGTGAATTTTGCACTCGACAGACCGAAATTCAGTGAGCCAAACCGTGGCCAGTTGAACCGGAATCCACCGGAAAAGGTGCCAGTCATAGGGGTTAGAAATGAGGAGTTGATTGTTTTTACCAGATTGCCACTATCGTTGAGCGAGAAATCATACCTGTTGAAAAGCCTGGTAGAGATAATAGAAGAGAGAAAGATTCCGTGATTCTTCCTGAGTTTCCACTCCAGTCGGGTCTCCAGGATATTGTCATCTACATGAAACCGGAAGATGCTATCAAAAAAATATTGCCCCCCCAGGTGGTGCGTGATCTTTTGCGTGAACCTGAATTTTCGTGTATTATCGACATGACATTGGTAGACAAAGTCATGCAAAACCATAACCTGTTTGACATTCTGTTCATGTTCCCAGTTGATGAAGAACAATGAGGATAAAGTCAGAGCATAATCGAGCTGTTGCACTATTCGTAAACGGATAATCGATTCTCCTGAGTCTGCCAGGTTTTTCAGATTCATGACGTTTACAGAATCATTCCAAACCAGGTGTTGAGCAGCTAATGGGGCCGGAGAACAGAGAATAATGATCCCAAAATATCCCCAGACCCCTTGACCCCACATCTTTTCCCCTTTCGCTGCTCATCTGACTGACAAAAATAGTCTCATCACAAACCGTTTCTGAGTCTTACCGGTTAGTTGATTTTGTAATTCAATTTTGTTTTCAATCCCCAGGATTCCAGGAAGTCAATATTGACAAGGTAGATCCGGGTCTTGACATTCGTATTTCTGGAGGCGGCTTCCAGCACTCCGAAAACATTCTCGTTCACAGACCCAAAGTAGGTGGCCCAGAATCCCATAACAACGAAAGCCCCTTCCTCTTCTTCCAGGTTATTATGATCCCTCTCTAATGATCTGACCAACCCATCGAGTTCTTCCAGCCGGAAGGATGAATCAACCGGATAGCTGGAGCCGGATTGCAAATTCATGGAGAACATATGGGCAACGCCTGCACAATAGGTGCTGTCGTTGATCAGGATGAGTTCTCCAAAGGGCGTAAAAAAAGCAACACCAGGGAACATTTTTACGTTTTTGACCAGGTTGATAAATGAGATTGAATCTCGGACAACAAACGAACCGTCATAGGATGGGATCTTTCTTTTCCGAAGAAATTCACGGATATCGGTTTCTGATTTGATTGTTGGATTCCGGATTCCCTTTGAAAAAAGAATAACTTTCTGGCAAGCAGAAGCTATTGATAGCAAGACCACTGTCGTAATCAGGATTCGTGTTTTCATTTGGTTAAATGTTGCTCTGTTTTTTGGAAAGGCGCAAAGATATTTCAGGGAAATCCCATTGACATCTTTGCAGCCTTCACTTGTTCTTACATTGTACTTACACGTATTCTAGAGCTGAAAGACAACCGTATAGGTATTGTCTTTAAACGTAACAGGGTAAGTCCCCGGCTTGATCACAATTGAACCGGAAGTTCCAAGTTGTCGACAGAAGCTGGCAGGAATCTCCGTGGGCTCATCCAGCATAATGCTGGATTTTCCACTGAAGTATGGGAGCGTGGAGCCGTTCTCATAGCTCTGCAGATCTATCTCCCTGACTTTCATAATCAGTTGGTTATTGTTCAGTAACATTTTTATCCGGCATACAGCCTCAGTATTTGGTTTAGCTTCATCTTCAAATCCGAAGGTGATATTGAAACATAATCCGAATCCTCGTTTACAATCCCATTTTGGTTTGTGGAATTTGATGTGAAGGGTGATCCATACACCGGCTGGAGTGCCGGGTAGTTTTGATTTAAATTCTGTTGCAAAGGTGGCTCCTGAAAAGAGGAGGATACCAATGATTGTCAATAATGTTATTTTCTTCATCTCTGTTAATTTTAGTGTGTTATTCTTTTCCACTTGTTTAACCGGATGCGGAAACCGGACGGCCAAATTAGTTTGGAAGCCTGGCCGAAACTCCCCCGCAGATCAACCGCCTGGCAGTTTGATCCCCCTGTCTTTATCTTCAATTCCTGTTCATTCCCTCCTGCTTTGATCAACTCTAATTATTGACATTAATCCGGTTGAGTAGTAAAAGGTTATATGTTAAAGAGTAATTTTTTTCACAAAAGAGTATAAGAATTCGTTAATTCAATAATAATCACTTATTTACATATAAGGCTTTGAAATTAACTGAAAAATTTTTATTATCTTTGCAACCGAATTCGTTTTGGAAAAAATTTTGGAGATATTATGGAAAAACCTAAAGTATTGTTCGTTGCACAAGAGATAACACCTTATCTGAAAGAGACACCGATGAGCCTGATCGGAAGACATCTTCCACAGGGCATTCAAGAGAGGGGAAAGGAAATTCGCACGTTTATGCCGCGTTTCGGGAATATCAACGAACGTCGTAACCAACTACACGAAGTAATCAGGCTTTCGGGGATGAATCTGGTCATCAATGATGCTGACCACCCCCTTATCATTAAAGTCGCTTCCATTCAGCAAGCACGCATGCAGATATATTTTATTGACAATGAAGACTATTTTCATCGGAAGTTCACATTCCATGATAAAAATGAAAAGTTCTTTCCAGATAACGACGAGCGGACGATCTTCTTCGCTCGGGGAGTTTTGGAGACAGTTAAGAAACTGAGCTGGGGACCTGATATTGTTCATTGTCATGGTTGGATGACAAGTCTGCTCCCACTATACATTAAAAAAGCCTTTCGGGACAATCCGTTGTTCAGTGATTCGAAAGTGATATTTTCTATTTACGATGATGAATTTAGCGAATCGATGCACAAGGACTATGGTGCTAAAATGAAATTGAATGGCATTACGGCAAAAGATTTGAAACACTATAAATCGCCAACCTACGTTAACATTATTAAAGCAGCCATAGATAATGCCGATGGCCTGGTCTTTGGTTCACCGGAGATAAACCCGGAGTTGCTTAGTTATATGAAGGAATCAGGGAAGCCAATCCTCGATTATCAACCGATGGAGAATTATATTGATGCTTATTCCGATTTCTACGATGAGCTGCTGGTTAATGAGCCAGCGACTATTGGATAATTTTTACCTATAAACTCCGTCACTTGAGAATCCTGCCCCAACTCCTGTTTCGAGCTATCTGGATAAGCCTGCTTGTCGTTTTTATTGTAGTTTCATGTAAGAAAGATCCCTATGAGATCGGACTGGAACTGCTCCCACCCACTGATACACTTTACGTAAGTAAGATTGACACCGTGACTGTTGTTGCTTATTCCGAGATCATGGACTCTATCCGATCGGATGAACTACAGGCTTTAGTGCTCGGATCAATTGTCGATCCTGTATTCGGAAAAACCACCGCGAGCTTTTACACCCAATTTCTCCTCTCGTCAGAGCAGATCGATTTTGGCGTGAATCCCCGGCTCGATTCCCTGGTGCTGATTCTCTACTATGGAACCTATTACGGCGATACCAACACATTGCAGAAGCTCCGAGTGTTTGAGATTAGCGAGGACATTAACTATGACAGTAGTTATTACTCCAACCAATCACTGGACACATATGGAATTGAACTGGCAAATAAGACCTACCTGCCCTCACCTAAGGATAGTGTTGTCATCTGGGGAAAACCGGTAGCACCACATCTGCGGATTAACCTTTCCAACCAGTCCAATTACCTGGGAAATAAGATTCTCTTTGCACCTGATCATGTCTTATCTTCAACTACTGAGTTTATCAACTTCATGAAAGGACTTTATGTTGAGGCCAGTCCAGTTAGTTCACGTGGAGCACTGATCAATTATGTTCCAACAGCCGGATTATCCAAAATGGTTATTTACTTCCACAATGAAGATGTTGGAGATTCTCTCAATTTCAACTTACCTATTGATTTAGTAGCTGCACGATTTAACAACTTCAATCACCACAGATATGAAGATGCCAGTCCTGATTTCAAGCAACAGCTGGTTTACAAAGATACCACACTGGGTAAAAACCAGGTATACCTTCAAACACTGGGCGGAGTGAAACTCAAGCTTCAGTTCCCGTACTTTCGCTCCCTGCTGGACTCTCTCGGTCCTATTGCCATCAACAGCGCGATCCTCACTCTCAAAAACCCGGAAATGGATTCAACCTGGATCCCCCCTCAACAACTGGCAATGTACAAAGTAGACAGTGCCGGAAGGATTAACCAAATAATTGACGAGCTGGATGGGCTGAGCTATTTTGGAGGTGCCTATAATAAAAATGACAGAAGTTATTGGTTCCGGCTAACACGACATTTTCAAAGGCTTTTGCTTTCCGATTCTATTGAAAAATATAACATATATGTTTTCGCTTCCAACCCGCTAATCAGAAATACCACAGCCAATCGCGTTATTCTTAACGGCACGAATCCAATCTTTTCATCTTCTCCCAAGGATAGAATCAAGTTAAGTGTTACCTTTACCAGAATGCAGTAAATGGTTTTAATTCATTTTTTATCTTATCTTTGTTTTGATTGTAAGGAAAAAGATCTATTATGTGTGGAATTATAGCATATGTAGGGCCAAAACAGGCTTATCCTATCCTGATCAAAGGATTGCGCCGGCTTGAATACAGAGGATATGACAGTGCAGGAATATGCATGTTGAATGATGCCTTGAATATTTACAAATGCAGAGGGAAAGTGGCCGACCTGGAAGAATTTATCAAGGATAAACATGTTACAGGTACCATTGGCATGGCTCATACCCGATGGGCAACACATGGTGAACCCAATCAGATCAATGCGCATCCACACTTTTCTGAGAACAAAAGCGTAGCCATTATCCACAATGGGATCATTGAGAACTATGCTTCACTACGCAGCGAACTGATCAACCGTGGATACCACTTTACCAGCGATACAGATACCGAGGTATTAGTCCATTTGATCGAGGATATCCTGATACATGAGAAAGTTCCCCTGGAAGAGGCTGTGCGAATCGCTCTGAACCAGGTGATCGGCGCTTACGCTATCGTAGTTCTTTCAAAGAAGAGCCCGGATAAGATCATCGCTGCACGCAAGGGGAGTCCACTTGTTGTAGGGATTGGTAAGGAAGAATTTTTCGTCGCTTCCGATGCCACACCCATCGTTGAATATACCGATAACGTTGTTTTCCTTAATGATGGAGAGATCGCGATCATCAAGCGTAACAAAATGCTGAGGATTAAGACGGTCGGGAATAAGGAAGAGACACCATACATCCAGAAGCTGGAACTGAGTCTGAGTGCAATTGAAAAGGGAGGATACGATCATTTTATGCTCAAAGAGATTTTTGAGCAACCCCGATCCATCCGTGATAGCATGCGTGGAAGGTTACATCTGGATCAGGGGTTGGTGACTCTTGGAGGAATCCGGGATTATGAGCAAAAGCTGCTCAATGCGAAACGAATCATCATTTCCGCTTGTGGAACCTCATGGCATGCTGGTCTGGTGGGCGAATACCTGCTGGAAGATCTGGCACGGATCCCTGTGGAGGTTGAATATTCATCGGAGTTCCGGTATCGGAACCCAGTCCTTTCTGAAGATGATGTGGTCATCGTGATCTCACAATCGGGTGAAACAGCTGATACACTGGCTGCGATTGAACTGGCCAAAAGGAAAGGAGCAACGGTACTTGGTATCTGTAATGTTGTTGGATCTTCCATCGCACGAGCTACTGATGGAGGTGTCTATACACATGCAGGTCCTGAGATTGGCGTCGCATCCACCAAAGCGTTTACTGCTCAGGTAGCCGTTCTTACCCTGCTGGCTTTGCAGCTTGCCCAAAGAAAAGGCACCATCCCTGTTTCACGATTCAGAACGATCCTTGGAGAGCTGAATAATATACCCGTTAAAGTGGAGCAGGTGTTGAAACTGAACGATAAGATAAAAGAGATTGCCAATCTATACAAGGATGTTACCAATTCCCTTTATCTTGGCAGAGGATATAACTTCCCGGTAGCGCTTGAAGGTGCATTGAAGCTGAAAGAGATCTCCTATATTCACGCTGAAGGATATCCCGCTGCGGAGATGAAACATGGCCCCATAGCACTGATAGATGAACAGATGCCAGTATTTGTCATGGCTACACGGAAAGGATCATACGAGAAAGTGATCAGCAATATCCAGGAGGTCAAAGCCAGAAAAGGAAAGATCATAGCTATCATTAATGAAGGGGATGTGGCAGTCAAGAAACTGGCAGATCAATGCATTGAAATTCCCGAAACAGAGGAGATGCTGGTACCCATGATCGCTACTATTCCGCTGCAATTGTTGTCATATTACATTGCTGTAATACGTGGTTGCAATGTTGACCAACCCAGAAATCTGGCAAAATCCGTCACCGTAGAGTAATTCCCAACGGCATCAAGTTGGTCGTTAGATATACAACCAC
>CAZTSX010000017.1:0-52231 GCA_964616825.1 uncultured Prolixibacteraceae bacterium
TCTAAACCAACTGATTGGGGGAAAGTGGGATGTACTAGATTCGAACTAGCGACCCTCCCGCTTGTTGCGGGATGCTCTAAACCAACTGATTGGGGGAAAGTGGGATGTACTAGATTCGAACTAGCGACCCTCCCGCTTGTTGCGGGATGCTCTAAACCAACTGATTGGGGGAAAGTGGGATGTACTAGATTCGAACTAGCGACCCCATGCCTGTCAAGCATGTGCTCTAAACCAACTGAGCTAACATCCCGGAAACGGGTGCAAATTTAACTAAAGTTTTTTTGATGTACAGATTTCTGGATACTCGATCCCGGTTGATGGCTTGCACACCGAAGCTTCAGCGAAGGCATGATAACTGGATTATTAGATGATCAGTTTGAAATGATCGTTAAATCAGTTATTTTTGCATTGATAAAAATTTAACAATTAAGGTCACGGCAACCAGGTAGGAGTAGAATCAATGCTAACCAACGATCAACAGTCTGACGAGAACACATTTGAAATTGAAATAAAGGGTAGGGTACAGGGTGTCGGATTTCGACCGTTCATTTACCGCCTTGCAAAAAGTAATCATGTAAAAGGCTGTGTTGAAAACAGAAACGATGGCGTGGTTCTTAAAATTAATCACAATGCTTCTGCAATAAACAGCTTTATCTCCTTGATCAAACGCTCTGCTCCAGCAGTAGCAAACATCGAATCGATTGTCTTCAGACAAACGGTCAGCGAGAATTTCACCGATTTCCAGATTGTTAAAAGCAAAACGGTGTCTGACCGTATTACGGGCATCAGTCCTGATATTGCTGTGTGTGATGATTGCCTGAAGGATATGAAAGCCCAGAAGAACCGTTTAGATTATCCCTTTATCAATTGCACAAACTGTGGACCTCGTTTTACGATTATCAAAGACCTTCCATACGACAGGGATAAAACAACCATGAAGGATTTTGAACTGTGCCCTGATTGCCTGAAAGAATATGGGGATATCACAGACAGACGGTTTCATGCCCAACCTGTTGCCTGCTCTGTATGCGGACCTGAATATTCCCTGTTATATCAAAACAAAGTCATTAAAGACACGCAGGCGATTATCAGCAAATTAGGAGCGCTTATCAAAGACAAAAATATCATAGCTGTAAAAGGATTAGGCGGATTTTTTTTAGCATGCGACGCACTGTGCGAAGAAACTGTTATACGGCTCAGGAAACTGAAAAACAGAGAGGGAAAACCTTATGCTGTGATGTTCTCTGATATTGATACGTTAAAAGAGTATGCTTTTGTAAATAATACTGAAGAGACATCCCTGAAGTTGTGGAAACGACCTATTGTGCTTCTCCGGCAAAAAAAGAGCCTCGCTCCCTCTGTGTCTGTTGGTTTTAATACAATTGGCGCCATGCTGCCTTATATGCCGTTGCATTATCTGTTGTTTGAAAAGATGGATATTCCGGCTATTGTCTTAACGAGTGGCAACATCTCGGATGAGCCTATTGTTACAGATAATGAAACAGCTGTAGAAAAATTAGGAAATATTGCTGATGCTGTCTTGATATATAACAGGGATATATACAACAGAACTGATGATTCTGTTGTTACGATCGTGAATAACAAGGAGAGGGTTTTGAGGCGGTCGCGCGGGTATGCGCCGGAGGCGAAAACCCTTTCGTTGAATGTTGAAGGAATTCTTGCTACAGGAGCAGAACTTGTTAATTGTTTCTGTTTGGGAAAGGACAATCAGGCAATCCTCAGCCAGCATATCGGTGATTTGAAAAATATCGAGACCTATGAATTTTATTTTGAAACCATAGAACAATTCAAAAAACTGTTCCGGTTTAATCCTACGTTGGTTGTCAGCGACCTGCATCCTGATTATTTATCAACACGATACGCTGTTGAATCAAAAAAGAGACACATTCAGGTTCAACATCATCACGCGCATATTGCATCCTGCATGGCTGAGCATAACCTCGATGAACAGGTTATTGGCGTGGCTTTTGATGGCACTGGCTATGGTGACGATAACAATATCTGGGGAAGCGAATTCTTTGTTTGTGATTTACAGGAATATACCAGGATTAATCATTTCGAATATCTGAGTATGCCCGGTGGAGATAACGTAATTGACGAACCCTGGCGTATGGCTCTGTCTTATTTGTATAAGATATATGGACTCAAATTTCTGGAATTTAACCTGCCATTTCTGAATACGATTAAACCCTCATCAGTTGAACTGCTATGCGACGCCATTGACAAAAAAATAAATTGTCCCCTGACCTCCAGCTCTGGCAGGTTATTCGATGCAGTGGCAGCACTGATAAATCTCTCCCCATTCAGCAAATTTCATGCTGAAGCTCCTATGCGACTTGAAGCCATTATTGATAGAAAAATAAAAAAAGCATATCCTTATTCTGTCAGCACAACAATCTCTTTTAAAGATACATTTGGCACTATTGTTAACGATTTAAAACACCAGGTTCCGCTTTCCGAAATATCCGCTAAATTTCACAACACAATCATTTCGGTTATTGTAGAAGTTGCTGCAGAAGCAAGAAACAGGTACGATATAAATAAAGTTGTTTTATCAGGCGGGACATTTCAGAATAAGTACCTCCTCGAGAATCTTGAGATGATGTTTGAAAAACATGATTTTGAACTGTTTTCTCATCAAAAAATCCCAACAAATGACGGAGGTATTGCACTGGGACAGTTAGTATTAGCTGCAAAAAGCCAAATCGAATAGAAATTATGAATTAATTTAAATTATGAACATCAAAATGCTGGTAATTTACAATGATTATTACTAACTTAGCTCACTAGAAATTAATCTATTAACAAGCGGATAATGTGTTTAAGTATTCCCTCTAAAGTACTATCAATTCAAGGCGATAAGGCGATTGTATCTGTAGCAGGAACTGAATACGAAGCTTCGCTTCAACTGGTTGAAGATGTTGAAGTTAACGATTATGTATTGTTGCATACAGGATTTGCTATTCAGAAAATAAGCGAAGAAGAAGCAGAGGAAACGTTAAAACTGCTTCGTGAAATAGGTGAAATTGACCGGGAAATCAGGGAAAACGAGTAACGAAACACCTAATTTGTTTTTGTATTGTTACCTATTATCTAATCAATAAAACTTAAATGTTATGAAAAAAAACAAGATTTTGCTAATTGATGATGATGTTGACTTTTTGGCGTCTACCAAACTCTTTCTTGAGAGCCATAATTATGAAGTAAATACTGCAATTAATACGAAGATTGGTTTAGAAGTTCTTGAAAGTTTTCATCCCGATTTAATTATTCTGGATATTATCATGGATACCAAACTTGAAGGGTATAATTTTCTGAATGAACTTAAATCAGATCCTTCTAAAATGAAGATTCCAATTGTCATGAATTCGAACATGGCTATTGCGTTGGGAGTTAATATGCGCTCTGCAATTGAAGATGTTGACCATTTGCCCAAAACAAGATTTATGGACAAGTCGGGGAATCATAAAGGACTACTTAAAACTGTGAATGAATTATTACCGTAATTAAGCTATTCATAAATAGAATTGACCTTCGCAGGAAGGAATCTTCATCATTTATTTACATGCTGTTTTGTATATGTTGCAAAATGAACCGGTAGAAGATCAGAAAAAGTTAGGGAATAACCTTGAATTGCAACCGACTAACCTCAGACAAATCAGGCTTGCATTCTGGCTTATTCGCTTACGTTGGTATTATATTTTCGGTATTGTTGTTGCTTACTCGATAGCAAAATATGTTCTTCATATTACAATCTGGGGATTACCGTTATATAGCATTGTATCATTTTTAATCGTCTATAACTTTTTATCATTTTCATTCTTAATATACCTTAAAAGATCACGAATCAGGAGATCTCTGAAGGTCGTTAACAGAATGATTAATTTCCAGATATCAATTGATCTGATTGCATTGACAGCACTTCTGCATTTTTCGGGTGGTGTCGAAAATCCGGGAATCATTTTCTATATCTTTCATATGATAATAGGTAGTTATATCCTCTCAACAAAAGACAGTATTCTTCAAACAACATTTGCTTTGCTGCTTATAGGGTCTATGACATTTTTAGAATATACAGGCATCATACCGCATTATCCGCTCGAAGGTTTTATCATTACCAACATGTATAGTAACTTAACCTATATAATATGTACCGGGATCATCTTTATTATCACATCCTATTTTATTGTATATATTATCAGAACTATTAGCAGGGAATCAACTAAACATGAAATTGCATATCTGACTGCTAATCACAAATTAAGAGAAAAAGATAAAATCAAGAATGAGTATGTAGTCCGTATCACACACGATATTAAAGGGCACATCACTGCAATACAAAGTTGTATAAACGTTCTGCATGAAAAAATAACAGGTCCGCTAAATCAGCAACAGGAGGAATTTGTCAATCGCGCCCACAATAGGATAGAAATACTAAATCAGTTCATTTCAGACCTTCTGAATATCACAAAAATAAAGCTCCAGCAGAAATACGATAAAAAATATTTTGACCTTAATCATTCTATTGGAGAAGTAATCAAAATAGCAGAAGAAAATGCACAGGATAAAGATATTAGTATAACTCAAAAAATTGATCCTTCAATAAGTAAAATATTCGGTGAACAGTCTTCTATTGAAGAAGTAATTATAAACCTTATTCTGAATGCCGTCAAATACTCCCCTCCGGGTAAAAATGTTACATTATCTACTGAAGATAAGCAGGATAAAGTTCTGATTGAAGTAACTGACAAGGGTATAGGTATTCCTGAAAATGAAATAGATCTGATATTCAATGAATTTTACAGAGCATCAAATGTTAAAACCCAGATTAGAGATGGTACGGGTTTAGGGCTTACTATTTCAAAAGAGATTGTTGAAAGTCATGGAGGTAAAATCTGGGTAAAAAGCAACATCGGTATAGGAACTACTTTTTCTTTTCTGCTAAAGAAGGAAAAATAACTGATAATAGTATTACTTTCAGATGCAATATATTGATGAATACCGCGACAAGGAACTAGCCGGCCGGTTGATCGAAAAAATTTCAGATCTTACCTCCAAAGATATCTCTTTAATGGAAGTCTGTGGTGGTCATACATGGGCTATTCAGAAATTCGGAATTCCATCTTTATTGCCTTCAACCATCAAACTCATGTCAGGGCCAGGTTGTCCGGTTTGTGTGACCAGCAAAAAATTTATCGACCAGGCGGTCGCATACAGCCGCTTGAATGATGTTATCATCACAACCTATGGCGACCTGATCAGGGTTCCGGGTTCTACATCCTCATTAAATGAAGAAAAAAGCAAAGGGGCTGATATCCGAATTGTATATTCAATTCTTGAGGCGCTTCAGATAGCCAAAGAAAATCCTTCAAAAAAGATTGTTTTCCTGGGTATTGGTTTCGAAACAACTGCTCCTGGCAGTGCAGCGGGGATCATAAACGCAGCAAAAGAGAAGGTGAAAAATTTCTTTCTATTCAGTTCTCACAAAATAATGCCTCCCGCGTTGGCTGCATTGATAGACGAAGGGGTGACCATCAATGGATATATTGCACCCGGTCATGTGAGCACGATTACAGGTTCTCATATCTATGATGATATCCCTGCAAAGTACGGAGTAGGATGCGTGGTCTCCGGCTTTGAACCTGTCGACATTCTTCAATCTATTTATATGCTGGTGAAACAGGTTTATGATAATAAATTCAAGGTCGAAATACAGTACAAACGGGTAGTAAAGCCAGAAGGCAATGTGAAGGCGCAGAAAATCATGAATGAAGTGTTTTCCTTCCGGGATGACTGGTGGAGGGGATTTGGAATCCTTAATAACAGCGGACTTGGAATAAATGAAACATACCATTCTTTTGATGCAGAAAGAATGATACCGGTGAATGTGGAAGAAACGAAAGAAGAAAAAGGCTGTATTTGTGGTGAAATATTAAAAGGTCTGAAAACGCCCGGCCAATGCAAACTTTTTGCTACGGTTTGTACATCAGCCACCCCTGTTGGTGCGTGTATGGTTTCGCTTGAAGGTGCCTGTAATGCGTATTATAGATTTAACAGATAATGGGAAACAATATCTTATTAGGACACGGCAGTGGTGGTAAATTGTCCCACAATCTTATTGAAGAGCTGTTCTTTACCTATTTTGATAACCCCATTTTAAAACTTCAAACAGATTCGGCTTTGCTGACCATGAAGAGGTCAACCATTGCTTTTACTACCGACTCTTATGTTGTCGACCCCCTGTTTTTTCCCGGCGGAAACATTGGTAAGCTTGCTGTATGTGGCACGGTCAATGACATAGCTGTTTCGGGGGCAATACCTCAGTATATCAGCGCTTCTTTTATCATTGAAGAGGGTTTTTCTTTGAAAGAACTGGAACGAATTGTTTCTTCAATGGCTCATGAAGCAAAAAAGGCAGGCGTATTAATTGTTACCGGAGATACAAAAGTGGTCAACAAAGGCCAATGCGATAAGTTATTCATTAATACATCCGGTATCGGTATCCTTGATGATAAATACAAATCTATCAGTACAGGAGAGGATATTCAAACCGGGGATAAGATAATCATAAATGGTTCGATCGGAGATCATGGAATGGCTATTATGGCTGCCCGTAATTTCGGAAATTTCAAAACTGAGATCAAGACCGATTGTGCCTCTCTTAACCACATGATAAAAGAGATATTAGACACAAACTGTCCGGTAAAATTCATGAGAGATGCTACACGGGGAGGGATTGCTACAATATTATGTGAGCTTACGGAAAATAAAAATATAGGAATTGAGATTGATGAATCA
The DNA here is from genome assembly GCA_964616825.1 of uncultured Prolixibacteraceae bacterium. Lineage (GTDB taxonomy): Bacteria > Bacteroidota > Bacteroidia > Bacteroidales > FEN-979 > QYOJ01. Next base: position 6,820 of record CAZTSX010000017.1, read on the forward strand.
ACAGTAGCTGTTAATGAAAACGTCAGTGGAATGTGCGAATTGCTTGGATTCGATCCTTTTTATATAGCAAACGAAGGCAAAGTCATACTGATTGTTTCCGCTAAAGATGCTGATAGAATAGTCGATGTAATGAGGCGAAACGAGTTTGGCAGAGATAGTGCAATTATTGGGGAAGTGGTAAACAACCATCATGGAAAAGCTGTACTAAAAACCGGAATAGGGGGGAAACGAATTATTGATATGCTGGCGGATGAACAACTACCAAGAATTTGCTGATAGAACTAGTTATGCATGAGTTTTCAATCACCATGAACGTCCTGAATATCGTTGAGGAAAACGCAATGGAGCTCAATGCTGAGATCGTACACGAAATAGAGATGGATGTTGGCGAATTGAGTGGTGTTGACTATGATGCGTTGAACTTTGCTATGCAGCACACGAAAAAAAGTGAATTACTTGAACATGCCAATCTTGTCATTAACAGAATACCAGCAAAAGCCAGGTGCAAAACCTGTAAGCACGAATTTGATATAAAAGACTTTTATACTGCCTGTCCTGACTGCAATCATTTTGATCACGATATCATTCAGGGCAAAGAACTTAGAGTAAAAGCAATAAAAATTGATTAATCGTCAAAATAATAAATGTTCGATATATGTGTGATACTTGTGGCTGCGGCCAGCCAAACAATCCAGTAACCTTCAACAAGCCCGAAGAGGAGAATGAACCTGTTCAGCATGTTCATTCTCATGACCATTCTCATGACCATCCACATGATCATCCTAATGACCATTCACAAGGTAAAGTTATCCAGATCGAAAAGGATGTCCTGAGTACAAACAATTTACTGGCAGAAAGAAACAGGGGCTATCTTGAAGCAAAAAATATTACAACATTGAATATGGTCAGCTCACCTGGTTCGGGTAAAACAACACTCCTCGAAAAAACCATTCAGAATCTAAGAAAAGAACTTCAATTCTTTGTCATAGAAGGTGATCAGCAAACCATGAACGATGCAAACCGTATTCATGCTACCGGAGCGCCTGTAATTCAGATAAATACAGGTAACGGTTGCCATCTGGATGCAGATATGATCAATAAAGCGATAAAAAAACTTGATGTTGCAGATAATTCTGTCCTAGTAATCGAAAATGTCGGCAATCTGGTTTGTCCGTCACTGTTCGATTTGGGGGAGGCTTACCGGATCGTAATCATAAGTGTAACTGAAGGAGACGATAAGCCTATCAAGTATCCGACCATGTTTCATACTTCGGATATTTGCATCATTAATAAGATCGACCTTCTTCCCTATGTTGATTTTAATATTGAGAAAGCCAAAGAATATGCATTGAAGGTGAACCATCAACTGCAGTTTTTCGAATTATCGGCAAAATCAGAAGAAGGAATGGATAAATGGTACGATTGGCTGAAATCACAAGCCTAAAAATACCATGCCCAGGCCGCAAGCAAAAATTGTACCTCCTGCCAGTGCATGTGTGTACCGCTCATATTTCTTTACTGGTAAAAATTTGAAACCATAAGAAGCAGCTGCTACCAGAAAAATCATGGTGCTTATCGTAACAAGACTAAAAATGACAATAAGGATAAGCATGTCTGAAAAATTAAATTTAGCTGCAGGATACATCACAATAGGAATAAGAGGTTCACAAGGTCCAAAGATGAAAATAGTAAATAAGATCCAGGGTGTTATCTTTCCTTTATCATCTCTTTCATGAACATGGACATGATCGTCATGATGTGAATGTTCATGTTTATGAGATCCTTCGTTGCTATGATGGTGCAAATGGGTATGTTTTTTATTCTTATACGCTTTTCTGATTCCCCAGATCATATATAATAGTCCGAAGGACATAAATACCCAGGATATGATGCTGCCACGAACACCTTCGATAAATTCAAGTTTTCCGACAGCCAGGCCAAGCGCAATTCCAATGAATCCCAGGATAACAGAACTACCCACATGTCCAAGTCCACATAATGCGGTAAACCAGATCGTGTGCCTTATCTTCCAGTTCCTTGCCTTTGAAATCACGATGAAAGGCAAGTAATGATCAGGTCCTGCAAGCGTATGTAATAATGCCAATGTGACAGTAGTTGTTAATAGTATTAGAAATTCATTGGTCATAGTTCTGCTCGTTTACTCTTCTCAGCGCCAGGATGCTTCCCCGGCAATTATTTTTTCTGCAATCGCTTTAACTTCAGTGTATATTTCCTCATATTTTTTCGCTATCTGAGGAGTAAAGTTATCATTAAATATTCTATCTTCAACTATTTCAACAGCAATAATAAAAATATTCTGCGGCATATCTAATCCAAGTTTTTTCCCCAGTTGAACTGCCGTCAGAAAAGATACATCATGAACACTTGAAAGATGCAATGTTTTATTAAAGTCTTTAGGTGACAGTTGATAAACTGTTCCGGGGATTCCATCCTTTGTTCGAATTGCATCTACAAAAACAACCGTTTGATAGCCCTGAATAAAATCAAGTACCTCCAGTCCGCCCAGAAAAGCTGTTTCAAAATCTATCTCATTGCCGGGCAAGTTTCCCTTTAGTTTTTTTACAAGTTTCGGGCCTATGCCATCATCAGTCAAAATCTCGTTACCAATACCATGCACGAGTATTTTTTTCTTCTCCATGGCAGATATTTTATCACTTTCTTTTAACCTGCCGTGTTATGTTGCCGTTCATATCCCTGAAAATAACTTCCAATGGCATATTGCCGGGCAAACTATGCGTAGCACATGAGAAACAAGGATCATAAGCCCTGAAAGCCATTTCAACCATATTTAAAATACCTTCGTCAACAGTAACACCTTTCTTTATCAGTCCTTGTGCAGCTTTCTTCAACGACATGGAGATAGCCGCATTATTATTTGTCGTACCCACAATAATGTTAGCTTTTGTAATTATTCCTTTTTCATCTGTCCAGTAATGATGTGTCAGCGTGCCTCTCTGGGCTTCAACAATACCCACACCTTCTTTAGGAACATTAGGAAGTTCAGCCTGTAAATCAGGACTTGTAATTTCTTTATCCTGAGCTAATTCAACAGCTCTTTCAGCAGAATATAACAATTCAACCAAACGCGCCCAATGCATAGCCAGGGTCGCATGAACCGGTTTTCCGCCCAGTGTGCTGAACATATGTTCATATTGCTCCTGAGCCAGAGGAGTGGCCATTCCATCAGCCACATTTAATCTTGCTAACGGAGTAGCATGATAGACACCCGAGTCTTTGCCCTCAACAAATCCCTTCCAGCCAATCTGTTTCAAATAGGGATATTTCAAATAACTATATGGTTCAACTCGTTCTTCAACCCAGTCAAGGTAATCTTCGGGAGCATATTTACAATGCTCGTTGCCTTCCTGGTCAACTACTCTGACTTTCCCATCATAAAAATTCACTTTGTTGTTCTCATCAACCAGTCCCATTGAATAAAGGTTCAGCGAATAGGGCCCGTTGAGAATGATATCAACATAAGTTTTATTTTCCAACACCACATCGTTGAAGATTTTCAAAGAAAATTTCGCAAATTCAACAAATCCTTTGGCTTTCTCTTCAATATCTTTTCGTTCTTCTTCGGTCAACCCTTTTCTAACACCGCCAGGTGTATTCATCACAACATGCGTTTGATGTCCCCCTAGAAGTGCCTGAATTTCCTGGGCAATACGACGTTGTTTCAACACTTCTGTTCCAATTTCAACGCCCACTTTGGCAATTACACCGAGCACATTTCTTTCGGCAGCAGGGGCGGTTGGGCCGACAACAAAATCCGGAGCAGCTAAAGCATAAAAGTGAGCGATATGGCTATGAACAAAATGAGCCATATAAAATAGTTCTCTCAGTTTAATTGCTGTAGGTGTAGGTTTAACACCAAAAACGGCATCAATTGCCTTCCCGGATGCCATGTGATGACAACCAGGGCATACCCCGCAAATTTTTGTCACTATCTGGGAAGCCTCTTCAACAGCTCTTCCTTCTAAAAATTTTTCAAAACCTCTTAATTCCGGAACCTGGAAATAAACATCTTCTACATCTCCATCGTCTGTGCAAAAAATTTCAACTTTTCCGTGTCCCTCGAGTCGGGTAATCGGGTCTATTGTGTATCGTTTCATAAAATTTTCCTCCTTAATATTGAACCGGGAAGGCTGAATCTGTAAAATGTTCCTGCCGGATCATCGATTGTTTCAACAATTTTTTCTATTTCGTTAGCATCATCTGAATCTATCATAGTAGCAATAGCTGACAGCATTTTTGCCCCCGGATCGATGACATCAGGTGGCGGTCCGTAACAGCCCCTGCAGGGTGAGTTGCCAACAATACATCTCACACCGCAACCCCCTCTGGTTGCTGGTCCCAAACAAATAACTCCCTGTTCCAGGAAGCAGGTCTCACCATCGTCAATAATTTGCCACGGCCGTTTGAATTCTTTCACGGATTTCTCGTCAGTTTTCTTCCTTTCACATTCATCGCACTGGCTTTTATCGAGAGCTCCAACAACAGAACCGGCCGGAGGAAGTGTTTCTCCTGTTACAATAGCCAAAAATACCTCGACCAGTCTTTCGGTTTGAGGCGGGCATCCCGGTAAATAATAGTCAACATTCACAGCCTGATCGAGTGTTTTCACATCATTATAAAACTCGGGAAGTTCTAATGTACCTTCAGGTATCTCATAGTGTGGTTGAGGGAAGATGTTGTCAGGATTTTTCGTTGATTCACTTTCCAGATATGCCCTGTCAAAGATGCCTTCCTTATCAGAGAAATTAGCAAGACCGGGAATTCCACCCATATGAGCACAGGAACCATATGCAACCAGGACTTTGGTTTTCTTGCGCAATAATTTTGCCATCTCCTCATTTTCTGAATTTCTGACCGCACCATTGAATAATGTAACATCAATGAAGCCATCAGGCATTGCTTCAACATCTTTATATTTGAAATCCAAAGCAATCGGCCAGAAAACGAGATTTGCATGTTCGATAACTGTAAACAAAGCCTCATGAACGTCGAGTACTGAAACGCAACAACCACCGCATGCTGCTCCCCAATATACAGCTAGATTAATTTTTGGTTTTTCTTCCATAGTCATTTGGTTTTTCTTCTATATTAAGAAAATGTTTCTATTGATTCCTTGATAGGACTTGGGTTTAATCCCTTAATAGTTTCCGTGAATTCATCGACCAGATGGGCGAATTCCATGCCTTCACTTGCACTAATCCATTCCAGGCGCAACCTTTCCGGTTGAATTCCCATCTGCTTGATAAACTTCTCCAGCAAAAGGAATCGTCTCAGGCATTTGTAATTTCCTTCGTGATAATGACAATCACCCGGATGACAACCACAAATAAGGACGCCATCCGCACCTTCTTCAAAAGACTTTAATATAAATGTCGGTTCTACGCGCCCGGAACACATTACTCTGATAATACGGATATTTGGAGCATATTTCATTCTTGATGTTCCTGCAAGATCTGCACCGGTGTATGAACACCAATTGCACAAAAAAGCAATAATTTTTGGATTTTGATTCATAATGTTATACCTCCTGTAATGACATGAGTCCTTCTATTTGTGAAAGAATTTGTTGATCGGTAAAATGTTTGCACTTGATTGCACCTGTTGGGCAGGTAGATCCACAGGTTCCACAACCTTTGCAAAGTATCTCATTTACAACAGCCACGTTCTTTTCTTCATCATAACTGATTGCTGTATACGGACAAACATTAATACAAGTCTGACATCCGCAACAGATATCTTCATTTACAACTGCTGTTGTTACTTCTACATTTACTGTCCCCGCCAGTATTGTTGCCAATATTCTTGCTGCCGCTGCATTGGCCTGAGAGATCGAATCCGGAATATCTTTTGGCGCCTGGCAAGTTCCAACAACATAAACACCATCAGTGGTTGTGGCAACAGGGTCTAATTTGGGGTGTTTTTCAATGTAAAAGTTATTGCTACACATACTTATACCTACTGCGTGCGCAATTTCCTTAGCATCATCATGAGCTTCCATTGCTACCATAAGAATTACCATGTCGGCAGGAACCTCAATCAATTCTCCTGAAAGTTTTTCTTCGAATTCAATAAGCAAATTACATCCGTCTTTGGGTGATGCCTCTTTGATCTTCGGTAACTTGTTTTTTTGATCAAATGAGAGGAACATCACATTTTTTCTTGATGTAAGGGTATATAATTCTTCACAGCCTTTGCCAAAAGACATCATATCTGCATAGATATCATATATATGAGACTTCGGCAAAGCCGATCTGATTTGATTTGCATATTTCAAAGCAGTCAGGCAACAGGTACGGGAACAATAGGTGTGATACTCTTCATTTCTGCTTCCCACACAATGGATAATGGCAATATTCTTAGGTTCTTTCCCTTCACCGGTTAGAATATTTCCGCTTTTTAGCTTCTCCTCAAATTCACCAGAAGTAATCACATTATTCAACTTTCCGTATCCGTAACTTGCAACTTTACTGGCGTCATAAGGTTTCAATCCCGTTGCCACAATCACACTTCCAAATTTGAGCTCTGTTTCCTTCCCATCAGGAACGATTATTGTTTCAAAATTCCCTACATAGCCAACTACCTCTGTTACTTCGGTGTTGAGATAGACCGAAATTTTTGGATGATTTAAAACAGAATTAATCTTTGGATCAAGCAATTGTCTGGCACTATCCAGAAATGGGTAGGTTAAATCAACATGAGCAGCATGCCCGCCCAGGCTATCTGATTTCTCCACCAGATAAACTTGTTTATCAGCATTGGCAATTTCCAACGCAGCGGATATTCCGGAAATTCCGCCACCAATGATAAGCGTGGCTGGATTCACATCTACGGTTCTTCGTTCTAATGACTCATGCCATTGCACTTTGGAAATAGCGGCTGCAATAAGATCCCTGGCTTTTCTGGTTGCCTCATCTCTGTCAGTATGAACCCAGGATGCCTGTTCTCTGATATTTGCCATCTCAAACATGTACGGATTCAAGCCTGCGTTCTCCAATGCCTTCCTAAAAGTAATTTCGTGCATCCTGGGTGAACAAGCTGCTACAACCACTCTATTTAGGTTATGTTCCTTAATATCCTGAACAATCAAATCCTGACCGGGATCAGAACACATATATTTATAATCCTTTGAAATAACAACATCAGGCAGGTCTTGAATCTCTTTGGCAATGTTTTCAACATCAACCATTTTGGCAATATTGGTTCCGCACCAACAAACGTAAACACCTAATCTCGGATTTTCCATTTTTTCTTTTTTTAATGAACTCGTGTTATTTAACTAGTTTCGACGATTTTTTAAGACAGGCAAAGTAAATTCCAAAAGGTCTGTACAGTATATGTGCCCATTTTGTAAACGGAACGATTAGTAACGCCCATTGTGCTATTATAATAATATGAATGATAAAAATTAATTGAGCGACGTTGATAATTCCAAGCTGCCTTGTCAGGAAAGATAGTGTTGCTGTTAGTGCAAGTAAGAATAACCATATTGGGAAGAACCAGTCGCTGAGCTCCGAAAATTTGTACTGCTCCTCCTTCTTAGCGATCCGTTTTATGATCATGATTCCTGAAAAAATTGTGAGCAGTCCGAAAACCAGGTAGGCAATAATTTGTCCGATAATTGCACCCGTACCAATTCCGTCAGCAAATTGAAACCAATCAAAGATAACCACCATTACCAGCATTACGATATAACTGACTGCTACGATCCAGTGCCTGAACCATGTAAACGTTGAGTTGCTGCATTTTAAAATATTTTTTTGGGTGACAGAGTGTAGAAAAAGCTCACAAAGACTTGTAATGTAGGCTATAAAAGAAACTTTGATTGTTTTGTCTTTAACGATTGCAAACCAGTACATCCTGAAAACACTTGGCAGGATAATAAGTATAGCAACACCTGCTACGAATAACTGCTCCAGAAGATGTCCGAATTCAAAGGTCGATTTCCATTCGTTAATGTCATATTTAGTTGAGAAAGCAACTAACATAATTGCAATACCAACAATAAAAAATGACAGAATATAAACTAACTTATTTCGGTAAAATAATCCGGATATTCCTGTCCAGTCATACAAACTCATTAGATATCTTCTCAGGGACATCATTAATTCTCCGGGTTCTGCCTCACGTAAACATTGTTCACTGCAATCGCCGCAATAGTAACATAGCCATGGTTCAACACTTTGAGCAACTTTGTTCTTAAGTCCCATCTGGAGATATTTGATCTCTTTTCTTGGGAAAGCAAAACTCTCATCTGTTAAATTACAGGTAGCTGTGCACGTACCGCAATGAAAACAATCATTCCAGTCTTTAACACCATACTTTAATAAATCTTCTTTAAGTTCGGGGTTTACACGTTGGCTCATGATTGTTCCTCCATTAGTTTAGAAAGTTCTTTCGATTTGTCTTCTATTTGTTTAAGGGTAACACTTTTAAGGCTGTTTTTTAGTTTATTCGTTGCAATTCGTTGTAACACCTTTGATGCGGCAGCTGATGCTTGTGCAACGGAATCAGGTATATCTTTGGGTCCCTGACAAACACCTGCAATAGCAATACCACCTGCAAATGTATCAACAGGATCGCTCACATAATTGTATTCATTAAACCATCCATCAGCGTCAGTAGTAATGCCCACCATTTCAGCAATTTTTGCCGCATCGTTATTGGCCTCAAGTCCAACAGCCAGAACCACCATATCTGCTTCCTGCTCAATCAATCCTCCTCCTTCAATATCTTCGCTTCTGACAATAAGCCCATCTCCGTTTTCTTCCACCTTAGCAGAGCGTCCGCGAATAATATTTACTCCCTCGTCATTGATGCGGTTATAAAACTCCTCGTAGCCCTTACCAAAAGCACGCATATCAATATAATATTCATTGATCATGGCATTTGGAAATTTTTCCTTTAAAAGGTGTGCAAGTTTTAACGAATACATGCAACACACTTTGGAACAGTATTTATTGTGGTTCTCATCTCTGCTTCCAATACAGTGAATGATTGCAACACTTTTAGGGGAATATATCTCTTCCGGGGGGAAAAACCAGTTTCCCTTTTTATCCTGCACCCGTTTTGCAATCGATCCGCCGGTAGGACCGGAAGCATTTAATAATCTTTCAAGTTCAAGTGAAGTTAATACGTTAGGATATTTTCCATATCCAAATTGTTCAATTTTATTCGCATCAAAGGGCTTAAAACCGGTAGCAACAATAATATTACCTACAGTAATTTCAACCACGTCATCTTTTTCATCTAAATTGATGCAATCCGGAACCGGGCAAACTTTAGCACAAATACCACATTTGCCATTCAATACATATGTGCAGACACTCTCGTCAATCAGATATTTATTGGGAACTGCTTGTGGAAAAGGGATATATGCAGCTTTCCTTAACGATGCATTAGCATCAAATTCACTGGGTGTTTTTACCGGACATTTTTCAGCACAAATACCACATCCAATACAAGTTGCCAGATTCATCCTTCGTGCTTTTGTTAAAATTTTAACGGTAAAGTTGCCCGGAACTCCTCGTACCTCTTGTACTTCAGAATAGGTCATGAGTTTAATATGACTATGCTGACCCACTTCAACCATCTTTGGTGTTAAAATACAAGCTGCACAATCCAACGTTGGAAATGTTTTATCGAACATCGCCATGTGTCCGCCAATCGTACCCGATTTCTCAACCAGATAAACTTGATTCTCACTGGCTGCAATCTCAAGCGACGCCTGAATACCGGCTATACCACCACCAATGACAAGCGTTTCATGATTAACCGGAAGTTCTTCAGGAACAGCAGCATCTTCTATAGGAACACCATAAACTGCGCAGGCGACAATTGCTTTAGCCCAGTCGGTATCCGATCTGGTAAGCGCACCATGTTCTGTGAAACTTGCCAAAAAAACATCGTCAGGACTATTGCCGGCGAGAACCATTGACTTGGCAAATAAGCTTTTATACATTCCAGGATTACCGCCGGCAATAACGATTCTTTTTATACTATCTTTTTCAATCTTCCCGGCAACATGTTCAGGGTCGGACAATGAAATGTCATCAGGAAGCCAGGTCTTATACACTCCGGAAAGTTTTTCACTATATGCAATAACTTCCGGAATGTTAATAACGTCAGTATTTCCATTGAGGGAATTACAAAAATAGACGACAGTTGTTTTTTTCTCCTCCATAATGAGATACAGTTAGTTAAATAATATTTTTTCGCAGGTGACTTTATTTTGTGCACCAATAATAAATTTTATCAGCAAATTGTGAATTGTTTATCAAAATACATATTATGGGTACTACTTTTCGGCGGCATCAATTATTATATTCTACAGATCAGTTAGTTAGCAAATTTGAGTATATTTTATAGAATCGAAAAGAACATAATTTTTATTGTGAAAAAAATAACGATGTAAATATATAAAAAAAAATATTTATATCATGCAAAAAAATATATTTTTTTTAAAAAAAAATCAACTGCGGCTGACACTTGTGAATATTCTTGATGGGTATGTTGATAACGGAGCTCAGAATTGCACACGAATAAAACATGAAAAATCAATTTGAAATGAGTTGTAAATCAGTTATTTTTGTGTTGATATAAGTTGAACAGGCGAGTACAAACCAAAAAGATAAGATCATGAAGAAACTAATCATGTTAGTTGTGGTAGTGTTTTTTACAACTTTCTCGTTTTCCCAAGAAAATAAATCCACACCGGGAAAAAACGATCAGCCAAAAACAAAAAACGAATCTCAATGCGGTTCTGATGACGGTACTCCTCAATATCGACAATGTGTTGAAGATAGTTACCGGAAACTGCAATACAAGATGTCGATCTATGATGAAGTTCCAAAATTGGGTTCAGGTATTCGCCTGGGCATCTACCAGATCCAGGCTGCATGTGGCGAAGGAGCTACAGAAAAGAACATGAAACTACTGGAAGAAGCTGTAAAGCTTGCTAACAAGTATGATGTTCAGCTTTTATCCTTTCCTGAATTGTACGTTCCAGGTTATACGTTGAGTCCGGAAATGGCCAGAAAAGTCTCTGAATACAAAGACGGTCCAAGCATCACCAAAGCCAGGAAGTTAGCCAAAGAGTATACCATGGCGCTCTTAGTCCCATATGCCGAAAAAGTGAACGAAAAGGATGGAGTAATACACTATTATGACGCGATTGCTGTCATTGATGAAAAGGGAGAACTTCTTAATAGTTATCGAAAAACTCATTTATACGGTCAGCAGGAAAGAGATAACTGGAGTTGTGGTGTGAGCGATTACCCGGTCTATAACATCTTTAACTTTCCTGTAGGAGTGCTCAACTGTTATGAGTGCGAATTTCCTGAACTTCAGCGAATCCTCGCTCTTAATGGAGCGAAGCTGATTGTGGGTCCAACTGCCGCTGATAACTATTATCGTCTTCCCGACGGAAAAAGAAGTGCAGTACCTTATTCCGATATTTCAAAATTATTGATCCCTGCAAATGCGTATGCCAATAATATTTTCTTCGCCTATTCAAATCGTAGTGGCTATGAACAAAGAGGGGAAGACCAATGGCACTACCGTGGCAATAGTATCATCTGCGGACCTCATGGCGACATAATTGTTGCGGCAAACCATGAACAAAACACACTGCTTATTGCAGATTGCATTCCGGCCTTTTATGGCATGACACACCCGGCACCTAAATATTATTATCTGAAAGACCGCAGGCCTGCTTTATATAAAGAACTTGATTCAGAAAATGCAGATTTCCTTGATACAACCGACGATCCGATTAACCTTGATACCGATTTCTTTGAAGGAGGATTCGAGTACCCCGTATACAAGAATGGGAAGGAGATACTGGAAGACTAAATGTTGGATGCTCGATGCTGGATAACTTGATAACTGGATGACTGGATGCTCGACCCTCGTCCCTTGATCCTATGTCTTAAATACTCCCAGGATTTCTCCGTAATAAATTGTATGGAAGTCGCGTTGCTCGTAGTAGGTATCTATGATTGAAGGCTCCAGGGTAACCGGATCGACTTTATTCTTGTGAATGATCCGGCACTCATAGTGGATTGCTGATTGGTTGATATAAAATGCATTGGAACACTCTCCATGTTTCATGTCAAAATTACATTTCACTACTTTGTCTATATCCCGGCCCGATTCCGTTCCGCAAAAGGCGATCTCCTGGTTGAACTCCTCCTGTAACACGTTTATAGTAAAGTCTTTGACATTCTCGATAAGTCCGAAAGTATACCGGTTGGGTCTCACGAGTATCATGAAAACGGGCTTACTCCAGACATAGCCCAGAGTCCCCCAACCAATGGTCATGGGATTAGGTGGCACGCCGGCGACAAGTAAGATGCCTTCCCCGCGCATCTTCTCCATGGTTTTATTGAATGCTTCAAACGTTCCGATCTGTTTCCTCATATTTTTCTATTTTTGTTTTCAGGTAACCATTGATGAAACAACGATTGCTATGGTAACAAAAATACAAAAAATCTGGTTCATAACCATGCTGGTTTTACTGTCTGGATCCGTATTCTCGCAGGACGCAAAAAAAAGAATCACCATGGAGGATGTGTTCAAGAAGAGGACCTTCTCTTCCAAACGCGTCTCTGGCATCCATCCGATGGACGATGGAAGATTCTTTTGCCAGGTCAAACAGGACAGTCTGAATGTATATGATTATAAAACCGGATCTTATCAACGGACAATTGTTACTTCCAACGATTTGATTCCGGAAGGAGACACTGTACCTATCCCTTTAAAGTCATATACGTTTAGTGATAACGAGAGCAAGATTCTTTTTATAGCAGACAAGAAGCCTATCTATCGACACTCTTTTACAGCGAACTACTATATATACGATATCCAAACCAAAACCTTGATTCCGGTTTCGGAAGAAGGGAAGCAACGCCTGGCTACATTCTCACCCGATGGTTCGAAAGTGGCATTTGTTCGTGGCAACAATATTTTCATCAAGGATCTTGGATCCAGCATCCACGATCCAGGAGCTACGAACCGTGACCCGGTACTTCTGGGCGATCAGCAGATCACGATGGATGGCAAGGTGAATGAGATCATCAATGGCGCTACTGACTGGGTTTATGAAGAGGAGTTTGGGTTTGCAAAAGGATTTTTCTGGTCGCCTGACGGAACAAAAATCGCTTTTTACCGGTTTGATGAGAGTCCGCTAAAGGAGTACTACCTGAAATACTATGGTGATGTTTACCCGGAACTCTATACCTATAAATATCCCAAAGCAGGAGAGGATAACTCGCTCATCGAGATCCGGATCTACGACCTGGAGACAGGAAAGACTACACCTGTCGATATCGGTAAGATCCGAGATATCTATATCCCACGTATCAAATGGACGAATGATCCCAACGCATTAGCTCTTTACCGCATGAACCGGCATCAGAGCAATCTTGAATTGATACTGGCTGATGCGGCCACAGGAGAGACACGGGTGATCCTTAAAGAGGTGAATCCCTGGTATATAGATATCACGGATGACTGGACCTTTTTGAAAGACAATAAATCGGTGTTGCTGACCAGCGAAAAGGATGGCTACAACCACATCTATCTCTATAGTCTGGATGGGCAGTTGATCCGGCAGATAACATCCGGAGAATGGGATGTAAGAGCTCTTTATGGAATAGATGAAGAACGGAGACTGGTCTATTTTCAGTCGTCAGAGACATCTCCCCTCGACCGGGATATCTGTGTTGTTTCAATCGATGACAGTGAACTGAAAAAGCTATCGGTGACAGAAGGATATAACCGGGCACAGTTCAACACTGACTTTACCTGGTACATCAATAACTGGTCTGACATCAACACCCCACCATATATCACTGTGAATGATAGCAAAGGCAAGGTGGTCAGGGTGCTTGAAACGAACGAGAAGTTGAAAAAGAAGATCAGTGAATATGATTTCTCTACAGTTGATTTCTTTTCATTTGAGACCGGCGACCACCTTGAACTCAACTGTTGGATGCTCAAACCACCTGATTTTGATCCGGATAAAAAGTACCCGGTTCTCTTTACCATCTATGGAGGCCCCGGTTCTCAAACAGTGGCTAACCGGTGGGGGGCAGCTAGTTCGTGGAATCAGTTCTTTGCCCAGCACGGTATCATTGTCGTCTCTGTCGATAATCGCGGAACAGGTGGACGCGGACAGGAGTTCAAGAAGTGTACCTACCTGGAACTTGGGAAATATGAAACGCTTGATCAGATCGAAGCGGCGAAATACATGGGAACACTACCATATGTAGACATAAACCGGATAGGGATGTGGGGCTGGAGTTTCGGTGGATATCTTACGCTTTCCTGTATGACCAAAGGGACTGACTATTTTAGTATGGGTGTGGCTGTGGCCCCGGTCACCAACTGGAAATACTATGATAATATCTACACAGAGCGATTTATGCGTACCCCTCAGGAAAATAAAAAGGGATACGAGGATAACTCACCTGTAAACCATGCAGGGAAGCTGAAAGGAAAACTGCTACTTATCCATGGAATGGCCGATGATAATGTGCATCCTCAGAACTCATATGATATGATCACTGCGCTGGTTTCTGCTAACAAACAGTTCGAATTGATGATGTATCCAAACAGTAACCATGGAATCCGGAGCGGTAAGAACACACGATGGCACAACTTCACCCGGATGACTGATTTCATCCTGAAGAATTTGTAGTACCCCCAAACCCCCTGAAGGGGGCTTATTCCTTCTCCTTCAAGGGGAGGGTTACGGAGGGATCATCCCAACAGGGAGTAAGTCCCCTTCAGGGGATTTAGGGGTTATTTTTTGTGATTTTAAATGAAAACCTGTATCTTTGCAGCCCTTTTTTATAAATAAATAGTAACAATAAACAAGAAAGCGAGAGTATTTGAATGATTATCGTACCTGTTAAAGAAGGTGAAAATATCGACAGAGCGTTGAAGAAGTTAAAACGTAAGTTTGAAAAAACTGGTGTTGTCAAAGAACTTCGTGAGCGTCAGAAGTTCACAAAGCCCTCCAAGAAGCACAGAGATGTTGTTCAAAAAGCAGTTTACATCCAGAAACTTCAAGACGAACAGCAGGGCTAGTAAAATCGACTTTAATAAGAAGAAATTTTGATCCGGGGAATATATTTTGTATATTTATCCGGTGAACGGATATAATCCGAGAAGTTTCTTCTTATTTTTTTTTGACAGATGTGACGGAGAAGTTTATTGAATATATACGGTTTGAGAAGCGATATTCGCCTCATACAGTGACTGCCTACGAGAGCGACCTTTCTCAGTTCTATCATTTCCTGAAAAATCAATATGCAATTGAAGATATCCGCGATGTGGATCATCTGGTGATCCGGTCATGGCTGGTTGCCCTGATGGAGAAGGGGATCAGTGAGCGGAGTATCAACAGGAAACTGACTACCCTGAAATCCTACTACCGGTTTTTGATTAAATCGGACTTGGTGGAGGTGAATCCCCTGAACCGGATCACATCTTTGAAGACCAGCAAGCGCCTTCCTGTTTTCTTAGAGCAGGAGAAAATTGACTTGATGTTTGACCAGGTCGATTTCGGAGAGGGTTATCCGGCAATTCGGAATCGCCTCATCCTGGAGATGCTTTACTCAACCGGGATGAGGTTGGCTGAACTGGTGAACCTGAAGGAGAGTGATATTGATTTTCATCATGCCAGTCTGAAAGTCCTGGGGAAACGAAATAAAGAGCGGCTAATCCCGTTTGGTAAGATCCTGGAAGAACTTTTGCCACACTACATGGAAGAAAAAGCGAAGGTGTTTCCGGATCAGCAATGGTTGTTCCTGACAGATGCCGGAAAGAAAATCTACCCAAAACTAGTTTACCGGATTGTTAACCGGGCGCTGGCACAGGTTTCAACCCTAACAAAAAAGAGCCCGCATATATTACGGCACACATTTGCAACACACCTGCTTAACAATGGTGCAGAGCTGAATGCGGTGAAGGAACTTCTGGGACACAGCAGCCTGGCTGCAACCCAGATTTACACACACAATGCAATCGATAAGTTAAAACGAATTTATGAACAAGCTCATCCAAAGGCTTAATTTTAAAAAGGAGGCGATATGAACATGGTTATTAACTCTGTGCATTTTAAAGCTGATCAGAGGCTGGAGAATTTCATTAAAGAAAAACTGAATAAGCTCCCGTCAATGTATGATGGTGTGATCGGGGCAGAAGTGAAGTTGAAAGTGGATAACAATGACACACCGAGGAATAAAATTGCAGAGATCCGCCTGATGATCAAAGGAAATGACCTGTTTGTTGTTAAGGAGGCAAAGACATTCGAGGAGGCAACTTCAAAGGCCGCAGATGTGTTGCGCAGGCAATTGAGGAAGCACAAGGAGAAGCTTAGAAGCAAATAACTAATCTACTCAGGGATAATATCTTAGGAATTCTGGTACAACTTTTGTAGAAAAAATCGATTGATCTTTCGGATTTTTTCAGAAATCTCTTTGATAATTTTTTAAATCTTTATACTTTTGCAGTCCTTTTCGTAAAAGGGCTGTTTTTATATTATATTAGTGTTCTTTGAGAATTTGACTTCACGTTGCGAAGCATTTACGACCATACGGAATGAACCAGCATAACCTGCCGATGTAGCTCAGTTGGTAGAGCAGCTGATTTGTAATCAGCTGGTCGGCGGTTCGAGTCCGTCCATCGGCTCATGTAGAGACGCGATTAATAGCATCACTAGCATGCAAGGGGAGATTCCAGAGTGGTCAAATGGGGCAGACTGTAAATCTGTTGGCGAAGCCTTCGGAGGTTCGAATCCTCCTCTCCCCACAAAGCAATTTACGAAGTACGATTTACGATTGACGAATGAAAAATCGTAAATCAAAAATTGTTAAATCGTAAATTGAAATGCGGAAGTAGCTCATTTGGTAGAGCGGAAGCCTTCCAAGCTTCAGGTGGCGGGTTCGAGCCCCGTCTTCCGCTCACCGCCTTTGTAGCTCAGGGGTAGAGCATCCCGCTGGAAGCGGGAGGGTCAAGGGTTCAAAGGTAATGAATAAGAAATAACCGCCTTTGTAGCTCAGGGGTAGAGCACTTCCTTGGTAAGGAAGGGGTCACGAGTTCAACTCTCGTCAAAGGCTCAGCATTTATGTAATTAACCTTAATATCACGTAATTAAACTTAAATTCAAATGGCAAAAGAAAAATTCGAACGTTCAAAACCACACCTCAATGTTGGAACAATTGGACACATTGACCATGGTAAAACCACCCTGACAGCTGCTATTACCCAAGTATTGGCAGAAGCAGGATTGTCTGAAATCCGGTCGTTTGATTCTATTGACAACGCACCGGAAGAGAAAGAGAGAGGAATCACGATCAACACGGCTCATATAGAGTATGCGACTACGAATCGTCACTATGCACACGTTGATTGTCCCGGTCATGCCGACTATATTAAAAACATGGTAACCGGTGCTGCCCAGATGGATGGCGCGATACTGGTTGTTGCAGCAACAGACGGTCCGATGCCCCAAACCCGTGAGCACATCCTCCTGGCACGTCAGGTTGGTGTACCCCGGATGGTGGTTTTTATGAATAAATGCGACATGGTTGACGACCCTGAGTTGATCGAACTGGTTGAACTTGAGATTCGTGAGCTGTTGTCCTTCTACAAATTTAATGGAGACGAAACACCTATCATAGCGGGATCAGCATTGGGCGGTTTAAACAACGAACCCCAATGGGTTGAGAAGGTCAAGGAGTTGATGGATGCCGTTGATGAATATATTCCATTACCTACTCGTGACATAGATAAACCATTCCTGATGCCGGTTGAGGATGTATTCTCAATCACGGGTCGTGGTACAGTAGCTACCGGAAGAATTGAAACAGGAATTATCCTGACTGGAGATCCTGTTGATATCATCGGTATGGGCGCTGAGAAACTGAAATCAGTTGTTACCGGTGTAGAGATGTTCCGGAAGATCCTCGACAGAGGGGAAGCCGGTGATAATGCAGGTCTGCTGCTTCGCGGTATTGATAAAGATGAAATCCGCCGCGGGATGGTTATTGCAAAACCTGGTTCCATTACACCTCATAAACACATCAAAGCTGAAGTCTATATCCTGAAGAAAGAAGAAGGTGGACGCCATACACCATTCCATAATAAATATCGTCCTCAGTTCTACTTCCGTACAACTGACGTAACTGGCGAGATTATTCTTCCTGAAGGCGTTGAGATGGTTATGCCTGGTGATAACCTGAGTATTGAAGTGAAGCTGATCTCTGAGATTGCCATGAGTAAGGGACTCCGTTTTGCTATCCGTGAAGGTGGCCGTACTGTTGGCGCCGGTCAGGTAACTGAAATTCTTGACTAAGGATTTTACAAGGTTAATTACACACGGGTGTAGCTCAATTGGTAGAGTGGCGGTCTCCAAAACCGTAGGCTGTGGGTTCGACTCCTACCACCCGTGCAAAAAATTCAGATAAATGGCTAAGTTGAAAGTGGTAACATACGTCAAAGAAAGCTATGATGAGCTGATGCATAAAGTGTCTTGGCCTGCATGGCAGGAGTTGCAAAGCAGCGCTATTGTTGTATCAGTCGCATCGCTGATTATTGCCCTGGTTGTATTTGCAATGGACGAAGTATTCCGCAACATCCTTACACAGTTCTACAAACTTTTCTAGTCATACACTGGAGATTTATCTGAGTTTAATGATTCTACACGTCAATTCAATTGCAGCGAAGGCATGAATGAACAGGAAAAAAAGTGGTATGTCGTCAGAGCCATTAGCGGGAATGAAAAGAAGGTCAAACAATATCTCGAAAGTGAAATTGTCAACCATAACCTTCAGGATTACATTGCCCAGGTTCTGATCCCCACTGAGAAAGTTTATATGATCCGTAAAGGGAAGAAAGTTAGCAAAGAGCGTAACTATTTTCCCGGTTACGTGCTTATAGAAGCTGTGCTGGTTGGCGAGATCCCGCATCTGATCCGGAATGTTCCCGGTGTCCTTGGCTTCCTTGGAACCAAAAAAGGTCAACCGGATCCATTGCGTTCCTCAGAGGTCAAACGCTTGCTTGGCAAGTTTGACGAACTCTCAGAACAAGGTGAAGAGGTCAACATCCCGTATATCGTTGGCGAAACGGTTACCGTTATCGACGGACCTTTTAACAGTTTCAGCGGAGTGATCGAAGAGATTAATGAAGAGAAGAAAAAACTGAAGGTTATGGTTAAGATCTTCGGTCGTAAAACACCTCTTGAACTCGGATTCATGCAGGTACAAAAAGAGTAGTACAATGGCAAAAGAAATTAGCGGATTAATTAAGTTACAGATCAAAGGTGGCTCTGCCAATCCATCGCCCCCTGTAGGACCTGCGTTAGGTGCAAAGGGTGTGAATATCATGGAGTTTTGTAAGCAGTTCAACGCCCGGACTCAAGATAAAGGAGGGAAACTCATTCCAGTCATTATCACCGTTTACAGGGATAAATCATTTGAGTTCATCATCAAAACACCACCGGTTGCTGTTCAATTGATGGAAGCAGTGAAATTGGAGAAAGGATCTCCTGAACCCAACAGAAGTAAAGTTGGGTCGGTATCCTGGAATCAGGTAAAGAAAATTGCTGAAGATAAAATGCCGGACCTCAATGCATTTACCGTTGAATCTGCCATGAGAATGGTTGCCGGAACTGCCCGGAGCATGGGTATTAACGTCAAAGGGCCGGCCCCATTTTAATTATAAAGATCGCAAGTATATGACTAAACTGACGAAGACGAGAAAAGCAGCTTTCGAAAAGTATGATAGCGAAGCTATACACTCACTGAATGAAGCAATAGGGATACTTAAAGAAATTACGAAAACGAAATTTGATTCCTCGATAGATATAGACATCCGCCTGGGTGTTGACCCCCGTAAGGCGAACGAGATGGTTCGTGGTACCGTGACGCTTCCTCATGGATCCGGGAAAACTATCCGGGTATTGGTATTGTGTACACCCGACAAAGAAGAAGAGGCTAAAGCAGCTGGCGCTGACTATGTTGGATTGGATGAATACGTGACAAAGATCAAAGGTGGCTGGACAGATATTGACGTGGTCATTACCATGCCCAGTGTCATGTCCAAAGTTGGGGCTCTCGGAAGGGTTCTGGGGCCCAGAGGACTTATGCCTAACCCTAAGACCGGTACCGTGACCATGGAGGTTGGAAAAGCCGTTCATGAAGTTAAAGCCGGAAAGATCGATTTCAAAGTAGATAAATTCGGTATCATCCACGCTTCCGTTGCGAAGACTTCTTTTGAATCTGACAAAATAGAAGACAATGCCAGGGAACTTATCGAGACAGTTGTCAAATTGAAACCTGCCTCAGCGAAAGGGACTTATGTGAAAAGTATTTACATCTCAAGCACAATGAGCCCCTCAGTACAGGTAGAACTTAAATCTGTTACGGCTTAATTTTTCAGTAATATGAACGACTAATCATGAACAAAGAAGAAAAAAATCAGTTAATCGATGAAATGGTTGAGAAACTGAAAGAGGCCAATATCTTTTACCTTACCGATGTTTCTGAGTTAAACGTGGAGTCCACAGGCAAACTCAGAAGATTATGTTTCAAACACAACGTTCAGATGCAGATGATGAAGAATACACTGCTGAAGAAGGCGATGGAAAAGAGTGGTAAGGATTTTGAACCTTTTTACAGTATCTTGACAGGCCCAACTTCGATCATGTTTTCAGAGGTCCCTAATGATCCCGCGAAATTGATCAAAGAGTTCCGTAGGAAATCTCTGAAACCTATCCTGAAAGGTGCCTGGGTTGAAGAGAATGTTTATCTGGGAGACGATCAACTGACTGCCCTGGTGAACTTCAAGTCGAAAAATGAACTCATCGCTGATTTGATTGCATTGCTGCAATCTCCGGCGAAGAATGTCATCTCGGCGCTGCAATCAGGGGGAAACAAGTTATCGGGAATCCTGGAAACGTTATCAGAAAAGCCCGAGTAAACAACTAAAGTAAACAACAAAAGTTATAAACCTTTTCCGGATTGACCGGATATCAAAACAAACAATGAAATGGCAGACTTAAAAGCTTTTGCTGACCAATTAGTAAACCTGACTGTGAAAGAGGTCGGTGAATTGTCAGCAATCCTGAAAGACGAATATGGTATCGAGCCCGCTGCAGCGGCTGTAGCTGTTGCTGCTCCCGCTGCTGGAGGCGCTGAAGGTGGTGATACCGCTGAAGAGAAGAACACATTTGATGTCGTTCTCAAGCATCCCGGACTAGCCAAACTGGCTGTCGTAAAACTCGTGAAAGAACTCACAAGCCTCGGCCTCAAAGAAGCCAAAGAACTAGTAGATGCTTCACCAAAAGCGATCAAAGAAGGTGTTAGCAAAGATGAAGCACAAGCATTGATGAACCAATTGACGGAGGCAGGTGCAGAGGTTGAAATTAAATAAAGCATACTTTCTCATTCCTAATTAGTTATAGGCTTTCTCCTGATATGGGGGGAGTCTATCACTTGTTTATTGAAAGTTCAATTAATTTCTTAACCTGTTCCGCCAGGGCGGAACATAAAAACAAAAACCTTGGCTTCAAACAAAAAACAAAGAATCAGTTTCACATCTGCTAAGATTCAGGCTGAATATCCCGATTTCCTTGATGTTCAAATACAATCTTTCAAAGACTTTTTTCAACTCGAAACAAATCCGGAGAACAGGATCAACGAAGGTCTGTTTAGAGTTTTTTCTGAGAATTTTCCAATTTCGGATACCAGAAATAATTTCGTACTTGAGTTTCTTGACTACTTCATTGATCCTCCCCGATATTCGATTGAGGAGTGTATTGAGCGTGGTCTGACATATAGTGTCCCGCTTAAAGCCAAATTGAAACTCTATTGTACGGACCCTGATCATGAGGATTTTGAAACCATTATTCAGGATGTCTACCTGGGTATGATTCCCTACATGACCCCGCGGGGGACATTTGTTATAAACGGGGCAGAACGGGTTATTGTTTCTCAACTCCACAGGTCACCTGGTGTCTTTTTCAGTACCAGTTACCACGCCAATGGAGTGCAACTCTATTCAGCACGAATCATTCCGTTCAAAGGTTCCTGGATCGAGTTCACGACCGATATCAACAACGTCATGTATGCCTACATCGACCGGAAGAAGAAGTTACCGGTAACGACATTGCTGCGTGCAATCGGATTCGAAACGGATAAAGATATTCTGGAGATTTTCAACCTGGCACATGAGATCAAGGTCAGCAAAACCACACTGAAAAAAGCCATCGGATCCAAACTGGCTGCCCGCGTCGTACGCGCCTGGATAGAAGACTTTGTTGATGAAGACACAGGTGAAGTGGTTTCCATTGAGCGTACGGAGGTAATCATTGAACGGGAGACGATCCTGGAACCTGAGCATGTGGATATGATCGTCGATGCCGGCATCAAAACAATCCTGATCCATACCGCAGATTCATTGACAACAGACTTCTCAATCATTTTCAATACTCTGCAGAAAGACCCCGCCAACTCGGAAAAAGAGGCCGTTGAGTTTATTTACAGGCAACTGCGCAATGCCGAACCTCCTGATGAAGAGACTGCCCGCGGGATCATCGATAAGCTATTTTTCTCTGATAAGCGATACGATCTGGGTGATGTTGGAAGATACCGGATCAACAGGAAACTTGGACTCAACATACCGATGGATACGAAAGTACTCACCAAAGAGGACATTATCTCCATCATCAAATACTTAATCGAACTGGTCAACTCCAAAGCTGAGATTGACGATATCGATCACCTCAGTAACCGGCGAGTACGTACGGTTGGTGAGCAACTGTATAACCAGTTTGGCGTAGGACTGTCGCGAATGGCACGGACCATCCGTGAACGAATGAATGTACGTGATAACGAGGTATTTACACCGACAGACCTGATCAACGCCAAGACATTGTCATCGGTGATTAACACCTTCTTCGGCACCAATCAATTATCCCAGTTCATGGACCAGACAAATCCACTGGCCGAACTTACCCATAAGCGCCGGATCTCGGCTTTAGGCCCGGGCGGTCTCTCAAGGGAGCGGGCTGGTTTTGAGGTACGTGACGTCCACTACACTCACTATGGTCGTCTTTGTACCATCGAAACACCGGAAGGGCCGAACATCGGACTGATCTCTTCACTGTGTGTTTATGCCAAAATTGACCGGCTCGGATTTATTGAGACCCCTTACCGGAAAGTAATTGACGGAAAGGTGGCACTCACCGAAGCCCCTATCTATCTCACTGCGGAAGAGGAAGAGAATAAAATTATCGCCCAGGCAAGTACGCCGATTAATGAGAAAGGCAGCCTGATGGAAGAGCGCGTTAAAGTAAGATATCTTGCCGACTACCCAATCATCGAAAAGACGAAAGTCGACCTGATTGATATTGCCCCGAACCAGATCGCATCCATAGCGGCATCGTTGATCCCTTTCCTGGAGCATGATGATGCCAACCGGGCCCTGATGGGTTCTAACATGATGCGTCAGGCGGTACCATTGCTGAACCCGGAGGTAGCAATCGTTGGGACTGGCATCGAAGATATCGTTGCGGAAGACTCAAGGGTACTTATCAACGCTGAGGGAAATGGAACTGTTGAAAGTGTGGATGCAGATGAGATCGTGATCAAATACGACAGAAGCGAAAAGGAGCGCAAGGTCAGTTTTGATGACGACTTCAAAACATATAAGCTGACTAAGTTTACAAGAACTAACCAGAATACATGTATCAACCTTCGTCCTATTGTTAGAAAAGGCGATGCGGTAGTTCAAGGTCAGGTGTTGTGTGAAGGTTATGCTACCCAGGACGGTGAACTGGCTCTGGGCCGGAACCTGATGGTGGCTTTCATGCCGTGGAAAGGATACAATTTTGAAGATGCTATTGTCATCTCCGAGAAGGTAGTGAAAGAGGATATTTTCACCTCGATTCACATCGAGGAGTTTACCCTAGAAGTACGTGACACTAAGCGTGGCGTAGAAGAGCTTACGAACGATATCCCCAATGTCAGTGCGGAGGCAACCAAAGATCTGGACGAGCATGGATTGATCCGGATCGGAGCGGAGGTAAATGAAGGAGATATTCTCATCGGGAAGATCACGCCGAAAGGGGAGAGCGATCCGACACCTGAAGAGAAACTCCTTCGTGCTATTTTCGGCGATAAAGCCGGCGATGTGAAAGATGCTTCCCTTAAAGCCCCTCCTTCCATGAAAGGTGTGGTGATCGAGAAGAAGCTTTTCTCACGTATCATCAAGGATAGAAAAGCCAAAGTTAAGGAGAAAGAAGATCTGAAAAAGATTGATGATGAGTTCCTGAAAGAAGAGGAGAAGCTGAAAGCTAAACTCATTGAGAAACTGGGTCTCATTGTTAACGGAAAGATGTCTCAGGGTGTCGTGAACAATTTTAAGGCTGAGGTTATTCCGAAAGGGACCAAGTTCTCTCAGAAGGTATTGGTAGAAGTGGATTACAATGTGGTGAATCCCAACAAATGGACCACAGATAAGGAGAAGAACGAGATGGTGAAGATCCTGATCAACAACTTCATCATCAAGCACAAAGAGTTACTCGGACAGTACAACAGGATTAAGTTCACATCCATGGTAGGAGACGATTTGCCTGCCGGAATTATGAAGATGGCCAAGGTATATATCGCTAAGAAACGAAAACTGAAGGTTGGAGATAA
This sequence comes from uncultured Prolixibacteraceae bacterium, assembly GCA_964616825.1. GTDB lineage: Bacteria > Bacteroidota > Bacteroidia > Bacteroidales > FEN-979 > QYOJ01. The sequence goes on from CAZTSX010000017.1 coordinate 31,566, forward strand.
AATGGCCGGTCGTCACGGAAATAAAGGCATCGTTGCCAAGATTGTCCGGGAAGAAGATATGCCATTCCTGGAAGATGGTGAACCGGTAGATGTCGTCCTCAATCCGCTAGGTGTACCTTCCAGGATGAACCTCGGCCAGATTTATGAAACCATTCTTGGATGGGCCGGGAAGAACTTAGGGATGCGTTTTACCTCCCCGATCTTCAACGGAGCCACACAGGATCAGATTAATGAATACCTGCGTCAGGCAAATCTTCCGGAGAACGGAAAAGTTTACCTTTACGACGGACTGACTGGTGACCGTTTCGATCAGCACACTACAGTTGGTTACATCTATATTCTGAAACTCCACCACATGGTAGATGATAAGATGCATGCCCGTTCCATCGGACCCTATTCGTTGATTACACAGCAACCCCTTGGCGGGAAAGCTCAGTTTGGTGGTCAGCGGTTTGGTGAGATGGAGGTATGGGCACTCGAAGCTTTTGGCGCTGCCAACATCCTGCTTGAGATCCAGACGGTGAAATCGGATGATGTGATCGGACGGGCCAAGGCTTATGAAGCCATCGTCAAAGGGGATAACATGCCGACGCCGGGTGTACCCGAATCCTTCAATGTATTGATCCACGAACTGAGAGGTCTTGGCCTCAATGTCAATTTTAACTAGGGATCATTCATGGTAATGAATAGTTTGTATTAATCGTCAATAAGCATACATATGGCATATAGAAAAGACGGACCAATCAGCAGCGGTTTTTCAAGCATCACAGTAAGCCTGGCATCTCCGGAGAAGATCCTGGAGTTTTCCAGTGGTGAGGTATTGAAGCCGGAAACCATCAATTACAGGACGTATAAGCCTGAGCGTGATGGTTTATTCTGCGAACGGATCTTTGGTCCTGTTAAAGACTGGGAATGTCACTGCGGTAAATATAAGAGAATCAGGTATAAAGGGATCGTCTGCGACCGGTGTGGTGTGGAGGTGACTGAGAAAAAGGTCAGGCGTGAACGGATGGGCCATATCCAGCTTGTAGTGCCTGTCGCACATATCTGGTTTTTCCGCTCCCTGCCAAATAAGATAGGATCTCTGCTGGGCCTGCCAACGAAGAAACTGGAATCGATCATCTACTATGAGAAGTATGTCGTGATCAACCCGGGGATCCTCCAAGAGGAGGGGATCAACTACCTTGATTTTCTCTCAGAAGAGGAGTATTTTGATTTTCTCGAGAAAATTCCTCAGGAGAATCAATATCTGGATGACACTGATCCGGATAAATTCATTGCTAAGATGGGTGCCGAAGCTCTTTGCGATTTGCTTGCCAGGCTGGACCTCGACAAGATATCCTTTGAACTGAGACACAAAGCCAATACAGAAACATCACAACAGAGAAAAGCAGAAGCGCTGAAGAGGCTGCAGGTGTTTGAAGCCTTCCGGGATGCACAGAAACGCCTTGAGAATCGTCCGGAGTGGATGATCGTTAAGGTGGTTCCGGTAATACCTCCGGAGCTACGTCCACTTGTTCCGCTTGATGGTGGACGATTTGCAACATCCGACCTGAACGACCTTTACCGAAGAGTGATCATCCGGAATAACCGGCTGAAGCGATTGATCGAGATCAAAGCGCCGGACGTGATCCTGCGTAATGAAAAGAGGATGTTACAGGAAGCCGTTGACTCGCTGCTTGATAACTCACGCAAAGCCAGCGCTGTTAAGACAGAATCAAACCGGGCATTGAAATCCCTCAGCGACAGTTTGAAAGGAAAACAGGGACGCTTCCGTCAAAATCTTCTCGGAAAACGAGTTGACTATTCAGGCCGTTCCGTAATCGTAGTTGGCCCCGAAATGAAGCTGAACGAATGCGGACTTCCGAAAGAGATGGCTTCTGAGCTCTACAAACCATTCATCATCCGTAAGATGCTTGAACGAGGTATCGTAAAGACAGTAAAATCGGCTAAAAAGATTGTCGACAGGAAGGACCCCGTTGTATGGGATATCCTGGAAAATATCCTGAAAGGACATCCGGTCCTGCTTAACCGTGCTCCTACATTGCACCGTTTAGGGATCCAGGCTTTTCAACCCAAGTTGATTGAAGGGAAAGCGATTCAGCTTCACCCACTTGTCTGTACAGCCTTTAACGCCGACTTCGACGGCGACCAGATGGCCGTACACGTCCCCCTGGGGAATGCTGCCATACTGGAAGCTCAACTACTGATGCTCGCCTCACATAATATTCTGAATCCTGCTAATGGAGCGCCCATTTCGGTTCCTTCACAGGATATGGTACTCGGTCTCTATTACATGACCAAGGCGAGAAAAAGTGTGAAGAAAGATAAAGTGCCGGGAGAAGGGATGACATTCTACTCTCCCGAAGAGGTGATCATCGCCTTCAATGAAAAACGCGCCGATCTGCATGCGGTAATTAATGTTCGTCTGAATACTGTCGAGGATGATAAACCAGTAACAAAAATGTTTGAGACCACTGTTGGTCGGGTACTTTTCAACCAGGTGGTTCCCTCAACATATGAATATATCAACCAGTTATTGACGAAGAAAGCTCTTCGTGATATCATCGGCGCCATCCTGAAGAAAACTGGAACAGCTGAAACAGCCCAATTCCTTGACGACATCAAAAACCTTGGTTTTACCATGGCATTCCAGGGAGGCCTCTCATTTAACCTCGATGATGTGATTATTCCAGAGATCAAAGAGACCCTCATCGAAGATGCCATGACTGAGGTTGATGAGGTGGTTAACAATTACAACATGGGCTTTATCACCAATAACGAACGTTATAACCAGATCATCGATATCTGGACACATACCAACTCCAAGCTGACCATGACACTGATGAACCAGCTCTCCAACGATAACCAGGGACTTAATCCTGTTTACATGATGCTGGATTCCGGAGCTCGTGGTTCTAAAGAACAGATTCGTCAGCTTTGCGGAATGCGTGGCTTGATGGCCAAACCGCAAAAATCGGGTGCTGCCGGTGGCGAGATCATCGAAAACCCGATCCTCTCGAACTTCAAAGAGGGGCTTTCAGTTCTTGAGTACTTCATCTCTACACACGGTGCGAGAAAAGGACTGGCTGATACAGCTCTTAAAACCGCTGACGCCGGCTATCTGACACGTCGCCTCGTGGATGTATCACAGGATGTGATTATTTCAGAAGAGGATTGTGGTACCCTGCGTGGCCTGACTATCACGGCACTGAGAAAACAGGAAGAGGTGGTTGAGACACTCTATGATCGTATCCTCGGCCGGGTTACGCTACATGACGTGTATCATCCGCAAACAGCGGAAAAGGTAATCGGGGACGGAGAGGAGATCACTGAAGAGATTGCGAGGGTCATCGAGGATTCACCGATCGAAGGTGTAGAGATCCGTTCAGTACTCACCTGTGAATCCAAGAAAGGTGTTTGTGCCAAGTGTTACGGTCGTAATCTGGCAACAGGACGACTGGTTGAGAGAGGGGAAGCTGTTGGTGTGATCGCCGCTCAATCAATCGGAGAACCAGGAACGCAGCTTACCCTGCGTACCTTCCACGTAGGTGGTGTTGCTGGTGTAAATATCACAAGCGCATCAAGGATCCAGGCCAAGTACGACGGTGTCCTGGAGATCGACGAACTGAGATCTCTTCCTGTCAAAGCAGAGACAGGTGAGTCATGTGATATTGTAATTGGTCGTTCGGCTGAAATGCGGATCATCGACAAAACAACGCGTATTGCACTAACTTCTTCACATATTCCTTACGGTGCACGTCTCTATTTTAAGAATGGAGATGAGGTGAAAAGGAATGATCTGATCAGTGAATGGGATCCATACAACGCATTAATCCTTTCAGAAGTAAACGGAAAGCTGAGCTTTGAGAATATTATCGAAAATGTGACATACAGGATCGAATCGGATGATCAGACCGGTTATCAGGAGAAAGTGATTATCGAATCCAGGCAGAAGGCCAAGAATCCCGTGATCAACATTCTGGATGCCAAAGGCGATGTAGTGAAGACATACGACATTCCTGTTGGCGCTCATATTATGGTTGAAGACAAGGCCAGGATCAAAGCCGGGCTCGTCCTGGTGAAGATTCCGAGAGCAATTGGGAAATCTGGTGATATTACGGGTGGTCTGCCCCGCGTTACCGAGCTGTTTGAAGCCAGAAACCCCTCGGATCCTGCGATTGTTTCTGAGATCGATGGCGTGGTCTCCTTCGCGAAAAAGCTGAAGAGAGGAAATCGTGAGATAATCATCACATCCAAAACAGGTGAAGAGAAGCATTACCTGGTTCCTACTACCAAGCAGATCCTGGCACAGGAAAATGACTACGTGAAAGCAGGGACATCATTATCCAACGGTGCACTTACACCGAGTGACATCCTGGCGATTAAGGGTCCGATGAAAGTGCAGGAGTATATCGTAAATGAGATCCAGGAGGTTTATCGGTTACAGGGTGTAAAGATTAATGATAAGCATTTCGAAACCATTGTCAGGCAGATGATGCGGAAAGTTGAAGTGGAAGACCCCGGTGATAGCCGGTTCCTTGAAGGAGAACTGGTGAATAAAATCGATTTCCATAATGAGAACGACTGGATCTACGGCAAGAAGGTTGCGGAAGATGCAGGTGACTCTCAGACCATAAAATCAGGGCAGATTATCAGCTCCAGAAAGCTCAGGGATGAAAACTCCATGCTGAAACGGAAAGACATGAAACTGGTTGATGCACGCGAAGCCAAACCGGCGACTGCCCGTCAGGTGTTGCAGGGGATTACACGTGCCTCTCTCCAGACAAAGAGCTGGATCTCTGCCGCCTCCTTTCAGGAAACGACCAAAGTGCTGACTCTGGCTGCAATCAATGCCCGTCAGGATGACCTGGCAGGATTAAAGGAGAATGTGATCGTCGGACACCTGATCCCTGCCGGAACAGGATTACGCGAATATGAAGACCTGATTGTAGGTAGCAAAGAGGAGTATGAGAACCTCATGGCTTCCAAAGAAGAGGAATAAACAAATAGTTCATTATGGAAGATAAAAACAACCCGCAACAGCAGCTCAATATCGAGCTTCCTGACGAAGTTAGTGAGGGAATCTATTCAAACCTTGCTATCATTACTCATTCTCCTTCAGAATTCATCGTCGATTTTGTACAGATGATGCCAGGAGTCCCTAAAGCTAAAGTGAAGTCCAGGATTATTCTGACTCCGCAACATGCCAAACGGCTTTATAAAGCTCTGAAAGACAATATCTCAAAGTATGAGGCACAGCACGGGGAGATCAAAGATATCGGCGGCAACCAGCCGTTTAACATCGGAACACCGACTGCACAAGCCTAAGACTGAATTTTTTTTTTTACTTTCGTTCGGTTGTTTCTTATGAACCCGATCCGAAATATTATTGTCCTTGGAGCTGGCAGTGTGGCTGCTCATCTTACCAGGGCCCTGGTAAGCAAGGGTTTTTCCATTACACAGTTGTATAATCCATCAGAAGAGAGAGGTAGAACACTTGCCTCAAAAGTGAAAGCGGATTACATTGGATCACCAGAAAATCTTGACAGATCGGCTGATCTCTATATCCTGGCCGTCAGTGATGATGCCATCGCCACACTGGCTTCCCGGTTACATATCGATTCCGGAATTGTTGTGCATACATCAGGTTCCAAAGGGATGGATATTCTCCAGCCATTCTTTTCCCATAGAGGAGTCTTTTATCCCCTGCAAACATTCCAGCAAGAGAGGGAAATCTCGTTTAATTCCATCCCCATCTGTATCGAAGCAAGCGATCGTACAGACGAGAATAGCCTGCTGGATCTCGCCGGCCAACTGAGCTCTTGTGTTCACCTGATCAACTCTGATCAACGGAGGATACTGCACATGACCGCTGTTTTTGCCGGGAATTTTTCCAATTTCATGTACTCGATCGCAGAGGATTTGCTCGAGAAGCACAACATCCCCTTCGAACTGCTTAAACCACTAATCAGGCAAACTGCTGAGAATATTGAGCATGCAGATCTCTTCTCACTGCAAACCGGTCCGGCTGTGCGGCAAGATTCAGAGATCATGGATCAGCACAGGGCGATGCTGACTGACCATGATTTGTACAAAGAAATTTATGACCTGATCAGTAAAAGTATCATTCAACAAAAGAAAAAACATGACAAACTATAAAGCACAACTGAAAAAGGTCAACACCTTTATTTTCGATTACGACGGCGTGCTAACAGAAGGGACAATAATCATGACGGAGCAGGGCGAGGCGTTGCGCATCTCCAACATTAAAGATGGCTATGCACTTCAACTGGCAGTTAAAATGGGATACCGGATAGCGATCATCTCAGGAGCCCGGTCGAAGTCGATGGAGCATCGTCTGAAGGCCCTTCAAATAACGGATGTTTTTCTGGGAGTTGGGAACAAACTGGAAACCTTTCATGCCTATCTTCGTAACAACTCCATAGATCCTTCTGAAGTACTCTTTATGGGCGACGATATCCCTGATTACCAGATCATGAGGGAGGTGGGGATGCCGACATGTCCGGCTGATGCTGCAGAAGAGATAAAAAAACTGGCACAATACATTAGTCATGTACCCGGCGGAAAAGGGTGTGTTCGTGATGTTATCGAGCAGGTAATGAAGGTTCAGGGAAAATGGATGACCGATGATGCATTCTTCTGGTAATAAGATCTCCGTATGGAGATGGCTGGCGGGGCTGGCGCAATTTGTCAGACTCCCCAACCTCGTGATTGTGGTCCTCATTGAGTTTTTATTGAGATACGCTATCCTGAAACCCATTCTCTTCAGCGGTGCTTATGAATATATGACAAGCCTGACTGATTTCATCATTTTCGTGACAACCACCCTGCTACTGGCTATTGGAGGGTATGTGATAAACGACTATTTCGACATCAAGATTGATCGGGTTAACCGCCCTGACCAGGTGGTCGTATCCCGGATCATTGCACCCCATGCAGCTATGAAGATCCACCTAACAGTGAATTTTATTGCCGTGATCCTTGGTTTTTACCTGGCCTACAGGATTCAATCCTTCTGGTTTGGCCTGTTGTTCCCATGCGGGGCGTTCTTTTTCTGGTTCTATTCAGCCAGATGGAAGCAACTTCTGATCTGGAAAAATCTGATTGTGGCATTTATCTCTGCCTTACTTATCATGCTGGTGCTCTTGTTTGAATTTTTTCACCTGCGTCTCTATCCGGATTACTTCGCTGAGGTGATGGGTAAACTGAATGGAGTATTCATGATCTTCCTGGGATATGCTGGTTTCGCTTTTCTCGTTAGCCTCTTCCGGGAGGTGATCAAAGACATGGAAGACCTGCAGGGAGATGAGCAATATGGAACCCGATCCCTGCCTGCTGTTATAGGGATCAACTGGTCGAAGAGTATTGTTATCGGTTTGATTGTTCTCACGATGGTTCTCCTGGGATATTGCCAGCTAGTTATCTTACGGCTCGGGCTGGAGATGTTATTATGGTATTTTATGATAGCAGTTCAGGTGCCGGCTTTAGTTTTGATCATGACTATTGTTCGTGCAAGGGAGAAGAAGAATTTTCATCTGGCCAGCTGGATTGCCAAACTGATTATGTTTACCGGAATACTCTCCATGGTTTTTCTCTCAATAAGTTACTGATATGATCAACAAGCGATTAGGGGGCTTCAAGATCATCCTGGCTTCCCGCTCTCCCCGCAGGCAATATTTACTTAAAGAGTTAGGTTTGGATTTTGAGATCATTCCCACTGATGTGCAGGAGAGCTATCCGGATAGGTTAACACCTGTTCAGATCGCTTGCTTTTTAGCCGATCGGAAAGCCGATACATTTGATGCCTCGAGAATAGAGAAGAAGATGATCGTGATCGCAGCAGATACCATCGTCTCTCTACAGGGAGAGATTCTCGGTAAACCAGGAAGCTATCAGGAGGCCGTGACTATGCTGAAGAAGCTCTCCGGAAAAACGCATGAAGTAATTACCGGGGTCTGTATCAAATCCCGCCAGAAAAAAAATAGCTTCCATGTCACTTCCCGGGTCTATTTTAAAGAGCTCCGCGACGAAGAGATCGACTACTATGTGAATCATTTCAGACCTTTCGATAAAGCGGGCGGATATGGGATCCAGGAGTGGATCGGATATATCGGGATCAGCAAGATCGAGGGATCCTTCTTTAATGTAATGGGCCTTCCGGTGAAGGAGGTTTATGAAGAGCTGCTCAAAAATTATTCCTACCTTTGCTGATGAAGATCAGTCGATAGATGCAGGAGAAACCCCTGATTTTAGTAACCAATGATGATGGCATCACAGCCTCAGGATTGAGAGCGCTTACGGACGTCGTAAGGCCTCTGGGGAACGTGATTGTGATTGCACCTGACAAACCACAATCGGGCACTTCCCATGCTGTTACTATGCATACACCGTTACGTCTCACCACGATACATAAAGAGGTTGGTTTTGAGAAATACAGTTGTAACGGAACACCTGCAGATTGTGTAAAACTGGCCTACAAGGTGATCCTCGGCAGGAAACCGGACCTCCTCGTATCCGGGATCAATCATGGCTCAAATTCATCCATCAACATCATCTACTCAGGAACGATGGCTGCGGTCTTTGAGGGTGCGATGGCAGGGGTGTCATCTATTGGCTTCTCCCTGCTCAACTCATCACCCAATGCCGACTTTGCCGCTTCTCGGATCTATGCCCAACAAATCATCCGTACTGTGTTGAAACAGAAGCTTCCGAAAAGCACCTGCCTGAATGTGAATATTCCGCATATGCCTCTGGATGAGATCAAAGGGATACGGATCTGCCGACAATCCAGCGGAACATGGCAAGAGGACTTCGATATCCGTAAAGATCCTAAAGGACGTGAATATTACTGGATGAAAGGGACCTTTTCCCGGTCAGGCGAAGGAGAGGATACCGATGAATGGGCATTGGAACACAACTACGTTTCAATCGTACCTGTAAATTTTGATTTTACTGATTATCCGGCGATCAAGGAACTAAAACAGTGGGATTTCTCATCCTGAGCAGAGCTATGAGGTACTATATTATTGCCGGGGAAGCATCGGGTGATCTGCACGGATCGAACCTGATGCTGGCATTGAAGGAGCGTGATAAAGATGCTGTCATCCGTTGTTGGGGCGGCGATCTGATGCAGCGTGCCGGAGGTGAACTTGTGATGCATTACCGCGACCTGGCTTATATGGGTTTCTGGGAGGTACTGATTCATCTGAGGACCATTATGCGTAACCTGCGGTCTTGCGAGAGAGACCTTCTTGCCTTTCAACCTGATGTGTTGATCCTGATTGACTACCCGGGTTTCAACCTCCGGATTGCGAAGTTTGCCAGGCGGAAAGGGATAAAGGTCTTTTATTACATCTCCCCACAACTCTGGGCCTGGAAAAGTTCACGGGTCAAAACGATCAAAGAGTGCGTCAGCAGAATGTTTGTGATCCTTCCTTTTGAACCGGCATTTTACAATAAGTTTGACTACCAGGTTGATTTTGTCGGACATCCCTTGCTGGATGTCATCCACTCAAACCGGGATGCCGACAATCGGGATATTTTTCTGGAACGAAATAACTTGGCGGATAAACCGATCATAGCGCTGTTGCCTGGCAGCCGTAAGCAAGAGATCAGGACGATGCTCCGCCGGATGGTAGAAGTGATTCCTTCCTTTATGGACTACCAGTTTGTAATTGCCGGAGCGCCTTCCATCTCTCCTGAACTATACCAATCAATTATTAAGGATAGACAGCTAAAAATCGTAACGGGTCAGACATACGACCTGCTTGGATACTCTGAAGCGGCACTGGTTACATCTGGTACGGCTACACTGGAAACCGCTCTGCTTGGTGTGCCGGAAGTGGTTTGCTACAAAGGGAGCGCTCTCTCTTTCTGGATTGCAAGACGGATTGTTAAGGTCGATTACATCTCCCTGGTAAACTTGGTTATGGGCAGGGAAGTTGTGAAAGAGCTTGTCCAGAATTTGCTGACGAGGGAAAATCTCATCCGGGAGCTAACCTTACTTTTCAATCCGGCTATAAGAACTGAAATGAAAGGAAGTTACGAAGAATTAACAGAGAAACTTGGTGGGCGTGGCGCCTCAGCACGTACGGCTGAGTTGATCGTGCAATATTTAACCGATAATTAAGTTTATATATACACAAAAAAAGAGACCAATGAAGATACTATTTACCTCCCGAATTGCCATTCTTTTCATCATCTTTGGGATACTTTCTTCCCGCTCGCTTGTAGCACAACAGAAAAAAACACAAGATGATCCGAAAGGACAGGCTGAGAAAAGCTTGCTGCAACAATCTATGCGCGCTGATTCCATGCCATCCACCATTTTTAAACCGCGAAAGGTTCTTTCGGAGAAAGAGAAGAGAGCGAAGCAGCTTTATAAAGATGGTTCCTTAAAAGGAAAAGAAGGTGATTACAGAGGAGCTATTGAAGATTACACTCAATCGCTGATGGTTTTTGAAAACGGGAATACTTATTATAAACGTGGATATGCCTATCTTTTAGTGAAAGAATACCCACTGGCCGTGCAGGATTTTACTGAGACACTGCGAATCTTTCCTGCCCAAATAGGGGCCATGCTTGGGAGAGGAGTTGCCCGGTTTGAGATGGGAGATTATGTGGAAGCAGAAACCGATCTAAAGCAGTATATCGAAAAGGTTAATTCCAATCCCATGGCTTTTGATTATATGGCTGCACTCTGTTTCATGCGGAAGGATTATCCGTGCTCACTAGAGTACTATTCTGAAGTTATCCGTTGTGATTCAGCCTTCCCCGATGCCCATACCAACAAAGGCATGATCAGGCACCTTCTGGGTGATTACGAAGGAGCTTTACAGGATTACAGCGTGGCGATCAAACAAACTCCAAATGACAAGAAGGTCTTTAATAATAGGGCAGCAGCAAAGATGTTGCTCAAAGATTACAACGGGGCGCTTAGAGATTTCGATCAGGCTCTCACGCTGGATCCTCTTTATGCCGATGCATGTAATAATCGGGGGAGAGTCAAGTACTACCTTGGAGATATGGAAGGAGCATGTGCCGATTGGCAAAAGGCACTCTCTTTTGGCATAGAGGCTTCACGCGATCTGATTAACAAACACTGCAAATAATCCTGTATCGTTCTTGAGTTATCTCTGCTATGAGGTTAGTGCTGCTGTTTGGATTTCTCTGTTACCTCCTTCCCGGATTTTCGCAACTTTCACAGAAGGAACTGGTTGTCAGCGGGATAACCAAGGCTAAACTGGGTGATTACGAAGCGGCTATAACGGACTTTAATGTAGCGATCAGTCTGGATAGCACAGAGGCTGAACCCTGGTACAACCGGGGTGTCGCCAGAGATTACCTGGAAGATCATGCGGGTGCCATCCTGGATTACTCCAAGGCTATCCTGATGAAGCCTGAGTATCCCGAAGCATTCTACAACCGGGGATTGGCGCGTTTCAACCTGGGGCAATTCTCGGAAGCGATCAATGATTTTAATGAAGCGATCCGGATTGATCCCACGCCCGCTGAGTATTTCTCCAGCCGGGGCGCTACCAAGGCATCACGAGGAGAGTACCGGGAAGCGATCATCGACCTGAACGAAGCGATCTTTAAACGACCGAAGGATGTCAATCCCCGCTTGAACAAAGCCCTTGCGTTTATGTACCTGAAGCAATATGCAGAGGCTGAAAAAGCCTACAGCGAAATCATCGACATTGATCCATCGATTGATGAGGCCTATGCCAACCGTGGAGTGACCAGGCAATATCTTGACGACCTTGTTGGGGCATGCGAAGATTGGAAAATAGCCTCAAGTCTGGGTTCTGAGAAAGTCCGCAACTATATCCAGAAATTTTGTAACAGGTAAGGTATAACCTTTTCCTTTTTTTCGGATTAAGGGGAAAGAGAGGTCCGTTCGTTTGAATCCATGGAGGCCATACCCCCTGATCCGGTTGATGATCCCATTTTTGGGCGGAGTGATCTGTGCTCTGTTAGCTCCCCATTGGCTTACTCATCCCAATTATTCTGCCGGTATTTCGGGTCTCCTTTCAGCTACTACTGTGGTTGTAATCGTTGCATTCAAGATCTCGTATAAATTTCGCTGGATGACAGGTCTGTTGATTGGGTTATCCCTGTTTTCTGCTGGTGTAACAACTGTCATTTGTACCAAGCCACAGCGTCCAACCAGCCATGAACCTGCATCCACACGCCAACTCCTGGTAGCGGAAATCACGGAGCCTCCCCGCCAATCCACCCGAACAATCCGGCTGATTGTCAAAACATTTCGCTTTGATTCAATCAGAAGATCCCTGACAGAGGATGGAAAGAAGCTCCTTTTCCTCCCGCGAACCGACCAATCGTTATCATTGAGTTATGGCGATTGGATCCTCTTCTCCAGTTGGCTCAATCCGATCCGGGGAGCTTCCAATCCATATGCGTTCGATCCTGCGGCTTATTATCACCGGAAAGGGGTATTCAGTCAAGCCTGGGTTGATTCCACCCAGTGGGAACCTGCACTGGGCAGGAACCGATACTCAGTCCGCCGGTTTGCCTTCAACCTTCGGAGTAAGCTGTTGAATATTTTGAGGGAAAATCAGATTAAAGGGGACGAGTTTGCTGTTGCTTCAGCTCTTCTGCTTGGATATGTCAATGAGATTGACAAAGAGTTGCGAAAAGATTATGCATCCAGTGGGGCGATGCATATCCTGGCCGTATCGGGGATGCATGTGGGGATCATCTTCCTCTTCCTCGAATTCTCGCTCTCATTCCTGAACAGACGTAAACAGGGACCCTGGATCAAAGCGGTATTGATGATCCTGGTGATCTGGGGATATGCGCTGATAACCGGCCTCTCTCCTTCTGTATTCCGTGCAGCGATTATGCTCAGTTTTGTGATCGCCGGCAGAACCACCAGGCGGAAACCGGAAACCCTGAATGTAGTAGCCGCAGCGATGTTGATCATGTTAATCTCTGAACCCCGGCTGCTGTTGAATATCGGATTCCAGTTCTCCTATCTGGCGGTATTCGGGATCCTCTTTCTCTATAAGCCACTGGTGAACCTGCTCCCGGTTTCCGCCTGGTTTCCAGCCAAAATCTGGGCCCTGGTGTCTGTCTCTATCGCTGCCCAGTTGGCGACCTTCCCGCTGGCACTCCATGCATTTCACCAGTTCCCGAACTATTTCATTCTGACGAACATTCTGGTGGTTCCACTGGCCAGCCTGATCATCTATGCCGGGATCGGCGTGTTATCTGTAAGTGCTGTTCCCTGGCTCTCCCTATTAGTGGCGACGGGATTATCATTCCTTGTTAGATTGCTCAACACAGCGATCCGGTTCGTGGAAGGATTGCCGGGCTCAACCACGACAGGGATCTACATCTCTGGATTGGATACCTTATTCCTCTATATGCTAATCATTTTCGTGATAGGATTTCTCAAAGCACGCAATATTCGTTTCCTCTATCTTTGCCTGACTTTGTTCATCTTTTTCTCAGTCAAATCTACTTTCCATGAATATAGCCGGCAGGATCGGATTCAGGTAGCAATATTCCAGGTAAAAGGCTCTTCGTTGTATGATTTTGTGATGGGGGAGAGGGATGTGTGCATGAAAGATTACCGGGCTGTTATGTCGGGAAAATATGCGCTGGAGATTGTGAATAGATTCAGGTTGGCAGAGGGAATCAGGAAGCAACGGACGACTTACCTGGCCGGGAAGTCGTTTGAGATCGAAGCGGAGGAAAGGGATTTTGGATTTCTGGTCAGAAAAGGAAGCTTCATTCAATTCATGAATCGCCGGATCGGGATTATTTCAGAGTCACTGCCAACAGGATTCTCTGATACGTTGAAGCTTGACCTCGTGATCCTGAGGGGGAATCCAAAGATCAGCATCAACGAGATCATAAAGGTATTCTCCCCAAATCAGATTGTGATCGACGCATCCAACTCCTGGTACAACTCAAAAAACTGGAAGGAGCAGGCAGTAGAGGTCGGGATTACATGTTATTCAGTAGTAGAGGAGGGGGCGGTGATGCTGGATGCTGTTGCTTCGGCGGCAGACCTCAGGCGTATCTTCTCGCAGCGACAATGATGACTGGATATTGCTTATATTTGTTTTTATGAAACCAGATTACGAAAAAAAGGGGCTGAAAATAGCCATGGCAGGTAATTTCCTGCTTTCATTAAGCGCTATCATAATGGCGATTATAACAAAATCCCAGGCAATACTGCTCGACGGATTATACACCTTTGTTGCTCTGATTATGGCCTTTATATCATTAAAGGTGGTAAACCTGGTAAAAACACCTGAAACAAAGGAGAGACCTTTTGGGTATATGGCCTTTGAACCCTTTCTCAACCTGATAAAAAGTTTGGTCATGCTAACACTCCTGGTTGTGTTTTTAATCACTAACATACAGGAGATAACCACCGGGGGCAGAATAATTTCGCTGAACATGGCAACCCTCTATATTCTTATATGCCTGGTTATCTATGTCATCATAATCTTTCTTATCAAGCGATGCGAAAAAGAGACAACCTCAAGCATTCTCAATCTGGAAATTAAAATTTTGCGTATCGATGCATTGCTTACATTGGGAATTGCCGTTTCTCTTATAGCTGCCATTATTATGGTCAAATTGGGCTACAATCAGATCTTGCCCTATGTTGACCCGGTAATTGTAATTATCCTGATCGCTGTATCTCTGCCTGTCCCCTTCAATGTATTCCTGAAAGAGTTTAAACGACTACTCTTAATCTCGAGCGAAAACGATATCGAGAAGGCGGTCAACGATCAGATACAGCCTGAAATACTTAAATACGGCTTGACAAACATTCACGTGTGGTCACTAAAAAGCGGAAGGACAAATTACATTTTCCTCTATTCAGACTTGAAAGAAGAGAAAACAACAATTGAGCATCTCGACAAAATCAGGAGGGCAATATTTAGTAAGTTGTCGAAACTCTACCCCGATTTCTGGGCTGATATTATATTCACTAAGATAAACCCGGAAGAACCTTTCCCATCTATCAACGAATCATTAAATAAATGAAAGGAAAAGCCCCATCATGATAAACCAATTTCCACGGTTTCTTCGCGGAAGTATATCTGGATAATCCCTCATTATGATCCAGAATACGTTTTTCCAGATGTGATGTATACCCTGTATAGAAAGAAAAATCTACTTCACTTTGAATGATATAAATAAAATATGGCATAAAAACTTTATTGCAAATTTAGAAAATTGACGTAAATTTGCACCTCCAAAAACGGTCTGGTAGTTCAGTTGGTTAGAATGCCGGCCTGTCACGCCGGAGGTCGCGAGTTCGAGTCTCGTCCAGACCGCAATAAAAAAGCTCTGATATCAGGGCTTTTTTGTTAATTTGCAATAAAGTTGGTCTATGGATGTCCTTCTAATCGTCATCGGAGCAATCCTGTTGGTTCTTGGTATCGTAGGGAGTTTTGTTCCGGTATTACCGGGACCGCCCCTCTCATACCTCTCTCTTCTCTTGCTGCAATTTACATCCTATCATCCATTTACCGCTCGTTTTCTGGTGATCTGGGCAGTTGTAGCCGCTGCTATTGTCGTACTCGATTACGTGATTCCCGTTTATGGGACCAAAGTGTTTGGGGGGTCTAAAAAAGGACAATGGGGTGCGCTCATAGGCGTGTTCTTCGGCATTTTCTTCTTTCCGCCGATTGGGATAATTGTAGGCCCTTTCCTGGGCGCACTGGTTGGGGAGATGCTAGCCGGAAAGCAATCGGGTGAAGCGTTCAAAGCTGCGATCGGTTCATTTCTTGGGTTTCTGGCCGGGACATTTATGAAACTGGCCGTTTCACTTATCTTCGCCTACTACTTTATCAGTGCGCTGGTATAGAATTGCAGCACCTGTTAACAGACCTATTTAGCGAAACTGATCGACCGTGTTTCACGGATGACAGTCACCTTGATCTGACCAGGATATGTCATCTCGGTTTGGATCTTCTTCGAGAGATCCAATGAGATCTGATTGGCTTCTGCATCAGAGACCTTATCTGCACCTACGATCACGCGTAATTCACGACCCGCTTGTATAGCGTAGGTCTTCACTACACCGGGATAGCCAAGTGCCAGCTCTTCCAGATGATTCAGGCGTTCGATGTATGCGTCAACCACTTCACGGCGGGCTCCGGGCCTGGCACCGGAGATGGCATCACAAACCTGGATGATAGGGGAGATCAGGTTGTCCATCTCCACTTCGTCATGGTGCGCTCCAATGGCGTTCATGATCTCTGGTTTCTCTTTGAACTTCTCCGCCATATTCATCCCCAGCACAGCATGAGGCAGTTCCGGCTCGTTATCGGGCACTTTTCCGATATCATGCAACAATCCGGCCCGTTTTGCTTTTTTCGGATTCAGTCCCAGTTCGGCAGCCATCGTGGCGCTGAGATTAGCTACTTCTATGGAGTGCTGCAGCAGGTTCTGGCCGTAGGATGACCGATACTTCATTTTTCCGATCATCCGGATGAGTTCGTGGTGCAGGTTGTGAATACCGAGGTCGATACAAATTCTTTTTCCGGTTTCGATCACCTCCTGCTCAATCTGTTTACGGGTTTTGGCCACAACCTCTTCAATTCGTGCCGGGTGAATCCGGCCATCGGTAACAAGCTTGTGAAGCGATTGACGGGCGATCTCCCGGCGCACCGGATCAAATCCGGAGAGGATGATGGCATCCGGCGAATCGTCGATGATGATCTCGATACCGGTGAGTGACTCAAGGGTGCGAATATTCCGTCCCTCACGGCCAATGATCCGTCCTTTGATCTCTTCATTATCGATATTGAATACCGAAACAGTGTTCTCTATGGCATGTTCACTGGCTGTTCGCTGGATGGTTTCGATGATGACTTTTTTGGCTTCTGTATTAGCGGTAAGCCGGGCTTCATCAACGATCTCTTTGATTTGCATGAGCGCCTCCGATTTCGCCTCCTCCTTCAGCGTTTCTATCAGCTGTTCTCTGGCTTCGGCGGCTGATAGGGTTGCGATGGTTTCAAGTTTGTCAACCTGCTGTTTGATAGCCGCATCGAGATCACCCTGTTTCTTATTCACGATCTCGAGTTGGTTGTTGAGGTTCTGCTTGATCGTAGAGACCTCCTTCTGTTTCTTGGAGAATTCTTCTATTCGTTGATTCAGCGCTGATTCTTTCTGTTTAAACCGGTTCTCACTATTTCCCAGCTCACTATTCTTTTCATTGATATATTTTTCGTGTTCCGATTTCAGCTGGAGGAATTTTTCCTTGGCCTGAAGAATCTTCTCTTTCTTGATTACTTCAGCTTTGTCCATTGCCTCTTTGAGGAGTGTATCCCGTTTTCTTTCCAGTGTTCTGTTCAGGACCGTACCCGTCATCAGTCCGCCGATGATGATACCAACCACGCCCACGATGATGTATAGCATTATTTCCATCTGTTCAGGGTTTTATAGTTTATGACTGTAGAGGGAGGTTGAAAAAAAACCCGCACTAATCCATGAGGTATTGATAAACCTCAAATCGACATGAATAGGGCCGCCAGCCATTTCGAACGTCCACCGTCCCGGCGTACCGGAATCCTCTCTGTAAGGGATGATCCCGGCGAGCCGGAATCTTCCCGATACAGAGAGTAAAAGAGGCCTGTCCTACATGCCTATGAGCTTTGCCCTAATATTTGTAATGTTAGGTTTACAAACTGCTAGAATTAATGCGGGTAAATCGTTGATTTTTTCAAAGAACGAAAAGGCTTATCCTGCCAGGTATTCCGTTAATAATTCATCGATTTTGGCCAGTTTTTCCTCACTGTCTTTTCCATGTTCTGATAACACATGTTCATCCTGCAAAAAGTTGGTTGCATATTCTAAAGCCACCATGGCCAATAAATCCTGTTTATCCTTGTACGCATAGCTTCCCGAGTAATCCTTCATCCTTCTCTCAATTAATCCTGCTGCCTGTTTGAACAATGTTTCATGTTCCCTTTCGATCACCAGTTTATATGGTCTGTCTGCTATTGTAACAGAAATTGTTAACTCACCCATCAGCTACGTGTCACTATATTCACCTGTTCAAGAGTCCTATACAATTTTCGATTTCCCGCAAAAGCTCATTAATTTTTGCCCTCGCTTCAACCGTCCCTTCCTTTATTTCTAACGTTTTGGTTGTTTTTAGAATCTTTACTTTTTGTTCTAAATCTTTGATGGTTTGGTTTAGTTCTTCTTTATTTTGGTTTAGTTCATGAATCTCTTTTGTTTGTTTCTCAGTCTCTCCTTGCAAGGTTTGCAGACGTTCAATCAGTCTATGTATCTTATAATCTATACCAGAAACTAGGGTTTCAACATCTGCCATAATAAGTTTTTCCCTGCGTTGGTAATGCAAATATAATTATTCGGATCCCGACATGCAAGGGAACATGCCCTTAATTTTTTTTTAATCAAACATATAACCTTTTAATGGATAACCGGATTAATAGGTGTAAATCAAAACCTATATGAATTATGACTGAGGAATTTCTGCACTATTTATGGCGGTTCCGGTTATTTCATCCTGAGTTGAAGACAGTTGCGGGCGAGAGCCTGACTGTCATTCACCCCGGAGAGCACAACAGGGATGGTGGTCCTGATTTTTTCAATGCCCGTCTTCAGATAGGAAATACCCTCTGGGCGGGTAATGTGGAGATCCATCTGCAGGCGTCTGACTGGTACAAGCATCACCACGAAGTGGATCACGCATATAAAAACGTGATTCTGCATGTAGTAGATTCATTTGATGTGGATGTTTTTACTGAAGGGTCCAAGCCGATTCCTGTCGTGGAGGTGAAGTATCAATATCGGGAAAGCCTGCTTTCCCGATACCATAACCTTCAGGGAACAGATCTATGGATTCCCTGCCGGAATATTCTGGAGGTAGCAGATGCTGGAGAGTTTGTTTTGTGGGCTCCGGCCCTTGCTGTTGAACGACTACTGGAACGGAGCGCACCCGTCCGGCAGTTACTGCACTACTCCAAAAATGACTGGGAAGTGGTGTTTTTTCAACTCCTGGCAACTGCGTTTGGCTTAAAAGTGAATGCACACGCATTTGAACTCCTGGCGAAAAGTCTGCCGCTGAAGTTGTTGTTAAGGCATCGCACCAATCTCTTCATTCTAGAAGCACTCTTATTTGGGCAGGCAGGACTTCTGGAGGATCATTTGAGGGAAACATATCCCCAACAGCTTCTCCAGACATACCGGTTTTACCAGAATAAGTATAACCTGGAATCCCTGCAAAAAGGAATATGGAAATTCCTTCGCATGCGACCAGGAAATTTTCCGACAATACGTATCAGCCAGCTGGCTGCAATGATCCATGGCGAGATTAATCTTTTTGATGGTGAATTAATCAGCAGGTCCCTCTCCGATTGGATGCAAGGGATTCAGGCAACTGCGAGCAGCTATTGGGACACCCACTATACGTTCGATAAGATTTCGGTAAAGCAGGCGAAAAACCTGGGAGAGGCGACAGCATACCTGGTGGTCATCAATGCCGTAATCCCTTTTCTGTTCGTATATGGCCATGAGAAAAACCTCCCTTTGCATCTGGAACATGCGGTGACACTATTGGAAGAGGTACCTGGTGAAAAAAGTTCCCTGGTCACAAACTGGAAAGAGATTGGGCTGCCGACAGGAAATGCATTATACACACAGGCGTTGAAACAGTTGAAGAGCGCCTATTGCGATAAGAAGAGGTGCCTGGATTGCAGAATCGGTTCTCGGTTGTTGTGTTGACCTTTACGTCTCACGTCTCACGATTCACGAATCAAATCCTAAATCCGAAACAATTTCCAATTTCAAAAATCATGAAACCAACCCAAATCATCAAAAACTACCTCAGCTTAAGTCGAAGCGAGCAAAGAGGAGTGGTCGTGTTACTCTTTATTTTGCTGACTGTCAATACAATTCGTGTGATAATCTCCGGTGAGTGGAAACTGGATCCGGTCGACTTTACGGCTTTTAACAAAGAAATCATGGCGTTCGAACAGTCTCTGAAGCGAACCAGAGCGGATGAAATTAGCACTCAGAAAACTGACAATCAAAAGTCTGGGTACAAAAAATTGATATCAGGAAGTTCAAACGAGCAATCACAGCAGGGAAAGAAGCCGGCTTTCATCATCGAGCTCAATTCTGCCGATACGTTTGATCTGCAACGACTGCGAGGTATCGGGCCCTCTTTTGCCCGCCGGATTACAGGCTACCGGGCCCGATTGGGTGGATATGAAAGAAAAGAACAACTGCTGGAAGTATATGGGATGGATTCATCAAGGTTTCAGGGAATCGAGCGGTATGTCTCGGTCAACCCGAACAGGATTACAAAGTTGAATCTGAATACCGCAACATTCAAAGAGTTGATAAGGCATCCGTATATGCCATATGAGGCAGCGAAGGAGATAGCGAAGTACAGGAAGAGGAATAAGGGGATAAAGGGGCTGGAGGAAGTGAGGGGGATGGAGAAGATGGATAGTGTAACGTTTGAGAAGTTGAGGCCGTATTTGGGTATTAATTAAAAGTCCAATAAACAAAAAACAAATAATAAAAAACAAATAAATCCGAAATCCGAATTTCTAAATCCTAAACAATCTCGAATGATTTGAAAATTCGAACTTGAATTTGTTTAGGATTTAGAG
>CAZTSX010000017.1:52331-63861 GCA_964616825.1 uncultured Prolixibacteraceae bacterium
ATTTAGAGATTACTTATCTGATTTCAGATTGCTTTTATGAGAATAGTAAATATTTGGCGGTTTTGGCGCCTTCGGATCATCCGGATGGTAGCCCGAATAGGGATCGTCATCATCTTCCTCATCCTCCCACTCGAAATGGGGACGTTGCGGCCCGATCTTACGGAAATAGATGGCGAGGATCGTCCCGGCCAGTAAGCCCGTCAGATGTCCTTCCCAGGAGATCTTCTCCTGTGGGAAAAATTGCGGAAAGACTCCCCAGATCAGGCCGCCATAAAGAAAAGCAACGATCAGCGTAATTGCCATCAAACGGGTATCTCTCCGGATGATACCGCTGGTGAAGAGGAACGCGGCCAGTCCGTAAACCACGCCACTGGCACCGATGTGGACAGAATCTAACTGTCCTAAAAACCAGACCCAAAGGCCTGAAAGCAAATAGACGAAAATCAGCACTTTCCATGCTATTTCCCGATAGGAATAAAAGAGGAAGGCGGAGAGGATAAAGAGGGGTATAGTGTTGGCGAAAAGATGATTCCACCCGGAGTGAATCAGGGGCATCGTGAGAATTCCCGGAAGGCCCACCCAATGTAATGGACGAAGGCCATATGGGCTGAAAGAGATATCGAATGCCACCTCAATAACTTTTACCAGCCAGATGGCAAGGATAAAAATAATCGGAAAAATGAGGCTTCGTATCAGCCTGTTTCGTTCTTTATCCATCCCTGCAATAATAGTAGTTTTTAACAGTTAAAAATAGTGAAAAAGGGAGACAGACAAACTATTTGTCGAAAAATCATACCTTTGACTGCCTGAAGTTACTCATAATTAAGCAAATCGAGATCACATGAAAATCCTGGATATAGCTAACAGAAAATGTTTTTTTGCACTGACTATTTTAATACTGATTCCTCTTTTTACATTCTCACAACGACACAGCTCAAATGACGGGTTACGAAAATTACAGGTTGCTCTCCAGATCATTAATTATGCTTATGTAGATTCTATCAAGGAGAAGGATCTTGTGGAGACAGCTATTGTTGAGATGTTAAAGGAGCTGGATCCACACTCTATTTATATATCTAAAAAGGACCTTCAGCGTGCAAATGAACCTCTTCAGGGGAACTTTGAGGGAATCGGCATCCAGTTTGAAATCCTGAAAGACACGATCACTGTCGTCCATCCACTTACAGGAGGCCCTTCAGAGAGATTGGGGATCATATCGGGTGATAAGATCGTAAAAATCGATGGAGAAAATGTCGTAGGGAAACATGTGAACAACCAATTCGTACTCGATCACCTGCGCGGGAAGAAAGGGACCAAGGTCAAAGTAGCCATCTACAGGCGAGGCAAAGAAGATCTGCTGGACTATACTATTACGAGGGATAAGATTCCCATAAACAGCATCGATGCTGTTTATATGATTACTCCGGATGTGGGATATATTAACCTCAACCGGTTCTCATTGACAACTACCAAAGAATTTCAGGATGCTGTTAAAAAATTGAAAGAGGAGGGGATGCAGGATCTAATTTTAGATCTCCGGAATAATGCAGGAGGATATATGGCCCCGGCGATCGAGATTTCGGATGAGTTTCTTGGGCTGGGAAAGATTATTGTCTACACAGAAGGGATGAGAAGTAAACGTGAGAATTTCTATTCTACATTCAAAGGGAACTTTGAAGAGGGTCAGGTGGTGATCATGATCAATCAGAATAGTGCTTCTTCGAGCGAGATTGTGGCTGGAGCGGTACAGGATTGGGATCGTGGACTGATCGTTGGCCGGCGCTCTTTTGGAAAAGGACTGGTACAACGGCCATACAACCTTCCCGACTCCTCTCAGATCAGGCTTACAACCGCGAGGTATCATACTCCCTCCGGCAGGTATATCCAGAAACCTTACAAGGATGGCGTTGAGGAGTATTATAAAGATTTCGCAAACCGGTACAGGCGGGGTGAACTGGTGAATGCTGATAGTATCAAGTTGCCCGATTCATTGAAATATCAAACAGCGATCGGCCGAACTGTTTACGGTGGAGGAGGGATCATGCCAGATGTCTTCATTCCCTGGGATTCTACTCCACTAACAGACTACTATCTTGACATCCGGCGCCATAATATCATCAATTCGTTAGTTGGCGAGTATGTTGACAAGAACCGGAAGAAACTACAAAAAACCTATCCTGATTTTACCAGGTTCAAGGAGGAGTTTGTTGTTGATGAACCGCTGATGGAGTTATTCTTTGATGCAACTGAGGCAGCTGAGATTGAGATGGATGAAGAGGAGTTTGCAGCCTCCGGGAAGGTAATCAAATCACAAATCAAAGGGCTGATCGCTCAAAAGCTCTGGGATATAACCTCATTTTATATCATCGCAAACAAACTCGATCCGGAGGTGACAAGAGCGGTTGAGATCATCCAGGACGATAGTTTGTTTAAGGACCTGAACCGATAGCATCAAGCCGATTATGGATCGGTCTACATAATATTTCCCAAGGTTTGAGTGACTCTCCTCACATTTATGTTGCTCTTCCTGTAATGGATGAGCTCGATTGGATGCCAGCTACTCTTGAGGCAATATCTGCCCAGAGTTATCCAGATGTTTTTGTTGTAGCGTGTGTGAATCAACCTGATGAGTGGTGGCAAGATCCAGCGAAGAAAGAGATCTGCAAGCGCAATCAACGTTGTCTGGAACATCTCCATGCATATCGAGGCCCTATTGAGATCCTTGACAGATCTACCCGGGGAAAGGGGTGGAAAGGGAAACGGCATGGTGTGGGTTGGGCGCGGAAGACAATCATGGACAGGATAGCTAAAATAGCACAACCCGATGATATCATCCTGAGTATTGATGCCGACACGTTCATCACTCCTGAATATTTCTCTTCTGTTGTCAGAACACTAGCTGCCAATCCGGAGGCCATGGCTCTTTCTGTGCCCTATTACCATATGCTCCCCAAAGATCCGGTAGCAGCGAGGGCTGTGTTACGGTATGAAATCTATATGCGATATTATGTGTTGAATCTCTGGCGAATTGGGAGTCCATACTCTTTCTCGGCATTGGGCTCTGCCATGGCATGCACGGTGAAAGCATACCAGACAGTAGGTGGTATGACCCCAAAACTTAGCGGGGAAGATTTCTATTTTCTCCAGAAGCTCAGAAAAGCGGGAGAGATTCTTTCCTGGACAGGGGTGAAAGTTTTCCCGGCCGCCAGGTTTTCATCACGTGTATTCTTTGGTACCGGCCCGGCAATGATCCGGGAACGCGAGGGCGATTGGAGTAGCTATCCAATTTATTCATCTGAGTTATTTGATGAAATAGAGGAGAGCTACCTGCTCTTCCCGTCGATGTTTCAGAAGAGGGTTGATACGCCTGTGACACACTTTTTAACTGCTCAAACCGGGGAGCAGGATCCTTTTGCTATGCTACGGAAAAATTTCAAGGAGCCAGCGCTTTTTGTGAGGGCATGCCATGAGAAGTTTGATGGATTACGAATTTTGCAATACCTGAAGCAGCGGCATGAACCGATGGAGGGATTGGATGAGATTAATTTTTTGGAATGGATGAGGCGCTTCTATTCAGAGGATGCCGGTTGCCAGATACCGGATAAAACAGAATTTTCTTTCGCTGAGAGTAGTCTGAAGGAATTGGATCAGGTGCGGAATTTCCTGGTCAGGGAAGAAGATAAGTATCGAAGCGAAGATGTTAGCTCAACACCTCGGTAACCAGGTCGGCAGCCTCCTGCAGTGTAATCGCTGAATGAACCCTGAGTCCGGATTCATCAATCAGTTTTTTCCCCTCAATGGCATTTGTTCCCTGTAATCGTACAATGATTGGTACCGGTATGTTACCGATGTTATTATATGCATCCACCACTCCCTGGGCAACCCGGTCACATCGCACGATTCCACCGAAAATATTCAGGAGGATCGCTTTGACATTCGGGTCTTTCAGGATGATACGGAAACCCTCTTCAACCCGTCTGGCATC
Organism: uncultured Prolixibacteraceae bacterium; assembly: GCA_964616825.1. GTDB lineage: Bacteria > Bacteroidota > Bacteroidia > Bacteroidales > FEN-979 > QYOJ01. Next base: position 56,317 of record CAZTSX010000017.1, read on the forward strand.
GGCGCTTCCTCCTACATCCAGGAAATTGGCCGGCTCGCCTCCCGAAAGTTTGATGATATCCATTGTAGCCATGGCCAGTCCGGCTCCGTTAACCATACATCCCACATTACCGGTTAATTTCACATAGTTCAGGTCGAATCCTGACGCCTCCACCTCGATCGGGTCTTCTTCATCGAAGTCGCGCATGGCTGTAATATCGGGATGGCGGAAAAGAGCATTATTATCGATCACCACCTTGGCATCGGCAGCAAGAATTTTATTGTCGGAAGTTTTGAAAACCGGGTTGATCTCCACCAGCGAGGCATCTGAGTTGATATAGGCTGTATAGACGCCTTTCACAAACTTAATCATGTTCTTATTTGCCTCTCCTGTGAGCCCCAGGTTGAAAGCCACTTTACGGGCCTGGAATGGCTTCAACCCGATCACCGGGTCAATCTCTTCGGTGAAGATCAACTCCGGCGTCTCCTCTGCAACCTTTTCGATATCCATCCCGCCTCGGGGCGAGTACATCAGAATAATATGACACTTTTCTCTATTGAGCAAGACGCTGAAGTAGATTTCTGCGGGTTCAGTAGGACCGGGATAGAAGATGTTTTGCTCCACATAGATCTTCCTGACCTTTTTACCGTCCGCACTGGTCTGGGGAGTGATCAAAGTCATGCCGAGGATCTGATCGGCATAAAACCGCACTTCATCTATACTCTTGGCGACTTTCACGCCACCCCCTTTGCCGCGTCCGCCGGCATGCACCTGCGCTTTGATGACCCACTTGTCTGACTCGGTTGAATTTTGTATCACTTCTGCTGCTTTTACGGCCTCTGCTACAGTATTGGCAAGAATTCCTTCCGGAACCATTACACCATTTTTCTTGAGCAGCATCTTGCTTTGATATTCATGTAGATTCATATAGTTCTCCTTGTTTTTACATGGATTCAAAAGTACTAACATGCAATCGAATTTCAAAATACAATTAGTAACTTTGTCGCTTGAAAGTTATAAAGTGATCGTTGCAAAAGAAATCCATAAATCTTTCGGCTCCCTGGACGTATTAAAGGGAATCAGCCTGGAGGTAAAGAGAGGAGAGATCATCTCCATTGTAGGAGCTTCAGGAGCCGGGAAATCAACATTGTTGCATATTCTAGGGACGCTTGACAGAGCAGATAGCGGGGAGATTAACGTTGACGGGAAGTTGCTGAATACAATGACGGAGAAAAAGCAATCAGAATTCCGGAACCAGCAGATCGGTTTTGTCTTTCAATTCCATCATCTGCTTCCTGAGTTCTCTGCGCTGGAGAATATCTGTATCCCTGCTTTTATTGCCAGAAGGTCGAAACGGGAAGCCAGGAAACAGGCCATGGGATTATTGCAGTTTATGGGATTAGAAGAGCGCGCCAAACACAAACCTTCCGAACTCTCGGGAGGAGAACAGCAACGGGTAGCTGTTGCCAGAGCACTGGTGAACAGTCCGGGTGTTGTGTTGGCTGATGAACCATCAGGGAACCTCGATTCGACCTCAGCTATTCAGCTTCACAAGCTTTTTTTCGAGCTGAGAGATCATTACAATCAAACCTATATCATCGTGACTCACAATGAGGGCCTGGCTAATATGGCTGACAGAAAGCTTACTATCCGCGATGGAGTCATCGATTATTGACATTCCATAAAATTAAATATCCGAACCAGCGTTGATTAAGTTATGAATAGAGTTTTACGGAAGAGATCCTACTATCTTATCATTGTATTTATCCTGGTTGCTTCCTTTGTGTTTGCATGGGGATTCTACTTTCCCGCGCCTCTGTTCCAACCTGTTTTTCAGTTGCCTCCAGATAGTATTTATACACCATCATCTCCCGGACAGGATTCTGTTTATCGGAGTCTTCTGATCCGTATTAACATGTTATTCGGGCAAAAGCGTTACCAGGCGTGTTTAGTTGAACTTGAAAAAGCCCTAAAACTTAAGCCCGACGTTGCCTCTATCCAGGAACGTATCATCCGGGTGGAAGGATTGATCGCTCAGGAAAATAAAACGAACCAGGAGTATGCCGACCTGGTCGCCAAAGCGGATGATTATTTCGACAAGCAGGATTACCTCAATGCAAAGGCCTCTTACCAGCTGGCTATCGATGTCAAACCCAGGGATCCTGTTGCCATAGAGAAGCTCGGGGAGACAATGAAACTTCTTCGTTCACTGAAAGCACAGAACATCCTTTATGATGTAGCTGTCGCAGCCGCAGACAAACTTTTTGATGCCGGGGAATATGAAAAAGCAAAGATTGAATACGCGAATGCCAGCAAGGTCATGCCGGAGGCAACCTATCCAAAAGAGAAAATCAATGCAATTATCAAGATCCAGGTCGACCGGCAGGTGAGGGAGGAACTTTACCGGAATGCAATTGCTGCCGGCGACAGGTTGTTTGAAGCAAAAAGTTACAATCGCGCGTTGCAAGAGTTTCAAAATGCCCTGGTACAGAAACCCGACGAACTTTATCCGCAACAGAAAGTCAGCGAGTTGACCCAAATCATTCAGGAACTTGCTGCTTTGGAGGAAGCCTACAAGCAAGCAATAGCCCAGGCCGACCAGCTGTTTTCGGAGGTCAGATATGCCGATGCCAGAACTGGTTACCAGGAAGCATTGAAGCTGAAACCGACAGAGAGTTATCCAGCGTTGAAGATCCGTGAGATCGATCAGATTCTTGCACAGATCACGAAAGTTGATGCAGACTATAACCACTTTTTAAACCTGGCCGACAGCCTTTATATCGAACAAAATTTTATCCGGGCCCGGCAGAATTATCAGCTAGCTTTACTGGTCAAACCCAATGAATCTTTCCCCAAAGCCATGATAGCCAAAACAGAAGCCGGTGTAGGAGAACAGAAAGCGAATGAGTTGGTTATGGCAGAGGCTTACCGGTCAGCCCTGGCGGAGGCTGATCGTCTTTTTGGAGAGAAAGCATATGCAGAGGCAAAGGTGGAATACACGAATGCCCTTGAAATCAAACCAGAAGAGAGCTATCCCCGGAAGAAGATCAGCGAAATAAATGAACTTATGGCTACTGCCCTGGCACAGCAGAATGAGATCAATAAAAAATATGACCGGATCCTGGCAAATGCCGACAGGATGTTTACCGATAACCTTTACCCCCAATCTAAACAGCAATATGAAGCTGCGTTGGAGCTGAAACCGCAGGAAGCCTATCCGAAACAAAAAATCGAAGAACTTAACGGCATTCTGGCTAACCTCGAGCTGCAACGGGAGATCGATGCCCGGTACCTGTCTGTCGTGAAAGAAGCCAACAGGCTGTATCGTATCAGGAGCTATGAACCTGCTAAGGGTGAGTACCTGAAAGCTTTCGGGATCAAACCGGACGAATTGTTACCTCAGGATCGGATCGCAGCCATCGACTCGATCTTCCTGGCACTTGCCAGTCAACAGGCTTTGAACGAACAATACGATTCATTGATCGCGGCAGGAGATGCGCTTTTATCAGATACCAGTTATGCTGAAGCAAAAGAGAGCTACTCTGAAGCGCTGCTTCTGAAACCGACAGAGAGTTATCCAGCGTTGAAGATCCGTGAGATTGATAACATCCTTGGCGAGATCGCACAACAGGCGGAACTTAATGTACGTTATGCAGTCGCTATTTCAAAAGGGGATAGTCTGTTAACCGCTTCCTCCTTTCTTCCTGCGAAAACGAACTATCAGGTTGCGTTGCAGCTGAAACCCAATGAACCTTATCCCAGAGAGCGTATCAATGGGATAGATACCATCCTAACAGAGTTGGCGCAACATCAAGTTCTGGCTGAGCAATACCAGGCTGCGATCACTGCCGGTGACAAGTTTTTTGGTGAACAGGCATGGGATCCTGCTATTGCATCATTTCAAAAGGCGCTTGAACTAAAACCCGCTGAGAGTTATCCTACCTTGAAGATCACCGAGATTGACTCCATTAAGCAAGAGATCGCCCGTCAGCTTTTAATTGATGAGGAATACACGCGAGCCATTGCAGCGGCGGATCAACTTTTTACCTCCCGATCCTATGATTCCGCCCGGATTGCCTATACGCAAGCTGGAGAGTTAAGGCCTTCAAAAACATACTGGCAGGATCAAGTAACAGAGATTGACCGCATTTTAGCTGAAATCCGGAAACAGAATGAAGATTACCTGGCAGCCATTACCCGGGCTGATGGATTACTGGCTGAAGAGCAGTATGAAGCTGCCCGGGATGAGTATCAGAACGCATTGCTGATCAAGTCTTTAGAAAGTTATCCCAAAGAAAAAATCAGTGAGATCAACCAGAAATTAGCTGAGCTGGAGGGCAGGCGGAATACCTACGACAGACTGGTTGCCAACGGGGATTCGTTTCTGGCTTACAACGAGTACATCAAATCCAGGGACACCTACCAGCAGGCGCTGGTTCTTTTCCCTGAAGAGAGATATCCAAAAGATCAGATCCGCCTGATAACCAGCAAGATTGATAGCATATACAGGGCAAATAGAGCTGATTACGACAAAGCAGTAGGAGAGGGTGACAGTTTCTTTAACACCTTTGAGTACGACCGGGCCATTGACTCTTATACACGGGCTATTGCATTCCTGCCCATGGAGGATTACCCACGAGAAATGATTGCCAAGATCCGGAAATCGATCTCGGAAAATGCAATTGCGGATGTCCTCAATGAACCCTTTATAATCAAAGCCGGCGAAGAGCAAAAATTCTCGTTTAACCCGGTCAATATAGCTTCCCGGAGGAACAACTTCATCTACCTGAAGCTCAGAAACCTGACTGAGGACCAGTTCAATATCCTGGTTCGGTATGGGAAAGACGGACAGATCAATGGCGGATTAGCCATCCGGAATATCAGCCCAGATGGAGAAATTAATGAACGACTGATCAGTGTCAGGAACCAGGACCCATGGTATCGCGAAGACAACAACTGGATCAGTCTCTACCCACAGGGAGGGGATATTGAAGTCTCCTTTATCCAGGTATCCAGAGCGATCAAGTAATTTCTGTCACGATTATTCCATGTGATCATTCTCATTTCGACCACACTGCAAACGAATCAATGTAATTTCCGGCAAGACACCGATGCGTCCGGCATAGCCAATGGTTCCTGCTCCCCGGTTAACATAAAGGTATTGAGAGGGCTTGTCGTGGTGTGCTTGCTGATATAACCCGGCCCATTCGGAATAGAGATACTGAACAATACTCCATTTGAAGTTCCTGAATTCAATACCTATTTGCCCGCCATGAGTGTGACCGGAAAAGGTAAGACCGATTCCGGGGTATTGCTTTTTAACGATGCTATCCCAGTATGAGGGATCGTGGGAAAGAAGTAATTTGGTTGATATCTCCTCACATCCTTGCAGGGCTTCCGGCAGGTTTGCCAGGCGTTGAAAACGGCTGGTAGCTCCCCAATTCTCCACACCAATGATCGCCAGAGAATCCTCTCCCATGATCAGAATATGGTTTTCATTTCGAAGCAAATGCCATCCCATCTCCCGGTAAAACCGCTCCAGCTCCCTCATGTTCTTCTCTTTGTCATAATCATATGACCAGGTCATATAGTCGCCATAATCGTGATTTCCCAACACCGCATAGATCCCATATCGTGCATTGATCTTTGCAAGGATTTCCTGAAACGGCCACACTTCGGCTGTGGTGTAGTTGCAGATGTCACCGGTATAAAAGACGAGATCAGCATTCAGAGCATTGATCTTTTCGACAAGCTCTTCCAGTTCGCTTGCCCGGTTCCAGCTTCCCAGGTGGAGATCGGAGATCTGAATGATGGTTAGTCCGTCGAAGCCGCATGGCATCTCCTCCAGAGTGACTTGTGTGGTCCTGACCCTGAAGTCGTGCTCCCAAAACACCATCCCGGCCATCATGATAATAAAAACAGAGAGTCCGATGGCCCAGCCCATGATATAGAAAATCCTCGTTTTTCGGATCCATGACCTGGTCTGTGTCGAAACCCTGGAGAGGAGAAGCAGGATTCCCTGGTAAAGCAGCTTCAGTAACATGAAGATGATCGGAAAAGCTTTAGAGATATAGGCTATCAGGATAAAGCTGGTCAGGTAGGTTTTTACAAACCGGGGCCAGGCGTAAAATGAATCGAAGAAACCATAGATTACACCTGCAACAACCAGTAGCATCGGAAGCCAGTAGAGTATTGTAAGAGTAACCCGGCACCATGTTCGGAACGTGCGAATTCGGCCGTTTGTCTCTACCCACAGGAATGCATCCAGGAAGAGAAATACCAGAAAGAAATTCAGCGCTCCGCTGTTTTTCGGAAAAGCCTGTTTCAGGATCCATACAAGCAGAATCGAAACGGCTACAAAAAGGAACGACTGAATCAGCTTTTTCATTTATCTTTTACATAGTTGACCGATTTGCAGATGACCGCTTTTACACCGGCGTTGAAGATTTTTTCGGCGAAAATTTGACCTGTCATGGTGATTGATGGTTCCATTATAGTTGGTTTTTTACAGCATCCAGCAATCAGTACACAAAATTACTAATTCCTAAGTCTACTCTATTACTTTTCTCTCTTTGAGCGAATACTTTCTTCCGGGACCAAGCAGGTAGAATCGTTCGCTGTTTTCGGGGAGGTTTTTGATCTCGGGTCGTTCAATGGACCAGTCGGATTTGTCCCTGATGAACTTGCATTCGGTACCGTCGTAGATAGCCACATAGCTCTGGCCGATCACTTCAAATTCATTCTCGTGAACCACGATTGCTGTATTCTCATCCAAACCGATTCCCAGAAGTTCCGGATGAACATCCAGGATCTCCAGCAGGTCGAACTGCCTGTTGAGTGCCAGCAGGTGTTGATCGATGGCACAATTGGTGAGCAGACCCAGCCCCTCTTCATGGTCGCCCATCATCACTACATTGGTCCGGGTATCTCCTCTAACCAGGTATGATCCCATGATAGAGGCTCCGGCGGAGCTTCCGCCAACAACACCTCCTCGTTCAAGTAACTTCAGGATTTCGTCATGTGTTCGGGTGTTCAGGTAGGCATCGGCCAGCCGCCATTGTCGGCCCCCGGTAAACCACAAACCTGTGGCCCGGGTAATTGGCTCCACAAATTGCTTGCTGTCAGCCACTTTCGGATCCCGTGTATGCAGGAACTGAATATTTTCGAAGCCATTCTCCCGGAACCGCTTCTCAATTCTATCCCATCCTTTATGTTCGAAGAGATTTTCATCACTACCTGCAGTGGGAATGATGATGATAGATGCATCCGCTCCTCCTGCCAGATCAAGAAACCGTGCATAGATTGCGTTATCGCTGAGTGATCCGCCTACAATGACCAGGTGGCCGTTTTCTGTTCCCTGAGCTTGCGAGGTCAATCCAGGAATACCCTTTTTCTGGCTAAAACCAGGATTGAAAAAGCAGATGAAGAGAGTTGTAAATAGGACTGTTTTCATGGAAGATTTATTAAGGATATCGCAAAGATAGCGTACAATCAGCAAATAGCAGCATCCAGTTTGATCGTTGAAATATTCCTTTGTAGTTAACGTTGGATTTTCTAATTTTGCAC